>JBJXGX010000090.1:0-9019 GCA_046160305.1 Burkholderiales bacterium
GAGCCATGGTGATCGCATCGTTCGGCAGCGGGTCGGAGGTCCAGATGATCTTGTTGGAATCCGCCTTCACACGGCCGCTCGCGATCATCGCATTGCGATTCCGGTCGAAATCGGTCGCCATATCGACCTGACCCGCCCCTACTGCGATCTCATTGGCTGCGTGCGTCGCCCCTTCGCTGTACTTCCAATACGTCTTCGGATCGATCTTCCAGACTTCCTTGGCGTAATACGATGGAATCAACCAACCCGAGGTAGAACCGACATCCGCGAACGCAATGGAACGCCCCTTGGTGTCATCGGGAAACTTTGCGGCCGGCAGATCGGGTCTCGCGATGATGATCGCGAAGTAGATCGGCTTGTCGTCATACTTGGCCGTTGCAACAGCCTGGCAGCCGGTCGCATTGTTCGCGATGATGTAGCCCCATGGGCCCATCCATGCGACATCCAATTGACCCGAGCCCATTGCAACCGCCATACCTGCCCAGTCGGTCGTCGCGACCAGATCGAAGTCCACGCCGATCTTCTTGGCGAGATGCGCGAAAACCGGCGTATAGGCCTTCTTGGTGTCTTCGGGATTGGGCAGCAATGGCCCGACACCGAAGCGCAGCTTCTTGGTTTGCGAGACGACTGGGCGAAGCGCGGCGACGCTCGCCAGGCCCGCCGTGCCGACGAGGAAATTTCTGCGGGAGATCATGAGGCGCCTCCCTTAGTAGCTCAGGCTTGGGGCGCCGTCCGCCATGAACTCCACGAGCTTGGCGCCGCCCACGACGGCGGCACCGGGGATCAGGTTGTTCTCGTCGAGTTTTCTTTTCTTGAAGCAGGGCGAGCAGACGAACATCTTGCCGCCTGCATTGACGAAATTCGTCATCAATTCCTTGAGCGGAGCGAACCCTTCTTCGTGGATGCTGTCGGCATAGCCCTTCTGCGACAGATGCACGCCCTCGATATTCAGGAAGACAACGGTGTCCTTGTCGGACGCCACCGCGGCGTTGGCTACGACGAATGCGACGGTTGCCTTGTCGGTGTTGTCTTTACCGCAGGTGAGGCTGATCACGAATTTGCCTGGCATGGTCTTGCTCCTTTGACGTTGACGACTAACTGCGTTCGGCGTTGCCGCGTGCGAGGCAAGCGACGCCGGATGAAGCACCGCGAATCGACGCACCGCACGACAGCACGGTACGGCGGGTTCGTGATGGACTGGGGATCAACATGGGCAACTCCTCTTCGAATCACGTGCGAATGGGTGCATCGAATCGACCTCGCCTCAGCCGCGCGCCTTGATCCAGTAGCTATGGGTAGGCGGATCGACATGCAGCAGCGTATCACCGGTCATGCGACAGAATGATGGCAGGTCCGCGGGTGCGCCGGCGTCCGTGGCGATCACCTTCAAGGTCTTCCCCGGCATGGCGCGAAGCTTCATACGCAGGCGCAGTACCAGATCGCCGCACCCCATGTCCCCGGCATCCCAGGTATCGTCGATGTCGACATTCATCGCTTGACCCGCCACTAGCTCTTCTTCGCCTGGCGTGCCTGCCACTCTGCTTCCAAGTCTTTGCCGGTCTTGTAGTGCGGGACTTTGAAAGCGATGCGCCAATAGGAGTGGAAGAACGCGCTCGAAATATTGCTCATTTCAGTCTTCCAGTAGCCATCGCCCAGCTCGAGATTTTTCTTCTCGTCCATCTCCCAATATTTCAGCGAGTCCGGACCGCTGAACATGAACAGTCGCCCGTCGACAATTTTGTAGGCGCTCGCGCCACCACCGAGCAGGATGCTATAGGGCGCCCCATTGCCGCAGTAGCCGCCGTACTGCGGGGCGTACTTCTCGGGTGCCTTGGTGAATAGATCGCGATTGGCGGCACTGGCGAACCGATACGTGCCGCCGTCCCAATCCGCGGTGATCTTGGGATCGCCTTTCACCGGACTCGCGCCAACGTGATAGGACACGGGATCATTGCCGGCAAGCATTGCCTTACCACCCGCGCCGTCACTGAGCATGTTGCGGGTAGCGCAACCGGAGCCAAGCACCAACAAGGTACCCACGACCAGCAGTTTCATCCAACGATTCACTTGCATTGTCATCCTTTCAGCGAAATCGAAACGTAAGCGGATCGCAGTGTCTCATGCGTACGCACGGGCAAGCCCGCGTCGCAGCCAGGCGCTGAGTGCGTCCACGACGATCACGAGGACCAGCATCGCGATGATCACCGTGGCCGCGCGATCCTGTTGAAACCAGGAGAGCGTGAGATACAACAATTGTCCTAGACCCCCAGCGCCGACGAAACCGAGGATCGTGGCCATCCGGATATTCATCTCCCAGCGATAGAGCGAATACGCCACGACCTGCGGGAGAATCATCGGCCAGGTGCCGTACACGAAGGCGATGGATCCGGTGGCCCCCGACTCGATCAGCGCATTCGTGGGTTCCGGGGGAACATTCTCCAGGGCTTCCGCGAACAAACGCCCGAGCACGCCGGTCGTGTGCAGCGCCAGTGCGAGTGTACCGGCGAATGGTCCGATCCCGGCGGCGAGCACCATCAGTACGGCCCAGACGAGCTCAGGCACCGAGCGGAGCGTATTCAATGCGAAGCGCGAACCGCCGCGGGCGGCCCAACCGTATCGACCGGATGCAGGCAGCGCCAAGGCGAGGCCCAGGATTGCGGCCAACAGCGTACCGATGAGGGATATCGCGATGGTCTCGAGCGCGCCCCACGCGACCTTCGTCATCAGCTCGGCGGAGGTGTCCGGCGGAAAAAATGCCAACGCAAATTTTGCCATGTAGGCCCGCGACTCGGGTGCCACAAGCCCGGCGAAATCGAGCTTCAAATACGCAATGCTTGCCCACAACACGGCCACGAGTGCCGCGACCGTCAGCCAGCAATTGACGCAGATGCCGGCGGCCCGCATTGATTCACTCGTCGTCGCGGTGCTCATGCGAGCAACTTTCGGAGGAAACCGCTGATCCAGTCCGCCAGCAACACCAACAGCAGAAACACGAGAAGAATGGTGGCCGACTCGCCGCCATTCAGCATCTTCATCGATTGGTCCATGAGTTGCCCCAGGCCGCCGGCGCCAACAAAGCCCATGATCACCGATGCGCGAACGGCGCATTCCCATCGATACACCGTGTACGACACGAGCTCCTGCGCCGCATTGGGCATCAAGCCATAGACCAGTGCCATCGATCGGCTGCTGCCATGTTCAAGCAGCGCACGCGCGCCGCGCGTATCGGCAGATTCAAGAATCTCCGCGTACACCTTGCCCAACATGCCGCCGTAGGTGATGGCCAATGCCAGCACCCCTGCCGTGACACCAAGCCCCAGCGCTCGCACGAAGACCAATGCCCACACGATTTCCGGGATGCCGCGCAGCACGAGGAGGACCATTCGCGCGATCGCCCGGATCGCCTCGCCACGCCACCGGCCGGGGCCAGGTCCAATACGGGAGACGGAAAGACTCTGCGTGAGAATGAACGCAAGCGGCGCGGCAATGAACAATGCAAGTGCAATACCAACGGTTGCCATCGCGAGCGTTTCGAGCGTCGCCTTCAAGAGCAAGTCGAGAAATTCGGCGGACGTCTCCGGTGGGAGGAAGCCGCCAAGAAAAATCCCCATTGCCTTGAGATTCTGCGGGTCGAGCAACAGCGCGGGGTCGAATCCTGAGAGTAACAACAGCGGCCAGAGCACGACGACCGCGGCGAGTGCCCAGCCGATGCGGGACAAAGCCTCGGGATCGCGAAGCGTGGCAGGCGTAGCTGTACTCATGAACAGAGCGGGCGCCCCGCGACGGCGAGTCCCTGCTGGGGCAGGACCAATCGTTGATTGCCCTGCACCGGCGGTGTCGCCGTTTCTGACGCGTATAGATCGCGCAGCATCTCTTCGGTGACTTGCTGGGCCCGGAGATCGAATACGATCTCGCCTGCTTTCACGCCCACGATGCGCGGAAACCACCTGAGCGCGAGATCTACCGCATGCAGACTGGCGAGCAATGTCGTAGCGCGCGATTGCGCATCATTGTTGAGCTGTTGAATGGTGAGATCGGCCAGCGCAGGATCCATCGCCGAAACCGGCTCATCCGCGAGCACAATTGTTGGTGCCTGATAAAGCACGCGCGCGACGCCGACTCTTTGCAATTGGCCCCCCGACAACCGATCGCACCGTTCGAACAGGCGATCGGCAAGATCGAGCCGCGAAAGGATCTCGCGCGCGCCGACGATATCGGACGGATAGAGAAGCGAGAGCGCCGAGCGCCACCACGACCATTGCCCAAGCTTGCCGGCAAGCACCGCTGTGATCGCGCGTTGCCGGGGTGGTATCGGTGGGGACTGATGGATGAGCCCGAGTCGCGCGCGCAGACGTCGCAACGATCGCGCATCCAGCTGCCAGGGATTCTCACCAAGCACGGCAACGCGCCCACCGGTCGGACGAAGCGATGTGCCGATCAGCCTGAGCAATGAAGTCTTGCCCGCACCCGAGGGCCCAATGATCGCAACCCGTTCCCCACACGCGAGACGAAGCGTAACGCGCCCCAACGCCCGCTGCCCGTTCGGATGAACGAGCCCGATGTCAGTCAATTCAATCGCGGGATCGGAGCGCTCATCGACTGGGCGTAGCGGGATGGCCGCGGCAGCATTCATCACCAGCTATTTCAACAATCCCGCGGAACGCGCCGCCGCCTCAATGCCATCGTAGTTCGACACTTTGGTCGCGATGAATTTCGAGGCACGCTGCAGGTCCATGATCTCCTTGTCCGCGGGCTTGCCCGGATCGAGTTTCACGAATGCGTTGGTGAGTTTCTGGGTGACGGCCGCATCGAGCCCGGGTCGCACGGTCCAGTTGTAGTCGTAGTACGTGGGCGTCTTGGCGAGGATCTTCACTTTGGCCGCGTTCGGATTCTTGGTCTCGATCAACTTATCGAGCACCGACGCGTTCAATACGCCGCCCTCGGCCTTGCCGGATGCAACGAACGCAACGGTCGCGTCATGCGCGCCGGAAAAGGCGACGGTCTTGAAGTCTTTGTCCGGGTTGATGCCGTCTTTCATCAGAAAGTGGCGGGGCATCAAGTGGCCCGAGGTCGACGAGGCGGATCCGAACGCGAACGTCTTACCTTTGAGATCGGCAAGCGAACCGACCTTGCTGTCACTAGGCACGATGAAATAGCTGATGAATTTCTCGTCTTCGGCGCGCTGGATGATCGGCACCACGCCACCGTCGGAACGAATTTTGGCTTGCACGAACGTGAAGCCACCGAGCCATGCCATATCAATCTTGCGCGTGGCGAGGCCCTCTACGACGGCGGGATAATCGGTAACGGGCGTGAACTCGATTTTCATGCCGACTTCGCGTTCGAGGTACGCGCCAAGTGGTTTGAACTTGCGTTGCAGCTCAGTGGGCGCTTCGTCGGGGATCGCCGACACCTTGAGCGACTGCGCATTGACGGCGGCCGATATGCCCAACATCGCGGCAAGCGCCAACGAACTGTGGGCAAGCAGGCGGGGAAGTGAAATCATGGAATGCTCCTTGAGTGAAATGACGCGCGGCCCACGGTTGTCGCCGCGCGCCGCTGATCACGGGGTTAAGAACGGGGTTAAGAGTATGTAGCGTGCGAGATCTTGCGAATCGAACACACCGTGTCGTACCAGCCTTGCATGCCCACAAGCGGCGCCGGTTGAATCGGCAAGATGGCGTTCACGTTGTAGCCTGCGCCGGTACCGCCCTTGCGTTTGTCCCACCAGATGTCGCCGTCGAGATCCTGATCTTCGGCGATTACCTTCTCGTTCCACGCATCGAGGCGCTGACGCTTGCCGTTGATGCCGCTCGCCGCGCGACCATGCCACAGGTTGCCAAGCGTATTCGAGATCGCGAGAACGCGCGGATGAATGCCCTCGGTCACATACGCCGGAATCATTGCGCGTCCGACGATCTCGCCGCCGTTCTTCATCTGATGGCCGCGGGGGCGATAGGTCGTCACTTCGACCAGATCACCGGTGCGAATACCGTAGGTGCCCGCCGTCTCGGTGTTGATCCACATCGGGTTGTGATGCACGATCTCTGAAAGATACTTCTGCGACTGCGTACGACCCTGCGTATGCACGTTCCACTTGAACGTGACCAGATGGAGCTGGTCGCCGGTCATGTTCTGGATGGTTGGTACGGCAAACCATTCCGGCATGCCCATCTGGCCGTCTTCCGTGAACCCAACTTGCTTGGCCGCGTTTTCGATGTCTTCGTGATACACCGAAAACTTGCGGGTCGGCGTGATGAATCCGCGACGCGCCTTGCCATCGACGAATAGTCCGACCCTGGTCTCGCGACCGTCGGCACCCTTGCGAAATACGATCTTCGTGGTCTCGTCGACTCGTGTGTCTTTCAGCTCGGCTTCCGACAGCGGCCAGTTGTACAACTCGAAATACTGCGGCTTCGACATGTCTTGCCACACGCCGTGCTTCTTCATGTACTCGAAGCCGTCTTCGTTGACGCGTTTGGTGAGGGCCTGACAGCGCAGCTTCATCCACTCTTCATGATTCTTGAACTGGAAGTATTGCGCGGTCTGCGGGCCGATGCGCTTGCCGATCTCGATCATCGAATCGACGAAGCTCACGCATTCGGCCGGTGGCGGCACCATGGGCTGGCGCAAGGTGACGTAATCGCGCAACTCCATGTTGTTGCGGGTATCGAATCCCCAGCGCTCGAGGTATGTGGCATCGGGCAGGATCAGGTCCGCAAAGTGGGCCTGTTCGGAATATACGATGTCGGAGCACGCATGGAACGGGATCAGCTTCTCATCCTTCAACACCTCCACCGTGAGGCTGCGTCCTTCGGGCCAGGTCTGCGGCGCGGCCACGGTGTAGCTGAGATACACCTGAATCTTGCCGCGCCCTTCCTTGATGCCCTGATAGACGATCTGCCCGACCTTCATGCGCTGCCATTTGTTGGCGAGCGGCCATTCGGACGGATTCTCGATCGCGCTAGTTGCCTTGGGTGCAGGCGGGCGCGGCATCGGCTGCGGGAACACCGAGGGCGGAACCCGCGTCGGCTCGACCGTGTAGCAGTAACCGCCCGCCTTGCCGATCGACCCGACAATCGCGTTCAACAAGATAATTGCTCGATCGTTGTTGAAGCCGTTGTAATGCGCACCGGATCCGCGATTGGTAAAGGCGACCGAAGCCGGCCGCGCTCGCGCGAATTCGAGCGCGATGCGACGGATGTCCGCCGCCGGCATGCCCGACACCTGTTCAGCCCACTCGGGCGTGTAGCGGGAGATCCAGGTCTTCAACTGCAGGGCGTTGATGTTGCTCCAGTTGTCGAGCCACGCGGCATCGTGTTCCCCGGCCTGCATGATGACATTGCCCATTGCCAGCGCGATCGCGCCGTCGCTGCCCGGATTCGGCGCAAACCATTCATCCGAACGCCCCGCGGTGTTCGACATGCGCACATCGAATGTGACCAGCTTCGCGCCGTTGTCGAATCGGCCTTTGATGATGCGGATCGCCGCGTGAATCGCACCCTGGTGTGCCTCATAGAAATTCGCACCGAAGTTGAGGATGTATTTCGAGCGCGCGAAATCCGGACTTTCCCAATCGGTTTCACCCAGCGAAACATAGTTCGCCGCACGCTTGTTGGACGAACAGAGCGCGCGATGATTGAAGAGTGACGGCGTGCCGATCGCATTCAGGAATCGCGTCATCTCCTCGGCGATACGCGAACGACCGATCTGGATCGCGACTTCCTCTGGCTTGCCCTCGTCCATCGCCTTGCGAATGCGCTTGGCAATGTCGTCATACGCTTCGTCCCAGGTGATGCGCTTCCACTTGCCTTCGCCGCGCGCGCCAACGCGCTTGAGCGGATAGAGCAGCCGCTCGGGATAATTGTTGATGGTTGGGCTGGACTGCCCCTTGGCGCAAAGCGCCTTGCCGTTGTTGGGGTCCTCGGGATTGCCCCCAACCTTCACCAGCCGCCCGTCGATGACATAGCCTTGAATGCCACACACGGTCGAGCAATTCAGGCAGACGCCTTTTACGATCGTCGCTTTGGAGTAGTCGTTTGGGATGCGACCCTTGCCGCTTGCTCGGCGCACTGCCTTGCGCTGACCGACCAGCTCCTTCTTGCGCCGCCAGAAAAAGGCCTGCGCATCACCGGGTGCGAGGAGGATCGTTTCACCGACCGCGAGCGTCGACATCGCGGCCATGCCGCGTTTGATGAATTCACGCCGTTTCATCGCCGCCCTCTTCGGGTTGACCGTTGGCAGCCAGACGCTTGGCGTCAGGTCCGTAGGTGAAGGCGCCACCCGGCGGAATGTCAGCCCACTGCACACGTTTGCGCGGAGGGAACTGCGATTCAAGCGTCGCCCACGTTTCGATCTCGTACGAATACGGATCGTGGAGATGGCCCTTTGGAATCTTGGCCTCCATCTCCTTCTTGTGGCCGCGATAGTGGACCGACGGCTTGGTCTTTTCTTCCGGCTTCAGCACGGTCGTTTCCTTGCCGTGCTTTTCCATGAATTTCGAGTATTTGGAATTCGGATCGTTGGCGTCACCGAAGTGGAAGACTTCGGACGGACACGTCTCGACGCAGGCCGGCTCCATCCCGACGGCGAGACGGTTCGAGCAGAAATCGCATTTGTCGGCGACGTCGTTGTCGTCGCAACCGATCGCGGCGTAGGGACATGCGGTCTCACAGGCGCCATCGTGTTCGCATTTTTCGGCATCGACGCGAATGATGCCGTCGTTGCCACGCCCGATCGCGCTATGCGGACAGGCCTTCAGGCACGGCGCGTCCTCGCACTGCATGCACAGTGTAGGGAGGAACCAGCGTTTGACTTTGGGAAACTTGCCTTCGTCCCAGTAATAGACTTTGGTGCGGAATCGACCAAGCGGGACATTGTGTTCGACTTTGCAGGCGACGGAGCAGGCGTGGCAACCGATGCAACGCTCGACATCCAGCGCCATCTTCCAGCGGGGAGATGTGGACATTGGACACTTTCGTTGTCAACGGCGAATACGGGTGGCGCGGCCAACGCCGGC
>JBJXGX010000091.1:0-8398 GCA_046160305.1 Burkholderiales bacterium
GCGGCAGCATGGCCGTTCCCAACAGGATCGCGGCCCTAGGCGGTAGTGGAATGGTCTGCGGCCAGTCTTTGTGCAGGCAAAGGCTGAACCGCAGACATTCCGCGTTGGTGCGTTTGTCCCCGGCGAACAAACCGCGAGACCGCGCAATTGTAGCAAGCGCCCGCGCCCTCGCCGGGGCACTTATCTTGACTTAATTCCCGTATATTGCGACCCACTCCATCCGTTGACGAGTGGTTGTTTCCGTCGCATGTCTGGCGCGTAACTAATTAAAAACACGGCGTAAAATAGTCATTGTGGCGGCGTAGTAGACCACCCAGCACAGAGTCAATCGATCAATCTTAGGCACCCGACGGTCGCCTAATTGTTGCGGATATGTGCCAAATCTAAATCCGCATTTTGGCCTTCGGGGCATTACGTCCCCCGACGGGCAGCGCCGCCTTCATATCGATATGCTGATATACGGCGCTCTAGACCCCAGGATCGTCCTCGGGGAATTGGCAATACGAAAAATGATTGACGGAGGTATGCCATGAGCGTTTGGACATCATCTAAGTTGTTCGCAATGCATCGGCTCGACTCTGTATTCGAAGCAACACGCGGTGTAATGAGCGTCGTGGGACTGTTCACCGTCCTTCTTCTCTCCCTACAGATGATTGACCGAGGCGTAGTCGTCTCGCGTGCCGGTGAATCGACCGCGGTCGACACCAACGTAACCGGCGATGCCAAGGCGTCACATGGGCCGACGGCGGTCGCGAGTCCGTCAGCGGATCCGCGTGAAGGTGCAATCGCCAGGCATCTGTCGCGCAATTATCGGATCGCACCAGAGGCCGCCGAGGAACTCGTGGCGGCCGCATTCTCCGCAGGTCGAATCGTCGGACTTGATCCGGTGCTGATCCTCTCGGTCATGGCGGTCGAATCTCGATTCAATCCGATCGCGGAAAGCGACATGGGCGCCAAGGGGTTGATGCAGGTTATTCCAAAGTATCACCTGGATAAACTCAACACGCACGGTGGCGTCGCCGCAGTGCTCGACCCGTGGGTCAACATCCTCGTTGGCGCGCAAATTCTTCGGGAATATGTTGCCAGGGGCGGAAATCTCGCGTCAGGGCTGCAGCAGTACAACGGTGCCGCGAACGACCGATCGATGCAATACGCCGAGCGGATCTTCGCAGAGAAATTGATCTTCGATCGTCTCTTGAAGAGCCAATCCCTGCAAACAAGCTGAGCTGAAATTCCCAAGCCCCTCCCGCCTTTACCGCCAAATCGGGGTGACGCCAAAACCCGACGCGAAAGCTAGCGCAGTAGGGCCGCGTCAACCTCGATTCAGCACCTTGGCGATACGATCAATGCCCGCGGCGAGTGAGTCCAACGATTGGGTATACGCGAAGCGCACGAAGGCGCCGGGACGACTTCCTCGAAAATCCCGTCCCGGGGTCACTGCAACGCCCGCTCGCTCCAGAAGATCGAACGCAAAGCTGAAGCTGTCATCGCAAAACGCCGAGCAATCCGCGTAGATATAGAACGCGCCGTCCGGGATGGCGGGCACTCGGAAGCCAATTGCCTTGAGCGCCGGCACCATAAAGTCGCGGCGCTTCTTGAATTCGGCGCGGCGATCCTCGTAGATGCTGATCGCCTGAGGCGTGAGTGCGGCGAGTGCTGCATGTTGCGCGGGTGCTGAGGGACAGATGAACGCGTTCTGCGCCAGCCGCTCAAGTTCCGGCACCACCGCCTCGGGTGCCACCAGCCAGCCGATGCGCCACCCGGTGAGATTGAAGTACTTCGAAAAGCTGTTGACGACAAAACAATCCTCACCTGACTCAAGTACGGTCCGTTCATGGGATCCGTAATGCAGACTCTGATAAATCTCATCGACGATGAGGGCACCACGGCGCTTCCGAACGGTTCTTGCCACGGCCGCCAGATTCTCGAATGGCATTGACGTACCGGTCGGATTGGAAGGCGTGGCGATTACGATTCCCCGGGTCGCCGGGCCCCAAGCGGCCTCGATTGCCTCCACTGTTGGCTGGAATGACCCTTCGGGCTCAACCAGAAAATCGATCGGGGTTGCATCGAACATCGTGACGAAATGACGATTGCAGGGATAGCCCGGCGCGGGAAGCAATACTTCGTCCCCGGGCCCGAATAATGTTCCGCACAAGAGCAAGAAAGCGCCCGATGCGCCCGCCGTAACAACTATTCGTTCCGGCGATACGTCGACGCCGAATCGCTCGGCGTAGAACCGCGCGATGCCCTCGCGCAGGACGCGCATTCCGAGCGCATCGGTATAACCAAGCGAATGCGTGGCCATCGCCGCGCTCACCGCATCTCGCACGCACGGCGGTGCGCCGAAATCCGGCTGGCCGATCTCCATATGGATGATGTGCCGTCCCATCGCTTCCAGTTCGAAGGCGCGACGCTGAACCTCCATGACATAGAAGGGCTCGATCATTTTCATGCGTGAGGCGACGGACGGGTGAGCTGCCAATGTTGATTCCCTCTGCAATCGCGTTGCGCCGTATCATCAACGCGCATTCTATCGATCATCGCCTCAGCGGCGAATCCCGCTTAGCGGTCTCACGTCGACGGCATGGTCCTGGATGCGCGCCATGCGCACCTGCGAGGTCAGCGCCTGCGAAGAGATCAGAATCAATCGACAATTCCCTCCCGCATAGCCGGTCGATCATTGATGGCGATGAAGAACCCGTTTCGAGATGCAGCGCTCGAATACCATCGAAAACCCCGCCCGGGCAAGATCGCTATCGAAGCGACCAAGGCGCTGGTCAATCAGCGCGACCTCGCATTGGCCTATACACCCGGGGTCGCGGTGGCCTGCGAGGAGATCGTCCGGGACCCCGCGCAAGCAGGGGAGCTTACGGCGCGAGCCAATCTTATCGCCGTCATCACCAATGGCACTGCTGTCCTTGGACTTGGCGCCATCGGGCCCCTCGCTGCCAAGCCGGTCATGGAGGGCAAGGCGGTCCTCTTCAAGAAGTTCGCCGGCATCGATGTGTTCGATCTCGAAATCAACGAACGTGACCCGGACAAGCTTGTCGACATCATTGCCGCCCTGGAACCCACCTTTGGTGGCATCAATCTCGAAGATATCAAGGCGCCCGAGTGTTTTCATGTCGAGAAAAAACTTCGGGAGCGGCTGAAGATCCCGGTCTTCCACGATGACCAGCATGGCACGGCAATCATCGTGGGCGCGGCCATTCTCAACGGGTTGCGCGTGGTCGGAAAGTCGATCACGGACGTCAAGCTCGTTTGCTCCGGTGCCGGTGCGGCGGCCTTGGCTTGTCTTGACTTGCTGGTGAGCCTCGGACTGCGTCCAGAGAATATTTGGGTGAGCGACGTGGTTGGGGTCGTCTATCGCGGACGCGTCGAGCAAATGGATCCGAATAAGGCCCGCTACGCCCGGGACACGACCGCCCGCACCCTTGCCGAGATTGTCGATCAGGCGGATATTTTTCTCGGACTATCCGCCGGTAACGTCGTAGTGCCGGCGATGCTGGCAGCGATGGCGCCGCGTCCGTTGATCCTCGCACTGGCTAATCCCGACCCGGAGATCGATCCGGATCTCGCACGCAAGGCACGTCCCGATGCGGTTATCGCAACCGGCCGTTCCGACTACCCGAATCAGGTCAACAACGTCCTCTGCTTTCCATTCATCTTTCGGGGCGCGCTCGACGTTGGCGCCACGGAAATCAACGAGGCGATGAAGCTCGCGGCCGTCTATGCGATCGCGAATCTTGCAACCGCGGAGCAATCCGAAGTCGTCACCGCCGCCTACGGTGAGCAGAACCTGCGTTTCGGCGCGGACTACTTGATTCCCAAGCCGTTTGATCCACGCCTAATCGTGACGATCGCCCCCGCGGTGGCAAAGGCAGCGATGGCAAGCGGCGTGGCGCTGCGTCCGATCACCGACTTCGATGCGTACCATCAGCAGCTCCAGCAATTCGTCTACCACTCCGGTTTGATCATGAAGCCGCTGTTCACATCGGCCAAACAGGCGCCGCGGCGGATCGTCTACGCTGAAGGCGAGGAGGAGCGCGTCCTTCGGGCGGTGCAGGTGGTGGTGGACGAGGGTCTGGCCACGCCCATCCTCGTCGGGCGACCGAACGTCGTGGCAACGCGCATCGAGCGGTACGGCCTTCGTATGCACGCCGGCGTCGATTTTCAGCTCGTGAACCCGGAGTCGGATCCCCGCTATCGCGACTACTGGAAAACGTATTATGCGCTCACCAAACGTCGAGGCGTGACGGAGCACGATGCGCGTCTCGAGATGCGCCGAAGCCATACGCTGATCGGCATCATCATGGTCCATCGCGGGGAAGCCGATGCCATGATCTGCGGGCCCTATGGAACCTATGCCGATCATCTTCGGTATGTCGACCAGGTCATCGGGCTCCGGGCGGGCGTGAGCAACTACTACGCGATGAATGTGCTTCTTCTTCCCAAACGCACGGTATTCATCTGCGATACCTACGTCAATGTCGATCCGACCGCCGAGCAGATCGCGGAGATGACTATTCTCGCCGCCGAGGAGGTTCGTCGGTTCGGCATCACGCCGAAAGTGGCGCTCCTTTCCCATTCGAGCTTCGGGTCGCACGAAACGCCTTCCGCACGCAAGATGCGGGACGCACTGCCGCTGATTCGCATGCGATCGCCCGAGATCGAAATCGAAGGGGAAATGCATGGCGATGCCGCGTTGTCGGAGCTGGTGAGAGGCAACGTTTTCTCCGATTCCAGGCTGTCGGGCGAGGCCAATGTCCTCGTGATGCCAACGTTGGACGCGGCGAACATTTCGTTCAACCTTCTCAAGACGGCCGCCGGCGATGGCATAACAATCGGGCCGATTCTGCTCGGGCCGGCGAAACCGGTGCATATCGCGACCGCCTCCGCGACCGTGAGGCGGCTGGTCAACATGACGGCGCTCACCGTGGTCGATGTCAATGCGACGCGCTCGCAATATCGATTTCCGCTTTGAGGCAGCGATGGGCGTGCAATCAGGACCGGTAAATAAAAACGCGGCCTCGCGGCCGCGTTGAAGATACTGAAGGAGGAGGTGACAAGAAACTGCTGCAAGATTCGATACGTGAGTTGCCGCATGCCGGCGGATAGTTCAACAATTCGTTCGCAAACGCATTGGCTTCGGTGTCCGGGTGCGGGAAAAGAAAAACGCGGCCACAGGGGCCGCGTCCAAACCATCAAAGGAGGAGACAACAGGAAACTTGCTCGGGCATGACTCAAACCTTGGAAATATCCGGACTCCCTACCCACCCCGGAACTGCACGCGCCGGTTTTCGGCGGAATTGGGGTCCTGGGAATTCAACGGCCTGTACTCGCCATACGCTTCGGTCCGAAGGCGCCCCTGATCGATGCCGTGTACGCGCGCAAGGTAGTTCCTCACCGATAGCGCGCGCCTGTTGGACAAATCAAGGTTGTACTGATCCGGTCCTTGCGCGTCGGTATGGCCTTCGATCACGACGGGCTGCGCTTCGGGCAGTAGCTTGATTCCCTCGGCAACTGCGTCCAATTGAGCCCGTGCCTGCGGCAGAATCTGTGCCGAGTCGAACGCGAATTGGACCGGGAGGGAGAGGCTGCTTGCCTGGGGCTTTTCGTCGCCATCTGCGGCATCGGCGCCGTCGGTGATGCGAATTGATCGCATCCGCATTCCGGGCTTGGTTTCGTGCTTACCCAGGATTCGGGCGACATCGCGTGGATCGACCCGATCGCCCTCGCGGTACTGCAAGACCACCTGCGCGAATGCGGCGCTGGACAGCAGGGCTAAGGCAAACGCACCGACTAGAGATTTGGAGATCACGACGTGCTCCTTCCACGATTCATGCTGCGCGGACGCGCTTCACCCCGTTTAGTGTCGCGCCGCGCAAGATGGGTTCAATTTTCCTGACAAGTCTTCCGCCGTTCCACGGGTAGGCATCCTAAAAATACGCCTGGCCGCGTTTCGTCGGCGGTGCCCACTCGCAATTGCCCCACGGCCCATCACCGTTTTCCCGAACGTAGGCAATGCGCTTGTGGCGACGCGTGAGCGGCTTGCCATTCAGCGCCTCCGACAGCCAGTCGAGCACATAGTCGTGGCAGTCCATTCCGCCGAGGTTGCCGATCCCCCACAACGGGTGATACTGATTCTCGAACACCCACATTTCCTTCGGAACGTCGAGATCCTCGAACGCTTCGATCGCTTCTTCCAGGGGGCATAGCGGGTCGAACTCTCCGGTGACCAGCAAGGTCGGACAGGTGATCTTGTCCAGGTAGCCGCGAACCGTCATTCCCTTCGCGACCTCCTCGTCGAAGCGCTCTTCATTCTCATAGCCGGCCATATACATGAACATCTGCTTGAAGCGAGGCGACGACTGGGTGAAGATCGTGTTGTTCGGGTTGAAGCACGCGACGGAGCTCACGACCGCGGCCGGCCGATGGTCGTAGCTCGAAAGCCGCAACGACCAATAACTTCCCATGCTGATGCCGTAGATCGCAATCTTGCGGCGATTGACCGCGGGATGCTTTGCGAGCCAACTGATCACGGCAGCGCCCGCCCGCTCGTAGTTGTCGTTGACCGAGCGGATCTTCTGCATGTTCGAGCTGCCTTGGCCCGGCCCGTCCATCGACAGCACATGGAATCCGCGTGACAGCGCAACGTTGTGATACGCCTTTGGGAAATATTCTTTCGTCTGGTCCATTCCGGGCACATAGAGGACCACCGGTGCCTTGGGCTTGCCCGGCAGCATGTGGAATAGACAGGAAATGGTTTTGCCATCGTCGAACGGCACCTCGACGCGCTCGATCGGATAGTCCGCGACCTCCGAGCGCCGATCGACCATTTCCGACAGCTTCCGATAGAGCGTCCGCTTGACCGGATGGTTGTCGAAGTAGATCGGATGTTGCGCCATCCGATAGGCTTCGACGGCATGATCATAATGGTAGGTCGCGGCCGCGTTATGTCCACGCGCGTGCGCTTTTCGCGCCAACGCTTCATGCCTTTCAGCCGCCTCGCGCCACACCTTCGGCAGCATGCGATAGTTTCTTGCGCGTTTGCCGGCGGGTACTTCGCTATCGTCGCGCTCGAAGTTCTGCACCCGGCCGCGCATATTGAGCGCAAGGTCGAGCATCCATTGCTGGTTGTCGCGGTCGGTGCGCAGCTTTCGAATCATTGTCGTCTCCTAGGAAGGGCTGTTGTTAAGTACGAACTGCCAATGCAGAAACGGGATTCCCACTGACGGGAATCCCGAAGCTGATCACGCGATGGCGAAGCTTGCCGACGCGTCCGCGCGTCAATTGGACGTTGCTAACGGCCGATCTTCACACCATGAAGATCGACGCCTGATGCGCCCATCACGCACGATCCCCCGTTCGCCGTCTTGAAACAAAAATCATTCATGATGCTGGAGCTTTCCCACGGCACCTGCATGCGGCCGGTTTCCTGTGCAACACCGGCGCGGACGCGCTTGAATACCTGCTCGATGGGGAGGCCCGCGATCTGCATGTTCGCGATGAGATGCTGCGTGTACACGCTGTTCTTGGCGTTCGGATTGTCGAGCGCCACGCCGCCGGGTGCGGTGGAAAACGCGATCAACGTTCCAAGCGGTGGATCCACTTTCGCGAGACCGCCTGGTAGCAGGCTGCGATAGCGCATGCGCCGGCCGTCCGGGAGCACCACGTCGTTCCCGGCGAAAGGATTGTTCCGGCAAGCATCGAGGATGACGACATTCATCCCCTCCTTGGCCTGGCTCATCCGCTCGAGCAACTGATTGACGTCGGCCGCCTTGCTCGCGGCTTCTTCTTCGCTCTGCAGCACCGTGTCGATCGGCAACAGGTAGTTGCGTCCTTTCACCTGTATTCCATGGCCCGCATAGAACACGAGACGCACCTCCGCGTCCTGCGAACGCAACGAAAACAAACGCATCGCCTCGAGGAGGTCTTTGAATGTCGTGTTCTCACGCAGCAGCACGTCGAAACCGAGGCCCTTCAGCGTCGCGGCGACGGCCTGCGCGTCGTTCACCGGATTCTTGAGCGGGCTCAGCTTGTACGCGCTATTGCCGATCACAAGGGCCGTCCGCTTTTCCGGTCCGGCCAGCTTGTTGCCCCACGCGAGCGTCGTTGCGGCGCATGCGAGGAGCCCGATAAGGCCAGCCCGGAATATCTGTCTTCGTTGCGCAGTTCGTTGCCACATGACGATTGCTCCGGCTGATCAGTCTCTGGCGGGCAGGCCCGGCACGACGACGGCTGCTTCGACCAGGATGCTCGTCTTCAACTTCGTTGCAGCGACGTCCGCGTGAACCTTGGGTACGACGATGAAATAGTCGCCGAGCTGCCCGGGACCACCGACCAGCGAGCCGTGTACATCGATCAGCAACATGCGGATTTCCGATTCCCGCGC
>JBJXGX010000092.1:0-3076 GCA_046160305.1 Burkholderiales bacterium
GCGTCACCGGTCCGAAGATACGCGTGCCGATCGGTTCGAATTTGTTCGAGAGGAGCACTGCCGCGTTCGAATCGAACTTGATGAGAGAGCCATCCGGCCGGCGCACGCCCTTGGCGGTTCGTACGACGACGGCGTGATGGATCTCGCCTTTCTTCACGCGGCCGCGAGGGGCGCAATCCTTGACGCTCACCTTGATGATGTCGCCGATCCCGGCGTAGCGCCGCTTGGATCCGCCCAGCACCTTGATGCACATGACAGAGCGCGCGCCGGTGTTGTCGGCGACGTCGAGGATACTTTGCATCTGAATCATTTTTCTGCTCCAACTTGTCCCGCTTGCAATGCGTGGTTCGCAGCGCCGATGCGGTCAGTCTTGGATCCCGTTCGGGAAATTTGGGCTGCGACTTATGGTCTGCAGCCTGCTTTGCTTCGCAAAATTGATCCTGCGAAGAGCCGAAGAGTATAGCAACTATTTCCGGGCCGTGGCAACAGCGTATTCGCCTTTGCCGAGCATCTGCCGTGAATTCTCAATACACCTTTGCGCGCTCGACCAGCGCGGTGACGCGCCAGGTCTTGGTCTTCGAGATCGGACGGCACTCCTGGATCGTGACGAGGTCACCTTCCTTGCATTCGCCCTTCTCGTCATGCGCGTGATACTTGTTGGAGCGCGTGATGGTCTTGCCGAGGAGCGGGTGAGCGACTCTTCGTTCTACGAGAACGGTGACTGTCTTTTGCATCTTGTCGCTCACGACACGGCCGGTCAGGGTCCGGATGGTTTTCGCGCGCTGCGGTGCTGCCGGTGCTGCTGTCTGTGCGTCGGTCATTGTGGTTGCGCCCGTGATTTTTCGGCGAGGATCGTTTGCACCCGAGCAACATCGCGGCGCACCCGGCTCAGCTGGCTGGTATTGGTGAGTTGCTGGGTTGCTTTCTGCATGCGCAGCGAGAAGTGCGCACGCAACAATTCGCCGAGCTCCTTGCGAAGCTCGATCGCATTTTTGGTTCTCAATTCCGTGGCCGTCATGATCGGTTATCCCACTTGGCGATGGACAAATGATGTCTTCAAGGGCAACTTGGCGGCAGCCAGCGCGAACGCTTGGCGCGCCAATGCCTCGTCCACACCATCCATTTCATAGAGGACCTTGCCCGGCTGGATTTCGGCAACGAAATACTCCGGGTTGCCCTTGCCGTTACCCATCCGTACCTCCGCCGGCTTCTGCGAGATCGGCTTGTCCGGGAAGATGCGGATCCAGATCCGACCGCCCCGCTTGATGTGCCGCGTCATGGCTCGACGTGCAGCCTCGATCTGACGGGCGGTCAGGCGACCCCGGTCGATTGCCTTCAGGCCGAATTCCCCGAAGGACACTTTGTTGCCGCGGGTGGCCACACCCTTGTTGCGGCCCTTCTGCTGCTTGCGGTATTTCGTTCTAGCTGGTTGAAGCATCGCCGTCTCCAGTGCTCTTTATCCGACGCGTTGCGGGCTTTGCATTGGCGTCGGCCGCCGGTGGTGCCGCGGCATCGGGTTTTGCTTCGCCGCCGGCCTCACTCTTACGAATCCTGGTTCGTGTCGGAGGCGCTTTTGGCCGGTCTGCCGCAGGTGGCGCTCCGGCTTCGGGTTTGCCTGCGCCGCCACCGGCATCGGCTCGACCTGGCCGGGAGAGCGTCTTGCGGCCGCGTCTTGGCGCCTCGGGTTCAGGTGCCATCGAAGGCATCGCAACCGGCGGTTGTTCGTTCTTGGCCAGCACGTCACCCTTGTAGATCCATACCTTTACGCCGATGACGCCGTAGGTTGTCTTCGCCTCGGAAAATCCGTAATCGATATCGGCCTTGAGCGTATGGAGCGGCACGCGTCCTTCGCGATACCACTCTGTGCGCGCGATCTCGATGCCGTTCAACCGCCCGGCGCTCATGATCTTGATGCCTTGCGCGCCAAGCCGCATGCTGTTTTGCATCGCCCGCTTCATCGCGCGGCGGAACATGATCCGCTTCTCGAGCTGCTGGGAGATCGAATCTGCCACCAGCTGCGCATCGAGCTCAGGTTTCCTGATTTCCTCGATGTTGACATGCACGGCCTGCACGCCGAGCAGCTTGCGCAGCTCGGCCTTGAGGATCTCGATGTCCTCACCCTTCTTGCCGATGACGACACCGGGGCGCGCGCTGTGGATCGTAATGCGCGCGTCGCGAGCCGGGCGTTCGATGATGACGCGCCCGACCGAGGCATGCGAAAGCTTCTTGTGGAGGTACGCGCGAACGCGCAGATCTTCGTTCAGCATGCCTGCGAAATTGCGATTATTCGCAAACCAGCGCGACGTCCAGTTCTTGTTGACGGCGAGCCTGAATCCGATCGGATGAATCTTTTGTCCCATTAGATCGACCTCATTTGGTGGCTTTCTTCGGTGCGTCGTCACTGACCGTCACGAACACATGGCATGTCGGCTTGCTGATCCGGTTGCCCCGCCCTTTGGCGCGCGCATGGAATCGCTTGAGCACGCCGCCGTGTTCGACGAGGATCGTCTTCACCTTGAGCTCATCGACATCGGCACCGGAATTGTGCTCGGCATTCGCGATGGCCGACTCGAGCACTTTCTTGATGATCTTGGCGGCCTTCTTCGGGCTGAAGTTGAGCACGTTGATCGCGCGTTCAACCGGCAACCCGCGGACCTGGTCTGCGACCAATCGGCCCTTTTGGGCCGAAAGGCGTACTCCCCAGAGCTTTGCTTGTGTGTCCATGGTGGCAGTCCTTGCGCCTACTTTCTCTTCACCGGGGCGGCGGCCGTCTTGCGATCGGCCGTGTGCCCCTTGAAGGTTCGCGTTGCGGAGAATTCGCCCAGCTTGTGGCCGACCATGTTCTCCGTGACGTACACCGGAATGTGCTGCTTGCCGTTGTGGACGGCGATCGTCAGTCCGACAAAATCCGGAAGCACCGTGGAACGCCGTGACCAAGTCTTGATCGGGCGCTTGTCATTGCTCGCGCGTGCCGATTCGGTCTTGGCGAGCAGGTGGTGGTCGACGAAGGGACCTTTTTTGAGCGAACGTGCCATTTAACGAGTCCTCTCTTACTTCCGTTTGTGCCGGCTGGTGA
>JBJXGX010000093.1:0-7057 GCA_046160305.1 Burkholderiales bacterium
GTCGAAGGGTAACGCAGGCCTGTCGAAGACGGACGACAAGCCGCTCACGGATTCTCCGGCATTCACCCTTCGACAGGCTCAGGGCGAACGGCAAATCCCCTACTTCGCTTAAGTAAGTGCCATTCAACTCTGACCCTTAGTGACCGTGTTCGTGGTCAGGCGCAGCGCCCGGAGCGCCGAAACCCACATTCCTTACGACTCGACGCGGCGGGCCAAATGAATGCTATTCCTTCAGCAGATTCTTACTCCTCGCCAGTTCATTGAGGGTCTTCACTTCGTTCGGCGTCGACTTGATAGCCGTAGCGAGGATCCCTTCGTTGTACACATCGCGGCAAATGCATCGGAGGGCGCCATGTTCACCGGCGTACCGCCCAGTGCGCGCACGGTACCCTCGAAGGTCCCAATGGCACGAATCTTTCGACCCTTGAGCGATTGGTCCGCGCCGATCGCCTCGCGCAGGACGAAGTGGTTGCCGGGGGCGGGAATCAACGAAACGATGCGCAGTATGGGCGTTTTGCTCGACGAGCAGGATTATCGTCCCTGGGCGGAGCAGGTCGCTTAGGGTCTGGCAGATCGATTCGATGATTGTCGGCGCAAGTCCGGTCGAGGGCTCATCGAGGATGAGCGTCGATCAACAGTAGTATTACACTGTGCGCCGAGCTTCAGAAGCGATGAGGTTGTTGCAGAATGCGGCACAACAACCCTGACTAGGGACGCACGAGGGCATGTGTCCACGCATATTCAAACAGGCTCTAACATCAAGAGAGGAGACGACAACGATGGCAACGACCGGACGAATACTGACGACTCACGTGGGGAGCCTCGCGCGTCCGCACGACCTGCTCGACATGATGAAGGCGCGTCTCACCGGCAAGTCCTACGACGAGAGCGCGTACGATGCCCGGGTCAGCAAAGCGGTTGCCGACATCGTCAAGCAGCAGGTTGCGTGCGGCATCGACATCGTTGCCGACGGCGAACAATCGAAGTCGGGCTTCTTCTCCTATGTGAGTGAGCGGCTCGAGGGCTTCCAGCCGATGCCCGATCGAAAGATCAACCTCTTCGCAGCGGAAATGGCTGCCTTCCCCGAGTACTACGCGCAATATTTCAAGGAAGCGATGCTGGGCGGCATGCTCATGCCGTTCGTGCCGCTGGTCTGTACCGGCCCGGTCAAGTATCGGGATCTCGCGCCGCTCAAGCGCGACATCGAGAATTTGAAGGCTGCCGTCAAGGCGGCCAAGGCGAAGAGTGCATTCATGCCGGCGGTGGCGCCGAGCGGGATCGGCATCAACGATTACTATCGGGACGCGGAAGACTACTACCACGCGGTCGGTGCCGCGATGAGCGTGGAATACAACGCCATCATCGATGCAGGCTTGATGCTGCAGGTCGACGATCCGTTCCTCCCCGACATTCTGGTCGACCCGACCCTGGATGCGAAACAGAAGAAGCAGCTCGCTTGGATGTACGTCGAATCCATCAACGCAAGCATCAAGGGCATACCGCCCGAGAAAGTCCGCTTTCATACCTGCTTTGGCATCAACGAAGGCCCGCGCATCCACGAAGCACCGATGGATGAAGTCGCGCGCTACATGCTGAAGATCAACGCCGGCGCCTATAGCTTCGAGAATGCGAACGTGCGGCATGAGCATGAGTACCACATCTGGGAAGACATCAAGCTGCCCGACGGCAAGAAGCTGATCCCCGGCATGATTCTGCACGCAAGCAACATCGTCGAGCATCCGAAGCTGATCGCCGAGCGGCTGGTGCGTTTCGCCAAACTGGTCGGGCGCGACAATGTGATCGCGGGTGGGGACTGCGGCTTCTCCTCGCAGGCGAGCTACAAGCCGGAAGTGCATCCGACCGTCGTGTGGGCCAAGTTCCAGGCGATGCGCGACGGCGCGAAGCTCGCAAGCAAACAGCTCTGGAAGAAGAAGTCGAGCGTGAAGAAATCGGGCACCACCAAGAAAGCGGCGAAGAAGAAATCGTAAGGGCGCGGCCAAAAGGGATCGATGTGATAAATGCGACGACGCTGGCGGGGAATGAAGCGACGAAGGTGGGAAGCGCGAAGCTCAGCCTCGAATCATTTGCACATGTGAGTTTTCCTTGTCGTGATCTGGCGGAAGGCAAGCGCTTCTATGTCGATGTTCTCGGCGGCGTCGTGCGGGTCGATCTGCCGACGTTCGCGTCGATCCGGATTGCGGGTGTGGATGTCGGCATCGGTACCGAAGGCTTGGCGTGACCGGAGCGGGTTGCCGAATATCCGCACGCCGCTTTCTTCGTCGACGCAGCAAACTTCCAGACCGCTCGACGCTGGCTGCCGCAGTGTGGCATTCCGATCTCCGAGGCCTGGACACGCAGCGGTGTCGAGGCATTGATGTTCTTTCGCGATCCAAGCGGAAATCTGATCGAGCTCTTCTGCAAGGAAGGTGTGCCCGGCGCGAATCTGCTCCCTCGCAGTGGACCCGCCGGGCACGGCATCACCGTGGATCTTGGCAAGCTTTGGTATGACCGCCGGCAGTTGCCGGCTGGGCCAAGCTAATGCCGACCGTCGTAGAATTCCAGATCGATGCCGTCCGCGATGCCGGCGTGCAGCAATCGCAGGTACACCGGCAAACCCTGCGCGGCCTCGCGGTCGAAACCGATGTGATACGCAATCGCGGTGTCGCCATCGGCGATTGAAATCAGGAACCCCAGAATACGCTCGCCTTGCTTGACGACGCTGCAACGGAATCGGTCGCCCGCCGCCGCGAGCAGCGCGATCGCCGCGAGTCCCGCCGCGGCCGCGACGATCATCATCGACCATTTCAATTGCTGGTCGTCAGCGAACACGTAATCCGTCACCAGCGCAACCGCCGTCGGCCCGACGCCTAAGCCGCTGTGCTTCGGTTAAGATCACAGTTCCCAATCGGGACGCAAGAGATGACAGACCGACTCTCCGCTCAACCTTCTGAATCAGAGGAAGTACTGGGCCATCGCATCCAGCAGGGCCTGCAGCGGATCCTCGCCAGCCTGGACGAACGCGACACCCTTTCAGGGACGGAGTTGAAAGCCCTGCGACGCCAGTTGCACATGTTGGTTCTCGACGAACGCCTCCAGCTTACGACCGGGGTAATCGACAAGGCCGAGTGGGTCCTAGCGTACATGCTGCGCCCGACTATCGAAGAATGCATCAATCTGTGGTTCGGCAAGTCCGAGCAGACCGACCAGGAGATCTGGAATCGGTTTGGCGCCGATGTGGCACTGGCAGCCAGGGGCCACTTCGATTACTGGGCCTTGGAGGACGAGAACCCGCGCCTGTTGGTGGCGCTGGTGATCTTGCTCGACCAGTTCCCGCGCAATATGTACCGCGACACGCCCCAAATGTATGCCAGTGATGCGCGCTGCGTTGCCCTGGTGAAGAGTGCGCTGCGCGTCGGCGCGGATGGTCGTTTGCGTCCGATCGAGCGGGTCTTCCTCTGTCTGGCGCTGACCCACTCCGAGGAATTGGACGATCAGCATCTGTGTCTCGCGGAGTGGAATCGCGTGATGGAGGAGCTGGCTCCGAATGACCCACTGAACGCCTTTCACGAGATATTTCACCGGCACGTTGCGGTGATCCAACGCTTCGGCCGGTTTCCCCACCGAAACAAGATACTTCAGCGCGCCAATACCACGGCGGAGGAGCGATTCCTCGAGAACAACTCATTCCGCTTTGACCTGCCGCTGATCCGGCAGGAGAACGGTGCCTTGGTGTTTGCCGGCGCGGCGCAGAGGCGCACCGTGAAAATGCTGGACCACGAGTACCAAACCCTGCAGCCGAACGCCGACGAGACGCCCCACAGCGCATTCGAATTCAAGTATGAGGAGCCCGAAAGCGTGTTGCCCAAGGCGCACGAGCAACTCGATATGCAAGGCTACATCCGGATCGGTGATGAGGTCCCCGATTTCACCGCCGAGACCAGCATGGGGCCGATCAACTTCCATGATTTCATCGGCAATTCCTGGTGCGTGTTGTTCTCGCATCCGGCGGACTTCACACCCGTATGCACAACTGAGCTCGGCGCTACGGCCAAGCTGCAGCCAGAGTGGAGTACTCGCGGTGTGAAGGTCATCGGCCTCTCCGTCGACAGCGCAAAGGACCATGAGCGCTGGATCGCAGACATCAATGAGACGCAGCACACGCAAGTGAGCTTCCCCATCATCGCGGATACGGACCGCCGTGTGTCGATGCTTTTCGGCATGCTCGATGCAACAACTTTTCATCACGAGGCCACCAGCCTGGGCGAGACCATGACGGTGCGCAACGTTTTCATCATCTCGCCGTCGAAGCGGGTTGAGCTGATCCTCTCCTACCCCGCCTTCATTGGCCGCAACTTCAATGAGATTCTGCGCGTCATCGATGCCCTACAGCTCTCTGCCAAGTATCAGGTGGCGACGCCGGCGAACTGGCAACGCGGAGATGACACGGTGGTGCTGCCCTTCATCTCGGATGAGGAAGCGGAGCGGATGTTCGGGGCCGAGGGCGGCTTCCGCAAGGTGCGCTCCTATTTGCGCTACGTGCGGGATCCATCGCTACGCAGTTTATTGGTTTCCCAGCTCCATGCCGCGCCGAACGTGCGCGAGAGGACTGAGTAGGTCGTTCCTCCAGCCTGGATTGCTTGATCAGAAATGTCGCGATGATCCGATGAACGATCTGCAGCACTGATAATGGGTGTCCCCTATTTACCATCTGCGGTCGGAGTGCGGCACGGCGCGGGAAGCGCTCGCCGCTTTCGAGACGACGCTCATAAAGGAGCCGCGGCGGCAAGTCCACGCCAATGAAGATCCTGGGTGGGGAGCAGGAGCCAAGCGCGGGGACGGTTGCTCCAGACAACGCCCTGCTTTCGGTCCTTTAGGTTACCTCTAAAAATTCAAATTTCCCGTCATTCCCGCGAAGGCGGGAATCCAGAGGCTATTGACTCATCGGACATTCCAAAAGCCTAGATTCCCGCCTTCGCGGGAATGACGAATTTTTAGAGGCGCCCGTTACTCGATTGGCAGCCCCGCCTCCCG
This sequence comes from Burkholderiales bacterium, assembly GCA_046160305.1. Classification (GTDB taxonomy): domain Bacteria; phylum Pseudomonadota; class Gammaproteobacteria; order Burkholderiales; family SG8-39; genus SHXR01. The sequence continues at coordinate 5,032 of JBJXGX010000093.1, forward strand.
CACCGCCTTGTGGTAGACCACCAGCTGGTCCTTCAGCATTGCGCCGAACGCGTCCACCCGGTTGGGCGTCAATGTGAATCCAAGTTTCTCGATCTGCGCGATCACCTCCGCGTTGCCCATCGCGGCGTTGAATTCCTTGTTGAGTCGTTCCACGACGGCTGCAGGAATTCCGGCCGGCCCTACGATCCCGGCAAACAAAATCATGTCCAAGTCCTTTTGCCCCGTCTCGACCAGCGTGGGTACGTCGGGCGCCAGCGGGCTGCGCTTGGGCAGCAGGGCCACGAGCATCTTGAGCTTTCCGTCTCTTGCGTGCGGGATGCCGATGCCGGACGCCACCATCGCCTGCACCCGGCCTGCGAGGAGGTCCAATATTGCTTGCGGCTCGCCCTTGTACGGCACCGGAACCATGTCGAGGCCATGGGCCGTGCGGAACGCGGCCATGTTGAGCACGCCGGTGTTGTTACCGGTGGCATAGCTGATCTTGCCGGGGATCGCTTTGGCATAGTCGATGAACGCCTTGAAGGTGTTCGCCGGCAGCGTTGGGTTCGTGTACAGAAAGAACTGATAGCGCCCGACGTCGGCAATCGGCGTGAAATCGGTGGCGGTGTTGTAGGGCGGGTTCTTCCGCAATACCGGCGCGATTGCGAGGGCGCCAGCAGTGCCGAACAGCACGCGATACCCGTCCGGGGCCGACTTCGCCACATCCTGCGCGGCGATCAGACCTTCGGCGCCGGGCTTGTTATCGATGAGCACCGGTTTGCCGAGCGTGATCGATGCCTGCTGTCCGATGATCCGCGCGAGGCTGTCGGACGTCGCGCCCGGGGGGAAGGGCACCACGATCGTGACGGGTTTCGCCGGGAACTGCGCGAGCGCATGCGTTGCGGTGACGAGCAGTGCCGTCACCACCAGTTGAATCACTTTGTTCATCGTCTCCTCCTTCGTCCTCTATTATGATCGCGCGGCCTTTTTCGTGGAGCCCTGCATGAGCCTGCTGTTCCCGACCACCCTCGTCGGCAGTTACCCGCAACCGGACTGGCTGATCGACAAGGCAGCGCTCCTAGCGCGCGTGCCGCCGCGCGTGCGGGCCACCGAGCTGTGGCGTATTCCCACCCGGTATTTGCAGGCGGCGATCGAGGACGCCACGCGTGTAGCGATCCGCGCGCAAGAAAGAATCGGCATCGACGTCGTGACCGACGGCGAGATCCGGCGCGAGAGCTATTCGAACCGCTTCGCCACGGCCCTCGCGGGCATCGACCAGGACAACCCGGTGTCGATCGTCGGCCGTTCCGGGCGCCCCAACTACCTGCCGCGCATCGTCGGCCCCATTCGCCGCGCGCGAGCCGTGGAGGTTGAAGACCTGCTGTTTTTGAAGGCGCACACATCCCGGCAGGTCAAGATCACCGTGCCTGGGCCGTTCACAATGTTGCAGCAGGCGCAGAACGTTTATTACCCGACTGAGGAGGCCGCCGCCATGGATTACGCAGTGGCATTGAATGCGGAGATCAAGGATTTGTTTGCGAACGGTGCCGACGTCGTGCAGATCGACGAGCCGTACATGCAGGCGCGGCCCGACAAGGCGCGCGAGTACGGCGTGAAGGCGCTTAACCGCGCTTTGGAGGGGGTCACGGGGACGACCGCCGTGCACATCTGCTTTGGCTATGCCGCCGTCGTGCAGGACCGGCCAACCGGTTACGACTTCCTGCCCGAGCTGGCCGCGTGCAGTGCGCAGCAGATCTCCATCGAGACCGCGCAGTCCAATCTCGATTGCGCCGTGCTCAAGACGCTGCCCGGGAAGCACATCATGGTCGGCTGTCTGGACTTGAACGATCACGCCATCGAGAGCGCCGCGACCGTCGTTACGCGCATCAAGCGCGCGCTGCAGTACATCCCGAAGGAACGTGTGATCCTCGCGCCGGATTGCGGAATGAAGTACCTGCCGCGCGTGGTGGCCGACGGAAAGCTGAGGGCGATGGTGGAGGCCGCGGGGATGTTGAGGAGGGAGTATCGAGCGTAAGCAAAGCCGCGC
>JBJXGX010000094.1:0-5363 GCA_046160305.1 Burkholderiales bacterium
CCACCGCCGTGCCGATATTTCCGCCGGCGCCCGGACGATTCTCAATGACCACCTGCTGGCCAAGGCGCGCCGACAGCTTGTCGGCGATGACGCGCACGCTGTTGTCGGTGATACCGCCCGGCGCGAATGGAACGATGACGCGGACGGGCTTCACTGGATAGTCCTGGGCGGTTGCCGGCCCAAAAACGACGATGGCAACAATGACCAAGGCGCTCTTCAATACTGAATTCACGCTCACTCCTGAGTTGCAAATCGCAGATTCGCTGTCAAAACCTTGAGCAGGCAACCAATCTCGTGCCTTGAATAGATCAGCTCGGCACCTTGTACTTTTGCACATCGCGAAAGCGACTGACCAGATAATCGCCTGATAGGATCGGCTGATACTTCGGTGGGTTGGCCGCCGACTGGCACGTCGGAATACAACTCACCAACGCGTCGTAATCGAGGTTGAAGAACGTGGGGATCGAATAGCGCTCGCGCCCGTGACGATTGACCACGCGGTGCAGGTTCGACACGTACACGTCGTTCGTCCACACCTTGAAGAGATCACCGAGGTTGATGACGATCGTACCCTCGATGAAGGGTGCGCCGATCCACTCGCCGTCGCGTTTCTTCAGCTCGAGCCCGCCGTTCGGATCCTGCGTGAGCAACGTGATCATGCCGTAGTCGCTATGCGGCGCGACGCCGAATTCGTCCTCGCGTGCGGCCGGTGGATGCGGTGGATAGTGGAACAGGCGAGATGCCACCATCGGCTTCCTTGTGTATTGCAGAAAATAGTCTTCGGGGAGTCCAAGGCTCACCGCGAATACGCGCAACAGCCGCTTGCCAAGCGCAAGCGTCTCATCGAAGTAGCGCTCGGCCGCACTGCGCAGCCAAGGCATATCCGCGGGCCACCGGTTCGGGCCGTGCAAGGGGCGACCGGCGATCACATCGGGATCGTCCAGCGCCAGATCGAGCGCGAACTCCCAGCTCTCCTTCAAATCGGCCGCATAACCCGGATGCTGATTGATGCCGTAAGGCATGAACCCGCGGCGAAACCGATCGTCGAGCTTGTACTCAAGCCGCCTCTCGACCGGCAAATCGAAATAGCGCTGGGTCGCGGCAAACACGTCATCGATCACCGACCGCGGAACACCATGGTTCGTCACGTAGAAAAACCCGATGGTCTCGCAGGCTTGTCGAAGTTGCTTCGCGAGCGATGCGATCGATGCACCCGATGAAAGTGGCGTGATATCGAGCACGGGGACTTCTTCGCGGGTTGCTGTACGCGGTGCGGTGGGAATCATTGGGAGCATCTTTCTCTACAGGTTTGCACGGTTGTCCGATTCCGTTATGCGCCGATGACCCGGTCATGCGCGCTGTCCATCCAGAACACGACCCGTTGCTGGATGCGGATGACGAGCATATGCAGCCCGATACCCATCAGCGAAAGGATCACCAGGATCGCGAACACGCCGGCCATGTCCATGCTGAAATTGCGCTGCAGGATCATGTAGCCAAGCCCGGCTTGCGAGCCGACGAACTCGCCCACGATCGCGCCAATCACCGATAGCACGATCGCGACGTCCAAGCCAACGAAGATGTATGGCAGCGCTTGCGGAAAGCGCGCCATCTTGAAGACCTGCCAGCGCGAGGCGGTGAACGCAACCATCAACTCGATCTGTTCTTGCGGTGCCGCGCGCAGGCCGACGATCGTGTTGGCGAGCACCGGGAAAAACGCGATCGTCGCGGTGATCACGATCTTCGAGGTTACGCCGTAGCCGAACCAGATGACGATGATCGGCGCGATCGCCACCTTCGGCAAGGTCTGGAACGCCACGACATAGGGATAGAGCGTGCGCTCGACCAACTGAAATTGTGCAATCAGCGCGCCCATCACCAATCCAAACAGGGCCCCGAACACGAAGCCCGCCATCGTCTCGTAAAACGTGATCCAGAAATGGCTGATCAGATCGCCATGCACAATGCCCTGCCACAGTGCAACGGCGACCGATGACGGTGTCGGGATCACGATCTTCGGGATCTCAAGGAGCCTGACCGCAAGCTCCCACCCGCCGACTACAGCGATGAAAAGCAGGATCGAAAGCGGGATCTCCGGCCGATCCCCGAGCGGGGCAAGCCAACCGCTCGGTGCGGGATCATCCAGTCGTTCGTCGCTCACTTGATCGGGCAGTTCGCGGCCTGCGTCTTGATCGCATTCGCATCGAAATTATTGATCTTCTCGAAGAAACCCGGGATGCCGTTCATATAGCTGGCCGGCGGAATTTTCTTCTCGATCAGCTTGGCTTCAAGCATGAAGTCCTGGATGCGTCCATAGGCTTCGGGGGTTGCATTGCCCCACAGCTTGCCGCCATTCAACGCAAACGCGTCATTCATCGAGTCGGTCTGGCCCTTCAGATTGTTCATATCCCACCTGATGAGCGTCGCCTCGTCGGCACCGCTTGGCTTGGTGTTAGGCCAGCGCGCCCAATGGAGCTTACGCACACAATCCGGATTCGCCATCACGAACACAGAGGCCTTGGCTGCGCCGCGCGCGATCGCCTCCACCGTGGCTGCATCAGCGTCAATGGTCTTTTGCAACGTCGAGAGGGTGAAGTCGGGGAATGTCCGCCAATCCGCGCCACGCATATAGCGCAACTTGAGCCCGGCATTCTCGAACGTCGCATGCGCCGATGCCCAATAGAGCAGCGCCTGCACCCGATTATTGCGCAGCGCCTCAACTGGCGGCGCACCCAATCCAACCGCGACCACTTGAACGTCTTTATCGGGGTCCATGCCGTTCGCGCGCATGTACGACTTCATGAAGAAGATGCCACCGGTCGCCAGACTGAACACACCGATCGTCTTGCCCTTCAAGTCTTTTACGTCCTTGATCGGGCTGTCTTCGGGCACCGCTAGCGACCAGTCGATGACGCCGTTGTTCATCACCACGCGCGCCGGGATGCTGTTCACGACGTTGGCCTGGATGACAACGCTCGAATTGAGCTGCGCGAATTCAGCGTTGCCCGCCACCATCTGCTGCAGCGCTTGCAACGAAGCACCGACCGGCAACACCTCGACCTCCAGGCCTTCGGCCTTCCAGTAGTCGAGTACGATCGGCATCATGAGCCAGGGATACGCCACATTGAGGTTTGTCGTTCCCACCGCGATGCGGACTTTCTTGAGCGGCTTTTGCTGGGCAAGCGCCACACCGCTCGCCAACCCCAGCGCCACCCATGCACCCACGAACCAACCGGTCAGATGCCGTGTCGCCCACGAAGATCTCCGCAACATTTCTGATTTCCCCTCGAATCAAACGTTGCGCGAACGACTCGCGCGTACGCCGCGCTATGGTACGCTTTTCGTTGCTCGCTTCAACTCCAATGGCAGCGCAGATAACGCCCCAGAACAGTGCCTGCCCGCCCCTACACGCTGCCGCATTCAACCCGGAATCCGCCCATGGGCCCGCTCCAACACCTGATCGCCACCATGCCGAAGGCGGAGTTGCATATGCACCTCGAAGGTTCGATCGAACCCGACCTGATGTTCAAGCTCGCCGCGCGCAACGGGATCAAGCTTCGCTATGAATCGGAGGCAGCATTGCAGGCGGCCTACGACTTCGCCAATCTGCAATCGTTTCTCGACGTGTACTACGCGGGTCTCACCGTGCTGCTGCAGGAGCGCGATTTTTACGACATGACCGCGGCCTATCTCTTGCGCATTCACGCTGAGAATGTCGTACACACCGAAGTCTTCATCAGTCCGCAAGCGCATACCCGGCGCGGCGTTTCATTCGGCGCGATGCTTGAGGGCATCGACGCCGCGCTCAAGGACGGCGAGCGGCGATTCGGCATGACGACCCGTCTTATCGTCGGGCTGCAACGCCAGTGGAGCGAAGACGATGCGTTCTCGATGATCGAAGAGGCCCAACCCTATTGCGATCGCATTGCCGGATTGGGACTCGGGGGGCCCGAGGTCGGGAACCCACCGCAGAAATTCACGCGCGTATTCGAGCGTGCCCGTTCGTTGGGCTGGAAGACCGTCGCCCACGCGGGCGAAGAGGGGCCTGCCACCTACGTCGCCGACACGATCGATTTCCTGAAGGTCGACCGTGTGGATCACGGGGTGCGGTGCGAAGAGGACGCCGCGCTGGTGGCGCGTCTAGCCGACTGCGGAATCCCGCTCACGGTGTGCCCGATCTCGAACGTCAAGCTGCGCGTGTTTCCGGATCTCGCTTCGCACAATCTCAAGCGGTTGCTCGAGGCTGGCGTGTGCGTGACGATCAACTCGGATGATCCCTCGTACTTCCTTGGGTACATGAATGACAACTATCTTGCAACGCAGGAGGCGTTGTCGCTTTCACGCGAGCAAGTCCATCAACTTGCGCGGAACGGATTTGACGCTGCGTTTCTCGATGCGGGGACGCGGGATCGCTACCTGGCAATGGTGAATCGGCACTTTGATGCGAAGTGAGGCCGGCCCCAAAACACGGTCGGATCCGTGCCGCGAGGGGGGCATTGGATCGGTCAACCGGATCCAAATCCCCGGCTACAGCGGATAGTGACACGATCACGTCGAGGTCAAGGACGCACGCGTGGTGCGCGCGGCGCAATATTTTTGTTGCAACGAAACAGATTCGCTGGGTCCCACGCCGTCTTCACATCTACCAGCCGCGCATGGTTGGGGCCGTAGGCGGCACGGAGACGCTCGTCACCGTCGTCGTCGTTCAGGAAGTTTACGTAGGTGCCGCCGGTAGAATAATGCCGCAGTTCGCGCCACGCGCTGCGCGCCCACTCGATGTTGGCCGCATCGTCGGCCGCGGTGTCCCAAGCTGCCATGATCGTGAGCGCCCAGGCCGCGTCGCGGTGGCCCATGGCCGAATGATTATGCGGCCACTGCTTCATCGCACCACCGATTGGGAACATCAAGATTACGGCATGCGATGACACTGTGCGCGACATCTGCGCCTGCGCGATATAGAACAAGGTGTCGTCGAGGCGCGGCAAGAACTCTGATTTCCAATAGTAACGCCTGCCCTTGGGCTGTGTCGCGTCGAGGATAGACTGCTGTGACACATAGCTGCGCCGGTGCACGATATCGGCCACTGGCTTGCCGAAGGACTTGATGCGCGCGACGCGTTGCTCGGCTGCGGCGACAGAACCGGTGTCGCACACCGCGAGCGCAACGATCGGCTGGCCGTGGATCGCTTGCGGCAGCCATGGCGCGGGCGGTGCGCGGCGCAAGAACGGGGCACACACGAACTCGCCCGGCCCGTTCTCCATGAGTGTTCGCGCCAGCGCCAATACCTTTGGCGCCGCGTCCGCGGGCCAAGCAACCAAACCCGCCATGATCTCGGGCCCGACTGGATGCAGCTTGTACTCAAA
>JBJXGX010000095.1:0-16272 GCA_046160305.1 Burkholderiales bacterium
ACCGCAGCCTGATACCCTTTCGCGATCTTCCGGACCGCAACACGAGATTGTAGCGGAAAGGTCTTCATTCCCGCTACGATGAGAACGCTATGTCATTGTTCCAGAAGCTTGCTTTTGTCCGCTCAGCGCACGAGCTTACCGATCTGCCGCCCCCCCAGGAGCCGGAGATCGCGTTCGCCGGACGGTCCAATGCGGGCAAATCGAGCGCGATCAACGCATTGGCTGGCCGGCGACGACTCGCTTTCGTCAGCAAGACGCCGGGCCGCACGCAGCTCATCAATCTTTTTCGATTGGGCGAGGCCTACCTCGTCGACCTGCCCGGATATGGCTATGCGAAGGTGCCCGGCACGATGCGGGACCACTGGGATCAGCTTCTGCCGCGGTACCTTGGCGAGCGCTCAAGCGTCACCGGGCTTGTTCTCATCATGGACGCCAGGCACCCGATGACTGAGCTTGACACCACGATGATCGACTGGTTCAGCCCCTCGGCACGTCCTATTCACGTGCTGCTTTCGAAAGCGGATAAGTTGACCCGCAATGAGGCGCGCTCGACGCAACGTGAGGTCGACCGACAACTGCAGGCGCGCGCGTCGATCGGCTCAGTGCAGTTGTTTTCCAGCGTTACACGTGACGGCGTTGAACAAGCGCAGCGGGTAATCTGCGGCTGGCTTGGCGTTCCCGAAGAATCGGTGCCCCATATAAAGCCGGGGCAAGCAAAGGATCGCCCGCACTGGGTTGACCGGAAAAAATAAAACCCCGGGCTGAAGGGGATTGAGCCCGGGGGGTCAATGCCCTAATTGCATAGGGCACCCGCTCAGGGAGGAGAAGCGGGAGACGATGAGAATCATCGCCTGGCAAATTCGACATAATCGACAACAAAAGGTTCCCGCGATGCGCTGCCCACCTGAACGGAACGAACGCAGGTGCAACGGTACCGACCATCAACGACACAACAAGATTTGAGATCATGAAATTGAGATCATGAAAGTCCTCGGCAGTTTTCCAACCGTACGAATGCGCCGCATGCGCCGCGATGATTTTTCCCGTCGCCTCATGCGGGAGAACGTCCTCACGACCGACGATCTCATCTATCCGGTGTTCGTCATCGAGGGGCGGCGGCGAACGGAGCCGGTGCCGTCGATGCCCGGCGTCCTCCGCTACACGCTCGACAAGCTGCTCCCGGTTGCCGAGCGGTGTCTTTCACTTGGGGTACCGGTTATGGCGCTTTTCCCGGCGATCGACCCGAGTCTCAAAACACCCGATGGCCGCGAAGCGATGAATCCAAAGGGCCTGATCCCACGGGTGATCGCCGGCCTTAAAGACCGGTTTCCGGAGCTCGGCGTCATGACCGATGTGGCGCTCGATCCCTACACCTCTCATGGGCAAGATGGTGTGATCGACGAATCCGGCTACATCCTGAATGACGAGACGATTGAGATTCTTGAGCAGCAGGCGCTCACTCAGGCGGAGGCCGGGGTCGATATCGTGGCGCCGTCAGACATGATGGACGGGCGCATCGGCCGCATTCGCGAAGCGCTGGACGCCCGCCGATTCATCTACACGAAGATCATGGCGTACTCGGCCAAATACGCGTCTGGTTTCTACGGACCGTTTCGCGATGCGGTCGGATCGGCTACCAATCTTGGCAAGAGCAACAAATCCACCTATCAGATGGACCCAGGCAACACGGACGAAGCACTCTGGGAGGTCGGTCTGGATCTGCAGGAAGGCGCTGATATGGTGATGATCAAACCTGGGATGCCGTACCTGGATATCGTGCGCAGGGTGAAGGACGAGTTCAAGGCCCCAACCTTTGTCTATCAGGTGAGTGGCGAGTACGCCATGCTAAAGGCCGCCGCACAGAACGGCTGGCTGGACGAAAAGAAATGCATGATGGAAGCACTGCTCGCGTTCAAGCGTGCCGGTGCCGATGGCGTACTGACTTACTTCGCGTTAGATGCTGCCGAAGCGCTGAAAGCGGGCTAGGCGTCTGCGCGGCAGAGCACGCGGATTCCTAGCGCGAGGCAGGGGCTGCATCGACAGATGCGGGGCGGTCGGTCCCGGCCGGGGGAGGTTCGACGCTCGCCGCTTCGGTGCGAATCTCGCGGACCCGCTGATCGAAAACCGTACCCTTCCGGTCGACGTAATAGACCCGCACCGGCAGGAAGCTTCGCGCCGGATCGACCCACACGTCGACATGATCGGCATCATCATCCTTGCGCTGAACATGGATCGCGCGCATCGCTCCGAACGGCGTCTCGATGTCTTCTTCACCGAGGAATTGGTACTCATAGGTCGCGATCTTGCGACTCGATGCGACACTGAAGACATTGTTGCGTGGCAGCGGCTGCATGAAGAATATCTGGTGCAGCATCGAGATCGGATCCTGCGTGCCGCTCACCAATTTCGCGCTGCGGCGCTCGCCCCGCCACGCGAAATCGACCCGGCTTTCGTCCCAGTCGAATTGCGCCGATTCCGCACGATCGGGTCGTCCACGCTGCACGAAAAATTCGGTTGGAATGAGCCCCTGCGGACCGAAGACGCCCCAACTGCGCTGTACGTATTGGCCGCCATATAGCAGCGCGAACACCCCCGTCGCCTCGATCACGGTTTCGGCGAAATATCGCTCGCCATCGTTCGACCAAGTGTGGGTAACCCGGCCCACCCGCATCGGATTTGCGCCATAGCTCAAGTCGTAAATGATGGTCGCGGTCTTCAGCGGGTACTTCGACGGACGCAATGCCGGCACGTGAGTGGGCAATTGCTTTTCAATCGGAATCACGGCGGGATCGGACGCTGCCGCTTGATCAGTGGGGGCCTCCGTCGGTGCGGCCGCATTTCCCACCGAGCCACCGTCCGCAGGTACGGCTTCGGCTGCCTCGATTGCCGGCTCCGTCGCTTGCGGTGGCGGTGGATTCGGATCGGGAAGGGAAACCGGAGCAGGTGTGACAGGCTTGGGCGCCGGTCTGGCGACGGGCCGGGGCTTCGGTGCCACTGGCCGAGCCGGTGGTGGCGCTACGGCAGGGCTTGTCGCCGGCGCCTCGACGATTCTCGCAATCAGGGACGAGGTTGGGGGTGGCAGGGGCTGCGCCAGCCGCACCTCGGGAACACCGAACAGCGCGAACGCATGCAATCCGACGGACGCGGCCAAAGCCAAGATCCAGTCTCGTCGATACGTTGCGCGCCGCTCCGACATCGCCTCGCTCCGCAAACAATCAAAGTTGAACGATCTACCGTCTGCTATCGGCCCGGACACGGCAAGGGAATCGTCCGGACCGACCACTAATTCCGCTTGTCCCTACGTGTACACCGCCCGGCGACTATAGTTAGCCCGCTTCGGGTGAAGCGTCCCGCCGTCGTGCCGGCAGGCATGTCATGTCATTCTAGATGGGTCCCGTGGAATCATTCTTCAATCTTGGTCAGCTACTCGTCAATGAACCGTTGCGTGCCCTGGCGATTGCGCTCCTGTTCTTGGGCTTTGCGCTGATCGACCGCTGGCTCGCGGGGTTCGTTGTGGGAATCAAACCCTGGGTACAACTGGTTCCCGCCACCGGCTGGATGCTTTTTGCCATCAACGAAGAACACTTACGTGCCGCACAGGCACCACATCGGTTCGACATGGCCATAACGTTGCCCGTCCTTGCACTGTTGACCTTGATCTGCGCGATCGCGTGGTTCGGCAACGTGCGGCGCGCGGTACGAGCGTGGCGAGGATCTGGAAAGCACGATCGGAGCGAGGATGGATAAGGTCGAGCGGTCGTGGTTGCCTTCCGGGTTGGAACGTTCGCTTCGCGTCACCGTATCCCGACGATCCGTCCGTCGACGAGTTCGATGTTCCGATCGCATCGGGCCGCCAGCCGTGAGTCGTGCGTCACCACCAAAAACGCGGTGCCGTAGAGCGCGTTGAATCGTCGCAAGAGATCGAAAATACCGGCGGCGGTCTTGGTATCGAGATTGCCGGTCGGCTCGTCCGCCAAGACAAGGGGCGGACGCATCGACAATGCGCGAGCGATCGCGACCCGCTGCTGCATGCCGCCCGACAATTCCGCCGGCTTTTTGTTCATTGCTTCGGCCAGTCCCACATCCGCCAGCAGGGCACGCGCTCGCTCTTCCATTTCGACATCACGCCTGCCGCGATCGAGCAACATCGGCATCATGACGTTTTCCAGCGCGGTGAACGCGGGAATGAGATGGTGAAACTGAAAGACGAATCCGATCGCTCTGCCACGTAGACCGGTGATCCGATCATCGTCGAGCGCCATGGTGTCTTCCCCCTGCACGAATACTTGCCCACGCGTCGGACGCTCAAGCAGCCCGATCAGATTGAGCAACGTGCTCTTCCCTGAACCCGAGGGCCCGATCAGTGCCGCGAACTCGGCCTTTTGCATGACCAGATCGATACCATGCAGGACTTCCGCCTCCACCGCCGTACCGATTCCATAGGACTTGTGGACGTCAGCGAGGCGCAATACCGCCGCGTGTTCGACTTCAGCCACGAATCGCCGCCACCGGGTCCAGTTGGGCGGCACGCCGCGCGGGCGCGACCGCCGCCAGCACACCGACTGCAAGCGCCATTGCAATCGCGCTCGCGAAGGTCCCAAATGCGTATTCCGGCGTGAACAAGGACGAGCCATCGGCGTTGCGCAATGTTCGCGATAACAGGAGGACGATGAACGCGCCCAGCACGGTCCCGCACGCGGCGCCGGCAAGGCCGACGATGGCCCCTTGAATCAGGAAGATCCGCATGATCCCCCGGCTTGTCGCACCCATTGCCCGCAGGATGCCGATCTCCTTTTGCTTTTGCACCACCGATACGACCAGCACGCTGGCTATTCCAAGCGCCACGATGATCACGACAAAGCCGCGAATGACGCGCGTGGTCATGTCTTGATTGGCGAATGCCGCGAGCACCTGCGCATTCGTCGCCATCCAGCTCTCGACGTTCAGCCCGGTGGCGCCCGCAATATGGCGCGCGATCGTCTCCGCAGCGAAGATCTCTGTCACCGTGAGATCGATATTGGTCACCCCGCCCGGCAGGTTGAGGAGACTCTGGGCGAGCCGCTGCGACACGAACACCCAGCGCCGGTTGAGATCCCGCGATCCGACATCGAACAGGCCCGCGATCGTGAGCGTGTCGTTGCCGCCTTCAGCCGTGGTGATGCGTATGCGGTCACCCACGCTGACGCCGAGATCTTTCGCCAATTCAGCGCCGATCACGCCATCGCCGGCAGCGGCGCGAAACTGCCCTGCGACGATGTATCGATCCAGCCGAATGACCTTGAGATACCGTTCCGCCTCCACGCCAAGCAGAACGATCGATCGGGAAGCAACGCCACGCGCAGCGAACCCTGCTCCCGACACGATCGGCGAGGCGGCCGCCACGCCAGGGGTTCGTTCAATGAGCGGCAGCAGGTTTTCCCATTGATCGATCGAGCGGAGCCGCTGCGCCCGTTTTTCAATGCGGGCGGCAATCGCTTTGCCGTCCATGCGATCGCGCACCAGCCGGGTGTCCTCCTCGGTCGGCCTCACGACGACATGCGCTTGGACGCCGAGCACACGGGCGACGAGATTTCCTTGCAAACCATTGATTAGCTCGGTGATGGTCAGGACGACGGCCACACCGGCCGTGACACCGAGGATGATCAGCCCGCTCTGAAAGCGGCCTTCCTTGAGAAATCGGAGCGCGAGAATCCAGTTGATGGGCATCGGTCGGGCGCTATCGGATGATTTCCTGTGCTTTCAGCGCGGGGGCGGCAATCGCGGGCGACTCCGTCGCACGAACCAGCGCGCCTTCGACCACCGCCACGGTGGGCGGTATCACCCGCTCACCCGCAGCAATGCCATCGAGAATTTGCGTCCGCCCCGTGCCACGGAGCCCGAGCTTGAGAGACCGTCGAACGGCGTGGCCGTCATAAACGACGAGCGCCCAAGGCGTAGCGGAAGTCGATTCGCGGATCAACTCCGTCGGAATGACGATGGCGTTGTCCGCACGTCCGGCGGTAATCTCGACCGACACGGTCATGTCCGGCTTGACGAACTTCGGCACGTCGGCCACCGCCAATTTGACTTCGACGGATCCCCGTTGCGCATCGATCCCGGGCGCGATATAGAACACCCGCGCGCCAAAGCGTTCACTTGGATACGCGTCGGCCACCACGAGTGCGTCCTGACCGAGCCGTAGGGAGGCGAGATTTTTTTCATCGACCTGGAGGACGAGTTGCGTCGGCCCGCTCGCCGCCAGCTCGAACAACGTCTTCCCGGCTTGCACGACATCCCCAGGCTCCACGACGCGCTTCAACACGGTGCCGGCGACGGGCGTCTTGATCGTCGCGTAGTCAAGGCGTGCCTGCGCGGCCGCAACCGCCGCTTTCGCTTGCTCGCGCCGCGCGACGGCAAGCGCGTAATCCGATCCTTGCGGGCGATTCGTCGCCGCCTGCGCCGTTGCAGAATCGCGGGCGGCGCGAGCAACCGCCGCGTTGCGCTCGGCTTCTTCAACCTTTGCCAGGCTGAAGAAGCCCTTTTCGGCCAGACGGCGGGTGCGTTCCAGCTCGTCACGCGCCCAGATGAAATTTGCGTCAGCCTGCTTGAGCGACTGATCCGCCACCGGAACCGCGAGATTGCCAAGTTGTGCGAGGCGCGCTTCGGCCTCGGATGACGCTGCCTGCGTCTGCGCCACCGCGGCGCGCAGCTCATCGTCCCGGAGCGTCGCGAGCACCGCGCCTGCCTTGACCACATCACCTTCCCGGGCGCTCACCTTGCTGATGGTGCCGACCACGACAGTGCCAAGCTCGATGCGCGCCGGGGTGATCACGCGTCCGGTCGCGACCACCGTTTGAATCAGGTCCATCCGCATCGCCGCGACCGTCGACACGGCACGGCCAACGATGCGCGGGTACGCGAAATAGCCTGCAACGGCTGCGACGACAGGCAGCATCACTAGCGCGCGCATCATGGCCGGCTTCATCGTCGATGGAACAAGCAGAATTCTCTAGGAATGGATCGCACGACGACCGTGAGCCGCGGTGCCCCGGCAAGCGAGGACGTGACGAACGAATCGACCAGCGTGAGATTGATTCTACGCACGCATGGCCCACCCTGGAATCTCACCATCGGCGTGCGCAGCGTGATCAGATGACGGTCGGGAGGCCGAAGTGCCAGCAATACAGCCGCTACGATCCCGCGAGATCCAAAGTCTTCAAGAATTTGTCAGCTGGCTGATAGCCAATGACCCGCAGCCCCTGAATCTCCTGTCCGGCCTTGTCGAAGAAAATGATGCCGGGCGGCCCGAACAATTTGAAGCGCTTGAGAAGGGCCTTGTCTTCCGCGCTATTCGCGGTGACATCGACTTGCAGCAACGTGAGACCCGCAAGGCGCGATCGAACCTTGTCGTCATGAAATGTGTAGCGTTCCATTTCCTTGCACGATACGCACCAATCCGCATAAAAATCGAGCATGACGGGTTTGCTGGCGCTTGCGAGCCGGCCGTCGAGCTCTGCCGACGTTCGCACGCGCTCGAACTTGAGGTCGTTGGTTGCCGCCACCAGCCCTGTCCGCGGCGCGGCAAGCGGCGCCAGGGGATCGCGCGAACCCATGGCCGCACCCAGTACGAGTGCCGCGCCCCAAATCAGCGCCAGCACACCGACCGCCTTGCCCAGCCGGGTGACACCCGGTGCATCGCCCGGCAGACTGTCGATCGCGCGCAGAAACATCGCCACGCCGACCGCAAGCGCGCCCCATAGAAGCATCACACCTTCAGCGGGAATGACCGGCGACACGATCCAGATCGCTACGCCGAGCAACAGGACGCCAAAGACCTTCTTGACGGTTTCCATCCAGGCGCCCGCCTTCGGCAGCAGCGCGCTCTCGAACGTGCCCACGGCGATCAACGGAACGCCCATCCCCATCGCCATCGCGAACAATGCCGATCCGCCAAGGAGTACATCGCGCGACTGGCTGATGTAGAGCAGCGCACCGGCCAAGGGCGCCGCGACACACGGACTGACGATTGCCGCGGACAACGCGCCCATTGCAGCGACGGCGCCGATCCGCCCACCTTCGAGCCGATTCGCGGCGTCGTTGACGCGGCTGCTCACGAACTGCGGCAATTGCATTTCGTAGAGCCCGAACATCGAGAGCGAAAGCACGACGAAGATCAACGCGAACGTGCCGAGCACCCAGGCGTTCTGGAGGGCTGCCGATAGAAGGGAACCGGAGAGCGCAGCGGCCACACCGATCAGGGTGTAGGTCACGGCAACCCCTGCGACATACGCGACCGACAGGATAAATCCGCGCATGCGTGTCGGTGTATGCCCGCCGCCCGCGATGATGCCCGACAGAATCGGGATCATCGGCAGTACGCACGGCGTAAAGGTCAACGCGAGCCCGGCCGCGAAGAAGATCGCGATGATGGTCCAGAGCCTGCCCTCGGAGAGCACGCCCTGGAAGCGTGCTTCATCGCTCGCGGGGATCGCGCTGCCGGCGGCACCCTGCGCCGGCATGATATTTTGCGCAAGGTTCGATTCGGATCGATTGCCGAACACCGAGCTTGGCGCCGCCGATGACGCACCCGCCGCCGCGACCTTGATCATCATCTCGTGCGTATAGGGCGGATAACAAACGCCCACATCGGCGCATCCCTGCGACGTTGCGAAGAGCTTCAGCCGGTCACCTTCGGCTGCGGCGATCGGGATCGTCAATCGCAATCCGTCGCGATAGGTTTCGACCTCACCGAAGAACTCGTCCTTCTTTCGCTTCCCAGGCGGGATATCGGCTGCGCCCAAGGTTGCGCCTTCGGCCTTGAACTCGAAGCGCTCGCGATACAGGTAGTAACCCTTCGCGATCTTGTAGTTGAGTTCGAGGGTCCGATCATCCAGCGCACGCGCCGTGAGCGCGAAGGCCTTCTCGACGTCGAGAAGATCGTCGGCGGCGTGAGCGATCGGGGCGAGCGTCAGGGCGAGAACAAGGGCGAGGATGCGTAACGTCATGGTCGAAGCTGGGATTCGAAATCGGCTTGAGGTAGACCGGAAATGATCCCGGAGGTTCGTGCAACGGCCCCTTTGGCTTGCTTCAGCCGGGGTGTGATGCTTCATCGACCCACCCTAGATAGGGAGGCCACCCGCCGACAATGGGGATCGCGATGATCTCCGGAACGTCATACGGATGCATCGACTTGATTGCGCGCTCCAGGTCAGGGTACCGGTCGGCGGTGGTTTTGATCAATAGGGGAATCTCGGCCGCCTCTTCAACGGCCCCCTGCCACCGATATACGGACCGGCAGGGCGCGAGGATATTGACGCATGCGGCCACGCGGATCGCAACGACGTGATGGGCGATCCGCTCGGCAATCGCCTGATCCGGAAGATTCGTGAATACCAGGACGGTCGTCATCTGCGCTCCAGGCGATAGGTACTCACTCGATTCGAGGCGGCAACCCGACGCGAACGGTCGGGTATTGGAGCACGATACCAAGCCGCTCTTTCATCTTCGCATTGCTGATCCGGCGCGATTCGCTCATGAACGAAAGCAGGCCGGGTGGAATGACCGATGCCGCCGCCGACCGCGCGATCCGTGGCGGCCGTGGCAGACCGGCCCGCTCGGCAATGCGATCAAACCACTCGCCCATCTTCATTTCACTATCATCGGTAGCGTTGTAGATCTCGCCCGCACCACCCCGCTCGAGGGTTGCGCACACGATACGCGCCAGATCGTCGGCGTGGATATGGTTGGTATAAACATCGTCGTCATCGGCCAATACCGGCGTTCCCTTGCGCACCCGTTCGATCGGTAATCGATCGGTGGCATAGATGCCGGGCACGCGCAATATGGACACTGCGACACCCTTGACACGACCCCAATTGAGCAATTGCTCTTCGGCATCGACTCGCCGCCTTGCGCGATCGGTTCGCGGGTTCACCGGGCGCGTTTCATCAATGCGCGCCCCGCCGCAATCCCCATAGACGCCCGTCGTACTGACATAGACGAATCGGCCGGGCAGGCGTGCATCGCGTGCTACCATCGCGCCGCCCGACAGCGCCTCGATCAGATTGCGTGTTCGCGTATCGAGACGGCCGTGATCCGGGGGCGGCGCAAGATGCACGACGCACTCGGCCAATTCCGCGAGCGGTTGTAGACTCGCCGGTTCATCAAGATCGCCTTGAATCGCCCGTATGCGCATCGGAACGCCGCTCGTTTGGGTACGCCCTCCACGCATGAGCGCGACGACGCGATATGTAGCGAGGAGCGCAGGCAATGCTCGCCGCGCGATATCGCCAAGGCCTACGATGAGCAGTGTCTGCATCGCGTGATCCTAACCTAGCCACGATCGAGAAAGCCATGCCGTTTCAAGTCACGATCCAGCCGTCCGGTACGAAGCTCACTGTCCCGGACGGAGAAACCGTCCTCAAGGCCGCGCTGACCGAAGGCATCAACATTCCGTATGGCTGTCGCAATGGCGCATGTGGTTCGTGCAAGGGCAAACTGCTTCAGGGCGAGATCGACTATGGCGACTACAGCGAGGCGGCGCTCTCCAAGATCGAACGCACCGCGGGATTCGCGTTGTTCTGCTGTGCGAAACCACGGTCGGATCTCGTGATCGAAGCGCGCGTCCGGCAGGCCGGCGATGTTGTCGTGAAGAAACTGCCCTGTCGTGTGCATAAGATCGAGCGTGTCGCCGATGACGTCGTCATCCTCAGCGTCAAGCTCCCGGCCAACGAGCGATTGCAGTTCCAGGCCGGGCAATACATCGACTTCCTGCTGAAGGACAGCGAGCGGCGCAGTTTCTCGATCGGGAACGCGCCGCATGATGACGAGTTCACCCAGCTCCACGTGCGACTGGTGGCGGGCGGCAAATTCACCGCGCATGTCTTCAACACGATGAAGGAACGCGAGATCCTGCGTTTCGAAGGCCCGCTTGGAAATTTTTATCTGCGCGAAGAATCGGCAAAGCCCATCATTTTCCTTGCGAGCGGCACCGGGTTCGCACCGATCAAGTCGATTCTCGAATACGCTTTCCGCAAAGGACTCAACCGCGATCGGACCATGACGCTCTATTGGGGCGGTCGCCGGCCGAAGGATCTCTACCTGAACGATCTCGCCCGATCATGGGCCACGGAGCAGGCGAATTTCAAATACGTGCCGGTCATCTCCGATGCGCTGCCGGAAGACCAATGGAGCGGGCGAACGGGTTTCGTCCACCGCGCTGTCATGCAGGATTTTCCCGACCTGTCGGGACACCAGGTCTATGCATGCGGGGTGCCGATCATGGTCGATTCCGCACGCGGTGACTTCACCCAGAAGTGCGGGCTCGCGTTGGATGATTTCTTCGCCGATTCGTTTACCACCACGGCGGACATACTCGCCTCGCAGCACAAGGATTGACGTAATTCGCGTTGAAGGGACAAGCCTTCTCGTCATTCCCCCCCAACGCTTGGATTCCTAGCTGAGCAACAGCTCGGCGCCACGCTCCGCGATCATGATCGTCGTCGCATAGGTGTTCCCCGATATGATCGAGGGCATCACCGATGCATCGATCACGCGCAGCGCATCGACCCCACGCACGCGTAGCGCGGTGTCCACCGGCAGCGACTCGTTGGCACCCATGCGGCACGTGCCGACCGGGTGATACACGGTCGAGCCGGTGCGCCGCGCGAAGTCGAGCAATGCATCGTCCCCGGCGATGCCCGGGCCTGGCCAGGTTTCCACCTGGATAAATGACGCGAGGGGCTGCGCGGCAAAAAGCTTGCGCACGAACTGCAATCCGGCGAGCAAGGTATCGCAATCCCGTGGATCGGCGAGATAGTTCGGCTGAATTTCCGGTGCCGTCAGCGGATTGCGATCAACGATCCGCACGTGGCCCCGGCTATGCGGCCGCAATTGCAGAACGCCGCAAGTCATCCCGGGTTCGTGCTCCAACTTGGCTTGCCCCACGACTTGACCCACCGCGGAGCTTGCCGGTGTAAACAGCAACTGCGTGTCCGGGCGTCGGGCACCTTCGATCGCACGCACGAATCCAAAAGCGTTCGATGGGGCCATGCTCAGCAACCCACGTCGCAACCCCAGATACTTCAGCACCTCGACAAACAGCCGCGACCCGTGCGAGCGTTCATTGAGCGTGCGCGCACCCTGCACCCGCACGGCGATGCGCGCGGCATAATGATCAACGAGATTGCGGCCGACACCAGCGGAGGGCGCCAGCACCGGAATCTGCATCTTCTCAAGCAACTGCGCGTCGCCAATCCCTGACAATTGGAGCAGTTGCGGCGTGTTGATCGCCCCCGCCGCGAGGATGACTTCGCGTGACGCGCGCGCGAGTTGAGTTTGGTTTCCGGCGCGGTAACGGACGCCGATCGCGCGACGTCCTTCGAATTCGATGCCGGTGACCTGCGCATGCATGCGCACCGACAGATTCGGACGCTTCATCGCCGGGCGAAGATACGCATCGGCCGCGCTCCACCGCCGCCCTCGCTTCATCAGGTGCTGGTAATAGCCGCAGCCTTCCTGATCCCCGCTGTTGTAATCCGGATTCAATCGCTCGCCGAGGCCCTGCATCGTCTGCAGATACGATTCGGACAGCGGATGCAGCATCCGGGGATTGTTGACGATGAGCGGTCCGTTCGTGCCGCGCACCGTCGGATCGCATTCGCCGATGCGCGTTTCAGCCCGCTTGAAGTAGGGCAATACCTCTGACCAACCCCATCCCTTCGCGCCCAGGGCGACCCAGTCTTCGTAGTCTTGCGCCTGTCCGCGCACGTACGCATGACCATTGATCGAGCTGGATCCACCCAGCACCTTGCCGCGCGGGCAAGGGATTGGACGATTTCCGATCGCCGGACCCGGCGCGTTGGTGTAACCCCACGAGATGCGCGAATCGAACATCGTGCGGGTGAAGCCGGCGGGAACGCGGATCCAGAGCTTGTTATCGTTTCCCCCTGCCTCGAGCACGAGCACGCGGAAACGGCCAGACGCGGTCAGCCGATTTGCCAACACGCACCCCGCCGCGCCTGCGCCGACGATGATGTAGTCCCAGGTGTCGTCCGAGCGGGTGCTCATCGCCGGGTCGCCCACGAGTGAATTAATAGGGGCATGCCGATCCCTCCGTCATCGCAATGGAATGCCCACAGTCCGCAGGGCAGGCTTCGCTCACGATGGTAGCGCGCTCTTGCCAAAATGGGGCGGCAGCCGTCGAACGGCTCGACGGGCGCAAGCAATCACAAGGGGTACACCGCAAGAATCGAGTTCGACGAGCGCGACAACATTCTTGTCGGGCGCGTCCTTGGGCTTCGCACCATGATCAGCTTTCATGGTGAAACGGTAGCCGTGCGGCTGACGAATTGCGCCACATGCTGCGAACGCGGCGGTTGGACGTTGAGCAGAGGCACCTCCTTCGAGGAATCCTCGAGGAATCCGGCGATCACGTGACGGACCGCGAATTCGGCGTTACGGGACGCGGTTGGGGACGTACGAGATCTTCGATTGCCACGGTATCGAGCCGCGCGTGCGCATGGAGCTGTCGACCAACGAAGCGAAGCGCTTAGTGCAGGACCACCTTGGGCAGGACGCCGGGTAACACGGTTGAGCAGGCGCGATAGGGGAAGATCATGCTTCTCTCTACTGCTCGACGATGGATCGCCATCGTCGAGCCCATTTCCGTCGACGCCAATCTCACGATTACCGGCTGTCTGGCGGCTCCTGCGCACGACAAGGCCCCAGGACGGCCATCATAGCGATCGTGCGCCGCAGGTCGAGCTTGGTTCCCATGAGCGATCTCGCGGTAGAGCGACGTCGCGCGATCATGGCCGAGGCGGCGAGTGCCTGGGATCGGTCAATTCGCTCGACGCGTGCGGTCGCAACCGCCGGGATTGCCGGCGGTCGCCCCCAAATTTCCGGAAGAGGCTCGTCCTCCGGTACGGGCGCATCCTGAGCAGGCGGCTTCTCTTCGAGCGCTTCAGGCTGCCGAGGCTTCGCGAATCGCTTCATCAAGAATTGGAACAGGACGAACGCGCCGAAAATCAGGATGTAGATCAGTTCCGGGGGGAAATTATTCATGGTTATTTGCCCTGATCTAGGTCCTCGGGGCGGCAGCGGGTGTATCGCCCGTAGTGGCGATCTCATCGCGCATAGCCGTATCGGCTTGCAAATTCTTCATGCGGTAATAGTCCATGATGCCAAGGTTGCCTTGGCGGAAAGCCTCGGCCATGGCGCGCGGCACCTCGGCCTCCGCCTCGACCACCCGCGCCCGCATCTCCTGTTCCAGCGCGACCGCCATGGCGCGGCGCTCCTCGGCCTTGGCCTGGGCGATCTGTTTGTCGGCGTTCGCCTGGTCGATCTGCAGCTTGGCGCCGATGTTTTCACCCACGGTCACGTCCGCGACATCGATCGACAGGATCTCGTAGGCCGTCCCCGCGTCCAGGCCCTTGGAGAGGACATGCTTGGAGATGTGATCCGGGCTTTCGAGCACGCTTTTGTGACTCGCTGAGGAACCGATGGTGCTCACCATGCCTTCGCCGACGCGCGCGATGATCGTCTCCTCGCCGGCGCCGCCCACCAGCCGGTCGATGTTGGTCCGGACCGTCACCAGGCAAACGGCAATGAGCTGGATGCCGTCCTTGGCAACCGCCGCGATTTTCGGCGTCTGGATCACCTTCGGGAGCACCGACATCTGTACTGCCTCTAGTACATTCCGCCCTGCCAGATCGATGGCCGCGGCACGCTGGAAGGGCAGTGGTATGTTGGCTTTGTCGGCCGAAATCATAGCGTTGACGACCCTCACGACGTTACCGCCTGCGAGGAAATGCGCTTCCAGATTGTTGATCGAGATGTCGAGGCCAGCCTTCACCGCACTGATGCGCGCGGTCACCACGGTGGTCGGAGGAACCCGGCGCAAGCGCATACCGATCAGCGTGAACAGTCCGACGTAAGCCCCGGACGCCCATGCCGCGATCCAGAGCGGAATGGGCACCAGATACAACAGAAGCACCAGCCCAGCCACCACCGGTACGAGCAAACCTAAGCCACCCATCAAACCAGTCACCATCTCGTTCATTTGTCACTCCTTTTCATTGATGTCTTGTTGGTGTTCATTCGTTACGCACCGCACAACAATTCGGTTGCCGTCCACGCGTGTCACCTCGACGATCTCGCCAGCGTTGATCAGCTCCCCTTCGGACACGACATCCACGCGGCCACCTTCAATCTCCGCAATGCCTGCCGGTCGAAGGGATGACGACGCGCGCCCTTTCTTTCCCAGCCAGCGCTGGTCGCTCACCGGCGCCGAGCCGTATCGGTGACCCGAGCCCAGCCCCGTCTCCAGGATCAGCCGCCGCCCGAAAGGCAGATGCGGCAGAAACCGCAGGACGACCAGACTTGCGATCACCGCGACCAGCAGCGAAAACACCACGCGCCCGGTGGCCGAGAGGATGATCTCCGACGTGTCCCCAGTCCCGACCAGGCTCATGACGAGACCCGCGAGAATCGCGACGATACCAAGAACCCCAGCAATGCCGAATCCAGGAAGGACGACAATCTCAAGGGCGAGGAGAAACAGACCGGCTCCCGCAAGCAGCAACTCCTCCCAGCCGGCTAGCTGGACCAGCCAGTGGCCCCAAAAGAAAAGCGACAGACTCGCGACACCGACACCCCCGGCGACGCCGAAGCCCCCCGTTCGGACCCCAAGGATGACCCCGAGCATGCCGATGGTCATGAGCAGGGAACTGACCACCGGATTCGTCAGGAATCGAACCAATCGCTCCGCCCAGTTAGGCGATGCCCGCCGCAGCTCCGCGCCACGAATTCCAAGATTCTCCAGCACGGTCTCGACGGAGTCGGCGCGGAAATCGGCGAGCTTATGGCGCAGGGCTTCCTCGGTCGTGAGCGTGAGGAGCTTGCCTTTCTCAATGACCCCTGGGATCTCCACGTCCGCGTCCACCATCGCTTCGGCGAGCAGAGGCGGTCGCTTGCGGCTCTCTGCGGTGGCGCGAAATTCCTTCCTGACGTAGGACACGGTTTTCTCTTCGACGGGCTTTGCCGCCGTGCCGGGTTGTCCCATCTGCACCGGCGTCGCGGCCCCGATGGTTCCGCCCGTGGCCATCACGAGATCCTGGGCGGCCAGGGCGATAAGCGCGCCAGCCGAAATGGCCCGCTTGTCCACAAAGGCGACCGTCCGCACCCGCGCGTTCAGCAGCGCGTCGCGGATCTGCACGGCAGCATCCACGCGTCCTCCGAACGTATTGATCTCAAGGATCACAGCCGCCGCGCCGGCTTCGGTTGCCTCGTTGA
>JBJXGX010000096.1:0-2725 GCA_046160305.1 Burkholderiales bacterium
GTCCGTCGCCCTGCGAATAGAACGCGCGCACCGAGCTCGCGTCGGGGGCGATCGGGAAGTCCGGCAGGGGGAGCACGATCGCTTCCTCGCGAACAGAGTCGGCATAGAGGCGCCGCGCTTCCTCACCAAGACGGATCGCGGAACGGATGGCGAATAGAATGAGATCGGCATCGGGTGTCATCGTAAGCCCTTCCTCATGGTCGTTCGGCCCTCTGTGGGGCGCGATTCGTTGTCGTGCCGCGGTAACGCGGTGCTTTCAGTGCGCTGTGATTGGCATCAACTCTCTTCGCTCAACGCCGCGACCGCTGCTTTGGCGATATCGCGCCAGCGTTCGTGGTCCCATTGTTCGAGGTAGCGGGTCAGTTGGCGTCGAGTGGAGAGCACGGCAAATGCATTCGGACCGGCCGCTTCCTTGATCTGCCGGCAGTAGTCGCCGACGCGCTGCCTGACCGCGGCACGGTCGAAATTCGCACCGGCATACACCGCGCCAAGCAAGTCAAGCTCGACCAGAGTGCCAAGTGCCCACGCGCGCTGCTCGCCGGTGGCATGTTTCAACTGCCAGAACGCAAACTGCTGGGTGGCGGTCCACCATCGCCCATATTGCTCGACGAGCGCGGGCAGATCCTCATCGGCGCAGAGGATCGGCAGGGCGGTGATCGAAAGAAATTGCGTGATCGCCCAGTGGTTGGTGGGCGCCGCTTCGAGTGCCTGCAGGTAAAACCCGCGCGCCGCGTCGTAGGCGCGTATGCTTTTTTCCCGCGCTTGTGCGGCCTCGTGATCCTTCATATGTTGAGGTCTCGCAAGCTCGTAGGCGATCCCGATCCGCTTTTCGCTCGCGCCACTCATGCCGAGTCGCTCAGCCTTGACGGTTGCGCTGACGCCCGACGAGGACGCGGCATTGCGCCACACCACGAGCTCGGCGCGAATTCTTCCGAATAGCGATTCCAACTCCTCGTCACGGATCTTCGCGTCGCGTGGGATGGCCATGGGACTGCCGCTTGCGCCGGCGCCGACTAGTTCGTCGATTCGTTGGAACAATACGTCGAGCAGCTTGCGCGTGCGATCGTCCCGGAATTCTTCGATCTGCCGCTCGAAGCCCCCGGGTACGGTCGCGTAAGCGACGATGCTTGCCCAATCGTGGGTGCGTGGCGAATCGGTGCGCAAGCGTTGCCGCAGCTCATGCAGCGTCCATCGCGGATCCTCGCCCCGGAGGATGCGCGAATAGAGGACATCCACCATGATGGTCGAGGCGCGCATCCACAGCGGAAATTGCGATGCGATGACCCACGGAATCTCGGCCGCATGCAGGGCGTGCGCGATGCTGCCTCCAGGGGTGAGCGGTGAATTCGCGTTGCCTGAATCGCAGGTCGCGAGCGTCACCAAGGTGGGCCGAAGCGTTGTGCCGGAGCCGAAGTCGCGCGTGGAAAGAAGCGCGGCCAATTGATCGCCTTCGACCACATCGATACCGTCTGCATTGTCACCGCTGCACAGTGCGACCCCGAAGCGGCGATCGGTCGATTTCTCGATCGGCGCCCCGTGTGCAAGGAGATGGACATGCGTGAAGGGCGTCGCGGCACACGCCGCGCGGATCGATGCGACGGTTGCGTTCGGAAGAACCGTCAGGATCTTCTTCACTTCGGCAAGGCGCGAATCAGACGAATCGGTGATGCGCACCCAGGGGTCGATCGCGCGACGGAGCGCATCGAGATGATCCTGGGCCGGCACCGCCGCGAACCCGGGCGGTGATGCAAAGGCGAAGAGAATCCGCGGCGGACGATTCCAGGCGACCGGCAGCGGTTGTCCGCGCCGGACTTCCCGGGTGATCGAGATCGGCGTGCGGGTCTGCAGAAATAACGGCGATCCCGACGCTGGAAAACCGTCGGGTGCAATCGCTGCCTCGAATGGGATCAGACCGAGCTCGAGTGCCGACAGCGACAACCGCAGGTGCACGAACGATGCGTCCTCCGAGCGCGCATCCCCAAGGGCGGCGAGCAGCCCGGGGACCTGACCGAATACCTTCCCGATCGCCTCGCCGATATCGCGCAATTCGGCTTCGCGCTGGGTCTCGATGATCGCACCTTGCGCATCGCCATAGCGCAAGCGCTCGAGACGCGTCAGCAACTGCCGATGCTCATAGGGCATGTGGACCGTGACCGGTCCGTCGGCGCCGCAGAGTGCGAGGTAGGGCGTGAGGGGCGACAGCAACTGATTGTGGGCCGGCCCCGGCCGCAGCAGTTCGAGCTTGACGCGATGAATCGCCGGCATGTCAGGGCCTCGTGAACGACTTGATCACCGTCGTCGTCACGGCTGCGTCGCCTTCGATGTGCAGCAGCGCGCCGGTGGTGGATCCGGCTGCCGACCCGATGCGCACGGCGGTGCAGAACGGCAGCACGATGGGGACATTCGCGATGTGGGCGCTATCGAGCCGGTCGATCGACCCATTGTCCAGCACATCGTAGACCGGCTTGAAGGAAGCGGTGTCGGCGAGCATCGCTTCGGTGAATCGCATGAGGCGAATCCAGGTGCCGGTATTGAAATAGTAGCGGTTCGATCCCATGTCGATCGCGCGTTCGAGATGGGTGTGACCGGTGACGATGAACCCGATGTCGGCGCTGACATTCGCGGTCACGTCGCGATAGGTCGTGTCCTGGTCATCGGTTTGAAAGCTCTTGTCGTCCTTGACCCAATCCTTGACCGCCAAACGCAGCGCTTCGGCCTTGTCCAT
>JBJXGX010000097.1:0-10878 GCA_046160305.1 Burkholderiales bacterium
CTTGTTCCGCGCGATGCTCGATCGCATCGAGCCGCTGGCGGGCGATGCGCGCCACGCCACGGTCTTTGTCCCGCGCGCCATCGGCGAGGCGGCGCAGCGTCTCGGGCGCGACCACGCGCTCGGCCGCGGCAAGCCGCACACGGGCATGCGCAGCGGCAAGCGCAAGATCGACGAGCACGTCCTCATCACGAATGCCATCAATCGCGGTGCCGACACGGTCCTCATCCTGCGTATGGAGCGCGACCTCGGCACGAATCGCATCGGTGCAGGCAGGCGTGGCGAGGAATGCCTGAGCGGCGGCACTGTCCGGCGTTGTCGCCAGCACCTTGCCAAGTGACGTGCAGATCGCCGCGCGCACTTCGGGCACCGACTCGGCGCTGAGTGCCGCACCGAGAGTGCATAGATCGATGGAACGCGCAGCCGCGGCGGCACGCACTTCGGGCGCTGGATCCAGTGCAAGCAGCGTTGCCAGCACCGCCGAATTCGCGGGCAATGCGGCGACGCCTAGAACGCGCTGCGCCGGATCGACATCCTCATGCAGGTCGGAACGAAAGAATATTTTGTTGAGCACGGCGTCATTGACAGGGAAAATGGGGGCCAGTCGGCTGACTGTGAACAGGCGTCCGGCAATGGTACCCAGTCGCGGGCATGCGCGTTTGGATGCGCTCGGTCAGATCACAGGGATGGAGGCAATTCGCTGCATTGCCAATCCGCGCTGATTCTAGCGCTTGCGGGAGCCGGGACGCGGTACCGCTCGGGGATGCGGTCTTCACTGTCGAGACGTGTGGTGGCAGGTTGCGGTCGCGGAATGCATTTTATGCTCAAGCCGCCGTTCGCCCGGCGCCCTTCGACAGGCTCAGGGCCAACGGACACTCGCTTCAGAGCAAACACGACAGGACAGAGACGCTATTTATCATGTCCTCGAGTGAGAGGACGGCTTGCAAATCTTCCAGTTGGCTTAAGCAAGCGCCATTCAGACCTGCCCCTTTAGACGGGGTAACCTCGATCGACGATTCATTGAACCGATTCGACGGGCCAGCGCAACCAATGTGGATCTCGCCAACGCGCCGGGTTGAAGCGTCGATTTATCGCGTTCTATAACAAAGGAAATGAGCGATTTCCTTGCAATCGACGTGGTTCCGGAGCAATGACCGCCTCAAAAAGACGCTCATATCAGCGCCCCCCATGTACAAAAGGGCGACCGTGGCGATCACGTCACGCTCATTCATGGTGCCCTCTTGATGCTCGATAGGTCCGCTATCGCGCAGGACGAACAGCTACAACAGTTGTACGGGGACAGCACAGCCATGGCGGTGCTTGAATTCAAGAAGAAACGCAAGATAATCAACTTCAGTTATCGAACGAGTGCCGACAGCATCGCAGCATGCGGGGTCAGGTCTTGCCTTTTGCCTCACCCGCCGCAATCAGCCTACCTACCTCCCGATACAAACAATCCGGGGTCTTCTGAAATCGCAGTTCGGGTGGTTTCGCCCTCGTGGCCAAGCCGGCCGTGTTCGCGTCGCGTGTAGACGCCATCGCAGTGATGTATCAAGTAGACAAAAAGACAAGACCGGCCCGAATGGCACTTGCTTGAGGGGATCGACCGTTCGCCCGGGTCCAAGGTCTCCGTTCATCGCGGCTGCGCCCGCTCGAACCTACGCGGTCCGCAGCCCGTGCATGCCGGAATAATCCGACGCCTGCGGCGACCGCCAGCCGCGCAGTAATGCAGGGTTCACGTCGTACACTTCGACGCCAAGCGGCCGGCACACCTTGAGCGGGTCGGTCGCGTTCGGCCCCCATATAGGCACCGACATGTCACCGTGCGGGCAGGTTGAGATTGCGCATAACAGGTCGATTTCGGCGAAAAACTCGAAGTAGTCGCCCTTCTTGCCGGGGCAAGGTTTAACGAAGTACTGGTTGTGCTCCTTGGTGAGGCCGGTGACCTGGAACACGTTCAGCACGTCGTGCACATCGTACTCACCGAGATGATAGGGCGCCACCGCACGCACCAGGTTCGAGTGGCAGCAGACGTCGAGTTCCTCGCCGGTGAGCAGCTTGTGGATGTAGGGGTCACAGCGCGTGCCGAGCAGGTCGTGACAGCCGGCACCGTCGGCATCGAAGCCGTAATTCACCGTGTCGGCCGTGACGGTCGCCATCGGACGCAGGAACGGCAGTACCGACCAGAAGCGATCGCCCACATGCATGTGAGCGCCATGCAACTGTTTGCTACGCGACGCCCAGAACTTTTCGCGCGGATTGTCGCGATTCCACAGGTTGAGGTCCACCACCTGCGGGCCATCGATCAGCACCAGGCGGCACACCTGCCCGGCGCTTACCGTCCAGGCCTTGCCCGAACGGATGGGGACGACGAACTTGTTCGTGAGCGTGCGCCGCGCGGTCTCGCTGCCGAGCGGGCCATAGATCTTCGGATCGACCGAGAGCGGCGATCCGGACTTGGGTTCGTAGAGAGGTTTGGGCATGGCTTTCCAATCAGAGTGTGGAAACGGCTCCGTGCAGCGCGCCAGGCTGCACGAAGTTCAGCGACGTGCCGATGCTTTGTGGCTACGTCTTCGTGGCGGATGCCGCATAGCGATAGCTGTCGAGAGGGAATTCCGCCACGCGGAACCAGAGATTCTGCTCGTCGCGGTACTTGGTCCAGTGCTCGTAGAGCCGCTTGAAGTCGGCGCTCTTTGCGGCCAACTCATCGAACAACTCGTTGGAGGCCTTGTACGCTGCGTCCAGGATCGGCTTCGAAAACGTCCGCAGTTGTGTTCCGGAACCGATCAGCCGTTTCAGCGCCGCCGGATTCTTGTGGTCGTAGTTTGCAACCATGAGCGTGTCCTGCTCAGTGGAAGCCACCTCCAGTGCATCCTGGAAGGGCTTGGGCAGGGCGTCCCAGGCCTTCTGGTTGACGAGGACGGACACCTGCGCGCTACCCTCCCACCATCCCGGCGTGTAGTAGAACTTGGCGACCTTGTGGAAGCCGAGCTTCTCATCGTCGTACGGCGCGATGAATTCGGCCGCGTCGATCGTGCCTTTCTCCAGGGCCGCGTAGATGTCCCCCGGCGGGAGCTGCTGCGGGGTGGCGCCGAGCTTGGCGAGGACCGACCCGCCGATCCCGCCGATCCGCATCTTCAAGCCCTTCAGGTCGGCGACCGTCTTGATCTCCTTCCGGTACCAGCCGCCCATCTGCACGCCGTTATTGCCGCAAGCGAAGTTGATGATGCCGTACTGCTTGTACACGTCGCGCAGCAACTCCTTGCCACCGCCCCAGTGGAACCACGCGTTTTGCTGCCGGCTGTTCAGGCCGAACGGCAGCCCGGAATCAAACGCGAATGCCGGATTCTTGCCGATGAAGAACGACGTGAGCGTATGCGTCGCCTCCATCGTACCCTTCTCGACCGCGTCGAACACCTGGTTGCCCGGGACGAGCTCACCCGCTGCCAGCACGCGAATCTCGAACTTGCCCTCGGTAAGGGCGAGGACACGCTTGGCCATCTGCTCGACGCCGCCGTGCAGCGTGTCGAGACTCTTTGGCCAACTGGTCTGCAGGCGCCAGCGTACCGCCGGTGTCGACTGCGCGATAGCGGGCGCCGCCGCAATGCCGAGCGCAGCACTAGCGCCCGCCTTCGTCAGAAATTCTCGTCTCTTCATTGCATGCTCCTAGGTTGACCGGCGTGGCCGGCGGTGGTTGAGGAACGCTCCAATCGCGAGCGGCCTACTTCCCGGCGCCCGGAATTATGCAGCGCGCGATCAGCGTCTGCAGGATGTCGGCGGGATCTGCCGGCGCACCATTGTTCCCTTCGGCGCGATGCCGCGCAAAACGCCGAGCTGGTCGACGCGATCGAGACACGATTCGCGATAGGTCATCGCTTGGGCGATGAGCGCGCGAAGTCGTTTGCATCAGCGTCAGACGTGCTTCTCAGCGCTCATAAACGATTTCGCCGTCTCCTTCGCAAATTCAGCGAAACGCCGAACGACCTGTGAGGGATCGTGGCGGCGCGTCCCGAGGTCCATGGCGGCCTGCAACCGGGTGCTTCGCTTGATCGCCAAGTAACTCACGCCCTCCATGTTCACCCGTCGCACTGAAGCCGGGACGACGCAGATGCCAAGCCCTGCCCCGACCAGACTCAGCGCACAACCTACAGCAACCTATAGGGTCAGGTCTCAATACTGTTCGTTTAGCAGAGAATGGCGAATTTCCGCTTCGGCGGTAGCGACAGAGGCATCGCCCTCAACATCGCGGGCGAATTGTCCGGGCGTGTCCCGGGCAGCCGCGTGGGGTCATGGCTGACATACGGCGAGTTGCGGCGTTTGACCATGCGCGGGTCCTTTATAGATGCGTTGATTGGCTCAAGACGGCGATCGCACATCGGCCACGGCGTTGCCGACGCCGGTAACGCGCGGCGCTCATTGCCGGTCGACGTCGCGTGCCGGCGATGAACGATGTTCACTCGCCCCGAGTGATGCGCAGTCTAGTGTTCGGATGCTTCGGCGGAATTTCCCGACGGCGCTGATTTTGTTTCGTTTGTTTCGCGCGCCAGCCAGTAATGCCGCGTGGTTATGCCTTGCGACACGCGCGCACCTAAAGATTGTGGCGTCCAACCCGAAGTCGGCGATCAAGGCGTTGCACGCTTAAGCCCTCAACGGTGGATCAATGTCGCTTTGACCCCGATTTGTCCACTTGCGGATGATCAACTTGCCACCTGCGAAGTCAACGTCCTTGACCCGCAACGACAGGCATTTGTTGAGGCGTAGGGTGGGCGATAGTTTGCGTGGCGGGGCCGAGTCCATTGCCACCGCTCGACCTGCCAACACTGTGTCGGCATGCATTGGGCGATCTCCTACTGAGCTACCGTTCTTCGAGTAATCGGTTACTGGTATCCAACCGCTGGCGACATGCGGCCGCAACGCGGATTGCGCGTGCTGGTGATCGATCGAGCGCAGGACACTTGCCCGGCAAGCACCTGGCCATTCGAGGCTGTATCCCCGCCTGCTCGTGAGTGGTATGCGACGCGCCGCGTGCTGAGACCAAGAAGCACTTCGAACCCTCTCCGCTAGTCGCCCTCAGCGATCCGCTGGTCCGCGCTCGGCGCGCTTTCATGTTCCAAAAGTTCGGCGAGATGCCGCTCGCACGGCCCGCTCGTGCCGTCGAGCCACCGACGCCCGTACTCGATGAGCACCAGTGTTAAGTTCTCGTCGCTGCTGCTGCTCGACGCGACACACACGCTCGACGCAATACAAACGTAAGGGTCTGCGCATCTCGGGGCGCCTCGCCAACTCGCGAGGCTCGAGTTCTTCTGCGCGTGATTTTCTTGAAACCAACCGCGCGGACGTCGAAAGACGCCAATGCGGATCTCACAAATGGTGAACAAGGATGACGACGCTATCTCCTATGCAACTCGTACGCCTCTCGGCTGCGATCATGGCGGCGCTGCTCGCCAGTGCTTGCGAATTCGATGATTCCGGCGGGTCAGACGCCGTTGGTGCCCGAACAGCGGGCACGACTTCGGTGGCAACTGCGCCGGCCAGCGGCACGGCTGGCAACTCCGGCACGCCTACTCAGCCGGGCGGGACCGGCGGGTCGAAGGCAACGCCCGGCGGCACCGGCGCGCCGCCAAGCCCGGGACAAGGGCCGAGCGACGGGGCCGACTCATCGCGGGGGTCGGCCGGATCCGCGGGTCCACGGGTGACATCGTTCAACTCGGTCGGCCCCATCACGGCGACGACCGGCCAAGTCATCTCGGGTGTACGCATTCAGAATCCCAATGGCCCGTGCATCACGATTCCCTCGGGTGCCACGATGGTTACTGTGCGCGATTCGGACATCGGCCCTTGTGGCGGTTCCGCGAACATCGTGATCGAAGGTGCGGGCGCGACCGTCGAGCACTCCTACATCCACCATGGCAACCGAGGCGTGCTCGCGCACCGCACCAACGGCACCGTCACGCAAAAGAACCGGTTCGATACGTTCTACGGACCGGCGTTCAACGGCACCGCGATCGAATACGACTACATGAACGGCGGGGAGATCGACGGCAACGTCGTGCGAGGAAAGGACTATGCGAGCGACACCGTCAGTGTCTTCGAGAGCTCCAACATCCGTCTGACCAACAACGACATCGACGTCAGCATCGCGGAGCCCTCGTCTGCCGGATTCACCATGGGCGACTCCACGTCAGGGAATCCCGGGGCCAACAACTACGTAGCCGGTAACGTCGTGCGCCAGACCGGAGGTGTGCCCGCCGGCGTTTTTGGCTCCAGCGGCAATACGGTGCTGGAGAAGAACTGCCTGACCGGCGGGATCCAGGCCTACAACTACTCCGGGGTGTTCGTTGGCGTGACGTTTCGAAGCAACGTCATCAACATGGCCGCTTCCTTCGTCCCGGATCAATCGACGATCAAAGGATGGAGCACCAATATCGACTCGACCGACTGCGCGCTGGTGCCGCGATAGCGAGCTCAGGCGAGCGGCGATGCGGTGCAATCGCCTCCGGCTGATAGACGACGCCAGCATTCGGAACAATATTGCCCCCAGGGTGCGCATTGCATCGCCCGACGTTTGGCGAAACTGATCAGCGAATGCGCTCAACAGACGCTTGGCACCGGTAAAGCTCAGCGCTCGTGGCAAGACATCGGCCAGCAATGCCGCCTACTCCAACTTTTCCGTTTGGCGAGCAAATTCGGCGCGTGTTCCGCTGCGTTTATTGCAAGCATTGCTTGGCAACTTCACCCCGTCGATGGCGAACCCCGGATTTGATCGGGAAGGTGCTCACGGAGAACACGAATCTTGAGACCGAAGTTGGCGTCAAGTTGGAGCGCCGGCGATTTGACCTGTGGCCTATGGTTGAATCGCTCGTTCATGATCTCCACCCGCTCGCCGGGACAGACTCGACGCGCCTGATTAACGCGATTCCCGAGGATTTTGTCGTCTACGCCGATGCCGGTTTGCTGCGGCGGGTCTTCCAGAACTTGATCGCCAACGCGAGCTCCTACACGCCGCGCGGGGAGGTCGTCATCGGGGCGAGCGTGACGGTCGACGGCGGCACTGCCGAGTGTTTCGTTCGCGACAATGGCGAGGGCATCCCGGAGGACCGTCGCCACAGCGTGTTCGACAAGCACGAGACGGACCCCGAGAAGCAGGAAGGGTTGGGACTTGGTTTGGCCATCGTTAAGACCTTTGTCGAGGCGCACGACGAGCCGGTGACCGTTGTGAGTGAACTCGGTGCCGGCTCGACATTCCGGTTCACACTCCCCGGACAACGGAGTTAGAGCAACGCCGACCCTGAAGGATTGATACGACCCAAGGCGGTCGCATCAATCCGTTGTTCAAGATGCCCGGGCCAAGGGCGATGAGCTTGGACGCCTTCGGTTGATCACGCGATCAGCGTGTTTTCGGTGCTCACAATGGGCCCGACCCCAGGAGACGTCTGCAACAGGTAGCCTGGATTTCTCGGCAGGCTCAAGAAAGGCTTCATCCTGGGTGACGAGCAGCATCCCTCCCTCAGCCGCGTACCCCATGCCCCCGCCCGAAGCCGCATCCGGGGGTCACGTCCGGTGACGTCCGGCCGAAGGGCCAAGCCTATGGTTCCGCGGCGCGGTAGGACGGATGCGTGACGACAAGATCTCGCTGGTATGGTCCCGGGTTTCGTCACAGCTTGCGAAGCTCCGACCTCAAGATCTTCCCGTTGATCGTCTTCGGTAACTCCTTCATGAAGACGATCTCCCGTGGATACATGTAAGGCGGGGCCTTGGACTTGAAGTAATCCTGCAGCTCCTTTCGCATGGCGGCATCGGGCGCGCCCTCGCGCAACGCCACGAAAGCCTTCACGATACTCGATCGATTGCCGTCGGGGTCCGGAGCGGCGACACAACCGCACTCCAGCACCTTGGGGTGCGCGATCAGTATGCTCTCGACCTCAACGGGTGAAATCGTGTATCCGCCGGAATTGATGACGTCGTCCTTCCTGGCGACGTAATGGACGTAGCCCTCGGCATCCCGCCATACGGTGTCTTGGAACAGGTTCCAGCCGTCGCGAACGGCCTCCGCCTGGGCCTCGGGCCGGTTCAGGTAACGGGTACCCGTTGGCCCGCGAACGCAGAGAATGCCGTGCGTACCGTCCGTGACCGGCGCGAAAGTCTCTGGATCGCGCACCGATACCTCGTAGCCTGGTACCGACAAGCCGATCGCACCCCGCTTTGGTTTGTCGATGCCGTGGCGCGTTGACAGGAATATATGGAGAAGCTCTGTCGTGCCGAGAAACTGCTCGAGCGGTAGATCCGTCGCTGCCTCCCAGCGCTGCTCCACCTCGGCGAGTAGCGGTTCGCCGCCCACCAGTGCCATTCGCAGGTCCGGCAGTTTTTCGCCGACATCCTGAAGCTTTCGGGCGAGAAGGTTGTAGTAGGTAGGGACGGCCGCCAGCACTGTCACACGATGCTCGCGAAGCAGCGGCAGCAGGACATCGACTGCCTTGTCCGGCTCCATCAGCGCGCTTGCGCCGAAGCGAAACGGAAACAGTGCGTACATTCCGTACCCGAGGGCGAAGGAAACCGAAACGGGACCGCCGATAATGTCATCGGGTCTCAGCGCCACGCAATATCGGCAATACGTATCGCACACCGCCAGCAGATCGGCGTGGTTGTGGCAGGTTCCCTTCGACTTTCCAGTGCTGCCAGAGGTGTAGAGGATCAATGCGAGGTCGTCGCGATGCGTATTCGCGTATTCGAACGGACCGCTGTTTTCGCCACGAACATGCTCGCCGGCGAGAAGGTCCGTCAACGACTGGTGCCGTCCTGACGCCTCCCCGGGTACGACGATCACACGCTTCAGGGATTGGCTGCGCTCGGGCAGGGGATCCGCCTCGGCAAGCAGATTGTCGCCGACCAGCGCGACTTTCGCTTCTGAGTCGTCTGCGCGGTACACCAAGTCCGCGGTGCGCAGTTGCGGGTAAGTCGGCACCGCCACGGCACCGATTGCCTGCACGGCAAGTACTGAAAAAATGAGCTCCGGACGATCGTCGATGCGAATCAGAACACGGTCGCCCTCGCGGACACCCAATCGGCGAAGCCCCCCGGCATACCGGTGGATGTGCCGGCGCAACTCGGCGTAATTGACGTGAGAGCCGCGGAAAATGAGCGCCGTTCGTTCGCCCCAACTATTCGCGTCGATGGCGTCTAGCAGGGTCCGCACAGCGTTCAGTTGCTCCGGATAGCTCAATTCCGGCAGCGCAAAGAAAACAGCGGGTGCGTGCGGCCCACTCAAGCTGCTGTATTTCCGCATCCCATCCATCCCATATCTTGTCGCATCGCCCCGCTCGTCCACCGGCGTGATGTAGCCCGCGCGCCGCTTACCGCTTCAGTAGTGGCAGAACCTCGTCCGCGAGGCGCTTCATCTGTCCTAGCTGGTCGGGCGACCCGATCACCATTTGGAGCACTTTGACGCCTGCGTCGATATAGCGCTGCAGCTTAGCGGCGACCTCTTTCGGTGGACCCGCCACTGCCCAGCGATCGACGAGATCGTCCCAGATCGGCGGGCCGTGAAAGTCGGACAGATGATCCCGCACGCCTTCCCAACCTTTGCGCGCATCGTCATCTACGTTGACAAAGCAATTGAGGGCCTTCACGAAGTTTTTTCCAGGACGAACCTGTCTTGCGTACTCCATCACCGTCTGCCATTTCTCCTCATATTCCTCGGGCGTCAAATGCAACCCGAACCAGCCGTCCGCGTAGTCGACGATACGCTTGTAGGGACCGAGGATGTACCTTCCCGCGAGGCTTTCCTTCCACGCGTGGTGCACGGGTGCGCCTCGCTTCTTCGGAAAATAGATTCCCGCCCCCATCAGCACCGGCGGCATGTCCGGAGGCTTCGCATGCCCCAATGTCACCTCTTCGAAGCGGAAGAATTCTCCTTCATAGGAGAACTTCTCTTCCACCCAGAGGCGCCGCATGATGTCCATTGTTTCGTTGAAGAGTCGACCGCGGTTTTCGTAGAGTCGTTTCGGATCGAGGTTCGAGTCGTGGCGCAGGGCGGCCAGCGCCTCGAATTCGCGCTTGAGCAGATTTATGGTGCCGGCCCCGGTGCCCACGCCCATAATCGCTCGCCCTTCCGAGGCTACATAGAGGGTGGCCCATTGTTGGGCGAGCATCACCGGGTTACGAAGTTGAGGAGTTAGGATCCCGGTGCCGAGCCTGATTCGTTTTGTGGCGCCGGCGATGACCGCAAGCAGCCCGATTGGATCGTAGGCGGCCGTGGTTCTGCGGCCAAGTGGGGCATCGTGAACCCATACGGCACCGAAACCCATGGCTTCAGCCTCGATAGCCGCGCGGAGCAGATCTGGCAATTCATATTTCTTACCGGTAATCCCCGTCGCGTTGTTGATGGACACGCCGACGATCAATTCTTTCCCGAACTCCATGCTCGCCCCTTGACCG
Source organism: Burkholderiales bacterium (assembly GCA_046160305.1). Lineage (GTDB taxonomy): Bacteria > Pseudomonadota > Gammaproteobacteria > Burkholderiales > SG8-39 > SHXR01. The sequence goes on from JBJXGX010000097.1 coordinate 10,432, forward strand.
CGTATGAAATGGTCCTTCGCAAAGTATATGGAAGGGAAGCGTTATGCTACGCGATCGGATCAACGAAGGACTCGATCTGATGCACGAACGTAAGTCCATCCGAGCGGTAGTCACTTATTCACCCGGCTGGACAAGTGCGTGGTTGTTGCGCTGTGCGGACGCGTCGCAATGTGGATTCGCACTGCGAAGGTGACGAGCAGGCACCTTGCGGTTAGGCAGGTGTTCCAACAACATGAGGAGCGTCGTTACGGCTAGTGTCTCGATCGAGGATAGGAAATTCAAACGCCCTTTTTCGGGAACGGTCCAATCGATCGCCGTAGCGGCGAATCGTCAATCGCCACGCAATAGGCGCCTTGGCTTGGGCTGCGGGGACTGCTTGGCCGATGCATCGGCGGAATTCGACGCTGCCTGAACGCAGGGGCGAGCAACGGCCGAGCCGGGCCCTCG
>JBJXGX010000098.1:0-11632 GCA_046160305.1 Burkholderiales bacterium
GTCTACCGGAGCAGCGAGGGCGTGCCGCGGTTCCAGGAGGCACGCGAGCCGACCGTGGATGAAATGCAGGACCTGCTGGCGAAGATCATCAGGCGCATCCTGCGCAGGTTGACCCGCCAAGGCCATCTCATCGAGGAGTCGGGCATGACGTATCTGGCCCACACCGAAGGGGATCGCGCACTTACCCCGCACCAGGTGGCCTCGTGCACTTACCGCATTGCACTGGGCCCGCGGGCGGGGCAGAAGGTGCTGAGTCTGCACACCGTGCCGGCCACGGACAAGTCATCGACGCCCGGTCTGTGCACCAACCGCCACGGCCCTTCGACAGGCTCAGGACAGGCTTCAGCCTGCACGCGGGGGTGCGCTGTGGCGCCCACCAGCGCCAGGGACTCGAACAGCTGTGCCGCACTATCACCCGCCCCGCCATTGCCAACGAACGGCTCAAACGTGACGGCGCCGGCCCGAATTGTTGTAACAGCGCGTGCTGCAACTGAAGAGTGCCTACCGGGACGGCACCACGCATAGCGTCATGTCGGCGCTGGAATTCATGCAACGGCTCGGCGGGAAGACAGGGCCCCTCCGTCCCGTCTAGCGCGCTGGTCCCGCGTCCACGCCACCATCTGATTTCCGTTTCATGGCGTGCTCGCACCCAACGCTGCGTTGCGCGCCAAGATCATTGCGAGCCCGCCCGCGCCTGCCACCGCAGCCCAAGCCAAGGCGCCTATTGCGTGGCGATTGACGATGCGCCGGTACGGCGATCGATTGATCGTTCCCGAAAAAGGTCGTTTGAATTTCCTATCCTCCCCAGCACCTTTACCCACTTCCCCGCTTCAAGATCCTTGTAGTGCGCGAAAAAGTGGGCGATCTAGTTGAGCGTTGCCTCGGGCATGTCATGGGGCGATGCGATGCTCCGGTAGAGACCGGATAGCTTGTCTATCGGAACCGCCAGCACTTTCATGTCCTCGCCCGCTTCGTCCTCCATTTTCAACATGCCGATTGGGCGACAACGCACCACGACCCCAGTGATGATCTGAGTGGGGCTCACAACCAGCACATCGACCGGGTCACCGTCACCCGACAACGTATGGGGAACATAGCCATAGTTGCAGGGATAGAACGTCGCGGTTGAGAGGAAGCGGTCGACAAACACCGCGCCGGTTTCCTTGTCGACCTCGTATTTGATCGGCGGCGCGTTCATCGGAATTTCGATAATGACATTGATGTCGTTGGGAACATCAAGGCCGGTGCCGACGCGATCCAGATTCATGGTGGTCTCGATGGAAGAGGAGTGCGAAGTTGCCAGGAATTCGCGGGCAGCCGACTTGTTACGATGGTTGCCAGACACCCGCGCCGCTACAACGCCTCCTGCAGCGCCTCGATCTGATCCAGTATCGCGATGAATCGCTGCCCGAATGGCGTCATCCGGTATTCGACCCGCGGCGGCAATTCGGCATAGCTGGTTTTATCCAGAATGCCGTAGCGCACCAGCTTGCGTAGCCGCTCGTTGAGTACCTTGGCGCTTAGGCCATCGATCGCCTGCTCCATTGCACCCGGACGATGCACGCCCTGGCGCACGAGAGCCAGTACCGCGAGCGACCATTTGCAGCCGACGATGTTTTCCACCATACCGGCTACTGGCGGCACGGCGAGCGAAACTTTTTTTGCTTTCATAATCCGCGATGCATACCGAAAAGTTCCCACCCCACCGAGAGGTGCCCGCTGGTTGGCGCGGCACGGAGGCAATACCCTGGAGGCCCATTCTAATTACCGGGAGCCAGTCATGAAAATTATCCGTCGAATTCTCTTTGCAGCAATTGCCGTCGCGATGGCGGGTGCTGTCCTGGCGCAGTCCGCCCCGCCGCAGGTGGCTTACCCAGAGGGCTATCGCAACTGGACGCATGTGAAAAGCATGGTGATCAATCCGGGGCATCCGCTGTACGAGGCGTTCGGGGGAATCCATCATCTCTACGCCAATAAGCAAGCGATGGATGGCTACCGTAGCGGGCGGTTTCCGGACGGTGCGGTCATCGTCTTCGATTTGCTGGCGGTCAATACCGAAGGCAATGCGGTGCAGGAAGCTGAGCGCAAGGTGGTTGGCGTGATGGTGAAGCAGGCGAACCCATATCGCACTACCGGCGGCTGGGGGTTCGAAGGGTTCAAAGGCGATACGCGCGAGCGCGTGGTCGGGGACAAAGCCGCCACGGCCTGTTATCAGTGCCATACGGCGCAAAAGGATAAGGACTTCGTCTTCAGCCAATGGCGAAAATAGAGACAGCCCCGGAACTTGACGTCGCGGTCTGGTTGAACACATCCGCGCCGCTCAGCCTTGCCGGGCTGCGCGGACGGGTGGTGGTGCTGCATGCGTTTCAGATGCTATGCCCGGGCTGCGTGCTGCACGGCATCCCGCAGGCCGAGCGCATTCACCAGTTGTTCGCGGCTGACGACGTGCAAGTGATCGGCCTGCATACGGTCTTCGAGCATCATGAGGCGATGCGCGAAGCGAGTCTGCGGGCCTTTCTGCATGAATTTCGCGTGAGCTTTCCGGTAGGCATCGACCAACACGCTGAACCCGACGGCATGCCGCTCACCATGGCGCGCTATGCCATGCGCGGCACGCCAACGCTGATTCTGATCGACCGCGCCGGCCGCGTTCGCGCACATGAATTCGGCGAGGTCGATGACATGGCGGCGGGCGCGCGGATCGCGCAGTTGGTGGCCGAGCGTGATGCATCGCAGGCGGTTGGCGCAGGCAACCAGCGCGAATAGCGAGTTCGACGACGCACAGTCACTCGGGCTGATACCGCGCCTGGCGTGCAGTCGCTGTGGACAGCGCGGTTGTGCCAAACTCCTTCTTGTGCATCCCGTGCGGTCGATTTTTCCCGCCTGCCAACGGCTAGCGATCGACCGAGAAAACGTGGCGCGACGCAAAGTGAAAGGAGAGGGCAATGCGCTGGGCAAGCGTGCAAGTGGGTATTGCGCTTGGCATCGCCGCAGGCGCGGTCAGCGCGCAGTCATCGCCAAGTTGGCCGACCAAGCCGGTGAAGATCGTCGTGATGGCCTCGCCCGGTGGCTTGGTCGATGTCGCCGCGCGCATCATCGCGAGCCATCTTGCGAAGACGACGACGCATTCGGTCGTCGTGGAAAATCGTCCGGGTGGCGGCGGCAATATCGCCACGGAATTCGTCGCGAAGTCTGCACCCGACGGCCACACCCTGCTATCCACCGGCAGCAATCATGCGGTCAATCAGACGCTGTTGCCGAACCCAGGCTTTGACTACGTCAAGGACGTCGCGCCCGTGACTATGCTGGGGCAGGGCAATATGGTCTTGGTCGCCACGCCGACCCTGCAGGCGAGCAACGTCGCCGAGCTGGTCGCATTGGCAAAGCGCAATCCGCGCACGATTTCGATTGGCCATGGCCCGATCGGCACACCCGGACACGTCGCGACTGAACTCTTCGCGAACATGGCGGGGGTTGAACTGATCGTTGTCCCGTACAAAGGCATCGGCTCTGCGGTCGCCGACATCGTGTCGGGCCAGGTTCATCTTGGCATTGGGGCGTTACCCGCCGTGCAGCCCCTTATCAACGGCGGGCGCCTGAAAGCCCTCGCGGTCACCGCAGCAAAGCGAACGCCGGTGATGCCGAATGTGCCGACGGTAGGCGAATCAGGGGTGATCGGATTCGATGTGATCACCTGGATTTCGCTCATGACCACTGGCGGCACACCAGCCCCGCTGCTCGATCGCATCAGCGCCGATATCCGCGCCATCATGACACTGCCTGACGTTCGCGAAGCATTTGAAAAACAGGGTACCGAAGTTGTGACCTCCACCCCCGCGGAACTGGCGGCATATATCAAGGCCGAAGCGGTGAAATGGGCGGGTGTGCTGAAGAACGTGAAAATACAATCCCAGTAGTCGAATCAGGAGATAGGTGCGATGGCCGTGACGATTTTGCATGTCGACGAACTGCCTTGCGAGTTCATCAGCCGCGGCCGTCCGAATTCCATTCGACGCAAGTTGCTGCCACTCGATAGCGGGATCGCGGGCGTCACCGTGGAGTTGTCGTACATGATCGTGCCAGACGGGGGCCGGCGAACCGGGTCTTTGGAGGCAAGCGCCAATGCACAACCGCGACGCGCAACGGGAAGTCCGGCGCGACGCGCCGCGGGCATCGGCCCGATCGAATCGCTCGGCCGCATCCGCCCGCTGTTCCACGACGACGTGCGCACCCAGACCTTGCGCTTCGCCGGCCCGTCGGTGTGGGGCGACGTGTCGGCGATGATCGCGGGCATGGCCGACAGTGCCGGCCACACCTTGCTTCGCGTCAAGGGAGTGTTGCGCCTGGCGGATCATGCGGAGCCGATGGTGGTGCAATGGGCGGGCGGCAGGGTGAGTCCCATCGAACCGCTGCCAGGCGCACTCGCCGAGGGCGATGCCGGTTACCTGGTGATCATCACTGCGGAACGGAAGTCGCCGCCGTAGTGGGACGGGGGGCCCCCGCAAGTCTTGGTATGCGCGCACCAAGTGAGGTGGGCAGCGCACACTGACTGTGGGCAATTTGTTCCGTGATACTCTGATTGTGCCGTTGATAGTCTCAATCTCATTGGAGGAATGCGAATGAACTGCAGGCAAGAAGGCACGCGCTCGACATTCAGGAACGTCATTGCCGTCGGCCTCATCGCCTTCGCGGCGACCGCGGCGCAGTCCGCGGATTACCGCTGGCTGAACAGCTGGGACCGCAACAATCCCGCGGTATCGATCTTGATCGAGCCTTACCTGAAGGCGGTCGAAGCAGCGTCCAAGGGCAGCATGAAGTTTGTGGCCAGCGGTCCCGAAACGGTGCCGGCCTTCGAGCAGCTTCAGCCGGTGGCATCGGGCGCTTTCCAGTTCCTGTTCACCCACGGCGCTTATCACTTCGGCACCAACCCGTTGCTTGTTTCGGTCGAGGCGCTGACCGGCACACCAGAGCAGCGCAAGGCCTCAGGCGTGTTCGAGGCGGTGGACATGCAATACCAGAAGATCGGCCTCAAGCTGGTGACGATAGCCATCACCCAGGATGGCGGCTACCAGATCGTGCTGAAAAAGCCGCTAACCGCCGCCGGGGACCTGCAGGGTCACAAGATCCGCGGCAATCCGACCTATGCCAGCGTGATCAAGATGCTCGGCGCCTCCATGGTCACCCTGCCGCCCAGTGAAATCTTCACCTCGCTCGACAAAGGCGTCATCGACGGCTTCGCCTGGCCCAGCTACGGCGTGAAGGAGATGCGTTTTCACGAGGCCGCGAAATACATCCTGCGGCCGGCGTTCGGCTATGGCACGTATCCGGTGCTGGCAAACCTTGCGGTCTGGAACAAGTTGCCGGCCGCCGATAAGAAGATCATGCAGGACGAGGGGGTGAAAATGAGCGAACGCTGGCTGAAGGAGTCCGCGGCCCTCATCGAATCCGACGAGAAAGCCCTGATTGCCTCGGGACTGACCGTGGTGCAAATGACCCCGGCGCATCGCGCCCAGTTGAAACGCGCCTGGTCCGATGGCATCTGGGAACTCACCGCGCAGAAACACAAGAAGGAAGTGGAAGAGATTCGCGCGATCGCGAAAGCGAAGGGCATCGACTGAGCTGATGACGCTTTTCGCTCATCACGCATAGCGAGGAGTCAACATGGCAATGCAGCAGAACACCGATCACATCCAGACCACCCACGCCGGCAGCCTGCCGCGCCCCAGGGACGTGCTCGACCTGATGAAGGCAAAGATGGCCGGCCAGGCGTACGACGCGAAGGCGTACGACGCGCGCATGAAAGGCGCCGTCGCGGAAATGGTCGCCAGGCAGGCTGCGCTCGGCATCGACGTGGTATCGGACGGCGAGGTGTCCAAACCCGGCTTTTTCACCTATGTGAAGGACCGCCTCGAAGGCTTCGAGCCGCGTCCGGGCACGAAATTCAATTTCTGGGTGAAGGAAGTCGCGGCCTTTCCGGAGTATTACGAAACCTACTTCAAGCAGGCGATGCTCGGAGGCATGGTGGCGCCGTTCGCGCCGCTGGTGTGCGTGGGGCCAGTGAAGTACAAGGGTGAAGCGCTGCTGCAGCGTGACATCGACAACCTGAAGACCGCCGCGGCCGCCTCGAAAGCCAACGGCGCATTCATGCCGTCCACCGCGCCGAGCGGCGTCGGCGGCAACGAGTACTACAAGACCGATGAGGAGTACTTCCACGCCGTCGGCCAGGCGATGAAGATCGAGTACAAGGCGATCGTCGATGCGGGCCTGTTGCTGCAGATCGACGATCCGTTCATTCCGGATATCTTCGTCGAGCCCGACCTGAACCCGGCCCAGATGCGTAAGCGCGCGCTGATGTACGTCGAATCCATCAATGAAGCCATCAAGGGCATCCCGCCGGAGAAGGTGCGCTTCCATACCTGCTACGGCATCAATGAGGGCCCGCGCATTTACGAGGCGGCGTTGTCGGAAGTCCTCGAGTACATGCTCATGATCAATGCCGGCTCCTATTCCTTCGAAGCCGCCAACCCGCGCCACGAGCACGAGTACCACCTGTTCGAGAAAACCGAGCTGGCCGAGGGCAAGGTGCTGATCCCCGGGGTCATCACCCATGCGAGCAACATCGTCGAGCATCCCGAGCTGATCGCCGAACGGCTGATGCGCTACACAAAGCTGGTGGGGCGCGAGAATGTCATCGCCGGTGCCGACTGCGGATTTTCCTCGCAGGCTAGCTACGCCACCGAAGTGCACCCGACGGTGGTGTGGGCGAAGTTCGAAGCCATGCGCGACGGTGCGCGCATCGCCAGCAAGAAACTGTGGGGCTAAACGAACTGAGGGAGTAGAAGCAAATGTCCGCGGAAAACGAATACGCCAGCATCGAGGTCGACAAGTCGGCGACCTATGCCAGCCTCAAAGACCGGGTGGTGATCATTACCGGGGGCGGTCAGGGCATCGGTCGCGCCTATGCGCATTACTTCGCGGCGCAGGGCGCAATCCCGGTGATCGCGGAAGTCAGTGGCGAGGCCGGCGAGCGCGTGGCGCAGGAGGTCCGGACGAAATACGGGCGCGCGCTCGCGGTGCAGACCGACGTAGCCGATCTCGACTCGACGATGAATATGGCCGCGAGGACGTTGCGCGAATTCGGCCGCATCGACTGCCTCATCAACAATGCGGCGGTGTTCTCGCGCATCACCATGGCGCCTTTCTGGGAATTGCCGGTCGAAGAATGGAAGCGCGCCGTCGACGTCAACATCACCGGCTCGATGTTCTGCGCGCGCGCCGTGGTGCCGGCGATGCAGGAACGGCGCTGGGGCCGCATCGTCAACGTGTCCTCGGCAACCTGGGTCATGGGCCTGCCGAACTACCTGCACTACATCACCACCAAGAGCGCGCTGGTCGGCATGACGCATTCCATGGCGCGCGAACTCGGCCCGTGGAACGTCACCGTCAATTGCTTCTGGCCCGGTGTGATGGAGACGGAGGTCGAGCGCCCGTCGGTGCCGAGCGCCCGCTTCAAGGAGTACACGGCGCGCCAGTCGCTGCAACGCCAGGGCACGCTCCACGACCTCGCCAAGCCGATGCTGTTCCTGTGCTCGGACGAGTCGGCGTACATCACCGGCCAGAATCTGCAGCCGGACGGCGGACTCACCTTTATCTGACCGGTTCGGGGGTGGGCGCAGGGTTCGCCACGGGCCCGATCGGCAATGCTGACTTGCGCGCCTCCGCACCTCGGAATCGCGCTTGCATTAATTGATCCTGGGGAGAGACAGATGAATTTCAGACAATCGCTCAACGTCCTGGCGGCCGCCAGCGTCGCCATCGCAGCATCGGTCAGCCAGGTCGCCGACTACCGCTGGCTCAACAGCCGTAAAGTAGAGTTGGGACGTAGTAAGTAGATCGACCAGCCTGTCCTCGGGAAAGTACCTCCACATTACCTGTCGCGTGTTGCTTGGTCTACGGAGAATGCTGAGCATTTCGTACATTCGACTATCCGCCTGAATTTACTGGCTATCGCTCGGACTTTGAATCGGCATTCAGTGCCCGGCGCGCATAATGGCTGCCGGATCACCCATGCGAATTGAGTCGCCACAATGCGAGTCGCCACCCCTTGAGTCGCCTCCCCTTGTGTCGCCACCCCTTGTGTCGCCACCCCTTGAGTCGCCGCCACAATCGGCGCCGCCATCATGATGCCTGCCGAAATCGCGCCGCCAACCGCGCCCGCGCCCCCACGCCAAGACGCGGGGTCGCGCGAGACATTTTTCGCGGCATTGCAGAACAGTCTGTCGGCGGAAACTTTCGTCAAGCTCGTGCTCGCCAAGTACGTGGGTGCGGAGCCCGGCTTGCAACAGGTTGCCGTGCGCCCGGTGACGCTGCGGGGCGCCGCGCATTGGTCGCTGACCTATCGTTACCAGACCAAAGACGTGACAAAAAATCTGGCGCCGGCGCAGGCATTGGTAACGTTGGCGGACTTGCTCGGCGCGTCGTTTCGCAACGCCCATCTGCTCACCACGACGCATACGATCGAATTCGCGACGAGCAAGCGGGGCGAGGTCACGCTTCGCCATAAAGCGGCGCGCCGAGACGCCGCCTCTTCCCGGGAACATAACCGCGCGAAGCGACGCTTTGTCGAGCTGGAGCGCCCCTTTCTCGCCGCGCTTGGCGTGACCGACGGGCAGGGGCGATTGATTCCCGCGATGTCCCGCAAATGGAAGCAGATCGACAAGTTCATCGAGGTGTTTTCGAACGCGCTCGCGTCTTCGGTATTGGCCGGGGCGCGCACGATCCGCGTCATGGATTTCGGTGCCGGCAAGGGGTACCTCACCTTTGCGATCCACGACTATCTGCGTCACGCACTGGGCGTGGCGGCGCACGTAACCGGTGTGGACCTGCGCCCGGACATGGTACAACTTTGCAATGACGCGGCGCGGCGGCTGGGTGTCGAGGGCCTCGATTTCCAGCAAGGCGACGTCACCCGCCATGCGCCGGAAGCAATTGACGTAATGATCGCCCTGCATGCGTGCGACACGGCGACCGATCATGCCATTCACACGGGCATCGCGGCCGGCGCAGCGATCATCGTCTGCGCTCCCTGTTGTCACAAGGAGCTGCGTCCCCAACTCTTGAGTCCGCAACCGCTTCGCGCGATCCTCAAGCATGGCGTGCATCTTGGCCAGGAGGCCGAAATGGTCACCGACGGCCTGCGCGCATTGCTGCTGGAAGCGAGTGGTTATGCGACGCAGGTGTTCGAATTCGTCGCGCTTGAACACACGAGCAAGAACAAGATGATCCTCGCGGTGAAGCGCGCAACGGTCGGAACACCGGCTGGCACGGCGCGGTCCTTTCTCGATCAGGTAGCAGAGCTCAAGCAGTTCTACGGCATTCGCGAACAAACACTGGAGCGGCTGTTGACGGCTCGGCTCGGCAAGTTATAGCGAGTGCGTCGCCAAGAAGTCAATGAGCCGGAGGTTGCGCGGCCGTCCGTTGCGGCAGATGCCTCGCCAGCATCTCCTGCAATTGCAGCTTGCTGAACGGTTTGGCGAGATAGTCGTCGACACCAGCCGCGATGCAGCGTTCGCGATCGCCCTTTAGCGCGTTCGCCGTCACGACGATGACCGGCACGCGCGTGCCGGGACGCTCCGAGGCCTCCTGCTCGCGGATCCGGACAGTGGCCTCCAGCCCATCCAGCTCCGGCATCTGCCAGTCCATCAGGATCAGGTCGCACTTCCCGGCGGCCGCACTGGTGACCGCTTCGAGTCCGTTTTGAGCCACCTCCACCTCACAGCCCAGTTGTCGCAGCAACCGGCTGGCCATGAGCTGATTGATCGGATTGTCCTCTGCGAGCAGTACGCGCGCGTGCAAGGTGTTGACCTGTTTCTCGGTAGCGTTCGCCGCCCGTTGTACGAACGTTGCCTCGCATTTGCCGAGCCGCACCGTGAATTGAAAGAGCGAGCCCTTGCCCTCGGTGCTATCAAGCTCGATCGTCCCGCCCATCGCTTCGACCAACTGCCGGGAGATCGCCAAGCCAAGACCGGCGCCGCCGAATCTGCGCGTGACCGAGGCGTCTCCCTGGGAGAACGGCTGGAACAGCCGCGAGCGCGCTGATTCGTTCAGCCCGATGCCAGTGTCGCGGATCGCGAAACGGATCATCCAATCGGCCGAGGCCTCGGCGTGCGGCGCACCGGCCACCTGCACGTGTACGCTAACCGCTCCAGTGTCGGTAAATTTGATGGCATTGCCGACCAGGTTAGTGACGATCTGCGTGAGCCGAACGGGATCGCCGATCGCATGGGCCGGCACGTCATCGTCGATCTGACACAACAGCTCAAGACCCTTGCGGCGAGCACGTTCGGCGAAAAGAGTGATGACGTCCTTGGCAACCTGCCCCAGCTCGAACGGCACCGCCTCGATCTCCAACTTGCCCGCTTCGATCTTGGACAAGTCGAGGACATCGTTCAGGATGCCGAGCAGCGCCTCGCCGGAACGGCGGGCGATATGCGCGAAGCCTTGCTGCTCCGCATCGAGCTTGGTGTCGAGCAGCAGTTCGGTCATGCCGAGGACGCCGTTCAGCGGCGTGCGAATTTCATGGCTCATGTTGGCCAGGAATTGCGACTTCGCCTGATTCGCGAATTCCGCCTGCTGGAGAGCCTGATGCATGGCCTCTTCATTGCGCTTGCGTTCGCTCACGTCGCTCATCGCGACATACCACGAGAGCGATGCGGTGAGGGTATTCCTCACGCAGGCCATATCCATCTGAACGGTCATTGCCTTGCCGCCCGTGTCGCGCAGGAGCAGTTCAAGGGTCTGCTTTGGGCTACCGGGCACAGTCGAACGTTGATGCAGGTAAAACGCGTCCTGCGTGGTCGGTTCGATAAACCGGGTGAATTTTTGGCCCAATGCGCGTTGTCGCTCGACCCCGAGCAACGCTGCCGCGGCCAGATTGGCTTCCAAGATGGTCGAGTCTTCATTCAGCGTCAGGTAGCCCGCGGGCGCGAAATCGTACAGATCACTCAGGCGGTCGCGTGATTCCGCGAGCTGGGCCTCGCTCTCGCGCAACGCCTCGTTTTGCATGCTGAGCTCGACCTGGTGCACTTCGAGCTCGTGCACCAGCCGGCGCATCGCGTCGGTGGACATGGCGCCAGTGTCGCGGTACCCGCTTTGCATTGCAGCTTCGGCCCGCGCGCGCAAGCCGGGCGGTGCATTCAATTGCGTCGGCGCGTTTCCGTTGCGGCGGGTTGCTTTTGGTTCTTGGCTCATCGCAATTCCTTTGCGCCGCTCATCAAGGTGCCGCTGGATCACTGAACTGACTGATTCAGCGGGCGCCGATGTCTTGAGAGGAAACGAGAAACGGGCCGTTACGGCCGAGGACCCTTGACATTACCGGATCGCGCCGGAATTCGGATGAGGAATTTTGAACATGCCGGTCTATTGATCATGTCGCGGAGGGGCATTGGCGCGAAGATCCTTTTTCAACCTTGAAGCACGATCGGCAGCCCCGCGCAAAGGTGCAGTCGTCGAATGGGCGCGTTCATCATTCGACCGGCGCAGGACCAACGGGCTGTTGCGGCCCTCGCCCGTATGCTATCCAACCGCAACGTTCGTCGACGGCCGGCTTGACAGATACTTCTGCAGAATCAAT
>JBJXGX010000099.1:0-24841 GCA_046160305.1 Burkholderiales bacterium
TTCGCACGCAGCCCGCCGAGGCGCGCATGCAGTCGGCCGCGCGATGCAAAGGCGAACACGATGACAATCTCGTCGGGCGCCGGTGCATCACCAAAGGTTACCGACATCGTGTCGTAATGGGAGCGCACGTACAGCGCGTCCTTGTGCGCGAGGGGAATATCGATTTCGGTGCCTGGCCCGCCACGCTTGCCGGATGAAGGCACCCATGCCTTGCCGCCGCCGACGGCTTCGCGCACCGGATCTGCGAAAGCCGTGGTGAGAAGCATGTTGCCGTGCTCATACTCGCCGTTGGTTCCGACAACGCAGCTCTTCCCGTAACTCTCGATCGCGCGGCCATTGGCGGCCGCAATGATGCGTCGCCCGAATTCACGCCCGAGATAAACAGATCGCTTCATGATCGGATCAAGGTCCTTGACGAACTTACCCGCACAAGGATTCTGCATTGCGCACCCGATCGCGATCTTGACAACCGGCTCGCCATCGGCCGCTTTGCCGGTTTCATTCGCGAGCGTCTCTTCGATCTGCGTGTGCCACTTGCGGATATGAAAGCCGTGGAAGTTGGGTTTCTTCATCGTGAGCTCGTTGTCAGGGAACGCGGCGAGGATACACGGGGAGCGGGACGCCCCGCACTCAGGGTCGGTACACCGATGCGTGGCCGTTGATAAAAGGCATGACCTTCGCCGCCAAAAGGCGGACGAGCGCAGGATCCCGATATTCGTCGTAGTCTGGAGCAATCAGAATGAAGCGCACTCGAAGTGGTCTTCTCACCGCTTGACCCGCGTATTCTTCATCCGCTTGTAAGCGGCCGTGCGGCTTGGCGATGGTGGAAGGTTACGGGCTTCCAATTGCCTGACTACGAATTCGAGAGCGCCTGCCGTGTCTGGTCCGGACCACCAACCCGCCGGACGCAATATGAACCGCTTGTTATCGCCCTGCAGAACGAAGGTGCCGTCTATTGCACCGATCTCGACATGCGTGATTTCACTCCAGTTGATTTCCCACGCGCCAAGACAGGATCGGTGACGAATGCGGTTGTCGTCGATATCGACGCTACCGGCACCCAACACCATGTAGATCCCCGCAAGTCCCAACAATGCGAGCGCGGCAATCGCCCAATACTGACCGGCGGACCATGCACCCGCGATGCAAAGTGCGCAAAGTACAACCAGCGCGTAACCGATATTCCGGTAGGAACGCATGTCCATATGATGTTTACGCACGTTGGGCCGATCGTTGGCGCCGCGCTTTACGAGCGACTACGGCGAGAGGCAATAAGCAATTCGCCGGCGGGCATGGGGTCGTCCTTTTGTTGCACTGGTTGTACGCCGCCGCGCCCGACACCAGGGAGCGAAGCAAGGCGATCCACTTTTCGCGGTTCGCAGAAGATCGTGACGTGTTACTACCATTGAGCTCACTACCAACACATCGATACCCGCCGGCGACTTCTCGCGGTTGATCTTCAAACCGCACTGTGCTTTCGCTCTTGAAATGATTCACCCCCTAAGTCCCTAACAATCCGGCACGGAATCGCGCGGGTATCCGCCGACCCCGACATCGGATCATAGGGTCCGCCATACGACAGCGCGGCGTTGATGTTGATGTCGAGCGCGCCGAAAGTAGGCCCTTCGCCTTCGGGCCGCCACCATCCCATGCCGGTCACCAGCAATCCTGGCGGCGTTCGGTCGTTCACGTCGACCTTCAAGCGACAGCGACGCTGGCTAGCCGCGGTTTCGATCCACACCCAATCACCGCTTGCCACGCCGTGTTCGGCCGCGGTCTCAGGATGCATCTTGAGCAGAGGATCCGGTGACATTTTGCGTGCCCACGCCTGCTCGCGAAACCGTGAGTGGTGATAGGCCTTCTCGCGCGCGCCGGTCTGCAACGACAACGGATACGCCGGATTCAACAGCGACGCGCTCGCAAGCGGCACATAGTCCGGCAGCGGATCGAGCGCCAGGCGCGCGAGTCTTTCCGAATAGAGCTCGACCTTGCCGGTGGGCGTACGAAATCCTTGTTCCGCGAAGTTACCGAGCGTGTAGTCGAACGCGGCGAATCCATCCTTGGCCAATGCATCGAGTGAGACGTCCGAATCCTTGATCAGGAATTCATTGAACGCGCGCTGATTGCGCCACGGCAGAAAATCAGCCGCCAACGCGCCGCGTGATGCCATGCGGTCGATGAGGCCGCGCGCCATGTCGATATCGGGTCGCGCTTCGCCTTGCGGTGGCACAAGCGGCGCGGTGTAGGCGACGGTCGGGCCTTGCAGTTGCACCGTTACCTCTTCTTCTTCGAGCCCGGTGGTCTTCGGCAAGATAATGTCGGCGACCGCCGCCGTCGGACTCATGGTGTGCGTCGCGACCGCCAGAAAGTCGAGCGATCGCAGCGCTTCCAGCGTGCGCGCGGAATCCGGATAGGTCACCGCGATGTTCACGCCACTTACGATCATCGCGCGCACCGGGTAAGGCCTTCCGGTGAGGATCGCCTCGATGACCGTCGGATTGTGGCAAGCGGTCTGCCAGCCGTCCGGGCCGGCCCATAGCGGAAACCGATCCGCGCCAAGGGTCTGCATTGCCGTCTCGTGCGGCAGGCGGAAACGCGGATCGTGCAAGAGATCGAGATAGGTCTTGAACCCCTTCGGACGTTTGGCGCGACGGTTGCCGCCGGCCCGATCGAGATTGCCTGAAATCGCGACGAGCGCATGGAACGCGCGAAACGTCTGTACGCCATTCGACATCGCGTCGATGCCATGGCCGCTCACGAACACCGACGGCCCGCGCGCGAAGTGATGCGCTGCCGCGATGATGTCGTCGGACTTCACGTGCGCGATTGCCGCGGCACGATCCGGCGGATACATCGCCGCGCGTTCGCGTAGCGCATCGAATCCATGACACCAGTCGCGCACGAACGACGCGTCGTAAAGGCGCTCGCGAACCATCACATCGATCATTGCCAGCGCAATCGCCGCGTCGGTGCCGGGTCGCGGGCGGATCCACAAATCGGCGAGATCAGCGGCCGCTGTGCGAAACGGATCGATCACGACAACGCGTGCACCGCGCGCCTTCGCACGCTTGAGTCGTGCCCATTGGATCGGATTGGCGGCGGTGAGATTCGCACCGACGATCAGCGCGCATGCGGTGTCGTCGATATCTTCACCGCCCGTCATGGCAAGGCCGGTAATCATGTCGCTCACGCCGCGACAGCCACCACATAGATCCTGGTTGATCAGCCAGTTGGGCGAACCGAGCGATCGCATGAGCAGCGCGATGATCGCGCCACGACTGAAGAATGCGCCGCTCACCGCGCCTGCGATCGAGAGCGGGCCATGTCGCGCGCGAACATCGGCCAGTCGATCGGCCATTGTGTCGAGCGCGCTGTCCCACGAGATGCGTTCGAACTGTCCGCTCCCGCGCGCACCGACCCGGCGCATCGGAGTGGTAATGCGCCCGCGACCGTATGTCGATTCGGGCAGGCCGCGCATCCCCTTGACGCAGAACGCGCCTTTCGACGTTGGGTGCGCGGGATTGGGCGCAACGTCTATTACACGCCCCTCGCTCACACTCGCAAGCGCACCGCACAAGGTGCTGCATTCCCAACACGTGGTCGGCAGCTCCGTTACGCGCTCGTCAGCGCGTCTACGCTCGGGCTTCATCGGCGCAAACCTCTGGCTTCAGGCCGTCCAATCGACGGGATTTCATAGTACATTGACTGACGATCCCCCGCCCTCATTCACCCGGTTCTCGGCGAGTTTCCTCTGTGCAGGTTGAGTCTGTTCGCGTCCGCCATACGGATCTCGATGCGTTTGTTCGTGCGCTCTTGTGCGCGAAAGGCATGGGCGCCGACGATGCAGCGATTACAGCCGAGGTGTTCGTCTGGGCGGATCTGCATGGCGTGAGCTCGCACGGCGTTGCGTGGCTGCCGATGACGGTGCAATTGATCGAGGAAGGATCGCTCAATGTGCGGGCACGCCCGCATCTCACCATCGATATGCCGGCTCGCATCGTGATGGAAGCGAATAGCGCGGCCGGATCCATCGCAATGATGCAGGCGACGCGCACCGCATGTGATCGTGCCGCGTTCGCCGGTGTGTGCATCGCATCTGTTCGCAATTGCACCCATACAGGGCCGATCGGTCGCTATGCGACCTTGGCGGCGCAATCCGGATGTGCAGCGATCATTCTGGCGGCCGGCCCGCCCTTCATGGCGTACCACGGCAGCCGGGTTGCGAGCCTCGCGACCAGCCCAATCGCGATGGCGGTGCCTGGGCCCGGCGGGGAACCAATCGTGCTCGACATGGCAACGAGCATGATTCCGTTCAACAAGTTGCGCCAGGCACGCCTCACGGGTACTCCCGTTCCTGAAGGCTCCGCACTCGCCGTCGACGGCAAGCCGACGACCGATCCGGCGCAGGCGTTCGTGCCGTTGCCGATCGGCGGACACAAGGGATCGGGTCTATCCTTGATGACCGAGCTGCTAACGAGCGTGCTCGTGGGTAATGCTATTCTGACTGATCACCTGCCGTCGACCGGCACGCGTCGACACACCCAGAACGCGCTGATCGTCACGATGAAAGTGAGTGCGTATCGCCCCGATGAAGCCTTCGCGCGTGATGTCGCCCAACTTGCCGCGGTCATCAAGGGGCTGCCACGCGCGGATCAAGCCACCGAGATCCGCTTGCCCGGTGAGCAACGAGCGCGAGTGGCGCGTGTGCGCCAAGCGTACGGCATTCCGATATCGGGGCCGGTGTGGGCTGCACTGGTCAACATCGCACGCATTGCAATGATCGAACCACCCGAAGTGCTGAAGCCTTGATTCACCTTTATTCGACCTCTTCTTGACCAGGATAGAACCATGCATGATCTCGTCATCACCGGCGCGCAAGTCTTCGACGGCTTGGGCAGCGCACCCCAATCGGCCGACCTCGCGGTCAAGGATGGTCGCATCGTCGCCATCGGCAAGATCACCGAAGCGGCGACGCAACGCGTCAATGCCGATGGCCTCGCCCTTGCGCCCGGCATCGTCGATCTGCACACGCATTACGACGCGCAAGTCACCTGGGATCCCACGCTCTCGCCGTCCCCATCGCTTGGGGTCACGACCGCGGTAATGGGTAACTGCGGATTTGGCATCGCGCCGTGCCCGCCCGCATTGCGCGAGTTGTTGTTGCGCAATCTTTCGGTGGTCGAAGGGATGGAGCTCGATGCGCTGCAGGCGGGCACGCGCTGGGAGTTCGAGTCGTTCCGTGAATTCATGGGCCTCATCCGCAAGCAACGCCCGTACATCAACACGGCGGTGTTCGCCCAGCATTCGACGATCCGCACGGTCGTGATGGGCGAGGATGCCGCCACGCGAGCGGAGGCAACACCCGCCGAACTCGACGCCATGCGGCGCGAGGTGCGCGACGCGCTCGATGCCGGCGCCGTGGGGTTCGCCTCGTCATTCTCGCCAAACCATTCGGGCTGGGGCGGACTGCCGATGGCCTCCTGCCTCGCCTCCGATGCCGAATTGGCATCGCTCGTTGGCGTCTTGGGCGAAGCCGGTCGCGGCGTCTTCATGATGGCAACCGGCCCGCGCGCCACACCGCAATTCATGGAGGGTATGGCCAAGAGCACCAAGCGCCCGATGTTCATCAGCACCGCACTCACCATGTACAACGAGGCGGCTCCCGAGCGCGCGATGACCTACTACGACTACTGCGCGGGCGCGCTCGCGCGCGGCAATGAGGTCTATATTCAGACCACATGCCAGCCGCTGTCGTTCACATTCGATCTGCTGGACCCCTACGTCATGTACAGCCACGACGCGTTCGATCGGATGCGCCAATGCAAACCCGAGGAACTTTCCGCGGTGTACGGCGATCGGCCGTTTCGCGAGGCGTTTCGCGCGAATCTCGCCAAACCCAAGTCGGGCATCATCTTCTACGGCAACTGGAATCTCATCGAGATCGCCGCCGCCGCGCACGCGGAGAATGCGAAATACGAAGGGAAGACCATCGCCGCGGCCGCCCGCGAAGCCGGCAAGGACCCGCTCGACTTCTTCTTCGATCTGGGCATCAGCGAACGGCTCGCGACGGTGTACCTCGGTAAGTTTTTCCAGAACAACGACAAGGCCGTCGCGCCATTGATCTCGCATCCGGCCGGCGTGATCGCGTTATCGGATGCCGGCGCGCACCTGAAGTTCCTTTGCGATGCAGGCTTCGGCTTGTATCTCCTGGGACATTGGGTGCGCGAGCAGGGTGTCTTCACGTTGCAGGAAGGCATTCGCCGTCTCACCAGCGATCCCGCACAGAAGTACCGCATTCCCGATCGCGGCAGATTGCAGGTCGGCGCGCATGCCGACCTGTTGCTCTTCGATCCGCGGACGGTCGGCATCTCGAAGCCGATGCGGGTCGGCGATCTGCCCGCCGGCGGCTCACGCCTGATTCGCAAACCGTCCGGCGTGCAAGGCGTCTGGGTGAACGGCACGCAGGTGTTCGATGGCAAGGACTACACGAAGCTCGATGCCGGCCCGGGGCAGTTGATTGATCGGTTCTTGCAGTGATTCTTTTCCGCAGCGCAGTTCGTTGACCACTAAGGCAAACCACGACGGCTCGACGGCATAACGGTACACGAGGGAAACCGAGATCGAACCTTGGTGCCTTGGTGCCTTGGTGCCTTCGTGCCTTGGTGGCTGCTGTTTTCCGAGTAATTGCGGCGGTGCGTGAGTGCCGCTGCATACCGCCCTTGTCATGGAGATTCGTCATGCATCCCGTCATTTCGCTCGTTGTTGCCGTAAACACGATCGCGTTCGTGTCGATCGCAGCGGCTCAACCTTATCCTGTCAAACCGGTCCGCATGATCGTTGCATTCCCGCCGGGCGGCCCGACGGATCTCGTCGGTCGCATCATCGCTGCCAAGGTTGCCGAGCAGACCGGCCAACAATTCATCGTCGAGAATCGCGCGGGCGCGGGCGGCAACATCGGCTCGGAATTCGTGGCGAAAGCGGCACCCGACGGCTACACGATTCTCTACAACACCTCGGGTATCACGATCGCGCAATCGGTTTATCCGAAGCTCGGTTACGACGTGTTGAGGGACTTCGCGCCCGTCCTGCTCGCGGCGACCGTGCCGCTGGTGCTGGTCGCGAATTCGAGCCTGCCGGTGAAAACCGTGCAGGATCTGGTTGCGTATGCGAAGGCACAGAACGGCAAGATCAACTACGCATCGTCCGGCACCGGCGTGATCACGCATCTGGCCGGCGCGACGTTCGTGAAGGAAATGGGTTTCGCGGCCGCCCATGTCCCGTACAAAGGCAGCGCGCCGGCGATCGCCGACGTGGTGAGCGGTCAGGCACACTTCATGATCGACACGATCAATACCCCGCTTGGCTTCATTCGCGACGGCCGGTTGCGTGCGTTGGCGGTGGCGATGCCCAAGCGCTCGACCTTGTTGCCCGATGTGCCGACCTTCAATGAAACGGTCATGCCCAATTTCGAGATGAGCGCATGGCAAGGCGTGGTCGCACCGGCCGGCACACCCCAGGCGGTGATCGACCGATTGAATGCGGAGTTCAACCAGGCGGTGCAAAGCGCCGACGTGCGCGCCAAGCTCGCGAATCAGGGCGCCGAACCATTGGGCGGCACGGTGGCGGAGTATGCCGCTTACCTTCGATCGGAGATCACGCGGTTTGCCCGCATCGTGAAGGATGCGGGGGCGAAGCTGGAGTAGGCAATTCGCGGCGCGGCGCGGCAGCTGCTTACGCTGCGCCCCGGCTGTGGTCGATAATTGCCCAGACGCGTATCCTGCGAATTAGCATGGGGGGATCCGGTGCGGGACGTCAAGACATGGTTAGAGGCGCTCGGTCTCGCGAAATATGCGCCCTCGTTCGCAGAGAACGAGATCGACTTCGAGGCGCTCCCGCATCTCACCGAGAGCATGTTGGCGCAACTCGGGCTGCCGATTGGCCCGCGCGCCAAGGTGCTGGCGGCCATCGCGGCGCTTCGTGCGCCGGCGTCAAGCGCGGAGCGGGCACCCGGTGGTGCGAATGAACCCCATGCGGAAGCAGAACGCCGGCAAGTCACGATCCTGTTTGCCGACCTTGCCGATTCGACGAAGCTCGCGGTGCGCCTGGATCCGGAGGACCTGGGCGTATTGATGCAGGCGTATCAACAGGCATGCGCCGGCGTGATCGAACGCTATGCCGGACACATCGCGCAGTACATGGGCGATGGCATCGTCGCCTACTTCGGTTGGCCGATCGCGCAGGAGGACGCCGCCGAACGCGCGGTGCGGGCCGGGCTCGACATCATCGAAGCGGTCAAGGCGATCAAGAGCGCCGAATCGCTCGTTGTGCGAGTGGGCATCAACTCCGGAATCGTGGTGATCAGCGACACCGGAAAGGGTGATCCGTCGATTCCCCTTGGTGCAGTCGGTGCAACCCCGCACATCGCCGCCCGTCTTCAGGCCCTCGCGGCACCGAACTCCGTCGTGATCTCCGGGGTGACGAGTCGTCTCGTTGCGCATCTGTGCGACCAGGAAGATCTCGGGCGACAGGATCTCAAGGGTTTGGCCGAGCCGGTGCAGGTATTTCGCGTCAAGCGCATGCACACGAACCGGTTTCTGGCCGGGCGTGTACGCGGTTTGACCCCTTTTGTCGGACGGCAAGCCGAGCTCGCTCTGTTGCGACAACGCTGGCGCGATGCGCAAGAAGGGGAGGGACAGGTCGTTTATGTCTCAGGCGTGCCCGGAATCGGCAAATCGCGCATCGTCTATGAACTCGAGCAGCACATCCGCGACGAGGCGCCGTACCACCTGAAATTCCAATGCGCGCCGCACACCGCGCAGAGTGCGCTCATCCCGATTATTCATGGACTCGCCTGGCAATCGAAACTGAGTCCTGACGACGCTCGCGAGGTCAAGCTCGACAAGCTGAAAGGCCTGCTCTCCCTTTCATTCGGCACCGATGAGATCGACAAGGCCCTGCCGCTTTTCGCCGCAATGATGTCGGTGCCGGTCGATCTCGGCATTCCCCGCCGCCCGCTGACTTCCCAGCAGGCCAAGGACCAGACCTTGCTCCTATTGGTGGACATGGTGATCGGCCTGTCGACGCATGGCCCGGTCTTCTGCCTGCTCGAGGATGCGCAATGGATCGACCCGTCGACCCAGGAGTTTCTCGAGATTCTGGCGGGGCGAATCGCGCATGCGCACATTCTCTTTGTCGTGACGCACCGGCCCGATTACCAGCCTCGCGTAGGCGACCACGGCAATGTAAGCACGCTCGCCATCGCGCGCCTCGCCCGGCGTGACATGGCCGAGTTGGCTCGCCTCGCGTTGCAGCACCAGGCCGACGAAAACGGCTTACTCGCGAAAATACTGGAGGACTCCGACTCGATCCCTTTGTACATCGAGGAGCTTGCGCGCGGCGCAATCGAGTCGATCGAGCAGACCGCACATCGCCTCATCACCCACGACGCGACGCCATCGCCATCGCTCTCCTCTGTTCCGGACGTCTTGCGCGACTCGCTCATGGCGCGGCTGGATCGCGTTCCGCAAGGACGCCGGGTGGCTGAAGTTGCGTCGGTCATGGGCCGGGAGTTCTCCTACACAATGCTCCTTGAGATTTCTTCGCTCGACCGCGCGGCGCTGGACACGACCCTCGGCTCCCTCGTCAGAGGCGAGATCATTCAGCAAATTGAACGCGAGCCGTTTGTCCGTTTCGCCTTCACCCATGCACTGTTGCGTGACGTGGCCTATGAGTCTCTGCTCAAGTCGAGTCGCCGCGAGATCCATGCGAAGGTGGCCGACGCGATCCAACGGGAATCGCCCGCAGTCGCGATCGATCAGCCGGAGCTGCTCGCATTCCACTACGGTGAAGCGGGCAATGCCGAATCCGCGGTCCGCTATTGGTTGGCAGGCGGCAGGCGGGCGCGCGCCCGTTGGGCCAATCTCGAAGCGATCGGTCAGCTGCAACAAGCGCTGGCACTCATAAGGTGGCTGCCCCCAAGGCCCGAGCGTGATGAGATGGAGCTCGAGATCTGCCTGACCCTGGGCCTCTGTTTCATTTCGGTACGCGGCTACTCGGCCGACGAGACGCGGCAGTCCTTCGAGCGCGCCTGCGAGTTGAGCACCCGAGCCGTCGATCCCCAGCGCTCGATCCAGGCGCTCTTTGGATTATGGGGACACCATTGGATGGCGGCGCGGCATGATCGGGCCATCGAGATCGGCCAGACACTGCTCGCCAAAGCCGAGTCGCTCAACGATCGCACGGCGCTTGTTGTCGGACACCGGGTACTCGGCAGCACGCTGTTTACCCTTGGCGAATTTGTGGATGCGCGAGCACGTCTCGAGCAAGCCCTGTCCCTGGCCAAGTCGCAGGACGATGGCGCAGCTTCGGCCTTCGCGGTGAGTCCACGAGTAGCCGCGCAGCTCATCCTTGCGTGGGATCTTTGGATCCTTGGGTTTCCCGATCAGGCGCTCGACAACGTATTGCAGGCACTTCAAATCGCGACGCGTTTCGAAGATCCTTACAGCGGCTCGTTCGCCCACTACGTCACCTCGGCCATCCATTTGCTGCGCGGGGATGCGCAAGCGTCCCTTGCCGAGGCGGATCGGAGCCTCGCGATCTCGATCGAGCATCGCATCAATCTCTATGCGCTCTATTCGCGGTTCGGCCGCGGCTGCGCGCTCGCATTGATGGGGCAGCACTACACCGCGATCAGTGAGATTCGAGATGGCATTGACGATGCAAGGCGTAGCAAGCTCGGGTACTTGAGAGGGTTCATGCTGGATTGGCTCGCCAAAGTCCAGTTGGCCACCGGGGACCGCGATGCAGCATTGTCGACCATCGATGAGGCACTCGATAACGTCAATGCAATCGCCGGTCGTGCCTGGGAGGCAGAGCTGCATCGCGTGCGCGGCGACATCCTACTTTCGTCTGATGCGGCCGCGCCGCAATCGGAGCAAGATGCCGCTGAACGCAGTTTCAGCGAAGCGCTCACTGTTGCACGACACCAACACGCGCAATCGCTCGAACTGCGGGCGGCGATGTCGATGGCAAAACTGTTGAATGCAAAGGGCCGCCGCAACGAGGCGCTGTCGGTGCTCGATCCGGTCTACGGCCGGTTCACGGAAGGATTCGACACTGCGGATTTGCGGGAGGCGAAGGGGTTGCTCGAAAGTTTGAGTTAGACGTAAGGCAGTCCATTGGATTGAACCACCAAGGCACCAAGGCACCAAGACACCAAGGGTCTGGTTAGGTCGGGTTGTCAGTTTCATCCTGATCGACACGTTAAGCCCAATTTGTTGGATCTTGGTGCCTTGGTGTCTTGGTGGTCCATCCTTACGTACGAGCCGGAGGTATGACGATGCACGAACCGGGTCATGTCCAGAGCATCCAGATTTCCCCGCAAGCGCTCCTCATTGGCGTGCCTGATGGGCGAAGCTGGGTGGCGGCGATTGATAAATCAGCAATCAAGGCGCTTCCGGTATCGAAGATTGCGGCCGGGCACGCGAGCCTCGCGGCCAGCCTCGTCGAAGGGGCGCTCTACGCCGGGCTCACTGGCAATGGTGATTCGACCACCGAAACTGAGCGAAACGCAGCATTACCCAAACCCTATACGCTGTCCCGATATATTCGCTGGCTCGTCGGCAACTATGTGTTCGCGGCGCAGACCCCCGGCCTGTTTCGACGGGGTGCCGCACGATTCGATGCGACCGGTCGCGCGGATCTAGCGGCCTTCGCTCGAAAGAAAGCCGAAGAAGAAGAAGGGCATTCGCAGCTCGCCTACCGCGATCTGGAGGGGCTTGGCCTTCCTGCCGAGCAGGTGGTCCGTCTTGTTGAACCTCCCAGCGCAAACATTTTCGCCGAACAGTTTCGATCGTATGTCGAATCGAGCACGCCGATTGCGCTGTTTGGATTCAGCTACAGCCTGGAGCGGATGGCGGTCGAGCGCGATGCGGCGTTCATCCGGAAGATCGAAGCGATCTGCCCGCCAGGCGTCCACGCGTTCCGGTTTCTCAAGGTTCACAGCACGATCGGCAGCGACAGCACGCATGTCCACGAGCAGCTTTCATACTTCGCGTCGTTGACGAATGAAGAGCTCGCAACGATCGCGAGCGCGGTGTACGAGACGGCCCGTCTCCTCGCGCGTCAATCGTTCATGGATGACGTGCTCTCCGATGACGAGATCGAACGCCGATTTCGACGAGACGGAATTGAAACGGTCGCGCGGCCGTCGGCGCGTCCTACGCCAGAAGGCGTACGACCATTGCAAACCGGGGATCGTTAATCCTACCATTGCATCGGGTCCGTATGGATTTGCGGGAGCAATACCCGGCGTATCAACGCCGGAGCTTTTCGATGTGCCACGAGGAGATCAGTCATGCCGACATGGAATTCCAAGAAGGTGCTTACCGACGAACAAACCAGGATCAACCTCGCTTTCATCAACAAACTTTGGGGCGTCAACGGTGAAGCTGTGAGAAACGAATTGTTCGGTCAGCCGAATCAAAAAGCGGTGCACGATTTGCTTCGTACCAATCATAATTTCGATATTCCCGACGAAGTCAAAATCATCATGGTCGACATTGACGGAGCACGCCCGACGAGCTTTTCGGCATCCATCGATCCTGCTGTAGACGAGTTTTATTACTTGGTGCTGCCCCCAAAACCAATCAAGCGACCGGGGGATCCCGACTACATAGCGATGCAGACCGGGTTGGAAGCATTCTTTCACGCAGCGAATGACGGCTGGGGCATGTAGCCGCGTTCGAGTGTCGCGCCCCTCGACGAGCAAGCGCCCACTGATCCCGCGCCGATAGTCCATCGGCGCTCGAGCCGAAATGGCTCGCTGATCGAGCATGTCCGCGCCGCGGACACATCGGAAAACGGCGTGCGCGGGCGCGCCATCACGCACCGCCATCGTGTGCAAACGGGAATGGATCACAGCTCCACAATGCATTGACTCACTGAACGCGCCGCCGAACACAGGTAGTTTCTCGCAATGCGCCTATTGCGCAGCTTGAATCAACCATTCCAATCGGCGAGGACATCATGCGACTTAATGCAGTGGCGGCCGCGATCTCGACTCTTGTGACCTTCTCGTTTCCATTGGCGTTCGGCGATGACCAGGGTGAAGCCGTTCGGTTGAGGTTGCCATTACCGTGTACACCGCAGGCGCAGCAATGCCTCGAGAAGCTATCGGCCTTGGTCGGTCACCACGATCGTTCGTCGGCGTCGCCTACCGCCGAGCGAGGGTGGCGCAATCTGATCGAGGCCTATCCGGAATGCGCCATAGAACTTGGGACCATCGAGTTCTGACGGGTGTTCGGCATGGACACCGGATGAGCGGCGTGCTGCGCATTTGTCCGGGTGTCTAGCTACCAACCATGCGGCGGCTTGCGGTGGACAACGATCCTTCCGGCCTCGCTGCTGATATAGCCGCCGCTGGTCAGCTCCTTCAGGATACGGCTCACCATTTCGCGGGAAGCACTTACCCGTTCACCAATGTCCTGTTGCGTGAGCCGCTCCTCGATGACCAACTTCCCATCCACCTCACGGGCGTTATCGAGCAGGAACTTCGCGACGCGGCCGTAGACGTCCAGCATCGCCAGATCCTTGAACATCGCGGTCATGTGGCGTGCATGGCCGATCAGGACGCGGATAAGTTGCATTGCGGCATCCGGATGATGCGTAATGAACGACTTGATCGCCTCGTACGAGATGACGGCCAACTGACAAGGCTCGAGGGTCGCCACCGACGCCGAGCGTGGCCCCTCGTCGAGCGCGAGCTCACCGAAATATTGTCCGGGGCCCCGAACGTTCAGCACCAGATCACGCCCGTCTTCGTCGCTCACGAATACCTTCACGCGGCCCGACAAAATGACATAGAGCGAGTCGCTACGTTCGCCCTCGGTAACGACGATCGTGCTCTTCGCGAGCTTGCGCACGATCGTCGACGCGGCAAGGGCGGCGATTCCCTCCGGCGAAAGGCCGTTGAACAACGGCACTGCCAGCAACGACTGCGTGATCGATACCATGCCCGGGGTGTCTCCAATTGCCGCTCATGATAGTCCACCGCGCCGCCGGTGGGCGAGCGAGGGCAGACGCGGCGCTTCAGACTCGATCAGGCTACACGGACATTCGAAACCCGAGGTCGCGCGCTTTCTGCGCTGCATCAGGTAATACCCGATCGGGTAGGAGAACCAGCTCACCCATTCCATCGACGTAATACTGATGATGGATTTCGGCGCCATAAATGACCGGCGCCGGCGTTGCGCGCTCTCCGAATGTGGTGAGCGGAATGCGTTGTTCGCCCAGGCCGGCCTTGGCCTTGGCATCCCAGGCACGCCGCCAGAAGTGAAAGCCATGGGGATCCGATGATCGCCGATCCTGCAAGGACCTCCACTGCAGCCCCTCCATGACGGCAAGCAGATCAAGGGCGTCGGATTGGGTGATATGGACCATGGTGATTGTTCTTCGCGCGAGTACGACGGGGCGATGGATCGTGGCTGTCGATGAGGCGTAGAGCAAAACTTCAGCACCGCTTCCAAGGGGAATGCACTGAATGCTCCCCCTTGGATGGCGGTTCAGACCGTCGGCCTAATTCGGGCTGTAGTCCGTGAGGAAGCGATAGTCGTTGCCGGCCCGCATCGAGCTTGGAGCGGCGTTCGTCGCGGCATTCGTCGACTCGACGGGCCGTTTGAACCAACCAAACTCGAGAGGAATCGGCTGCAACTCGGGCTGCGCTTCATTCGCGAAGCCAGTCGATGCAAATCCGAACACGACAACGGATGCAAGTGCTGCAATGATTTTGCGTTTCATGATGCGTTCCTTCCGAAAGAATTGAGAGGTTGCGGCCCGTCTGGTGAGTCCTGCGCCCACCTTTCAAGCGCAGGGTCAGGATAGGCGGCGGTCCATCTCAACGCTGTGAAGGGGGAAGCATCAGCGATGTGCGCTATGCACATTTGGAATTACACACCGCGAAGGTAGAGGAAAAGGTAGGTGCCGGGCGAAGGGGCTTGCCGTTTCCCGCTTCCCGTTTCCCGTTTTGCGGGTCCTCTGCGTCCCCCGCGTCCTCCGTGGTGAATTTCTGAGCGTTCTACTTCTGAGCGTTCTACTTTCTAGGCAAGCTTCAGATTCGCAATGTGCGCCGGATCCGCCTGCAGCGTTCCGCGCTCGACACGCGACACAAGATCAACGAGCGCGCGGTTCGCCGGTACATCCAGCCCGATCGTTGCGGCCTTTTCCACCACCACGCCATTCAGGAATTCAATCTCCGTTCGACGGCTCTTGCGCATGTCTTGACCCATCGATGCCACCTGCGTGTCCGAACGTTTCTTTGCTTGCGCTTGCAGGGCATCGTCGATGAAACGATAGGCCGACGTATCGCCTTCAGCCGCGCGAGCGAATTTTTCCGGATCCAGGCCAACCACCGGCTCGAGCGCGTAGCCCAACGCCTGACCCGTGCGGACCGCCTCCCCCGCGATGCGGATCTTGAAACGCTGATGCGGCTCGGACCGCGTCACCTGATTGCCGGTCATGCCGGTACAGGCCGACATGCCGTTCTCCATGCAATTGGCGATGAGTTTCGACCAGCGCTCACCCCAGAGGTTGGTCGTCACCTTTACGCTATCGGCAAGCTCAAGCATCTTGGCCACCTGTTGCGCGCGTTCGGTGACCCTGCCATGTATTTCGCCGACTCTGAAGATGGTGTAGTCGGCCCCGCCCTTGGCCACCCCGCGGTGGATCTTTCCCGGTGCGTGCAGGTCGACCATGATCTTGCTCGCGATGCATCCTAGCGTCCGCCCCCAGCCCATCACGCCGGCGAGACGCTCTTCGTTGATGCCGTTCTGCAACGAAACCGCGAACCCGTTCGGCGATAGATACTGGCGGATCAACATCGCCGACCATTCGGTGTCATAGGATTTCGCGCAAATGAAGGCGATGTCGATCGGACCTTCGCGATGAAGCTGCTGCACGTCGGTAATGTGCATGACCCGCATCGGCGTCGTGAAACTCTCTTCCGGCGTGGTGCCGGTAAGCGAGATCCCATGCTTGCGAATATGTTCGACATGCTCGGGCCACGCATCGATCAACACCGGTTCGAGCCCGGCGCGGGCGAAATGCGCGCCGACATATCCGCCGACGGCGCCGGCACTGACGATTGCGATGCGAGGTTTCATTGTGCGCTCCTGGAACAGGACCTTCTCAACCGACGAGGAAATTGAACCACCAAGGCACCAAGACACCAAGGGGAACTGGCGATTCTAATGGCATTGAATCACCGCGACTCCGTGGCACGAGGGGGCGGGTAGTCGGTGAAAACAAACGCGCCGGGCAGGTCCCGCAGTTAAGATTGTTTCAAACACCTTGGTGTCTTGGTGCCTTGGTGGTTCAAAATCGTCTTTTCGATCGATCTCAAGAGGATCATCCCATGCCCCTTCGCGTCGCCATCCCCGATATGGTTTCTCCTTCGTACTTCCCGGCGATCGCCGCCGTCGAACTCGGCTTCTTCAAGAAAGAAGGGCTCGATGCGAGCATCGAACTTCTGTTTCCCGTCACCAAGACGTACGAAGCACTGCGCGACGGCACGGTCGACTTTGTAGGCGGCGCGGCGCATGCACCGCTTTACGCGTTCAAGAACTGGGCGGGGTGCAAGCTCGTCTGCGCGCTCTCGCAGCACATGTACTGGTTTCTGATCGTGCGAAAAAACTTGCACGCGAAGCGCGGCGATCTCGCTGCATTGAAGGGCCTGCGCATCGGCGCGGCGCCCGGCCCGGTCGATGGCCTGAAACGCATGCTGACGGAAGTGGGCATCGACCCAGAGCGCGACGTGAAAATCGGACCCGTTCCGGGCACCGCTGGTGCCGGCGTTTCATTCGGCGTCGCGGCGGCCAAGGCGCTTGAAGAGGGCAAGCTCGATGGCTTCTGGGCGAATGGCATGGGATCGGAAGTCGCGATTCGCAACGGCATCGGCTCGATGTTGCTCGATGCGCGGCGGGGCGACGGTCCGCCGGGCGCGCAGGACTATACGTTCGCTGCGTTCGTTGCCACCCAGGCACGAATCGACAAGGAACCCGGGCTCGTTGCCGCCGCAGCGCGCGCAATCATCGGCGCGCAGCAAGCGTTGAAAGCGGACCCAACGTGCGCCACGGATGCGGCGCGCAAGCATTTTCCAGAGTTCGAGACGGGTCTCATCGCCGAGCTCATTCGTCGTGACGCGCCGTTTTACGATCCGTCGATCTCCGAGGCGAAAGTCGAAGCGCTGAACGCCTTCGGGCGGAACATGGGGTTGCTCTCCGGACCCGCGAGCTACGAGCAGGTGGTAGCGGCGCAGTACCGGAATCTTTGGTAAGCCGTTCCGGCTGGGTTCCTAGTCCGGAACGAGCTTGAAGACGAGCCCAAAGACGCTCACCGCGCGCTCGCCCTCGGTGCCGAAGAACGCAACCGATGCGTCGATATTGACGATGACGACTTCGCGCGCACCCCCGCGCAGATAGGCGCCCTTTTTCATTTCGATTTCTGCCCGCGTGTTACTCGGGGAAAGCACTTCCACGCAGATGTCCGGGACAAACGGCAGGGGCGTTGCATTATTGGCTTGCTTCCATCGTTCCGGCGGCATCCATACGGCATCGGGTACCCGAACGCCCTGATCGGTCAGGACGCCGACTTCGGTGACCGCCTCGGGTCCGAGTTGCATCTGCATCTGACTCACCGCTCGGCTGGCGAAACGCTGATGGCGCGTAGAAGGTCGTGGGCTCAATACGATCTCCCCATATTGATTGAGCTCGAAATAATCAGGACTTTCGGGATCATTGCAAAGCTCCGCCCAACGCGCCGCGAGCGCCTCGGGTTCAACGACCAGCGTTGCTTCCATGGCACACCTCAATCAGTCGTGACTTCAATTTAGTATAGCCCCGATCGATCCCCTTGCCGCAGCGCCCCGAATGCCTCGTCCATGATGCCGAGTGTCTTGTCGATATCGGCCTCGGTATGCGCGATCGAGATATAGAACTTCTCGTTGGGATTGACCAGGAGGCCACGCTTCAACAGCTCGAGCGCCCAGCGCCAGCCGAGATCCTTGTCGGCGGTCGTGAGGTCCATCCAGGTACGAAGCGGTTTGCGTGACGTAAATCGAACGCCAAACACCGCATCTTCGCCAGGCGACTGGACGGCAAATCCATGCCGCTCGCCGGTAGCGACGATCCCCGCGCGCAGCCGGGACCCGATCTTGTGCAGATGATCGTAGATCCACGGCTCGCCTAACACGCCCAACGCCGCCACCCCGGCCGCTGCGCAGATCGGATTGCCGTTCAACGTGTTGGTGGCCCAAACGACCTCGCTCTTCGGACGCTTGCGTGCATCGAGCACCGACATCACTTCGGCCGACCCCGCCACGACGGCCAACGGAAATCCACCGCTGATCGCTTTCCCGTAACACGCCATGTCGGGTACGACACCGTAACGTTCCTGCGCACCGCCCCACGCGATGCGAAACCCGGTCACGATTTCATCGAAGATCAGCACGATGCCATGGCGTCTGGTCACATCGCGAAGCGCCTGGAGAAAGCCGGGCTCGGGCAGGAGCACGCGCTGCAACGGCTCGACGATGACTGCGGCCAGAACGTGCGCGTTCCGCTCAATCATTTCCACCGCCCGCGCCGTTTCATTGAACGGTGTGACGAGCACCGTATCGCCCGTCTGTGCCGGCACGCCCACCGAGTCCGGTTGCGCGTGCGGGTACGCGGAGGGTGCGGAAGGCACCGTGCCCCACAGACCATAGTCGTGCATGCCGTGCCATGCGCCTTCGAACTTGAGGATCTTGTTGCGCCGGGTGTGCGCCCGTGCGATGCGCAATGCATAGAACGTCGCTTCTGTTCCTGAACCGGTGTAATGCACGACATCGGCGCACGGGATGGCTTGCACGAGTTTCTTCGCAAGCACGATCTCGGGTTCATTCAAGAAGTAAAAGGTCGTTCCGTTGCCGAGTCGGGACGCGACCGCATCGGTAACGACCGGATGGGCATGGCCCAGCAACATCGGCCCGGACGAGAGATGGTAGTCGATGTATTCGCGCCCGGCCACGTCCCAAACGCGGCTTCCAAGCCCGCGCTCGACCACAAGGTTCAGCTCGGGCGGCAGAACGAACAGGCCGAGGCCGCCGCCCGCCAGGTAGCGACCGGCGTCATCGAGAAGGGCCGCTTGACGCGCTACCGCTTGGCTTGAATTCGAAGGCATCGCAATCCTTTCTCGACCCGCAGTGTTGAAGTCGAAAGAGTAGCCGATTCGGTCGATTGTGCCCGCAGGCCGGCAGGGCGAGGATGGATCGAGCCCGTTCCGCGTTTCGCCACTTTGCAACATTCCCACATCGGCGATTCGAACTTGGACACATTCAATCCTGTTCATCCGATAACCGCAATGCACCCACCTCACTACGCAACGCCATCGATCTCAGCAGGCTATGAACTTTCCTTTCAAGAAGATCGGCATCGGGATCGTATTGATCGGCCTCATGATCCAGCTTGCGATTCGTCCGCCCACCGTCTCGACGGTCCAAGTCTTGCTGTCGGGCGGCTGGTTCAAGTGGGTGCTCATCGCGATGCCGTTCGCGCAATACCTGATCGCGCTCGTCGTGCTTCTCGTCACGAAGCGAGGCGCCGTGGCACTCGGTGGCGTGGTCGCGCTGCTGGCAGGAGATCTGACATTCCACGGCGAGATGTTCAATCTCGCGGGGGACGCACCCGTTGCGTGGGCGGCTGTTGCCGGCCCGCTTTGGAACTTGATCGTGATGATGCCCCTCGGCCGCATCGCGGGCGGGCTCCTCGAGAGCGCCCTCGACGCCTGCTTTGATCCCGGCGGAGCCCGGACCTGATCCATCCGACATCCATGTGATCAGGCACACGCGCTTCGCATCACGTGCGAGGTTCGAAGGACCACTCGGCGGCTGTGTATCGACGCTCCTCGCGGGCATTGGTACTGCCCTTGTCGGTAATGCGACACTGCGCGGACGAGGCATTCAGACCTCCCGGCAGCACCCCACCGACGGAAAAGGAGTCGCCATGCAATCAGCCATTCGCACGCTCATAGCCGGCCTCGCGCTCGGCATCGGTCTCCATCATCACGCAATCGCTGCGGAAGTTTTTACCTCGGACCGTGCGGTTCCAAATCGCTACATCGTGGTCTTGCATGATGACGCGATGAGAACAATGGCCATGTCGCAGCGTTCAGCGCATGTGTCCGCGACAGCGGACGAGATGGGCCGACGCCATGGACTGCGTACCGAACACATCTATCGTCATGTGCTGCCAGGGTTCGTCGCGACGATGGATGCCGCGAAGGCCCGCGCTCTCGCTCGCGATCCCCGGGTGAAGTTCATCGAGCAGGACGCGATCATGTCGATCAGCGCGGTTCAGAATGGCGCGACGTGGGGACTCGATCGGATCGACCAACGCGATCTGCCGATCGACACGCGCTACAACTACGCGCAAAGCGGCAGAGGCGTTCACGCCTATGTGATCGACACCGGCATCCGCGGCACGCACAGCGAATTTGCCGGTCGCCTCGAGGCGGGAACCTCTACGATCAACGATGGGCGTGGCGCCGAGGATTGCAACGGGCACGGCACGCATGTCGCCGGCACCATCGGTGGAACAATTTTCGGCGTGGCAAAGAGCGTGACCCTGGTGCCGGTGCGGGTGCTCGATTGCAACGGCAGTGGCTCGACATCGGGCGTCCTCGAGGGTGTCGACTGGGTGACGCAGAATCATAAGAAGCCCGCAGTCGCCAATATGAGTCTGGGCGGCAGCATCTCGACCGCGCTCGACATGGCAGTGGAAAAGTCGATTGCTGCGGGAGTGACCTACGCGCTTGCGGCAGGTAACGCCAACGCGAACGCGTGCAACAGCTCACCGAGCCGCGTATCGCAGGCATTGACCGTGGGCGCGACCACATCGGCCGATGCGCGTTCATCGTTCTCCAATATCGGTTCATGCTTGGATTTGTTTGCGCCAGGGAGCACCATCACCTCGGCCTGGATCACCAGCGACACGGCGACCCGCGCCATCAGCGGCACATCGATGGCCTCGCCGCACGTCGCCGGCGCCGTGGCGCTCGAGTTGGAGAAGAATCCGAATTTCACGCCCGCGCAAGTCGCCGCGGCGATCGTGAACAACGCAACGACCGGCAAGATCGCGAGCATCGGCACGGGTTCACCGAATCGCCTGCTCCACACTGCGGCCGGCACGCCGGGGGATCCGGTGCCGGTTGCCGCGTTCACCTTCAACTGCACGACTCTCGCTTGCTCGTTCGACGGGTCGGGTTCGACCGACAACGTTAGCCCGTTGGCAAGCTTCGCCTGGAATTTCGGTGATGGAACGACTGCGACGGGAAGCACACCCAGCAAAACGTTCGCCAGCGCGGGGACGTTTGCCGTCATTCTCACGGTGACCGATAGCGTCGGACAAACGGATACCGAAACCAAAAGCGTAACCGTCACCAGCCCGAGCGCCGATCCGTGCACCGGATGTGCGCGCTTCACCGGCAGCTTGTCCGGAGCGGGGGAAACGGGTTACCAGCCGAACGGAACCTGGTATCAGACCGGCGTCAGCGGTACGCATCGCGCGTGGCTGCGCGGTCCGGCCGGCACGAACTTCGATCTGTATCTGTATCGTTGGAGCGGGACCCAATGGACGATCGTCGCACGCGCCGAGGGCGCCACTTCCGAGGAAACCATCAGCTACAACGGCACGCCGGGCTACTACGTGTTCGCCGTCTATGCACGGCAGGGCGCGGGTCAGTACGAATTTTGGCTGCAGCGGCCGTGATGGATTGAGTTTCCCTTGTGTGGAGAATAAGGCGGGCTGAGTCCGCCTTGTTGTTCACGCCGCCGTCGATGTCCGGCCGACCGTGCCGGATTTCCGCGGCTCGCGCGACTCGATGCAAAGCGTAGCAAGCACCGTCTCCCATTCCTCGACCCGACACATCGCGCGGAATTTCGGCTCATCGATCGTCGCCTTCGATCGTCGTACGATCGCCGACACCCGGATCCATGCGACGTTTCCTGCGGGAAGCTCGAACGACTTCGCGAGCCGCGCGACCACAACACCGTTACCGTCAACGAGCTCACGCTCGTTCGCGCGGATGCGCAAGGTGAGCGGCATGCCGACGGTGAGGCAGCCGATTGCTTCGCGTATCCGCGGATTCGACGCGCGGCCGGCGTACCCCAGATCGATGTCCTTGAAGCCAAGCGGGATGAAATCGCGATCCAGTGCCGGCGCATGAGCGGGATCGACCGCGCGCTCCGACCGGTACACCGCGCGGGCGTCATCGAGCATGCGCGAGAACGGATTGGGCCGCCCCGCGAGCTCGAAGAGCGTGAGCGTCTCGCGCGCCCGGGTCATGCCCACATAGTAGAGACGCCGCTCTTCCTCGATCGATTGCGCTGACCAGCCGCCATCCAGCATGAGGACGTGTCGAAACTCGCGTCCCTTGGCGCCATGCACGGTGGAAAGCGTAAGACCGCGCGCCCGGGCAAGACCGCGCTCCGGCGCGAGTTCTGCGAGCGCTTCGAGCACATGCTGCACCGGCAGGATTCCGGTGTGCGCATCGGTGGCCAGATCGTCGACGAATTCATGCACGAGATCGATCCAGGGATTACCAGCGCTCTGCGGCATGCGCCATGCGAGCCAACGTTGCAGCGCCGCGACGTGGACCAGCCCGCTGCGCCTGGATGACAGCGCCCGCGCAAGGCGATTCCCCTCGCGCGTCTGGCGAAGGCGCGGCTGATGCATCGCCGCTGCCGGGTCGGCGTGCGCGTAGGCGATCCCATGTAGCTCGCAGTGCGCACGCATCGGCACCAGGGCGCGATGGGTGCGCGCGAGCACGGCGATGTCCGACCAGTCACAGGTGGGATCGATCGAACGCAGGCGCTCGATCAACGCCATGGCGTGCTGCGCCTGGATATTCGGATCGGCGGGCGTGCTCACGATGCGCACACGCCCTTGCGCGAGCGGATCGCGCGTGGCCCACACACCTCCAG
Organism: Burkholderiales bacterium; assembly: GCA_046160305.1. GTDB lineage: Bacteria > Pseudomonadota > Gammaproteobacteria > Burkholderiales > SG8-39 > SHXR01. The sequence continues at coordinate 23,012 of JBJXGX010000099.1, forward strand.
CCGCTTCCGCCCGCCTCGTGTGATTGATGCGAATCGGATGTGCCGCCTTCAGGCGGTCCGGGGCTTGCGCGATGATCGCGTTGGCGCAGCCGATGATGTGCGCCGTCGACCGATAGTTCTCGACCAGGAATTCGACGCGCGCCGCGAAATCCTGCTCGAAGCGCCGGATGAATGCCACATTGGCATCGCGGAATGCATAGATGTTCTGATCATCGTCGCCCACCGCGAGGATCGTGGGCTTGGTGTCCCGGTCGGGCGAACCGCGACCGGCCAGTGCGCCGACCAGTCGATACTGCAGCGCGTCGATGTCCTGATACTCGTCGACGAGGATGTATCGATAGCCCCGCAGCAGCCGATCGCGCAGCTCGTCGGCCTCGTCGGGCAATCGGGAGCGGCCTTCGAGTAGCTCGACCGCATCGGCGAGAATGCGCGTGAAATCGGGGGCGCCGTCCGATCCGGCCATCGCTTCGAGGCTCGTGCCGGTCAAGCGCAAGGCTATCGCGTGATAGGTCATGACCAGGACGCCGGCCGCATCATGATCGACCAGCGCCCGCAATCGCCTGCGAATCTCGACCGCCGCCGAACGATTGAACGCGAGCACGATGATGCTTTCGGCAGGCACGCGCATCACCCGCAGCAGATAGGCGGCTCGATGCACGATGACACGGGTCTTGCCCGCACCCGGTCCGGCGAGCACCAGCCGATTGCGGTCGGAGTCATCGGCGACGAGCATCTGTTGCACCGGATGGCGCAGATCTTCGACGATGCGCCGAAACGATTCCCCAGTCGTTGCCCGATCGAGCAGTTCGCGTCGATCCGCGAAGTAGTCGCGCACGAAACGGGTCTTCGACGCCGCGAAGTAGGCGGCCACGAAGGCGAGCGCGTCAGCCAGTTTGCGCAGGCCGCGCCGCGCGTATTCCTGCATCACATGGATCTGGAAATTGCGTTCCCGATAGTGCTCGGCGAGCGGCGCGAAGTCCGTCTTGCCGAATCGCCGCCGCGATTCGTCGCGCAGCACGCGGATCGTCATCGCGGATCGAAACACGGCGCGGCCGCGATCGAGCACAAGGACGCCGAGCCCATCGAGATAAAGCAGCGCCTGCTCCATCGCGCGGGCTTCATCGCGCACCAGTCCAAGAAGAGACATATCGTTCCGAAGCGCCTGGCACAGCTCGCCCGCTTTGGCTTCGACCAGCAGATCGGCGCCGATCAGTGCAGGCGGCAATTTGTCGAGGAGGGTGTTGAGCAGACTCACCGCGGCGGCGGCGCGGGCGTTCGCGTTGTCGCGAAGCTCGGACCAGCTCGAATCGAGCTTCACGCGATAGTGTTCGCGGGTCCGTTTGCGCACCGCCAGCCCGCGACGCTCGGCACCGTTGCCTCCGAACGGTTGGCCAAGCAGTCGCAACAGACGGAGCACTTCATCGGGCAACACCTCCGGCCCGGCGTCCGGTGAATCCTCTTTCAACCGTTGCGTCACCAGGCGCAGATTCAACTCGAGCCAGCCGTCCTCGGTGGCATCCGGCGCCCAATCAGCAAGAAGCGCGATCAGCTTCCTTTCGAGCCGGGCAACCCGTTCGAGCCGTTTGCTGGACGCATCGGCAATGCCCTTGCGCAGGTACACCGAGATCTGCAGATCATTGGCGAGCACGCCGAGCTGCTCCAGGGCATGCAGCACCCGCACGCACTCCTCGCTCGGGAGACCCGTCTGCTGCATCAGGTAATCGGTGCTGATGCCTTCGTTCGGCTCGGCGTTCATGAGGAGCGAGACGAGCTCGAGGTATTTTTCGATGCGTTCGGCGGGCAGATTGCCGCGTGCGAGCTTCGCGCGCG
>JBJXGX010000100.1:0-25009 GCA_046160305.1 Burkholderiales bacterium
TTGGCACGACTGCGGTCGATCCGCACGATGAACTGCGGCGCGACCTCCATCTTCCGCCAGTCGCGACCCGCTTCATCGGCAAGCTGCTTCATCAGCGCGACGCCCGCTTTGATCTGATCGAGATGGACCCCGGCGGGCAGCCAGCCATCCGCATGCTGTACGGCGCGACGGATATTATTCGGATTGTTCCCGCCGATGAGAATCGGAATACTCGCCTGTTTGGGTTTTGGAAAGAACTCGACATCGCGGTAGCGGTAAAAACTGCCTTCGAACGAAGCGACGCGTTCTGTGAAAAGCTTCTTCATCGCCTGCACGCCTTCGGCCACGATGTCGCCCCGCTGCAACGGCGAGTCGGGTTGCACCGCGTCGAATTCCTCGCGATAGGCACCGATGCCGACGCCGATTTCCAGGCGGCCGCCGGAGAAGTGATCGAGCGTCGCGATCTGTTTGGCGACGGCGACGATATCGCGGCGCATCGGCAACACGAGAATGCCGGTGCCGAAACGCAGTGTCTTGGTGATGCCCGCTAGGTAGGCGTAGGTGATGAGCGGTTCCCAGAAGCGCGGCGGCACCGGGAATTCCTCGCGCACATAGTGCTGGGTGGTCATATGGTCGTTGCCCCAGACCGAGTCGTAGCCGAGGCGTTCGGCGGCAAGCGCGATTTCCACCACGCGCTCCGGATCGGAGAAGGGAATGGGATAGGTGAGGCCTTCCATGCCGGTGGGCAATCCCGCGCTGACTCGCATTGGTGTCTCCCTGGTAATGCTCGAGAACAAATCGCTCGGAAAAAAACTCGGAAATAAAATCGCTCAGAAACTAAAACCCTCAGAAATTGACCACGGAGGAAGCGGAGGGAAAGGAGGAACGACATGTCGATTTATTGGAACATACATGGGGCCACATGCTTGGCCAGCTTCGACAGGAGTCCGTCAGAGACTTCAAATCATTCCACTCGTGTTCTCGCTTTCCTCCTTCTCCTCCGCTTCCTCCGTGGTAAATTTTTGAGTTGATGGAGGGCTTAAGCGGCCCGCTTCCGCCGCGATGCCGTCGCCTTCGCGTCGACCGATCCGTCTGCCGTACAGATCACCCCGTAGTCGCGCTCGGCCGATGTCATCGACACGAGTCCGGCCTTCACATCCGCGGCTACCGACGCCGGATCGCGAAGCAGCGGGTTGCCAAGGCCGCCGCCACCTGGTGCCTCGATGACAAAGGATTCGTGCGCGGGAATGGTCTGTTGTCCTTTGCCGCGCAACAGCGTGCCGGTCCCGAGTCGCACGATCCCTTTCGCGCCATCGTGCCCGCCATCCCGCCCGCGCGGCGCGAACACGACACGATCGTAGTTCGCGCTGATCATGAAAGGATCGTCGTCAAGATGGATTGCCTCCATCACTTGCCCGAGTCCGCCGCGGTACTGACCGGGTCCGCCCGAGTCGATGCGATATTCCTTGCGCGTCACCAGGATCGGGGAAAGCGCTTCCGTGATTTCGACCGGACAATTCTTCACGCCGCTTGGAAACGCGGTTGCCGACAGGCCGTCCTTGCCGGGGCGTGCACCCGTGCCGCCCGAGTGAAAGCTCATCACATTGAATGGTTTGCTCTTGGCGAGCAGATCGATATCGGCTTCGATCCGGCTGTCGCCGCCCATCGCGAAGAGATTCCAAAGACAAGAAGTGCCTTCCGCCGGGACCGCGCCCTTCAGCGCCTGCGCGAGGCAGCCGAACATGAGATCGGGCAGGAGTTGGCCGGTGATATGGCGGGTCGCGACCGGCGCCGGATGCTTCGCGTTAAGAATGCAGCCGTCCGGCGCGGTGACGCGGATCACCGAGAGGGAGCCTTCGTTGTTCGGTACTTTCGGCGCCACGATGCACTTGATGCCAAAACTCGAATACGCTTCGGTGTAGCAGAACGGCACATTGATGCCGAATGCTGAAACGCCCGAGGTGCCGGTGAAATCGACATCGATACCATCGGGCCCGACAGTGAGCGCGGCAACCAGTTTGACCGGCTTGTCGTAGCCATCGGCCATCAATTCGTTGTGATAGGTACCGAACGGGATCGTGCGAATCGCCGCAAGGCTTGCTTCATGCGAGCGTTCGAGGATGTGCGCGGCGAGCGCATCGAGCGAGTCGAGGTCGAACTCGTTCATCATCGCGACCAGTCGCCGCCCGCCGACCTTGTTGCATGCGGCAAGCGAAAACAAGTCACCGATCACCTGGGTGGATTCGCGAACGTTTTCCCGAATGATCTCGATGATCGACGCATCGACGACACCTTCTCGAGCGAATCGCATCAACGGGATGTAGATGCCTTCCTCGTACACCTGCCGCGAGTCGGGCCCCATGCCGCGCCCGCCGACATCGACGACATGGCAGGTCGAGGCAAAGAGGCCCGCCAACTTGGCGTTGCGAAAGGTGGGCGTGACGAACGTGAAGTCGTGCAGATGCCCGGTGCCTTTCCAGGGATCATTGGTGAAGAACACATCGCCGTCCTTCATCGTCTCGGCCGGAAACTTGGCGAGAAAGTGCCGCACCGCGCGCGCCATCGCATTCACATGTCCCGGCGTGCCGGTGACGGCCTGGGCAAGCATTCGCCCGGTGGCATCGAACGCGCCGGCGGAGACGTCGCCCGCTTCACGTGTCGAGGTCGAGAAACCGGTGCGGATCAAGGTGAGGGCCTGTTCCTCGGCGACCGCGATCAGGCGATCCCACATGACCTGCATGCGGATCTGCGCGAGCGATGCGGTGGTCTGGTCAGTGAGGGCGTTCATGGGGTGGGCTTTCTACGGAGTCGAGCTTACTTCTCTCAGAAATTGACCACGGAGGACGCGGAGGGAAGGGAGGAAAAACGGGATTCGGGAGAACATGTTTGGCAGTATGAATTTGTTTACCGTGGCAGGCACCCGCATTCAGATATCAATGCGGTGTTGAAATGAAAAGAATCCTTTGCATTCGCACTACCCCGCGTCCTCATACTTTCCTCCTTATCCTCCGTGTCAAATTTCTGAGGGTTGAGATTTCTGAGGGTTGAGCGCTCATTGCCTCTGCCTCTTCATCACAATGTATCCCAGCGCGTTGATCCTCGCCGCGAACCCTGCTGGAACCAAGGTCGAGGTCTCGTCTTCGGCAATGATCGCCGGCCCGTTGATCTGTGCGCCGCGAGACAAATCGAAGCGCCAATATAGTGGAACCGCGTGCCTGCGGCCAGTGCGCGGGTCGAATAGTTCGCGGTTGCCCGCGGATCGGCTCGCAACGACGGCCGGCATCGGCGGGCACGGCGGCAAGGGCGGTGTCGGCGCTGCGACCCGCACGGCCCAGCTCATGATCTCGACTTTCATCCCGGGAATATGGATGCCGAACACGCGTTCGTATTCGACGGTGAACAGGCTTTCGAGCGTAGCGATCGCCTCCGTGCTGAAATCCTGCGTCGGAATCGCGACCGTCAGATCATGTCCTTGACCCTGATAGCGCATGTCCGCGGTCCAGGCTTCGGTGAGCCGGCCTGCCGCCGCGCCACGACGAACGAACACGGTTGCTTCCTCGCGCATCGCATTGCGCATGGCATTGACCGCGACCGGATCGAAGGTCGTGTCGAGCGGCGTGTAGCGTGTGCGCACGGATTCATAGGCCACCGGTGCAAGAAGAAAACCGACCGCCGAACCGACACCCGCACCGGTGGGAATCAGCACTTCGTCGATGCCAAGCTTTTCGGCGAGTCGCGCGGCGTGCAGTGGTGCCGCGCCACCGAACGCGATCAGTGTGCGGCCGCCCAATTCCATGCCGCGCTCGACCGCGTGAACACGTGCGGCGTTGGCCATGTTCTCTTCGACCACTTCGACGATGCCAAATGCCGCTTGTTCGGCGGTGAAACCGAGGGCGGCGCCCAATCGTTCTTCGATCGCAACGGCCGCCTGCGCGGGATCGAGCTGGATGGTTCCTCCCGCGAACCGGCGCGGATCCACCGCGCCCAAGACGACATCCGCATCGGTGACGGTTGGATCGGTTCCACCGCGGCCATAGCAGGCCGGGCCGGGCTCCGCGCCTGCGCTCGCGGGGCCGACGGTGATCCGGCGCATCGCGTCGACCTTCGCGATCGAGCCGCCGCCCGCGCCGATTTCAACCATTTCAACAACAGGAATTCGCAGCGGTAATCCGCTGCCCTTGAGAAATCGGTACTGGCGGGCGACTTCAAACGAGCGCGCGTATTGAGGTTCGCCATCGTCGATCAGGCAGATCTTCGCGGTGGTGCCGCCCATATCGAACGAGAGCACGCGATCGACGCCGCACTGTTGCGCCAATCGCGATGCGAGGATGGCGCCACCCGCGGGGCCCGACTCGACGAGTTTGATCGGATAGGCCTGCGCCGTTGCGATCGTGCATAGTCCGCCAGCGGAAGTGATCAGGAACACCGGGCACACGAATCCACGTGATTCGAGCGACTCGCGCAGCCGGCCGAGGTAGCCCGCCATGACCGGCTGCACATACGCATTCGCACATGCGGTCGACCAACGTTCATATTCGCGGATCTCGGGGCTCACCTCCGAGGAGAGCGTGATCCAGAGGTCGGGCATCAGCGCTTTCAACACGTCGCGCGCGCGTTGCTCGTGAGCAGGCCACGCGTAGGAATGCAGAAAGCCGATCGCGATCGATTCGATTCTTTCGCGTTCAAGAATCGGAACCAATTTGCGGACCGCATCTTCATCGAGCGGCTTCACCACATTGCCCCGCGCATCGATCCGTTCGGGCACCGAGAATCGAAGCGGCCGGGCCACGAGCGGCGTGGGCTTGTCCATAAGGAGGTCGTACTGCTCGAAGCGATTCTCGAATGCCATCTCGATCGCATCGCGAAAGCCATCGGTTGCGAGGAGCGCGGTGCGTGCGCCTTTGCGCTCGATGATGGCGTTCGTGGCGAGAGTCGTGCCGTGAATGAGCGCGGTCACCGCGGCCGGGGCGAGCTTCGTGCGCGCGAGAATGGTATCGATGCCGGCCAGCACGCCCGCTTCGGGTGCCTGCGATGTCGTGAGAACCTTCACGCTCGTGCGCTCACCGCGAAATTCCAACGCGACGTCGGTGAACGTGCCGCCGATATCGACCGCCAAACGGGCGGTCATGCCACGCGCTCCCTGACCCGCTCGCCAAGGTATGCCTGACGTATCCGGGAATCATGGATCACCGTGGCAGCCGGTCCCTCGAGTACATTGCGCCCAAGCTCGAGCACGATCGCGTGATCGGATGCGCGCAACGCGCCATGGGCGTTTTGTTCCACCATCAGCACGGTCACGCCGGTCGAGGCGACCTGACGCGCCATGGCGAATACGTCCTGCTGCATTTTCGGGGACAGGCCGAGCGACGGTTCATCGAGCAACAGAAGCTTTGGGGCAAGTGCCATCACCATCGCCATTTCCAGCATCTGCTGTTCGCCTCCCGAGAGATTGCCTGCGATCACGTTCAGTTTCGGTTTCAACGCCGGAAACAGCGCCAGGATGCGCGCATTCGCCTCGGCGTGTGCCGCGCGCCTGAGGGAATAACACGCCATCTTCAGATTCTCTTCGACCCGCATCGTGGAAAAATTGCAGCGCCCCTGTGGTACGAAGCCGACGCCACGCGCGAGGCGCTCCCATGGTGCCATGTGTTCGATCGATTCGCCGTTGAAGATGATCTCACCCGAGAAGAGCCTGCAAGTGCCATACAGCGCGCGCATCAATGTTGATTTGCCGGCCCCGTTGCCGCCGATCAATGTGGTGATGGTGCCCGCCGCGAGCGTCGCGGAGAAGTCATGCACAACGGGCAGATCCCCATAGCCCGCGGTCAACGACCGCATCTCAAGGACGCACACCAAGATAGGCCTCCAGTACGCGTGGGTCGGCATGCACGGCTTCGGGTGAGCCTTCGGTGAGCTTGCGACCTTGATCGAACACGATCACGCGATCGCAGAGATTCATGATGAATTCCATATTGTGCTCGATGATGAGAAAGGTCCCGCCTTCGTCCCGCAGCAGCCGCAACGCGGCTTCGATCTCGCGGATTCGCGTCGGATTCACGCCGGCGACGGGCTCATCGAGAATCACCATACGCGGCTTGGGCATGAGCGCCGAGATCAGGGCGACCAGCTTCTTCTGGCCATAGGAAAGAATGCCGACAGGTGCCTCGCGGTAGCGCGTGAGGCCGGCGAGTTCGATCAGGCTGTGCGCCCGCGCGCGGCCCACTGCATCGGCTGCTCGAAGCCTGGGCGTACGCAGCAGCGCATCGATCCAGTTCGTTGCATCGAACTGCGCGATGGCGGCGAGCAGATTCTCTTCCAGGGTGAGTTGATCGTAGACGCGCACGGTCTGGAATGTTCGCATGAGTCCGGCCCGCGCGATCTGCCATGGCGCCAGGTCTTGCAGCGACGTATCGGCCAGGCGCACACTGCCCGCATCGGCCGGCTGAAATCCGGTGATGCAATCGACGGTCGTGCTCTTGCCCGAGCCGTTGGGGCCGATGATGCCGACGATCTCGTTGGCGCGGACCTCGAACGACACATCGTCCACGGCGCGCACGCCCCGATACGATTTCGATAGACCGTTGACTGAGAGGAGGGGCGGCACATTCTCGGTACTCACCTGAGCGCACCTGGTAGTTCCCCTCTCCCCAACCCCTCTCCCACCTTGGGGCGAGGGGCTCCATCCGCGCGCTCGATCGATGCGCGCAAGCGCGCGATGCGCCGCTCACGCAGCCAGCCCGCGACGCCTTGCGGCAGGGCAAGTACCGCGACCACGAGGATCGCGCCGTAGATCACCATGCGAAGCTCGTTCGAAAAGCGCAGCACTTCGGGTAACGCCGCCATCACCAGACCGGCGGCGACGACGCCCCAGAACGTTCCGGCACCGCCGATGATCACCATGATCAACCAGGCCTGGATGTAGTAGAAATCAAGAATGGTCGGATCGACGATCGTCAGATAGAACACCTGGATGCCGCCCGCCATGCCGGTGAGTGCGGCGCTCACCGCGAACGCGAACAACTTGTAAGGCGTTGGCGAGACACCATGCGCGAGCCCAAGCGGCTGGTTTTGTTTGAGCGACAGCAACGTGCGCCCGATGCGCGAGGTCACGATGGCATAGAGCACGCCTAGCGCAACGGCCAGATAGGCCAGCGACAAATAGTAGAAGCTCGTTGTGCCGGCGAGCTTGGTGCCGAACAGGGTCGGCGCAGGGAGCCCCGGTAATCCGAGCGGCCCGCGTGTGAGACCCACCCAATCGCGCGCAACGAGAAATGTGAGGAGCGAGAACGCGAGCGAGACGATCACGAACGAATCGCGATGCAGGCGCAGTGCGGGCCATCCGACCGCAACCGCCATGAGCGCATTCAGGCCACCCGCCAACGCGAGGCCCATCCAGAACGAACCACCCGCATCCATGACCCAGAGCGCCGCGCAGTAGCCGCCGATGCCCCAGAACGCAAGCTGCGCGAATGATAGAAGCCCGGCGTAACCGTAGACGAGATTCAACGCGGCGGCCGCGACGGTAAACGTGAAGGCGGTGACCCCGATGCCGATCACATAGTCGGAGGCGACATGGGGTAACGCGAGGAGCAGTCCAAGGCCGAGTGCCGCGCCCGACAATTCCCGCACCGCGGATCCCGTCATCGCCAGTCACCTGTGCGGCAGAGCGCGCAGGCTCCATTGCGCCGACACGATTGTTCGGCTAACCAACGTGTTGCAAGTTGTACCGGGTTTTTTGTATTCACGACGGTCCTTAGTGTCTTGCATCAGGAATTTGCGCGGTCTGCCGCGCCGATTCCTAACCCGTTCGCACCGCGGCGTGACCGAACAACCCCTGCGGGCGCAACAGCAGCACGGCCATCATGACGACGAATCCGGCGACCTCCTGCCAGATGATGTCGAAAAAACCGCCGATCCAGCTTTCGAGGATACCCAGTACGACGCCCGCGATGATCGCCCCGGACATGCTGCCCAGTCCGCCGATGATGATGAGCGCGAAGGCCTTGAAGAGCAGGAACTGTCCCATGATCGGCTGCACGAGATGCACCGGCGCGAGCGCCGCACCGGCGAGGCCGCAGAGCATTGTCGCCACGATCACCGCGTTGCGCGCGACGGCATGCGGTCGGATCCCCACCATCAGCGCGGCTTCGCGATTGATGGCGACGGCGCGCATGGCCCGGCCGAACTGCGTGCGAAACAGGATGATCCAGAGGAACGCGAACGCAACGATCGCAAGGCCCCCGGCGATCACGCGCGTCCAGGTGATCTTGATCGACCCCACCGCGAACCCGGCAAAGCCGAACTCGGTGTTGACCATCTTGGGCGTGGCGGAGAAGAGATACTGGCAGCCATAGAGCAGCACCATCGATATGCCCATCGTAATGAGGATCGAGCGCTCGAAATCCTTTTCACGCAGGCGCGCGAGGAACCCCTGGTACAAGATGAATCCGAGGAGGGCCGATGCGAGCAGCGCAATCAGCATCGACGGAATGTATTGCCCACCAAGGGCAGGCAGCGCAAACGCCATCACATAGGCGCCCACCATGAGGAGTTCGCCGTGCGCGAAGTTGATGATCTCCAGAACGCCGAACACCAGCGCGAGTCCCACCGCGATGAGGGCGTAGATCAGCCCGAGCATCAGCCCGTTCAACGTGAGTTGAGCCAGATAGGTGGCGTCGACTTGCATAGGGCGTGTCTGGCTGATTGATAACGGATCGGGCCGGTTCCGACAGGTCCGCGGATCGGCCCGGATTATTGCATTATCATCGTGGATCCCTTACTCCGAAGGTCGGATACGGGTCGCACCCCTATTTGCGCAACGTTCCCTTCCCCCCGTGGGAGAAGGGCTAGGGATGAGGGGGCTCGGCGTAGTTACGTAGTGTCGTGAAGCCGAGTTGTGTGCATCCCATCCTTCGAGTCGGAGTCGCCATGAGACGCATCGCCTTCCTCACGCTCGCCGCCGCGTTTGCCTTGCCCGTTGCCGCGCAGAATCCGATCCGCATCGGCTTCTCGAGCTCGTTCACCGGCCCGGCCGCGCTTGCTTCGCAATGGGAGAAGTGGGGGGTGGATCTGGCGGTCGAGGAGATCAACGCCGGCGGCGGCCTGCTCGGTCGCAAGGTCGAGGTCGTGTCGGTCGACAATCGCTGCAATCCGACCGAAGGCGCCAACAGTGCGCGCAAGCTTGTCCAGGAAAAGGTGAGCGCGATCATCGGCGCGCATTGTTCGAGCGCGACGCTCGCGATGATGCCGATCATCCAGGAAGCGAAGATACCGATGGTGACCGGCGTGTCGTCCAGCCCGCGTATCGGTGAGCTGTCGGGCGGCGGCGGCAATCCCTACATGTTCCGGATCAGTCCCGACGACCTGATGATGGCGCAGGCGCTGACCGAATCGCTCGGCAAGTCGAAGCTCTTCAAGAACATCGCGATCATCGCCGAGGATTCTGATTTCGGGCGCGGCGGCGCGCAAGCGTTCACGCCGCTTGCCCAGCGGGCCGGGATGAGCGTGGTCTCCACCGATTTCACGCCCCAGATGATTCCGGATTTCACCTCGATTCTCACGCGCGTCAATCAGCGGCGGCCCGATGCAATCGCGATCTTCATGCTGGGCGCCGATCAGCTCAATCTGCTGCGCAATGCGATGCAGATGGGCCTTAGCATTCCCTACACCGGGCGGGCCGAGCTTGCCGGCAAGAATCTCGAAGTCATCCAGGCAGGGGGCATGGAAGGGTCCGTCTCCGCGTGGACCTACTCACCTGACATCGACAATCCGGTCAACAAGAAATTCGCCGCGACCATCCTCGATCGGCATAAAACCACCGCGACCCTGCAGACCTGGGCGGGTTACGACTGCGCGCGCCTGATCGGGCAGGCCATTCGCAGCGCCAACAGCGATGATTCCGACAAGATTCGCGACGCGCTTGCCAAGGCAAGCTTTACGCCGCTGCATGGCAAGACGGTCGCGTTCGACAAGAACCATCAGGCCGGCAAGGTCGTCGTGATCCAGCAGGTCAAAGGCAAGAAGGTGAACATCCTCGACCTGTACGAGTTGAAGTAGATTCCCGGGTGCGTTCATGCGCGCATTCATCGTCCGGCCGTTCGGTACCAAGAGCGAGATCGATTTCGATCGCGTCGATCGTGAATTGATCGGCCCGGCGTTGGCCGCGGCCGGCATCGCCGGTGGAACGACCGCCGAGTTCGTCGAGGCGGGCAATATCCGCGCCGACATGTTCGAGCAGTTGCTGAAGGCGAATGTCGTTATCGCGGATATTTCGATCCACAACGCGAATGTCTTCTATGAGCTTGGCATCAGGCACGCGCTGCGGGATCGATTCACGATCCTCATCTCGTGCGCGAAGGACGATGTGCCGTTCGATCTGAAGACGGATCGATATTTCCAATATGCAGCCGCAAATCCTGCTGCGACGCTCGCTACGCTCGTCGAAGCCTTGCAACGCACGGTCGGCAATACGAAGGCCGATAGCCCGGTCTTTTCGTTGATCCCCGGTCTCGCGGCGCAGGACTGGGAGAAATACATTGTCGTGCCGGAAGATTTCGCCGAAGAGGTCAAGCTCGCCGCGCGCGCGAAGCATGTCGGTGATCTGGAAATGCTTGCCACCGAGGCGTACGGATTCGAATGGGAGCTGGAAGGCCTTCGACAGGTCGGCAAGGCGTTGTTCGCTCTGAAGGCTTGGTCCTCCGCACGCGGAATCTGGGAAGTGGTTCGTACGCTGAATGATGACGATGCCGATGCAGCGGTGCAGCTTCCGACCATCTACCAGCGGTTGGGCGACTTGGCGAAGTCCGAGATTGCCCTTGAACGCGGCCTCAAGTATTTCGTCGATGATTCAAGCAAGCGGGCAGAATTGTTCGCCCTGCAGGGTAGCAACGAAAAGACGTTGTGGGTTAGGGAGTGGAAGGCCGTTCCTAGCGACGATCAACGTAGGACCGCGCTTGTTTCGGCGCATCTTGCCCTCAGCATCGAGGCATACGAGGACGGCTTCCGCGAGGACCTGAATCACTTCTATTCGGGATTGAACGCGTTGTCGCTCTTGCAGTCGACTGTCGAGCTGGCCGGCGCGCTGCCTGACGCATGGAGCTCGGGGTTCGATGATGAAGGGGAGGCCGCCACCAGGCTCGCCGAGCTGAAGCAACACCTCGCCTTGCTGTCGGGCACCGTGCGCTATTCGATCGAACGAACGCGCGAAAGGCTCAAGACCCGGGACAAGCGCGACGTGTGGACTGATGTCAGCTGGGCCGACTACCGTTGCCTCACCGCAACCCGGCCGGACTCGGTGGGACGTGCGTATCGCGACGCACTGACCGGCGCGAGCGATTTCAATTTCGATGCCGTGCGCAGGCAATTGCAGATGCTGGATGCGCTCTCGGTGAAGAGTGAGAACGTCAAGGCCGCACTGAAGGAAATCGACGCGCTCGACAAGGCGTCGAACGGCCTCACGAAAATCGAGCCGATCGTCCGCGTCCTGGTGTTCACCGGTCATATGATCGATGCACCGGATCGCAAGACGCCCCGCTTCCCCGCAGCGAAGGAGCAGGCGGCGCGGCGGGCGATTCGGGATGCGATCTTGTCCGAACAGCAGAAGTATCCGGGGCGCATCATCGGCATTGCGGGCGGGGCATGCGGCGGGGACATCCTCTTTCACGAGGCATGTGCCGAAACGGGGATCGCCACCGAGCTGTTGCTTGCCTTGCCGCGCGATGCGTTTGTCCGGGAGTCGGTGCAGCACGGCGGTCCGCAATGGGTCGAGCGGTTCGAAAAGCTTTCCGCTGCGCGGACGCCTCGCGTCCTGGTCGAACGGGAAGCGTTGCCTCGTTGGCTGCGGATGAGAAAGGGCTACAGCGTTTGGGAGCGCAATAATCTTTGGACGCTTTTCAATGCGCTGGCGCATGGCGGTGAGAAGGTCACGCTGATTGCGCTCTGGGATGGGCAATCGGGTGACGGCCCGGGTGGCACGCAGGATATGGTCGACAAGGCCAAGGCGCGAGGCGCGGTCGTTCAGATCCTTGATACACATGCGTTGGTCGGCGCGTGAGGCCGTTCCCACGAGATGCTTTATGCTCTAGCCCCATGACCAACAAGCACCAGGAGCCAGAGCATGGAACAAGTCGAGATTCGTAAGGACGTCGAGTTCGCCCAGCATGGTGGCGTATCGCTCCAAGGCGATCTGTATCGTCCGAGAACGCCGGGCAAATACCCGACCATGGTGGCGGTTCACGGTGGTGGTTGGCAGCTCGCCAATCGGCAAATCTACGCCTACTGGGGTCCTTGGCTGGCTGAACGTGGTTACACGCTGTTCTCATGCACCTATCGCCTTTCGCAGCCGGGGAAGAAGTCGTATCCCGACAATATTCAGGACGTGCGTGCCGCTGTGCAATTCGTACGCGGCAATGCGGATGAGCTCGGTGTCGATCCTGAGCGCATCGGCATGATGGGGGACTCCGCGGGTGCCCATCTGGCGTCATTCGTCGCGCTCGCGGGCGAGCATCCGACCTTCAAGGACGGCAATGCCGGCGATCGCTTCGGCAAAGTGTCGACGCAGGTGAAGCTGGTAGTCGGCAGCTATGGCGTCTACGACCTGTTCCAGCAATGGCGGCATGACCTGGTCTCGCGTGCGCGGGATTCCATCGTCGAGAAATTTCTTGGGGTCAGTGCGATCGACGACAAGCGTCCCTATTTCGATGGATCGCCCATTTCATATGTGTCGAGCAAGAACAACGGGACGGCGTTCCTGGTGGTGTGGGGCGATGAAGACGATATTGTCGATCACCACACGCAGTCGGAGGCTTTTCTCGAATCGCTGAAGCAGGCGGGGCACTTCGCGCGGCCGGTGATCGTTGCGGGCGGCCCGCACTTCTGGATGGGCGATCCGATCGATGAGCCGAACAGCCATGCGGGATTTCTCGCGCCGCGTCTGTTGCGATTCCTGAAGATGAAGCTCTAGGACACCAAGGCAGCTCAAACCGAACCACAGAGGACGCGGAGGAAGCGGTCAATGCGCGAGTCGGATACCGAATCGGATTGAACGGATACGCCATGAACAAGATCGAGCAAGTCGGCATTCTCGGCCTGGGCAAGATGGGCGGCCCGATGGCCAAGCATCTTCTCGCGAACGGTTTCAAGGTGGTGGGCTATGACCCGAGCGCCACTGCGATCGCCAACGCCAAAAAAATGGAACTGCGCCTCGTAGGGTCGGCGCGCGAAGTCGCAGCGCAATCGGACGTCGTGATCGTCGTGGTCGGATTCGACAGCGAAGTCGAAGCGGTGCTGTTTGGCGCAGATGGCGTCCTGGCGGGTGCGCATCCCGGTCTGATCGTCGCGCTGGGGTCGACCGTGGCGCCGCGTTACGCAAAACGTCTTGGCCAACGACTCGCCGAGCGTCGCATGGTCCTCCTGGATGTGCCGCTTACCCGTGGCGAAGCTGCCGCGGTGACGGGCAAGCTCCTGATCCTCGGCTCAGGTGACGAAACGGCCTTCGAAGCATGCCGCCCGGTGTTCAAGAGCTTCGCCTCCGATATTTTTCATCTCGGTGAGGCCGGCGCCGGGCAAGTGGCCAAGATGGTCAACAATTCAATTCTCTGGGCCTGCATGGCGGCCAATGACGAGGGGTTGCGACTAGGCGAGGCGCTTGGCGTGGATCCGGAGAAGCTGCGAAAGGCGCTTCACTTCAGCAGCGCGCAGAACTGGTCGATGGACACCCGTGCCGAAGAAAGCGGCATGCCTTGGGCGGAAAAAGATATGCGTATTCTGCTGCACGAAGCGGATGTCGCGCGAATTGCGCTGCCGGTGTGCGGTGCGGTGAAAGAGGGCATCAAGGCGTTGAAGATTCGCATGGGATTGCCGATGCCGGATGAAACGCAGTGAAGGGTGATTCGCCTCTCATCCTTCATCATTCACGGCCGTTAGCCCATCACGCCGGATCCCACGAAAACACATCGGCTGAGACTTCCAGCGGGTAGAAATGCTTCTGCATCGCCGGGATCGCGTGCTGCGCGATGGTCTGCGGCGTCCATCCTTCGCTCCGATGCACCGATCGGATCGGGCGCGGCTGGCTCATGAGCATGATCTCGTTCATGCGTACCGCGAAGACCTGCCCGTTGACGCTTTTCGCCTCGTCGGACAGAAGGTACACCACCATCGGCGCGATCTTGGCCGTGGTCATGTTCTTCAACTTCTCCACGCGCGCCTTCTGATCGTCGGTTTCGGTCGGTATGGTGCCGATCATCCGGCTCCACGCGAAGGGCGAGACGCAGTTCGAGCGTACGTTGTAGCGTTGCATGTCGAGCGCGATGGATTTCGAGAGTCCGACGATGCCAAGCTTCGCGGCCGAATAGTTCGCCTGTCCGACATTGCCCACCAGCCCTGACGTTGAGGTGAAGTGAACGAAGGCGCCGGACTGTTGCTCGCGGAAATACGAGGACGCGGCTTTCGAGACGTAGAAGCTGCCCATGAGGTGCACGCCGATCACCTGCTCCCAATCGAGCGTGCTCATGCGATGAAAGATCCGATCGCGCAGGATGCCGGCGTTGTTGACGACGCCGTCGATCTTGCCGAACGTATCGACGGCCTGCCGGAGCATGCGTTCAGCGGCGATCGGATCGGTCACGCTGTCGGTATTGGCGGCCGCCTGTCCACCCGCGCCCTTGATCTCGGCGACGACATCCTGCGCGGGGCCGGCACTCGCTCCACCTTCGCCGTCAACCCCTGCGCCAAGGTCATTGACGATCACCTTCGCGCCTTGCGCGGCGGCAAGGAGTGCGATGTCACGGCCGATGCCACGGCCGGAGCCGGTAACGAGGACGACTTTGCCATCGAGAATCTTTGCGTTGGACATTCTGAAGTTTCCTTTCAAATTCTAGGGATGAACCACCAAGGCACCAAGACACCAAGGCAAATTCGAAGCTGAACCACCAAGGCACCAACGCGGCTTCTTTGGGTGCGTATGCAAAGAGTCCCGTACCGAGTGGATTTCTCGGGGGGCGGGCGGCAGATGCCGCTATGCCTTTCTTGGTGCCTTCGTGCCTTGGTGGTTCATCAAATTGTTCTTCATTTCGCCAGCGCCCCATACCGCGCCAGATGATGATCCGCATCGCCGAATTGCTGCGCGATCATCGTCAATCGCCTGAAGGTATGCGACACCTTCATCTCTTCGGTCATGCCCATTCCGCCATGGAGCTGGATCGCCTCTTGCGAAATATGACGGCATGCTTCAGCGACACGGAACTTCGCCGCGGCAACTGCGCGCGCCCGGTCTTTTGCGTCGGTTGCGTTATCCACCTTGGTGCATGCAAGGCAGGCCATCGATTTAGCCTGCTCGTAGCTCACGATCATGTCGACCATGCGGTGTTGCAGCGCCTGGAAGGTCCCGATCGTCACGCCGAATTGCTTGCGGGTCTTCAAATACTCAAGCGTCGCGTCGTTCGCATACTTCATCGCCCCGACCGCCTCGGCGCAGAGCAAGGCGATTGCGTAATCGGTAACCGCCTCGATCAGCGGCAGGGCGCTTCCATCAGTGCCCAGCATCGCGTCCGTGCCGACCTGCGCATTCTGCAGGACCACGTCGCCGGCCCGCGCCTCATCGACCGTACGGTACGATTTGGTCGTGATTCCCGGCGCTGATCGTTCGACCAGAAACAGACTGATGCCGGCGCTCGTGCGTGCCGAGACGACGAGCATGTCCGCAATCGGCGCGCCGATCACCACGAGCTTCTCGCCGTTCAGGGTCCAGCCGCCACTCGATTTCTTCGCCTGCACGCCGACCTGGGCAAGGTCGTAGCGTGCATGCTTCTCGGTATGGGCGAACGCCATCTTGATCTTGCCTTCGACGACACCGGGCAGGATGGCATTGCGCTGCGCTGTGCTCCCGGCGCGCGCGACAAATTGCGCGCCAAGTCCGACGGTGGGCAGATACGGCTCGACGATGAGCGCGCTGCCGATCGCATCCATTACATTCATTGCGTCGACTGCTCCGCCACCGAAGCCACCGTAGTCGGCGCCGAATGGGATACCCATCAAACCCATGTCCGCCATGGTGTGCCAGACATCTTTGCTCCAACCTTCGGTCGAATTGACGATGCGCTTGCGCGCCTCGAAGTCGTAGCTTTTGGCCGCGAAACGGAGCACCGATTCCGTGAGGAGCTGCTGGGTTTCGTTGTAGTCGAAGTTCATGGCGGGTCCTCGCGTGTCACAGGCCAAGACTCATCTTGGCGATGATGTTGCGCTGAATCTCGTTCGAGCCGGCGTAGATAGTGGTCTTGCGATAGCCGCAGTAGCGCGGTGCCAAGCGCGATGTGTAGGGGTCGACTGCATTATCGCCATCGATCGACGTGAACGGCTGGGCGAGCGGTCCGATGGCCTGCATCATCAACTCGGTGAGCGACTGTTGGATTTCCGTGCCGCGTATCTTCAGCATCGAGACATCCGCGCCTGGGGGCTCGCCGGTGCGGCGCATCTGATCGAGGAAGCGAAGGTTCGTGATCTCGAGCGCGATAAGCTCGATTTCCACCCGGAACAGCTTGTCGCGAAAGCGCACGTCTTCGATGAGCGGTTTGCCATCCTTCATCTCCACCGCGGCAAGTTCTTTCAATTTCGCCAGCTCGCGCTTCGATGCGCCGATCCGCCCGGTATTCATTCGCTCATGGCCAAGCAGATACTTGGCAACCGTCCACCCCTTGTTCTCCTCGAACACCAGGTTCTCGACCGGCACCTTCACATTGTCGAAGAACACCTCGTTCACCTCATGGCCGCCATCCATCAGGATGAGCGGTCGCACGGTGATGCCCGGCGCCTTCATGTCGATCAATATGAAACTGATGCCTTCCTGGCGCTTGCTCATGGTCGAATCGGTGCGCACCAGGCAGAAGATCCAATCGGCGTAATGCGCAAGCGTGGTCCAGATTTTCTGGCCGTTGATGACGTAGTGATCGCCTTCGCGCACCGCGCGTGTCTTGAGTGAAGCGAGGTCGGACCCCGAGCCCGGCTCGCTGTAGCCCTGGCACCAGAAGTCTTCGCCTTGATAGATTCGCGGCAGGAATCGCTTTTTCTGCGCTTCAGTGCCGAACTTGAGCAGGACCGGCGCGCACATCGATAGCCCGAATGGAATCAGCATCGGCGTGCCCGCGTAGCCGCATTCCTCCTCGAAGATGTAGCGCTGCACGACAGTCCAGTCGTTGCCGCCCCATTCCTTTGGCCAAGCCGGCGCGATCCATCCCTTCTTGGCGAGGATCTTGTGCCACTGCAAGAGGTCTTCGCGGGAAAGGTGGTCGTAGCTCGTCACCTTGTTGCGCAGATCATTGGGCAGGTTGCCGGCGAGCCATGCCCGCACTTCGTCGCGAAAAGCGAGTTCGCCAGCGGAATAGTTCAGGTCCACGATGCATCCTCCTGTGAGACGGAGAGTCTAACGCGTGCGGTGCTATTCTTCACTGGAATCGGGAAAGAGCAATCTTCACCGCAGAGGACGCAGGGGACACAGAGGAAATCGGGGAAGGGTAAGGGCGATCGGCGTTTCTCTTTTCCCGTTTCTCGTTTCTCGTTTCCCGAATTTCCTGTGTCCCCTGCGTCCTCTGTGGTGAATATTTCAGTTGCAAAGGGACACGACCTAATGGGACCACTCAACGGCATCAAAGTACTGGAATTCGAGGCGATCGGGCCTGGGCCCTTTGCCGGCATGTTGCTCGCCGACATGGGCGCCGATGTCATCGTGGTCGATCGGCCGGAAGAAAGTGGCCTTGGCATTCGGATGGAACGCTCGACCCAGGTTCTGATGCGAGGCAAGCGATCGGTAACGCTCGACCTCAAGTCAAAAGCGGGGGTCGATGCCGCGCTCGCTTTGATCGAACGAGCCGACGCATTGATCGAGGGATTTCGTCCCGATGTGATGGAGCGGTTGGGGCTCGGCCCCGAGGTCGCGCTCGAGCGCAATCCGCGGTTGGTGTACGGGCGCATGACCGGATGGGGACAAGACGGTCCGATGGCCGCTCGCGCCGGGCACGACATCAACTACATCGCCCTCGCGGGGGTCCTGTCCGCGTTCGGTCGCGCGGGTCAGGCGCCGGTGCCGCCGCTCAATCTCGTCGGCGATTTCGGTGGTGGCGGAATGCTGCTTGGATTCGGCATTGCGTGCGGGTTGGTCGAATCGCTCCGATCGGGCAAGGGGCAAATCGTCGATGCCGCCATGGTGGAGGGCGCGTCATTGCTCGCCGCGATGTTCGCTGGACTGCTCGCTACACGCCAATGGAAAGAAGAACGCGGGGCGAACATTCTCGATTCCGGATCGCCCTGGTACGACGTCTACGAAACGAAAGACGGCAAGTATGTGTCGATCGGATCAATCGAGCCGAAGTTCTATGCGGATCTGTTGAAGCGGCTCGGGGTCGCCGGCGAACCATTGCCGAAGCAGAACGACACCGCCGGATGGCCGGTGTTGCGCACGCGCTTCACGGCGGTGTTCAAGACGAAGACCCGCGACGAATGGTGTACCGCCTTCGAAGGGTCGGATGCGTGTTTCGCGCCGGTGCTGACGATGAGCGAAGCAAAGCGCCATCCGCACAATGTCGCACGCGAGAATTTCGTGACCATCGCCGGCATCGAACAGGCCGCGCCGGCGCCACGCTTCTCGCGCACGCCACCCGCGGTGCGCGGTGCCCCACCCGAGCGCGGGGAAGGCGGGCGCGGTGCGCTTGTCGATTGGGGATTCGCCGCCGGGGAGATTGATCGTCTGCGCTCGCTTGGGCTGGGGTTTCGGGGGTAGAGTCCCGCGCGTACGGCGGCTGCTCCCGTCCATCCCACGGAGTAATTATCCTTTCGCGTAGCCTGCTTCCTGCTGCCCGAGGATCGCCAGAATGAACACCGTATCCATTTCGGCGATGCATCGATAGCGCCGATCATCGGCAACGCTTTCGAATTCGACCCGCAACGCATCCTGTTCGATTTCTTGCGCGATCGCCTCCAGAATGAGGCTGTGCGAGGTTATCCCCGCGCGTCCCGCGGTGGCGGAGAGGAGAGCGCTGCGCGGGTTGACGATAGAATGGTACGGCGGCGCGCGGTGGAAACGGATTCTCGAGCATCGATCGCTTCGCGGAGGTCGGTCACGCATCAGGAAATGCGATGAACCATAACAAGGAGCTGCCTTGCTGGCGGGAAAGAGCGCATTGATCACAGGATCCTTGGACGGAATCGGCTTTGCCATTGCCGAAGCGCTTGCACGCAAGGGTTGCTCCGTCATGCTCAACGGATTCGGCACCGAGGACTTCGTGAAGGAGCGTGTAAAGCTCCTGTCCGATCTGGGTGCCCCGGCGGATTATCACGGCGCCGACTTGTCGATCCCCGCGCAGATCGAGGACATGGTGGCTGCGACCGAACGCCGGTTCGGTGCGATCGATATCGTCGTCAACAACGCTGTTACGCGCCACTACGCGAATATCGAGGACATGCCGCTCGAGAAATGGAACTACGCGTTGGCGGTCAATCTTTCCGCGCCGTTTCATATCATCCGCAGAACAATTTCCGGCATGAAGAAACGGCAATGGGGGCGGATCATCAATCTGGCTTCGAACTACGGATTGGCGGGCACTACGCGGCGAGCCGATTATGTGAGCACGAAGCATGGGCTGGTCGGATTGACCAAGGTTGTCGCGCTTGAAGGGCTCCCTTTCAATATCACCTGCAACGCGCTCTGCCCAGGTGCAACGTATACGCCGAATGCACGCAAGCTCGTCGCCGAGAGAATGGCGGCAAAGAACCTGTCCGAGCCCGACGCGATAACCGACTACATGGCCGGCCGGCAACCGTCGCGGCGATTTATTCCGCCCGCCAAAGTCGGTGCGTTCGCGGCGTTCCTCTGTACGGACGATGCAAGCGAGATTACCGGATCACCGCTGTCGATCGATGGCGGGTGGCTCGCGAATTCATGACGACATTGCTGGAATCAGCATAAGGGAGGAGCCGGATGGACGCAGCGAGAATCCAGCAAGCGGCGCAATTGTTTGTTCAGGCACGCCGAACCGGCGTACCGTTTCGCGAACTGCCGGATGCGTGCAAGCCCGCCAACACCGCGGAGGTCAATGCGATTATCGATGCGGTCACCGAGCAGCTCGACGAATCGATCGGCGGCTGGAAAATCGGTTTCGCCTACAGCCCGCGGCAGAAACCCTACATCTGTCCGCTGTTCGATTCGCGGTTGTTCAAGAGTCCGGCGCGGGTACCCCTCTCTCTCACGCCGAACTTGAAAATCGAACCGGAGATTTCATTTCGGTTGCTGCACGATCTACCCGCTCGTGCCAGGCCCTACCAGTTCGCCGAGGTCGCGGAGGTGGTCGTCGCGTGTCCATCGCTCGAGATCGTCGATACCCGATTCGATACGACCTATCGCACCATCCGGCAAATGCTCGACGATCGCAAGGCACGCCTCGAAGCATGGGCGGATCACAACACCTGCGGTGCGTATATCGTCGGCGAAGGGCGGCGCGATTGGCAGGACTTCGATTTCGCGGCAATGCGCGCGGTGATGCGAACACCCGATCGTGTGATCGTGGAGACGGTGGGTGGTCATGCTTTCGTCGATCCGTTTCTGCCGTGCGTGGTGCTTGCGAACGAAATGCGGCATCGCGGCGGGCTGCGGGCGGGTCATGTGCTGGTAACCGGCTCGTTCAGTGGATTTTTCGAAGTGAAAGCGAACGAGCCGGTGACCGCGGAATTCGAGCAATTCGGATCGGCGGTCGCCACCTTCGTGGCTTAGGCGTCCGTTCACCGTATCACGCAGCGGTTTTTGCCCCAACGCAGTCTACGCAGATGAATAAAGGGAGACCATGGTTGCTCGCATCATTTCAATCCCGTTGATCGCGGCCGCGCTCGTCGCGGCGTCCACCCACGCGTTCGGTCAGGCATTTCCATCCAAGCCGATTCGCGTCATGGTGCCGTTCGGGCCGGGTGCACCATCGGATGCGGTTATTCGCTACATGGCTGACCGCGTCACGAAAATGACCGGTGCCGTTTTCGTCATCGACAATCGCGTCGGTGCCAACGGCATGCTCGCTGCGCGCGAGACGGCGAAGGCGGCGCCCGACGGCTACACGATGATGATCTCATCGAATTCCGCGCACGCCGCCAATGTGTATCTTTACAAAGAGCTTGGCTATGACCCGGTGAAGGACTTCGCGCCGATCACCGGGCTCACGAAAAATCCCCACGTGCTGGTGATGCGGTCGAGCCTGCCTGCGCAGAATCTGAAAGAGTTCATCGAGTACGCCAAGGCCAATCCGGGCAAGCTCAATTTTGGTGCGGGCAACACCGGTGCAATCGGCATCGCGGGTCTGCTCATGAGTACCACCGGTTTCACGGCCCAAGCCGTGTCCTACAAATCCCCTCCACCCGCGGTGCTCGATCTCGTAGCGGGTCGGATCGATTTCACGTCGATCGACTATTTCGTCGTGGCGGAGTTCATCAAGACGGGGCAGCTGCGAGCGCTTGGTGTGACATCCACGACGCGCTTGAAGGCGTTGCCGGATGTTGCCCCAATCGCGGATACGTATCCAGGATTCGAGCTGCTTGGCTGGCTCGCAACCTTCGCGCCGGCTGGAACGCCGCCCAATATCGTGGCGCACCTGAACAAGATGTTCACCGACGTGCTCAAGACACCGGAAGCCGAGGACCATTTCGAGCGTCAAGGCATGCAGATTTTTGCCTCGACACCAGAAGTGTTGGGTGCTTTTGTGCAGGAGCAGATCGTGAAGTGGCGAGACGTGCTGACCAAGGCGGGTGTCGAGCGGCAATAGATTCATGTCGATCAAGGAAAAAATCGCGATCGTTACCGGTGCGGCCTCGGGCATCGGTCGCGCGGCATCGGTGCTGCTTGCACGGAACGGCGCTACCGTGATCGTGGCCGATCGTGAAGCGGTGCAGGCGCGCGCGCTGCGCGAAGAGATCGTGCAGGCGGGCGACTCGGCGATCGATATCGCCTGCGACGTGAGCGATTCGAAAGCAGTGGCGCGGATGGTCGAGCACACCAGGACGACATTGGGGCGCATCGATGTGCTCGTCCATGGTGCGGGCATATGTCCGAGGAAGCCGTTTCTCGAGATGACCGATGAGGATTGGCGCGCTGTCTTAAGCGTGAATCTCGATGGCACGTTCTATGTCACGCGCGAGGTTGCGCGGGTGATGTCGGCGCAGCGGTCCGGAACGATGATTTTGATCACATCTGATCGCGGCGTGCATGGCAGCATCGACTACGCGCATTACGCCGCGTCCAAAGGCGGCATGATTGCGTTGACCAAGAGCCTCGCGCTCACGATGGGAAAGTTCGGCGTGACGGTGAACGCGGTCAATCCGGGCCTCACCGATACCCCGCTTGGTCGCGCCGCCAATCCGCAGTGGCAGGAGAAGATGGCGATCGACGTGCTTGGAAAAGCAAGCGAGCCAAACGAGATCGCCGAGATGATCCTTTTCCTCTCTGGTACCGGCGCTGCGTTCATGACCGGGCAGATCGTATCGGCGCGCATGCGCTATGGCGCTTGATTGCGCGATGCGCGGACATGCGCCGCAGTTCGGCCAGATGACGAGAGGAACCCGGCCAGAGCGCGCCGAATTTCTTGCGCTACGCCGGCTTGGTGGCGAGCTTTTGCAGGTACTGCGTACGGGCGCGCTCCGTAGGGATTTCGGCGGCGACCAATTGATGAAGTTCAACAACGCTCGACGCTCGCTGCGCCGCGCGGGCGACAACCACACGCGCGATCGGCCCAATGTATGACTTCAGTAGATCCGTGGCGCGATCGAGCGTCTCGGGCGCAAAGGTTGTCCGTTGATTCGCCGGGGTGCGTGCGGTGGAAGGAACCGACGCGCCGGCGCTTTGCGTACCTGGCAATGTGTCGTGCATCGCATGGCGGAACGCGCGGCGATGGTTGGGGTCGTCAATTTCTTCAGCGATTTTGTCGATCAATGCCGGCAGGTCCGGGCTCACTTGCGCGGCCCGTCGTGTAATCACCTTGGCAAGCGGTCCGACCACCCGTGCAAGCTCGCGTTCAACTTTACCCAGCAGCGCAGGATCCCATCCGGTTGGTGGGGTGGTTTTATTCGTAGCGCCCTGTCCGCTCACGCTGACGTCGAGCCGTGGTGTCGCCATCTGTAAGGGCGGGGCGGCTGGAATGATCGTGTCTTCGGAGAGCGCGGCGTTCGGTGGCTTCGAGTAGGCCGCGAGAACGGCTTTGCGAAACGCGGCGACCGTCGCGAATCGCTGTTCAGGTTCTTTTGCGAGCGCGGTGGCGACGATCGCGTCGTAGGGTGTCCAATCGTCCGAAGAATTTTCGCGCGAGGGCGGCGTCGGATTCTCGTAGATCACCTTGTAAGTGATCGCCTCGGCCGTGCCTTGGAACGGTGCTTTCCCCGCGATGAGCTGATACATCACCACGCCCGCCGCGAAAATATCGACGCGATGGTCGATGGGTTCGCCCCGGTACATCTCGGACGCCATGTATCCGGGAGTGCCCATGATGTCGCCGGCCCGCGTGAGCTCCGATGCCTCGATGCGCGCGATCCCGAAGTCCGCGACCTTGAGCCGGCCTTTGCCGGTGATGATCAGGTTGGCGGGTTTGATATCGCGATGCCAGATCGCATGCTGGTGCGCAGCCTCGAGCGCGTCGAGAAGCTGGGTCATGAGACTTGCCACATCGGCGATCGAGAATGCGCGCTTCTGGTGGAAGTATTCGCGCAGGCTGTTGCCTTCGACGTACTCCATTGCAATATACGCAAGCTCGGCGTCTTCGCCGTAGTCGTAGACCGCGACGATCCCGGGATGCGCCAGCGCACCGGCTGCCTGCGCTTCGTTGCGAAAACGCGCGCTGATCGATTCAGCGGAGGTCGAATCCTCCATCAGATCCATCCGGATCGTCTTGATCGCAACCAGCCGCTTGATGCCCGGATCATGCGCTTTATAGACAACGCCCATCGCACCCTTGCCGAGGATGCCTTGTATCGCGTATTTGCCGAGTCGTTCGGGTATTGGCATGGAGTGGTCGAGCCTGCTTGGAACGCCGCCGGGCGAAGCACCGTCGAGGCATCTCGCGCTGGACCAGCCGAAGAATATGCGGGAGCCGGCAATCGCCGTCGGACGGTGCGTTCATGTCAATGCGAGGTCGTGGACAAATGCGCAGCCCCTGCGCGGCCGCATTGACAAACAGTGCGCACTCTCTCTGGAATAGGCCGCGACGGCTCGCTTGAGCCAGCGCTTGGCTCGAGCGAAGCGGGGCGCGTTCAAATCGCGGAAGCGCTTTCGAATCGAAGCACGATGTGCTCAGTAGAGAATCGATGGCATCCACGCACCCGTCGGTTCTACATACTCGCCGACACTCATCAGTGTCATCGGTTGCACAATGCGAAGCCCGTGCTCGAGGCACCACCGCATCACCTTCGCGTTGCGCGTGGGCAACAGAAAACCTGGGCCGGCAATTTCCGGTGCCGCGGCGATCAGCGCCTTGAGATTGTCGTTCGATGCCGCCACGGCGTGACCAAAGAAGCCGATCCCCGTCGTATAGCCGCTGATCTGTCCTGCCTCTTCGACGATCATCGCAGCGCCCTGGTTGATCGCGCGTTGCAGTTCCGCACCACGTTCGTAGCCGAGAATACGTGCGGCGAGCGCATTGCATTGATCGAGATCGGTGTTTCCGGCTATTCGGACAGAACGGCCTGGCATGAATACCTTCGTGGCGGGGCCTTGAATGACAGACAGTGGTTCACGCGCCGCCGTGCTCTTCAATGACACGCTGGAAAACCTGGAAGCGCACTTCGATATCCGACATTCGATGATCGTGATGCTCGATGCGCCGGGCCGGCGCCTCTATACGGTAGCGAGTCGCGGGTATGCCCAGTCGGGTGTGGGCTCGGAAATTCCACTGGGCGTTGGCGTCATCGGCGTCGCGGCGGCCCATCGCACGCCGATTCTTATTCCGCATGCCACGACCGAGTACTCGTATGGTCGCGCGATCAGGGACAGCGCCGAGCGTGCCGGGATCTCGGCAGGGCT
>JBJXGX010000101.1:0-7040 GCA_046160305.1 Burkholderiales bacterium
GTGCTGATCAACATGATGTATGCGCAGTGCTCCGATCGTTGTCCGCCGATGACCCAGAACCTGCGCCGTGTGCAGGACATGCTGGGGAATCGCGTCGGGCGCGACGTTCATATGTATTCGATGACCCTACTCCCCGAGCAGGACCGTCCTCAGGACCTCAAGGATTACGCCAAGTTGCACGGCGTCAAGCCGGGGTGGACGTTCCTGACGGGGAGACCGGACGACATCGAAGGCATTCGCAGGCGCCTGGGGTTCTACGAACGCGATCCGAAACGGGACGCCGATGTCACGCGGCACACCGGCATGTTGCGGATCGGCAACGAGGCGTTGGATCGCTGGTGCACGAGCGCCGCACTGGGCGTCTCGAGCCTGATCGTGGATGCCATCAAGGCAGTGACCCCGCATTCGCGCCGCGTCGCCTGAGGGACGGAGGCATTGTCAACGACTGAGAAATCGTGATGTAAGTCACCGGTAGGGGGGCGGGAAATGCCTCCCTTATTCAACAATCAACCCATTCGTATGGTTTCTTCCAAGTGTGATGTCAGACAGCGCTTGGGATGCGGTCGGATTCATTGACAAATTGTGCGCGCGGCCCGTTGTGCAAAGCACAAAAAAAGCTCTCGGAGAGTAAGAAATGGCAACCCTGATTCGGTCAGATATTGCATTTTCCTGCCTTGGCAGGCGTCAACAGCGCCGGCGCGACGGCCTTGATCCTTGCCGATTGAAGAAGTCGTTCAAGCGCATCGCGCCAGGGGGTCGTGCGATATGAAAGCCTTATGGGACGAGCTGAAGCCGTTGCTGCTGTCGCTCGCGGCACTGTCGTTTTTCATGAACCTGCTGATGCTGGTGCCCGCGGTGTTCATGCTGCAAGTATTCGATCGGGTTATTCCCAGCAACAGCAAAGAGACACTCATCGTGCTGTTGGCGGGAACCGTCCTGGCCCTATCGATCCTTTTCCTGTTGGATTACGTGCGAAGCCGCCTGCAGAACGTGCTCGGCAACATCATTGAAGAGCGTCTGTCCCCGTCGGTGGTCAACGTCGTGGTCATGAAAGCGTCCCGCGCGCCGCAAACCGCACGCACCGAAGGCATCCGTGACGTCGCGTCGCTCCGCATGATGTTCTCCACCAACGGGCTCATCTCCTTGTTCGACGCACCGTGGGTGCCGGTGTATGTGGCGGTGATTTGGATGTTCCATCCGGCATTGGGCATCGCGGCGGCGGGTTGTGCCGTCATGATGTTAGGGATGGCCTGGCTGAACGACCGGCTGAACCGCAATTCGCTCGAGAACCTGCAGAACGAAAGCCGGCGCGCCTCTCATTACGTGGAAACGTCACTGCGCAACGCCGAGGTCCTGCAAGCGCTGGGCATGACGCACAGTCTGTTGGCGCGCTGGCGCCACTTCCAGGACAAGGTCGGGGTGCTGCAGGAAGGCTCGAGCAAGAGCGGCGCGGTGTTCTCGGCCATGTCCCGGTTCATGCGCCAGTTCGTGCAGATCTTCATGCTGACCTTGGGCGCGTTTCTGGTCCTCACGCAGGAAGCATCGGCCGGTATCATGATCGCGACCACGGTGCTGCTGGGTCGCGCCGTGCAGCCGGTCGAGCAGCTCGTCGGGAGCTGGAAGATCCTCACTGAAGCGCGCGCGGCATTCCGGCGGCTCACTGAATTGTCGAAGGATTTCGATCGCGGGGAATCGCATGTGAAGCTTCCGGCTTCGAAGGGCCGGTTGTCTTCGGAGAACGTGTCATATCGATTAGCCGGCACCGACACGCACATACTGTCGAACGTCACGTTTCGACTGGAAGCTGGAGAGTCGCTCGCGATCATCGGGCCGAGCGCGGCCGGCAAGTCGACATTGGCGCGCGTCCTGACGGGTGTCTGGGCGCCCACCAGCGGCACCGTAAGGTTGGACGGTGCGGATATCGCCTATGGTCCGCGGGCCGATCTTGGCATCCGGATCGGTTATGTCCCGCAAGACGTCGAGCTCTTCCCGGGTAACGTGGCCGACAACATTGCCCGCCTGGGTGAAGTCGATTCCGAAGCGGTGGTGACCGCCGCCAAGCGCGCCAACGCACACGAGTTGATTCTGTCGCTGCCCCATGGGTATGAAACGCAGGTGGGGGAATCGGGATCGAATCTTTCACCAGGACAGCGCCAGCGTATCGCCCTCGCGCGGGCGCTCTATGGCGACCCGAAATACTTGGTGCTGGACGAGCCGAACTCCAATCTCGACGGAGCGGGAGAGGCCGCGCTCGCCCAGGCGATGGGCGCGCTGCGTGAAGAAGGCGTGACCTCGATCGTTGTGACGCATCGGCCTTCGCTCATCGCACACGTCGACAAGATTCTTGTTATGGGCGCCGGGCGAATCCAGCAGTTCGGGCCGGCAGCCGAGGTCATGAAGTCGATGCAGCAGATGCAGGTCGTGGGTGGCTCGACGAAGGCCGCCTGATCACGGTAATTGGCAGAAGTAGCCCGGCGGTGCGCCGCCGGGCAGCTGTTGAAACGCAGTTCAAAACAATGCACGGAGCAAGCAGATGAGTAACGTTATCGAGCTAAGACCCCCAGTCGTCGCCAAGCGGACCAGTAGTGACAACGCTAAACGACTCGTGCGGGCGGGATGGCTGATCACGTTGGGCGCGATCATCCCGATTTGCACCTGGATGGCGCTTGCGCCCCTCAACATTGCGGTGGTGGCGCCCTCGTATGTGAAGGTCGATCTGAATCGCCGGCCCGTCCAGCACCGTGAGGGTGGCATCGTGCGCGACGTACTCGTGCGTGACGGTCAGCGCGTCAAGGCGGGAGACCCTGTCCTGGTGCTGGCCGATGTCAGCGTGGATGCCGATCGCAATCGCCTCCGTCACCGCGTCAACATGGAGCGTGCGTCAATCATCCGTCTCGAAGCAGAGCAGGTGCAAAGCAAGACGCTCGTGTTTCCGCCGGACCTGGTCGCGGCGGCGAAGAACGATCGGCGAATCAAAGATGCCATGATGAAGGAGACATTGCTGTTCGACGCCCGGCGCGAGGCGATCGCCACGGACACTGAGTTGCTCAAAGCGCAGCGCGAGCAGATCCACAAGGAAATCCAGGCCATGCACGCGCAGATCAAGCAGGCGCAGTCATCGCTTGCCTTGCAGAACAAGGATCTCGAAGCGAATCAAGGTCTCCTAAAGGGCGGCTTCATCTCGCAGATCCGTGTCGGACAGATCGAAGTCGCGGTGAGCGACTACGCCGGAAAGTTGGAAGAGCGCCGTTCCGAACTGGCCCGTGCCGAGCAGCGCCTGATCGATACCGAACGCAAGATCAAATCGATCCAGCACGAATATATCCAGACGGCGAGCGATCAGCTCAAGAACACGATGGCCCGCTTCGGTGAGATCGAACAAGAGACGCGCAAGATGGACGACGCGTCGGTCCGCCAGATTGTCCGCGCACCGGTAAGCGGGGAGATCATCGATCTCAAGTTCGCCTCGCGCGGTTCGGTCGTGCGGCCGGGCGACACGATCGCGGAAATCGTCCCCGCGGACACGAATCTGTTCCTTGAGTCTCGGATTCGTCCCGAGGAGATCGGTTACGTGACCCTCGATCAACCGGCGCGGATCAAATTCACCGCATTCAAGTATCGCAATACGTCGATGGTATCGGGGAAGGTGACGTATGTTTCCGGTGATCGGCTGATCGACAAGGCGGGGAATCCGTACTACAGCGTGCTGGTCCTTGCGGATGCGGATTCGCTGAAGTCGCTCGTCGACTTCAAGGTGCAGGCCGGGATGCCTGCCGAGGTCTACCTCGATGGCGCGCCGCAGACGCCATTCCAGTTCCTGACTGAACCGATCATGGCGACGGTTCGCAAGGCAGGCAGGATGATGTAGGAGCGGGGGTGCGTCCCCCGTTTTCATTGCGCCGGGCTGAACAACTTTGCCGAGGGCAGTGGCAGCAACTCAACTTCTACTTCAGCGCCCGACAATGAAACAGTCGCTGACCCTAACGTTGGTGTCGCAAACGCGTGCAAGCCAACGGTGATCGAGACGGGCAGCGACGTTTGATACTGGTCGGTTAGATCCATCGTGTTGGTAATCGTGGGATTGGTGCCGAAGATCCCAAGCGGCACGGCCGTCGACCCGACCACCCAGCTCGCGCCACCCGAGATCTTCCCGGTTCGCGAGATGCTGCCGGTACCGCGCTGCGAATACGTGATCTTCGCAATATACGAACCTTCGGGCGCCTTGACGGTAAACCCGATCGTGTCCATGACGCTTGTGTAGTAAAACGCGTTCGTGGAGGCAATGAATGCGTTGTACTTCCATATCTTCGCGTCCATGCCCGCATTGAACCCGATCATCAGTTTGTTTCGGTTCGTCGCGTCGATCGCGGTCGTTGCCGCGTCGAACCAACGCCCGGAAACAGCATCCTTGATGTCGGAAAACGTGGCCGAAGCGGTGGGTGCCGCAGGAACGAGGGTTGCGCCCGCGGCGGTCTGCGCCTGCACCATCGCAGGCAATGCGAACATCGCGCTGCAAACGATCCCCACTGCGAAATTTCTTGATTTCATGAACCGCCCTCCGCAAACATTGGAACCACGCAGCTCCCCGACCGGCATGGTGCTTCTCGACAAGCAGACTAGTCTAGTTGAATTGAAGGTGTGGAAGATGCCCGCCAAGCTGTTAATTTTTACCGCCGATCTCGCATTCCTGTGGTAGCCGGAACAACGGTCGAAGCCTCCGCCCACTGCCTTGCGTGGGTGATTTTCCCACGATCAATGGAGCCGCGCAATCGGTGCAACCAATTGATTTATATGGGGTGAGCGTCAAATTGTTGCGGCGCGGTCCGAGAACTATGTCAGGACGAACTACCAGGCCCGGCTGCTAGCACGGCGAAGATTGTTACGAAATCGTAGGGCCGGTGCGCTTACGAAACCCACGAAACCGTTGCGCGGTTTCACAACCCTCCACTCGCTCGGCCTGCCTGGCGACATCAAGGCCGCTTGGCCAACAAAACGCGGTGCCGGACGCAAGCAATCTGCGCCGCCTACCTCCCAAGTCTTGATAGGCAAGCCCCATCTCACAGCCGTCCAATGCCTTCGGCATTCAGTTGCTACACTCCACGCCGCACATCACCGAGGGCGCGCGCCGACACAATGAACAACGCTGATCTACTTGTCCGGGTACTGCGGCAAGCGGGCATCACCCACGGGTTCGGTGTGCCGAGCGGGAATGTCCTGCCTCTGATGGAAGCGATGCGCGTTGGCGGCATTCCTTTCGTTCTTACCGCGCATGAAGGATCCGCAGCATTCGCGGCCGACGTCATGGCCCGCATGACGGGAAATCCGGGCCTTTGCATTGCGACATTGGGGCCTGGAGCGACCAACCTCACGACCGGCGTCGGCAACGCTTTTCTCGATCGATCGCCAATGATCGCGATCACGTGCAATCTGCATCGAGCGCAGCTCGGTCGGCGGATCCAGATGGGGATCGATCTTCACGCGCTCTTCAAGCCGATCACCAAAGCGTCGTTCGCGCTCGGCCCGGGACGAATCATCGAAACGGTTGCCGAAGCGATTCGCATCGCCTTGACCGAGCCGCATGGGCCGGTTCATCTCGACCTCCCCGAGGATGTCGCACTGGCCACGCCAACCGAAGACATCGTGACGCGTCCGCTGGATCCGAAGCCACTCCAACGGGCCGCGGACGATTCGCTCGATCGGGCCGACACGATCCTTCGCGCGGCGCGGCGCCCGGTTGCGGTGATCGGTGCTGCCGCGATGCGCATGCATTCACAAGCGAGCCTGCTTGCGTTCGTCGAGAAACATCAACTTCCGTTTGCGTCGACAACCATGGCAAAGGGCCTGATCGACGAGGGCCATCCGCTTTCCATCGGCTGCATCGAGCGGTCAAAACGCAAGGTCCAGCGCCGGTTCTTGAATGATGCTGATTTGATCGTCGGCTTGGGCTACGACACGATCGAGGTCGAGTATGAAGCGTGGATCGGTCGCACGCGATTGCTCCATATCGACATCGAGTCCGCTGACGTTGATCCATCGGTGGTCGTCGCGCACGAGGTGATCGGCGATCTCGATCATTCCATCGCCGCACTGGCGGCGCTGCGGCCGGTCAACGCACTCGCGGCGCCGTCGCCTGTCAAGAATGACTGGCACATCGATTCGATCGCAACCCACCGCGAAGCATTCCAGCGGGCGTTGCGGCCTCATACCGTAGCGTTCAGTCCGCATCAGGCGATCGATGTCGTTCGGCGCGTCCTGCCCAAGAATGGGGTTCTTGCATTCGACGTCGGGGCCCATACCCACCAGATCGCCAGCCAGTGGACCACCCATGCGCCACGCACATTCCTGATCACCAACGGCTGGTCGTCGATGGGATTCGGACTGCCGGCAGCGATCGCGGCCAAGCTGGCTTGTCCCGCCCTGCCGGTCGTGTGCGTCGTGGGCGACGGATGTTTTCAGATGACCTGTGGCGAACTTGCGGTTGCAAAACGCCAAAAGCTCGCGATTCCCTTCGTCGTGCTCGATGACCGCTGGCTGAGCCTGATCAAGGTCAAGCAAGAGCGCCGCAATTTCGCCCTGTACGGCACCGACACCTCTCCAGAACCGTATCAGGAGCCGCCCGCGCATTACTTCGGTGTCCCCGCTATCGGCGTGCGCAGCATCGAAGCACTGGAGCGTGAGCTTCGTCGCGCGTTGGCCGCAGAGGGGCCGACCGTAATCGAAGCAGCGGTCGATGCGTCACACTACTCGGAGACCGTCTACGATTGACGGCGCCATGGTCTGCAAATTCGCAAGGAGCAAGTCGGCGATGATGGGGTGTCTGTCAAGATCGATTGCGTTCCGCGAATCGATACGGGCCGTTGCCGCGCTGGCCATGATCGCGCTCGCAATGCCGTTTTCTTTCGCGCAAGGCTTCCTCCTGGTGGCCAAACCGCTCATGATCGATCCGAACTTCGAGCGCACCGTGGTGCTCGCCGTGCGCACCGAGGACGGTGGGACGACTGGCTTCGTCCTGAATCGACCATTCAATCGATCGCTCGCGC
>JBJXGX010000102.1:0-4796 GCA_046160305.1 Burkholderiales bacterium
GCCTCGGTGCTGAAGGTAAAGCTCGCAACCGCGATCATCGGCATCTCGTCGATACATCTACTCAAGACGTTTATCAACGCGGCCGCCTACGACGAAAAAACGCTCATAGCGCAGACCACCATCCACATTACCTTCCTGCTATCGGCGATTGCTATCGCGTACACCGACAAGCTCATGGCGCCCGCCGAACACGCCGCGCGGAAGAACGATGGACGCGAACACAATGACTGATCCCCTGGGCCGAACATCATGACCATCATCCAAGCAGAAGACTTGATCCAGAGCATCGCCGATGCTCTGCAATACATCTCCTACTACCATCCCAAAGATTTCATTCAGCACCTTGCCCGAGCCTACGATCGCGAGCAGTCGCCCGCCGCCAAGGACGCGATTGCGCAGATCCTCACCAATTCGCGACAGTGCGCGGAAGGCAAACGCCCAATCTGCCAGGACACCGGGATCGTGAATGTCTTCCTCAAAATCGGAATGGGTGTGCGACTCGAGGG
Organism: Burkholderiales bacterium; assembly: GCA_046160305.1. Taxonomy (GTDB): domain Bacteria; phylum Pseudomonadota; class Gammaproteobacteria; order Burkholderiales; family SG8-39; genus SHXR01. Next base: position 507 of record JBJXGX010000102.1, read on the forward strand.
CTTCAATGGATCCCTGGCCGATGCCGTGAATGAAGGCGTGCATCGCGCGTACATGAATCCCGACAATCCGCTTCGCGGCTCCGTGCTTGCCGATCCAATCTTCACGCGCAAGAACACCAAAGACAACACGCCGGCGGTCGTTCAGGTTGAGTTGGTCGCCGGCAACGGCATTGACGTAACCGTGGCGGCCAAAGGCGGTGGATCCGAGAACAAAGCCAAGTTCGTCATGCTCAACCCTTCCGACTCGATCGTGGATTGGGTATTGAAAACAGTCCCGACGATGGGTGCTGGTTGGTGCCCACCCGGGATGCTTGGCATCGGTGTGGGTGGCACGGCCGAGAAGGCGATGATGATCGCCAAGGAATCGTTGATGGATCCCATCGACATGCACGAGCTCCTTGAGCATGGCCCGAAGAGCAAGATCGAGGCGCTTCGCATCGAGCTCTATACGAAAGTCAACGCGCTTGGCATCGGCGCCCAGGGTCTCGGCGGCCTGTCCACCGTGCTCGACGTAAAAATCAAGGATTACCCCACGCACGCGGCGTCCAAGCCGGTTGCGATGATTCCCAATTGCGCCGCGACGCGGCATGCGCACTTCACATTGGATGGATCGGGTCCAGCCGAGCTTGAGATTCCCTCGCTTGATGATTGGCCGAAAATTGCTTGGACCCCATCAGCGCAATCGCGGCGTGTCGACCTTGACCGCTTGACGCCAACCGAAGTCGCCACATGGAAACCCGGCGAGACACTCCTTCTATCGGGGCGAATGTTGACCGGTCGCGACGCCGCCCATAGTCGCATCGAAGACATGCTTGCCAAAGGCGAGAAACTGCCAGTCGACTTCACGAATCGCGTCATCTATTACGTTGGACCCGTCGATCCGGTGCGAAATGAAGTGGTCGGTCCGGCTGGCCCAACGACCGCCACGCGCATGGACAAATTCACCGAGATGATGCTTGCCAAGACCGGATTGATCGGCATGATCGGCAAGGCCGAGCGTGGCCTCACCGCGATCGAAGCCATTCGCAAGCACAAGGCCGCCTATCTGATGGCGGTCGGTGGCGCGGCGTATCTCGTGGCGAAGGCCATCCGGAAGTCGAAGGTCGTGGCGTTCGATGATCTCGGCATGGAAGCGATCTATGAGTTCGAAGTGAAAGACATGCCGGTAACGGTCGCGGTCGATTCCGCGGGTACGTCCGTGCATATCACCGGCCCAAACGAATGGGAGAAGCGGATTCGGGAGTTCAAGATTCCGGTTAACGTGGCCTGAAAATTTCAACCGCACGAGGAGAGGCTTCCATGCATCCCACCGACGACCTCGCCTCCTGCTCCGCGACCGATCTGCTGCGGCTCTACCTTACCAAGCAGGCGTCTCCGGTCGAAGCGACCAACGCAGTGCTTGCGCGGATTCGCAAACTCAACCCGGTTCTGAATGCGTTCTGCCTGATCGACGAGGAAGCCGCACTCTCGGCTGCCCGTGCCGCCGAAGCGCGCTGGATGAAAGGTGCGCCCTGCGGTCTGGTCGATGGGGTCCCGACATCCATCAAGGATCTCGTCGTCACACAAGGATGGCCAACGCTCAGAGGGTCCAAGACGATCGATCCAAAGGGTCCCTGGAAAGATGATGCGCCCGTCGTCGCCCGTTTGCGCGAACATGGCGCTGTTCTTCTTGGCAAAACGTGTACGCCCGAATTCGGCTGGAAGGGCGTCACCGACAGCCCACTGACCGGCATCACGCGAAATCCCTGGAATATCGCCAAGACACCCGGCGGATCATCGGGTGGCGCAGCCGCTGCGGTCGCGTCGGGCTTGGGTCCGCTTGCGATCGGCACCGACGGCGGCGGCTCGATCCGCATCCCATGCAGCTTCACCGGACTATTCGGGATCAAGGCCTCCTACGGTCGCATCCCGGCATGGCCGTTGTCACCCTTCGGTACGATCGCGCACGTTGGTCCGATAACCCGTACCGTTGCCGATGCCGCGCTGATGCTGAATGTCCTGTCACTGCCCGACCATCGGGATTGGACTGCCCTCCCCTACGATCCTCGTGACTTCCGCGTGGGCCTAGACGATGGCGTACGGGGCTTGCGCATCGCATTTTCCGCTAATCTCGGCTATGCAAACGTACACCCGGAAGTCGCGCAGGCGCTCGCCAATGCCGTCAAGACCTTCGAGCAGATGGGCGCTCGGGTTGAGGCTGTCGATCCCGGTTTCGATAATCCTCGCGACTGTTTCGACAGACATTGGTTTGCCGGCGCTGCTTACCTTGCGTCGGGATTCACCGCCGAACAGATTGCCCTTCTCGATCCGGGTCTGCGAGACATCATCGCAGCAGGTCAGGCCATTTCCCGGCATGATTTTTTTGATGCAACGATTCAGCGCGGCGCCTTGGGCCTCACGATACAGCGATTTCACGAGCGCTTCGACCTGTTGGTGACCCCGACTTTGGCGGTGCCGGCGTTCAATGCAGGCCAGGAAACCCCGGAAATCGAGCCTGGAAAACGTTGGATGGAATGGACGCCCTTCACGTATCCGTTCAACCTCACCCAGCAGCCCGCCGCATCCATGCCGTGTGGATTCACGAAAGACGGCTTACCGATCGGCATGCAGATCGTCGGCGCCCGTTACGCAGATGCGATGGTGCTTCGTGCAGCGCGCACTTTCGAATCGGCTCATCCGATCAAGATGCCCGATGTCAGTCGGCTTGGATAACGCCCCCGGCTAGAGGGTGTAAGCGGCGCGCCGTTCAATCCACGCGTACGCCATCCTCGAACCGCTCACCCGCCGCGTCTCCACCATACGTGCTGGCCGGATAAAACGCGCGAAAGTCACGAACGACCCGCTCGAACGGAAAATCCGACCACATGCCGTGGTCCCGCACATATTCCATATGACGGCGATTCTGTGCGTCGTAGGGCTGGAATATCGCGTTTGATTGGCCATCGAAATCCGTTGGCAACACGCCGAATCGCCGGCACAGCTCGATATTGAACGCCGGTGCTGCCTTCACCCACTTGCCCTCGATAAACATGACCGCGTACCCATGGTGAATGAACAGCGTCTTCCCGCCCATTCGCGCTTTCAGCTTCTCGGTGGTCAGATGATTCTCGACATCCGATAGACCGATTGCGGCATGGATGCCGACCGCACGCACGGCCGCCGTCAACAACACGGCCTTTGGTATACAAAAGGCGCCCTTGGCCATGAGAACATTGCTCGCGGTATAGAGACCCTGCTCCAGGTTGATCTCGAACGGGTCATAGCGCACCCCATCGCGGACCGCATAGAAAAGCTTGACCGCCTTGCCGATTGCCGTCGTTTCGCCGCGCGTCGCACGCTCGGCGAATTCTCGGACACCCGCCTGATCGAAATCGAAGAACGGCGTCGGTTCAAGATATTCGGGACGCGGTTCCGGTGAAGTGCCGGCCGGGGTAAAGATCATGCCTTGCTCCAAACTATGGTCAGCCTGCGATTCTATCGAAGGCGCCTGAACCTATGCGGCGACAATCAAAATCTGAATGTCCTTCGGTCCGCATGTTTAGAATACGGGCATCGCACCCGTTCGACAGGAGTCGCAAGAATGGAGCAGCTCTTCCGCAATGCCCCGATCATGGCCAAGAACGACGAAGTCCGCCGTGGTCTTTGGGATCTCTCGCGCGCACATCGTATGCTCGACCTTGAAGGCCACGCCGATTTCGCCTGGGGTCATGGCGCGATGCGCGATCCGTGGGATCGCGGGCTTTGGTTGAAGCGCGCCAACCTCGGCTTGGAAGAAGTGTTCGAGGACGATTTCATCCTCATCGATTTCGATGGCAACGTGCTGGGCGGGGACGGCGTCCGACACCTTGAATGGCCGATTCATACCGAGGTCTTGCGTGCGCGCGGCGATTTCAACTTCGTCTTGCACACCCACGCACCGTGGTCGGTACTGTTTTCAGCGTGTCCGGGCGAAATCCTTCGTCCGTATTCCAATGAGGGCTGCTGGTTCACCGTTCCACCGCCCCACTACATGGGCACAAGTGATCTGATCGATACGCCGGAACTTGGACGGGCATGCGCCGAGGTCATGGGAAAATCCGAGGGCGTGTTCATTCGCAATCACGGCGTCATCATTGGCGGCCGAACGGTGAAGGACATCCTTCTTGGTGCGATTTTTCTGGAGAAGGCCTGTCGAGTACAACTGCAACTGGCGATGAGCGGCATCAAGCACACCTATCCCGATGCCGCGGAAATCGACAAGAAGCGCAAAACGATCTTCCCCCAACGTGCGCGCGACAACTGCTGGGACTA
>JBJXGX010000103.1:0-78957 GCA_046160305.1 Burkholderiales bacterium
GGTTCGAGTTGCAGGGACTTGACCGTCTCCATGCCGGCGACATACTCGGTGACGAACGCCTGGTTGCGTGCACCCAGCAGGAACTGCTCGTTGAGCCGCGTGCGATAGGTGGGTGCCACGGCCAGGCTCAGCACCGAGATGAGGAAGAGCATCGCCACCGCGATCAAGGCGAGCTGCCAGCTATAGAGGAACATCACCGCCAGGAACACGATCATGAACGGCAGATCCAAGAGCAGTGCGACGGCGGCGCCGGTGATGAACTCGCGGATCGTCTCGATACCGTGCATCCGCGCGACCAGCGTGCCGGTCGGCCGGTGTTGGAAATAAAGATGCGGCAGGCGCAACAGATGCGCGAAGACCTTGCTGCCCAGCACCGCATCGATGCGATTGCCAGTGTGGATGACCAGATACTGGCGGATCCAGGTCATGACCATCGAGAAGACGATGAACACGGCCATGCCCACGCCCACCACCATCAATGTGGAGAGCGTTTGATTTACCACAACTTTGTCGATGACGATCTGGGTGAAGAGTGGAATGCCCAGACCCAGCAGCTGAATGACGAGCGATGCAATGAGTACGTCTCGCCAGATGCGCCGGTGCTTGAGCAGTTCGGGGACGAACCAGCGAAAGCCGAACGGGCGGGCATGCCCGGACTGCGCATCCGCGTTCGCATCGGCGGCATCCTCAGCAGCACCATCGACGCTGATCGAATCCTTTCGCACCGCCTCAACCATCAGGACCAGCGGTTCGAACTGCTCGAGAAACGCCCCGACTTCAACAAATCGCGGGGAATCGCTGCCAACGGGGAAATAGAGCATCCGCTCCCCGTCGGTCTTGGCCACCAGCACGGCATGCGAGAGGCCCGAACTTCCTTCTTCACTACCCGGCAAGGTCACCGTGTTCGGAACAGGCGGGCAATGGGCAATCGGACAATCGGCAATCGTATGATCGACTTGTGGCGCAGCGCGAAGGAACGCGATGTACGGAATTGCCAGGCGCCGGAGGTCGTTGGCGCGTTTCATCCGATGCTGCGTGACGCTGCATCCGATACTCGCAAGGGACGCCGTCAATGTAGCGAGATCATGCGGCGGCGGGAATCGGTGCAACAACAGTGCCGGATCAAACGGCAACCGGTGCAGCTTGGCAAGGCTGCCGACCATCCACGCAAAATCAGCAACGCGTGAATGCCCGTTCATCTCGAACGAATGCGAGCCCATCGTCAACGACCTCCCCTGGTTTCATCATTTTTTGTCGTGGCAAAAGCGCGACCGATGGGAGGGCTCTGTCTCTGAACAAGATCCGTGCCGCACTACTCTCTCAAGGCGCCTGTTGTCTCATTGAGTGGCGTCTTGCGTCTGTCAATTCAAACTAGCGATGCGGCATTAATCGGCCATCGCACCAAACCCAAGAAATCGCCGCGTCTTGGTTGGAAACGAACGATTCTTATCGTTCCATGACTGGCTATTCGACAAACAATGTGCGTGCGACGCCGAACCGATACGCAATGGGAATCAATGTAGAGACCAAAACGCAGCGAGTGCGCTGCGTGCGCAGACGGGCTCGCGGTTGGAATTCATCCCTGGAAGTGGGCCGTGCTGGACTCGAACCAGCGACCAAGGGATTATGAGTCCCCTGCTCTAACCAACTGAGCTAACGGCCCGGGGGATGACGCAGCGGGGCAGTGTATCGCAACCGATTGGCGATCGCCCCATCCTTCGTGCACGCATCCGTGCGCGCGTGGCGCCAGGCTCGATGCGCCGTGATAGCCTCTCTCGATGTCCCAGTGAAATGATCGCTGCTCGCCCAGTTCGAATCAGACTCTCTCAAAAGCGCGCCCTAAAGAAGGCCGCATCCAGCCATCGGCATCCCTTGGGCGCCAGTGAACCGATCCACCCGCATCGCGATTGAACTCACCAAAGGGCGAAGTCATGGTTCGACTCAAGTTGATCTCTGTGGCGGCACTTTTTGTCGTCACTGCCGCGGCAACCGGCATCGTGAGCGCGCAGCAAAACTGGCCGACAAAACCGATCCGATTGATCGTCGTGGGTGCGCCTGGGGGTTCGATTGATATCCCTGCCCGAATCATCGCGGAACGCATGCGCGATCGGATAGGTCAGCCGATCGTGGTGGAAAACCGTCCGCAGGCGGGTGGCACGGTAGGGACCGATGCGGTAGCGAAGGCCGCGCCCGATGGGTACACCTTGCTATGGGCCTTCAACGGACCGCTTGCCAACGCGCCGCATCTTTACGCGAAGTTGCCGTACAGCCCGACCAAGGATCTCACGCCGATCATCATGGGCGCAACGCAGCCGTTCGTACTGGCCATCAACGCGGCATTGCCGGTGAATACGGTCAAGGAGTTGATCGAGCACGCCCGCGCGAATCCGGGGAAGCTCAACTACTCATCGCTTGGCAACGGGAGTGGTTCGCATCTGTCGATGGAGCTCATGAAAACGTTAGCGAAGATATTCGTCGTCCACATTCCCTATAACGGCGCGCCGGCCGCCGCAACGGCCGTAGCGAGCGGCGACGTTCAAGCGACGTTCCTCCCGCCGGCGGTAATCGCCCCGCATGCACAATCCGGCAAGGTGAAGCTGCTTGCGGTATCGAGCGCCCAACGATTCCCGATGATGGCGGAACTACCAACGGTCGCCGAAGCCTCGTTGCCTGGCTTTGAGTCCGATGGATGGAGCGGCATCCTCGCACCCGCCGGAACACCACGCGAGATCGTCGAGCGATTGAACAAGGAAGTGAATCAGATTCTGGCGTCGCCGGAGGTGCGGGAACTCCTGGCGCGTAGCCAGATTGTGGCCGGAAGCGGCACGCCGGAAGCGTTCGGCCAATTAATTGCGAGCGAATCGAACAAGTGGGCCCCCATTATTCGACACACCGGTGCAAAGCTCGATTGATTGGCGCCCGCTTCCGCTAATCCGCAAGAATCGCAGTGAGCGATTGCGAATCGATCGCATGTAGATCTCGCGCGAGATCGACCTCTTCTTCACCAGGAATTCGCGTTTTGGTGAATGACAGGCCTTCGTATCGAAGAGGTCGTGTAGCGTCCATGCCCATCTTCGCGCTGATGCCCTGCTCTGTCGACGGATCGAGGATCGATCCGAGGGCGCCACCGACCACGACCAGATCGCGATCCGCCTGAAATCGCGTGGCGACCGCCCACTCGACTTGCTCCGGGTCGTGTACATCGACGTCGTCGTCAACGATGATGACCTGCTTGATATCGTAGTGCGCCCCGAAAGCGGCCATGAGCATGTTCTTCGGCTCGCCTTCGCGCTGCTTCTTGATTTGAACGTACAGGTGGTAACGGCAAACGCCGCCTACGGCAAGGTGCAGATCGATCACATTTGGAAATGAGCGCTGCAAGTGCGAAAGGATGGTCGCTTCGCGCGGAATACCGCCAAGCAGAAGGTGCTCCATTCCAGCGGGAATGATCGTGTGATAGATGGTATTTGCTCGACGGGTCACGCAGTCGATTTGAATGACCTCTCGCGCCTCTTGAGGGCTGTAATAGCGCGGAAATTCACCAAAGGGTCCTTCAAGCTCGCGCACCCCAGGCAGCAGTCGACCCTCGATGACGATTTCCGCTTCGGCAGGAACCCGCACATCGTTCGTGAGGCATTTCACCACCGGCAACGGCGCACCATGCAAAGCACTCGCGATCTCCAGCTCATCGTTGTCGATGCCCGCAATCGCCTGAGATGCCAAGAGGGTCAACGGGTCGACGCCGATCACCACCGCGACCGGCAGCGCTTCGCCTTTCTCTTCGGACGCACGATAGAACGCGAGTAGGTGGCGGGGCAGCATCAACGTTGCCATGCGATCGGGCGTGTTGACCTGGATCCGATTGATGGACACATTCTGAATGCCCGTGACGGGATTGCGCGCGATCACCATGCCTGCAGTGATGTAGGGCCCTGAGTCATGTTCGTTGTGGAGCGGAATGGGAATCAATGTTCTGACATCAGCATTGCGATGGACGTGCTGCTGGCAAGGAGCAGTCCCCGCCGAAACTTCGCGCCAAGGAATCGGGTGTTCAGCGGCGCGACGGAATGTCGAATGCAATGCGTTCAACGGCACACCGAGTGCTTCCGCCATCCAACTTCGGCTACCGACGAGTCCGGACACGATTGGCATTGCGTGCCCGCCAGGCGCCGGGAATATCACGGCCTTCTCGCCATCGAGCCGCTTTGCTATGGCGGCAATTTCGAAGGCGAGCGCGACCCCGGGCCGGGCAACGACAAGCCGATCGGAACTCATCAGATGACGCAGCCAGGAACGCAAAGTCGGGAATGGCGACATTCAGCTTATCTCCATGAACCAAGCGATGGATTGTGAAGGCGAATCGACGGCGATGCCGATGCACACGACGTCTGATCCGCCCGCGTGGCGTTGAGGAAAGAAATTGTGTAGGTGATCCGTGGCGGAATATGACCCGAAACCGGCTATAATTTTCGGTTATCTATTTGTCGCTACGCTGCAAGCAGAACCGGCCGCCGCCTGGCACAACTTGTTCGCATCCCGATTATCAATCCATAAAACCGACCCCGCCACTCCGAGCGAATGATTATCACGCACGGTACCGAGCCCGCTCCGTCACGGCCAGTTGCGTTGACGATCGGCAACTTCGATGGTGTCCATCGCGGCCACGAGGCAATGGTCGCCCGGGTGCGGGCGGTCGCCCTCGAACAAAGATTGACCTCGTGCGTCCTCACGTTCGAACCGCACCCGCGCGAATTCTTCGCACCCGATACTGCCCCCACGCGCCTCACAAGCATGCGCGAGAAACTGGAGCTCTTGTCATCGCTTCAAATCGAGCGCGTTCACGTCCAGCGATTCACAAAGGAGTTCGCTTCCCTTTCTCCCGATTCCTTTGTTGAGAAAATTCTGGTCGGCACGTTGGGTACCCGCTGGATTCTCGTCGGCGATGATTTTCGATACGGCGCAAAGAGGGCCGGAAACTACGTATCCCTCGCGGCCTCCGGAGGGCGCCTCGGTTTCAGTGTTGAATCGATGCCTACTGTCGCGGATGACAGTGTGCGCGTATCAAGCTCAGCCGTACGCAATGCACTGGCGATCGGTGACTTGGCACGCGCGTCGCGGCTATTGGGGCGCCGCTACACGATCAGCGGGCGAGTCATTCATGGCCAGAAGCTCGGACGCGAGCTGGGATTCGCGACGGCGAACGTCGAACTCGAACACAATCGGCCACCATTGTTCGGCATATACGCGGTAAAGGTCCAGGGTATAGGCGGTCGCACGCGCGACGGGGTGGCCAGCCTCGGTTATCGTCCGACCGTGACGAACGAGCGAACGCCGTCCCTTGAAGTCCATCTGTTCGATTTTTCCGCCGACATCTATGGAATTCGGGTCCGGGTCGAATTTCTAACGAAGATACGCGACGAGGAAAAATATCCCGATCTGGAAGCACTGAAAGTGGCGATCGCGAATGACTGCGTAGCCGCCCGGCGCATGTTGAGTATCGAAGGAAACGGTTGATCGATGGCTGACTACAAGAAAACGCTGAATCTGCTCGAAACGCCGTTTCCCATGCGAGGCGATCTGGCCAAGCGCGAGCCCGGATGGGTGAAAGCGTGGAGCGACAAGAAGCTCTACCGCCGCATTCGAGAGCTGAGCAAAGGCCGACCGGTCTGGGTGTTGCACGATGGCCCCCCCTATGCCAATGGAGACATTCACATTGGTCATGCGGTCAACAAGATCCTTAAGGACATGATCGTCAAGTCTCGGAACATGGCAGGCTTTGACGCGCACTACGTGCCAGGCTGGGATTGCCATGGCATGCCGATCGAAATACAAATCGAGAAACAGTTCGGCAAGAATCTTCCGGTCGAGGAGACCCAGTCGAGATGTCGCGCGTACGCGTCCGAGCAAATCGAACGCCAGAAGAAGGACTTCCTGCGCCTGGGCGTTCTCGGCGAATGGGACAATCCCTATCGCACGATGGCCTACGACGTTGAAGCAGACGAGATCCGAACGCTTGGGAAGCTGCTTCAGAAGGGGTATCTGTTTCGCGGACTGAAGCCGGTGAACTGGTGCTTCGATTGCGGTTCGGCACTCGCCGAGGCGGAGGTTGAGTATCAGGATCGCGTCGATTTCGCGATCGACGTGGGCTTTCCGTTCGCCGAAACCGAAGCGCTTGCAAAAGCGTTCCGGCTCGCATCGCTTCCTTCGAAGCCAGGACGAATCGTAATCTGGACGACGACACCCTGGACGATCCCTGCCAATCAGGCGCTCAACGTTCACCCGGAACTCGACTATGACCTGATCGACACCGATCAAGGTACGCTCATTATCGCGAGCGAACGTCGCGCCGCATGCCTCGAGTTGTATGGACTTGCCGGCACAGTGCTGGCGACATGCAAAGGACGAGATCTGGAACGCATTCCATTCCGGCACCCGCTATACGAACGCCTGTCGCCGGTTTATCTCGGCGAATATGTAACCACGGCGCAAGGAACGGGAATCGTCCACTCGGCACCCGCGTATGGCGTCGAGGATTTTCTATCGTGCAAACGCTACGGGATGGCGGACGCCGATATCCTGAATCCGGTGCAGCCCAATGGGGTGTACGCAGAGAGCCTGCCAATGTTCGGCGGGCTCAAGATCTGGGATGCCAATCCAAAAATCGTGGAGGCGCTTCGTTCCAAGGGTGCGCTGCTCCATGCGGTGACGCACTCGCATAGCTACATGCATTGCTGGCGGCACAAAACACCAGTGATCTATCGCGCGGCGACGCAGTGGTTCGCCGGCATGGATGTGAAGCCAAAAGACGGTGGACAAACACTTCGCGAAGCCGCGCTTGCACAAATTGAAGCGACACAGTTTTTTCCCGAATGGGGTAAGGCGCGTTTGTTCGGAATGATCCAGAACCGCCCCGATTGGACGCTCTCGCGTCAACGTCAATGGGGTGTCCCGATGGCATTTTTCGTGCACAAGGAAACGGGCGCGTTGCACCCGAGAACTCCGGAATTGCTGGAAGAAGTTGCGAAGCGCGTCGCGCAAGGAGGCATCGAGGCCTGGCAGACGCTCGAGCCACGCGAGTTGCTCGGCGTGGACGCAGACGTATTTATGAAGAATCGCGACACCCTCGACGTCTGGTTCGACTCGGGTTCCACGCACGAGACGGTTCTGCGCGGGTCGCACGGCGCGACCGAAACATTTCCGGCGGACATGTATTTGGAAGGATCAGACCAGCACCGCGGTTGGTTCCATTCTTCGCTCCTGGTGAGCACGATGCTGAATGGCGTGGCACCTTACAGGTCGCTGCTGACCCACGGCTTCGTTGTTGACGGGCAAGGGCGCAAGATGTCGAAGTCGATGGGCAATGTCGTCGCGCCGCAAAAAATATCCGACACCCTTGGTGCGGACATTCTCCGACTTTGGGTCGCTTCGACTGACTATTCCGGCGAGCTCTCGATTTCCGATGAGATCCTGAAACGCGTCGTGGAAAGCTACCGTCGGATCCGGAATACGCTGAAGTTCCTGCTGTCGAATCTCACCGATTTCGACGCGGCCAAGGATGCCGTTCCCGCCAACGAACTGCTCGAAATCGATCGGTACGCAATCGCGCTGGCGAGTGACTTTCAAAAGAAATCGATAAGCGAAATAGAGCGATTCGAATTTCATCCATTCATTGCACGGCTGGTGGCGTTCTGCTCGGAGGATCTCGGCGCCTTCTATGTTGATGTCTTGAAAGACCGTCTATATACAGCGAAGAAGGACGCGCGGGCCCGGCGCTCGGCGCAGACTGCGCTTCATCACATCACCCACTCGCTCGTGAAACTGATGGCACCGACACTTTCATTTACCGCGGAAGAAGCGTGGGCGTACCTGCGGCCCGGCGCCGAGACGATCTTCATCGAAACGCATCACGAATTTCCGCCGATCGAAGATGGACCAGCACTGGTTGCAAAATGGACGCAACTTCGCGCCATTCGGGGCGATGTCGCCAAGAAACTCGAAGAGCTACGCGTTGCGGGAAAGATCGGATCCTCGCTTGACGCTGAAGTCGAAATCCGCGCACCGCAGTCCACACATGCACTACTGAGCTCGCTTGCCGCCGATTTGCGATTCGTATTTATTGTCTCGAAAATCGATCTTGGTTTGACCACCGACGAAGCGACAACGGTTGCAGCGCGCTCCTCGTCGCACAAAAAGTGCGAGCGATGCTGGCATCACCGACCCGATGTCGGATTGAATGCGGAACATCCGACGATCTGCGGCCGATGCGTGTCCAATTTGATTGGTCCGGGCGAAAGCCGGGAATTCGCATGACGCCCCGCAACGCGCTCATCCGCTGGCTTGCGATCGCCGTGTTCATCGCGGTTTTCGATCAGATCACCAAGCAGGTGATTCTCGGGCGCGTTGCCGAGGGCGAAGCCATTCCAGTGACGTCCTTCTTCAGCATCGTCCTGGCATTTAATACCGGCGCCGCGTTTAGCTTTCTGGCAGACGCGGGCGGCTGGCAACGCACATTTTTCATCGCGATTGCAGTGATTGCTGTAATCGTCATCGTTTGGCTGCTACGCAAACACCGTGACGAGTCGCCCTTCTCTCTTGGCCTTTCTCTAATCCTTGGGGGGGCGATCGGCAACCTGTGGGATCGCGTGTGGCTCGGCAAGGTCGTGGATTTTCTGCTTTTCTACTATCACGATTGGCACTGGCCCGCGTTCAACGTCGCCGATAGCGCGATCAGCGTTGGGGCGGCGATCCTGATCCTCGACAGCTTCTACGGGTCGAAGCGACGCTCGGAACCCGCATAGCTTGGACAAATCCTCTCAAAGATCACCCATCATGGCTGCAACCGGCATAACGGAAGTCCTGCTCGCGAATCCTCGTGGCTTTTGCGCCGGCGTCGAGCGCGCGATCGGCATCGTTGAACGGGCGCTTGAACTTCACGGTGCACCGGTCTACGTGCGCCATGAGATTGTTCACAACCGCTTTGTTGTGGACGATCTGCGTAAGAAGGGTGCGGTGTTCATCGAGAATCTAACAGACGTTCCGACCGGTAGCACCTTGATTTTCAGTGCACATGGCGTGCCCAAATCGGTGCGCGTCGAGGCGCAACAATTAGGTCTGCGTGTGTTCGACGCAACTTGTCCTCTCGTGACGAAGGTGCATGTCGAAGTTGCCAAGATGATCAAGGACGGCTGCGAGGTTGTCATGATCGGGCACCGAGGGCATCCCGAAGCGGAAGGAACGATGGGCCAATCGGCAGGGAAGATGTATCTCGTGGAAACTGCAGAGGATGTCGCGCGATTGGCGGTCAAAGACGCCGATAGACTCGCGTACGTTACGCAAACGACGCTATCAGTCGACGACGCGGCAATTATCGTCGAAGCCCTCAAGCGACGCTTTCCCGCGATCATTAGTCCGAAAAAGGATGACATCTGCTACGCGACGCAGAATCGGCAGGACGCGGTCAAGTTCATGGCGCCGCGGTGTGATGTTGTGATCGTCGTCGGATCGCCGAACAGCTCGAACTCCAATCGCCTCCGCGAGGTGGCTGAGAACATGAAGGTCCCAGCCTACATGGTCGATTCTGCAACCGAGCTCGAGGCGCAGTGGATCGCCGGCAAGAAACGAATCGGCGTAACCGCAGGGGCTTCCGCGCCCGAGGTGCTCGTTGGCGAAGTGATCGACCGGCTCAGGTCGCTTGGTGCGCGGTCGGTACGCAACCTGGACGGCGTGACGGAGAATGTTTCGTTTCCGATGCCGAAGGGTTTGGGGCAGCGGTAGGTCCATCCACGATCTGCGGAATTACGAATGTGGGAAGGTCGTGCTGCAAACAACAAGGCCCCCGCCGAAGCGAGGGCCTTGATTGATTTTGACGTGCGCGAAAGATACCCCGCGCTTCGATTGCTCCGATTACTCCGATTAGCGCGCGAACAGCTCGCGCCAAGATACCCTCTTACCCGCACCGCCTATCCCCATTCCCGGCCCGCCAGACGCATGTCCGGTCACTTTATGCGAATCGTTTGCCATCGTCGCATCCGTTACGACCTTGCCGTTCGGCAGCTGATACGTCGAAATGCCCACTACCAACGCGTTGCCCAGGAGTCGCCCGGCGGATTGCCCAACTTCCGTTGATACATAGCTGCCAGTCCTATAGTCAAGCAGATAAAGCCAGCTCGTGCCACCCGCCAGGCAAGCGTCCGGATTCGGAACATTCGTGGCGACGGCCAACCCGCCGACCTGCAATTTCAAGTCAACGTTTACACGCTCTCCCGGCGTTTCGTCGCCAGGGTTGAGGTCCATGTACCAACCGCATTTAGTATTCCAATCGACTGCATTGGTCGAGATACTGCGCGTCGATGCCGATTGAATTACGATGTCTTGTTTGACCAAGGGGCATGAAGGAGCACCTCTGACGTCGCCTAGGCCAACGGCGCCTAGATCGTCCTTGATTGCATAAATAGACTGCTGGCTCGTGTCGGTCAGGTCCGTTATTCCAAGAAGGCGACCCGTACCAAAGTAGACCACACTGTGGCCGTTCACTTCGCCTAGGTCAGGTCTCGAAGTAATCGGCTGCGCGTTTGAACCAATCTTGAATACGCCGAGCTTCAGCGCATCGTAGCCGGCCGGAAGGATCGTATCGTTAATGTCGAACCGCCACATGTTGCCCAGCAAATCGCCGCCATACACCCGCTGAATCGTGTTGTCGGTCAAGCCTTTGTCGACCCAGCCGCTAAGTTTTGAGAGTCCGCTAGGCGTCGCGAGGCTGCCCACGCCTGTGCTGATCGTTCGGATCAACGCTCCAGTATTTGCGTTAAGGACATAGATCCGGCCGACTCCGTCGCCCGGCGTAACGTTGTTGTACCCCGAGCTGAAAATGACGGCCCACGTTCCATCCACGAGCTTGCCGACGAGCGGGTTACCCGCCGTGAGGCCTAGATTCGGGTCGGTGAACTCCCACAGGCCCCGCGGATTATCTGGATCAGTCACATCGAGGGCATAGTAACCGCGGCCGCCGGCGCCCAACCCGCCGACGAGAATCGACTTCCACTGTGATCCATCGTAGATCTCGGCGGCGGTTGGTGACCCGTCAACGGAGTACCGATGATTCGTCCCGTAGTCCCGATTCGCGAGCTTTGCAATATTCGGCAGTGCGAGCGACGGTACATACGCCCAGAGTTCCTGACCGGTCGTTCCTTCGAATGCGTGCAGCATTCCGTCGTTCGCGCCGACGTAGACCACACCCTTCCTGCTTTGAATCGCCGCGTTCGCCTTGAAGTCGGCGAAGCCGGTGTCCGTGTATTCGAACGGCGGAATCCGCACGTACACCGGTTTCGCGCTCACGATATCGCCAAGTACGAACTCACGATCCCGGAATACCTGATTGTCAACGACGACATCAGACTGTATTTCGTAGCCATGCTGCCCACGCAGATAGTTGATGAGCCGATCGGATGTTGCATTCGCTTGCTGGGCGCCGGTGAGTGCCGGATATTGGGGCAGCGACGTCGGATTGAACCACGCCGTTTTCTCGCCGGCAGTAAAGTTGCCTGGCACGAAGTCTTTGAGCTTCGTCGGAAGCAATCCATCGAATCGAAGGATCTTTCGCGTGTCGCTCAATGCGCTCACGCGACCGCCGAGAAGAGCCTTGGCCGACCAGAGGGTTGCAGCCGATATCTCGCCCGTTGCGAGATCGATCGATCGCGCCAACAGATCACCATCCCAGAATACCGTCCGATAGTTCGCAGTGAACGCATAATTGTCGCCGACAACGGGCTCCAGATTGCTCGTCGAAGCGGCAGCGCCGGCACCCTGAACGGACTGCAAGTCGAGAAGCGCTTTTCCCAGACCGTTAGCCAGGGTAGTCGGGTTACGTGCACTGTAGTACACCCCGCGACCATTCACTGCCGCATGCCAAAGATCGTCGACCGCGGTGGGTGTATCCGCTGCCGGCGTCGGCCAGTTCTTGGTACCTTGCTTGATATCGTAAAAGTCCCCGGACGATGCGGTTTCGTAGTCCTCCTGGTATTTCAGCTGCCCGTTCACGCCAAGACCAATCGCGTAGGTCGTCATATGCTGGTGCGGTGCCGTGTCCTTGCCTTTCGGATCCAATCCGTTCTGGCAGACATCGGCGCCCGCCACACCCGTGGCGCAAGCCGGCCCTGGACGCAAGTCCGTGTTGTAGTAGTACGCGGCAACATCGGCGAGCGAGTTGCTATTTGTGGACGGCCCCTCATATTGAGGTTTTGCCGTCGTTCCACCATCTTGATTACCGACGTTGCTAGACCCATTCGTTTTGAACGGACCATAACTCGAGCTCTCGGATCCGGTATTCCAGTAACCGTCGGTGGAGAGAATCGCGTAGTTCCGTTGGCACCAATACTGCAACGGATCGGTCCCGATCTTCCCCGCATAGATTCGACCGACTTTCGAAAGCGCGGCTCGCAAAGGCGTCGAGTTGCCGGGTGTGGTGCCATAGACCCTCGAAAACCATGTGTCCTTTTGAGGTTGCGTAAAGTCCGAGATTTCCAGGAACTCCGAATTGAGGTTACTGGTGCCGGTATAGTTGATCGTCGTCAGGCCCACTCGCAACGAATCGTTCAACGGCGCAAACGCGCTGCCCGCGGCACTCTTCATCGTCAGCATGCGTGTGCGATAGTAGCTGTACCAGTTCGCGAAGTTTTGCTTTACCGCGGCGGTGCCTAGCGCGACGTTTACCAATGTGAATTTGGTGCTGCCGGGGCTGCTGCCAAAGTTACTGTTGCACTCCTTGTAGAATGTGCTGCTTGTGCTCGTGTAGTTCTTGACCGTCTGAGTACCCGAGTACGAGTAGTAATAAGCGGCGCCTGCTGCACTGGCCGACCCTGTATTGCCTGTTGTCGCGTCCCAGGCCCGGAAGCCAGTAGCCAGATTGACTACGGTAAGCCCGCTCGTCGGATCAGTCGCCGTCAACTGGAATCCATTGTGTGGCGCAGCATTGAAATTGATGGCAGGAAATGACGATCCGTTGGCGTTCTTGGGAAGTGGATAATTAATCGATGGATCGTAGTAGACCCCATTGCACTGGGCGCTCACGTAGCCGTATTTGCCACGAAACGTCGAAGCGTCGTCCGGCATGTGGGCCCAACCCATACTGCCGGAGTCATCGAGGATGAACATGAGATTGGGCTTCGCCGGCGCTGCTCCCGCGACGGTAAATGGTGCATTGGCGACGTCCGTTACCGCGGCCAGCGCTTGCAAAGGCAGCGCCGATAGTAGCGCGGGCAAGAGTGCAAGCCGCACAACCACGGGGTGCTTCAACAGATCGAGTGTGCTTTTCATGGTCGGTTACCTCCCTAACGCCAAGTCAGAATGCTCAATGGTCAAACCCAGTTTCACTAAGGAAGGATCGTGCTTTGAACAAAGCTCACCGTCTGGCGCGGGCCCAAAATACGCGCGGTGATGCGGACATACGCGACGCTTACGCCTGAACCAAGCGCCCTATTGCTGTAATCGACAACATCATGGGTGCTTCCAATTGCGCTCAAGGAGGACGTTGAGCAGTCTTGGTTGGGATCGTTCACGGAACCTGCGATAGAACAGAGCCGGTGAACAATGTACGAAACCTGATTTCCCGTTGTGGGATCTACCGGCAATATGATCGCCTTAGTGACCGCGAGGGAATTAGTGCCAGTCCAATCCACGTCGTCAGACGGATCGCCGGGCGTGCGCGCTCCCATGATGTCCAATGAATCCTGGCGATTTGCGTAGTAGCCATTGGCGGGACTATCTGCCTCGAGCATTGTAGGATTGACGGCGATCCACGTTCTCGCTTGTTCGGCTGCAACGTCGGCGGACAGAAGCGCGCTCTGTTTGAACGCGAGATTGCCTGCGACCATCGCTCCGGTATCGGACGATCGAAACATCGAAATCGCCGCCATGCTCATCGCGACCAGGACAATAAGTACGATGAACAGCACGACGCCCCGTTCCTTTGAGGTTCCGTTCACAACACCCCCCTCTGAATTGCGTTCGATCATGGCCGCCAGATCAGATTTCTGAATGGCACTACGGTTTGGAAGAGTTTGTAGCGATAGCATTGCCATTCCGGGTCGGTGCCGGATATGTCAATCCCAGCCCCGGCGACGCCCTGGCCCAACCACGTCTGGTTGTCCGGCATGGTGCGATTCGGCGTCAAGTGGTCGCACGAACCCGCCGCGTCGGCGCGCTCCTTGATGGCGCTCCGAGCGACAATCTCGATTCTTGCCGCGGCGACCTGTAGCCACTGTGCATCGCTGGCAGGCGTCACGCGGTCCCAAACATCGACGGTCCCGTCCGGTGGGACGGTCGTGTCTTTCCCGTACACCGCTCGCAAACTGACGATGTCGCTCGCGATTTCCATGAAGTTTGCTGCCTGTGTGCAGTCGCTCAGGACACGATCACACACCGTGAGATTGTTGCTTCGGATCGCATACGCGAGATTTACGGGCATCGCCCCGAGATTGAATAGATTCGCTACATTGCTTGTCGGCTTTACAAGCGCAGCGACGCCTGGGATTCCCCCTGCCCGGTTGTACTCGGCTGCAAAGGGTAGGCACCCTTTCCCATAGTTCTTATAGTTCCCGGTGCCGTGAACGAGCTCGGTGGCGGCTCCGCTTGGTGGGTCCCCACACTGTCCGCCAGGTACGTTGGTAATCTCATGCATCGTGCACTGCATACCTGCGGCACCCACGCTCTGCGCGCCGACAACCAAGTCTCCGGTGTTGAATCCCGCGCGATTGGCTACGACAATATTGGCGGCTGCATTTAAGACCTGCGAGGCGCCTACGCCCTCGACAGTAGTGTCGGAAACACCGAATGCGATCGCGACAACGTCAGTGTTCGCATCACCGGGCAACACGGAAACCGCCGGCGGATTCACCTCGAACGGAGCGAATCGCAGCTGCTGTGCTGTCAGGGTGGACTGGCGCCAAATGGTAATCGCCGGGCAGTTCAACAGCGGTGCGCTCGACAATCCGAATCCGGCAAGCCTCGCATCGCGCTCGATCGTGTAAAGAGCCACAGCACCATTGGTCTGAGCATCGGCACCATAGTTCGAGGATCGCTTCTGGCTCTCCGATTGCGCAAAGACCTGCATGATGACGATCATTGCCGCAAGGGCGATCACCATTCCCACCATCAACTCGACGAGGCCGATTCCGCGGTTCGAGGAGCGCATGGGCCGCGCGTGTTCAATGTAAGTCATGTCGGTATTCGCCTTGACTAACCGTTGATGTCCGCGATGGCAACGTAGCGATGCTGGGATTGACCCGGCGCCTGCCAAGTTACAGTGATCGTGACCTGATTCAGATTCACCACAACCGCACCATTCGCCGAAGGCAGCGCGGAATCAATGGACTGCTCCCACGCCGCGCGGGGCGCATAGGCGACATTCGCGTAGTTCGCGAGGTTCGCGCGATCGGTCCACATCTGACCAACTAGCTGATTGGCTAGAAAACTCGCATCGATACGGTACTTCGATTCCCCCGCATGCTTTATCGATTGCGCCTGCATTCCCATGATCGCAAGCACGCCGAACGAGAAAAGTGCGACTGAAATCAGACCTTCGATCAACGAGATCCCCGCCTGCTCGCGCATGCGGCGTATGACGCTTTGACGACGCTTCATGAGTGACCTCCTAACAACCTTGCGCGTTCGTCGCTCGGCTGTGCATGGGATCGCACATACGAACTTGGCCGCCGACAGACACGAGAATGACGAGGCGACGTTCATCAGCCGCGCTCAACAATGGGTTTCGCACGTCGATGCGGCGCAGGTCGAATCCAGGATTTGCCGATCGTCCGAACGCATTGAATGTCACGCCGGCCGGTAGACCGGCGCCTGCGCCGAGTGCGGTCACATAGTTGCCCGCATCGACCAATGCCCCGCCGAGCCGAGCGTTCTGACCACCTTCAGCGGCGCTACGCTCTTGAATAGGCGCTCCTAAACACGCGTCGTTCACAACATCCCATGCGCATATCCGCCACCCGCTGCTACCCGGGTCCGTCACTTCAAAGCGCACTTGCTGGCTCGTGCGGACCGCTTCGTTTCGAGCGACCTGCAAACCGTTGGTGATCGATTCCGCGGCTGTCCGTATCTGCGAATTCTGAATCCACTGCGTGTACATCGGCACACCCGACGTCATCAGGATGGCCAAGACCGCCATAGCAATGAGCGTCTCGATAAGAGTGAAGCCGTGCGGACGTGCGCCCATGTCAGCAACCGCCGGCTTTGCGGGTGACCCAGCAGGTGTTGTTGGCGACCCACCCACCGGTGGCTGGAACACCGGTCGTCCTTCGTGTACCCGCTTGGTCGATGTCGTAGACGAATGACATCATCGGACCCGCACCGGTTGCCGTGACCACGTAGGTGTTCGCCGTGGCTGCGCAGGTCACCGCGAAATGCGACAGGCCAGCCGGATTCGCGACCCCGCAAGCCGCCACATTCAGGTATGTGCGATTGTCTTGAAAGAACTGTTCCATCTTGATCCGCATATCGGCCAAAGCGCTGGTCGCAACCGGAATGCGTCCACGCGTTACATGGTCGGTGTACTGAGGAATAGCAATCGCAGCAAGAATCGCAATGATTGCAATCGTTATCATCACTTCAATCAGCGTGAAACCACGTGCTGCCTTTGATGCTGCATTCATTACTGCGACTCCATGAACGGTTCGTACTAACTGTTTTCGGGAAGGGTCGAGTTCGACGGATGCGTAGGCGCGAATCCTCTGATTCCCGTGGTTATCGGCCGTCCATTCGTCAACTTGATAACGCCGGGTGACGAAAATCACATCTAGGATTCAGGTGCCGGCGGCGACACAACGAATCGGCCTTACGAACGCCCCAATGCCATGCCATGGATGCGTCTGTGGGTTAGACAAAGTCCAGACCGTTGGCTAAGATGGCCCAATGTCACTTGATCACCCATCTCGGGCGCACGTAGCCCGAATGCTTCGTACGCACGGTATCAACCCGACGCATCAGCGCGTCGAGATTGCCCAGGCCCTGTTCGAGCAAAAGCGCCATTTGTCAGCCGATCAGATTCTTGTCGCCGTCAATAAGTCCAACGCGGAAACCTCGAAGGCCACCGTCTACAACACGTTGAAACTTCTTCTGGAGAAGCGACTGATTCGCGCGCTCATCGTCGATCCTGCGAAGATCTACTACGACTCGAATACCGCGCCGCATCACCATTTCTACAATGTAGATACCGGTGAGCTGACGGATTTCGCTGCCACGACCATTCGCATCGAGGGTGTCCCGCCACTTCCCGCCGGGACCGTTGCGGACGGCGTGGAACTCATCGTCCGCACGCGTGGCGCCGCAAACTAAAGATCGCCGTTTCAATTCGCAACACGGGAGCGCAGCAGCGATACCCTTTGGGATACAATTCGCGGCCGCAATTCAGCGCGGGTAGTCTGCTGGTGTAGCTCAGTTGGTAGAGCAGCGCATTCGTAATGCGCGGGTCGGGAGTTCGAGTCTCTCCACCAGCACCAATCGAAATAAAAGAGGCTGCGCGATGCGCAGCCTCTTTTATTTCCGGATGGCCCGAATAACCGTCAGTTGCAAGCGCGCTCGACCCGCCGGTTGCGTCGCATCAAGCCAGTACCCGCGCCAGCCATGCGCTGATGTCCCGAATTTCCTCGACGCAGACCGAATGCGCCATCGGGTACTCGCGCCACTCGATCGGATACCCCAATTTCCGCAACGCGTTGCCCGATGCGCTCGCTCGGTCATACGTGACCACCGGATCCTGCGTCCCATGAGCCATAAGGATCGGAACCGCCGCATTCGATCCATGTCGTTCCGCGGTTAATTTGTCGAGCATCGGTGCGTAGGTCGAGAGCGCCATGATGCCCGCAAGCCTCTCCTGAAAACGCAGTCCTGCAAACAACGCGATCGCTCCGCCCTGTGAGAATCCAGCAAGGACGATTCGGTCAGAGGTCGATCCACGCGATTGCTCTCGGGCGATCAACGCCTCGATTTGACGGCCCGATTCCCGAAGTCCGACCTCGTCCTCGCGGCGCCCGAGATCGCTGCTCACGATGTCATACCAAGCCCGCATTACGTATCCGCCGTTGATCGTGACCGGGCGCATCGGTGCGTCCGGGAAGACGAATCGAATGGCGGTCGCCGGCAATTCGAGCTCATCGACGATCGGTACGAAATCTCTTCCGTCCGCACCCAATCCATGCATCCAGATGACGCTCGACTTTGGTGTTGGTCCAGTCTCGATTTCAATACACTCCAACGGCTTGATCATAGTGATTCCCCAGCCTGCTTGCGAACTGCTGATTTCGGCCGAAACGCTTTCACGACCGCCTCGGTCGTTTCGACGTACGGCCCCCCGATCAGATCAAGGCAGTAGGGTACGGCTGCAAAGATTCCGGGAACGATTGCAGTCCCGGATTCGTCCTTCAATCCCTCGAGCGTTTCGCGAATCGATTTTGGTTGCCCAGGGAGATTGATGATCAAGGCGCCTTTACGAATGACGGCGACCTGCCTGGACAGAATCGCGGTGGGAACGAACCTGAGGCTGATCTGGCGCATCTGCTCCCCAAATCCGGGCATCACCCTGTCCGCGACCGCAAGCGTTGCTTCCGGAGTGATATCGCGCAGCGCGGGCCCTGTGCCGCCGGTCGTCAACACCAGATGGCAACCGATGTCGTCGACCAATTCGCGAAGCGCAGCCTCGATGACCGGCTGTTCGTCCGGAATCAGACGTCGCTTGAACTCGATCGACGGCGATGCGATCGCCGACCGAAGCCATCCTTCGAGCGCGGGAAGCCCTTCGTCTTTGTACACGCCGGCCGAGGCCCGATCACTGATTGAGACAAGGCCGATCATCACTACTTCGACGCTAGCTGGACCACTCATGCAATACGCCTTTCCGGTAAAACTCAATGGTCCTCGCGCGACCCGCCACCGGCGGACGATTCTTCCGCGCGCGCGCTCGCGTTCGGCTTGATGTCGATCATTGCCCGCACGAGCCGGTAGATTTCGCGATTGTGCCGAGGCGCTCTCCCAAGCGATAACTCCATCGCCGATGCACTGATCAATTTCTTCAGAGGCTGCAGATCGTGATCAGGGAACTTCGAAGCAAATGCGTTCAGCGCTCCCTCTTTTGATAGCAGCTCTTCGCGCCAGCGCTCGGCGCTACGATGCAGCGCGGTTTCGGCACTGGAATGGCCGCTCCAGGCATCAAGCTTTGCGCGAATCGGCGTGGGATCCACGTCGCGCATCAATCGTCCGATGTACTGCAGTTGCCGCCGACGTGCTTCGTGAGCCTTTATGCGCTTGGCTTCCTGTACGGCGCTAAGCAGCTCCAAAGGCAGATCGATTTCGCCAAGTCGCTCACGGCTGAGATCCACGAGTTGCGCGCCGAGTTCCTGCAAATCGTGCATCGCCTTCTTCCGCTGGGTCTTTGACGGACGGTCTTCGTACTCCATGATCTGAGCAATTCCGGGGCTTCGATGTTCGCGGCTGCTATCATACCGCTCGCCCTCATTATCCCTGCGATCCCTACATGGTCAAGCCGCGCTTCTCGTACGAACTGGATGATCTGCGTCAACTTGCCGCGGATACGCTCGCCGCCGCGCGTTCGCAAGGTGCATCCGAAGCCGAGGCGAACGTCTCCGAAGGGTTTGGCCAGACCGTAAGTGTACGCAAGGGCGAGATCGAGACGATCGAGCACAATCGCGACAAGGAAATCGGTGTTTCCTGTTATGTCGGAAAGCGATCCGGATACGCCAGCACGTCGGATTTTTCGCGCGACGCGATCGCGAGCGCGGTGCGTAAAGCACTCACCATCGCAAAGTTCACGGCTGAAGACGATGCCTCCGGTCTTGCCGAGCCGGAACTGCTTGCACGAGAAATTCATGACCTTGATCTCTACCACCCTTGGGATCTCACGGTCGATCGGGCCGCGACGATGGCGCGTCAGTGCGAGGAGGCGGCATTCGCCCTTGATCGGCGCATTTCCAATTCCGAAGGCGCTTCGATTTCATGCCAGGAATCCCAGTTCGCATCGGCGATGTCGAATGGATTTAGCGGCGCCATTCGCAGCTCGCGCCACTACGTTTCGTGTTCGGTCATCGCGGGCGAAAATGATCAGATGCAGCGGGATGACTGGTACTCGTCGGCCCGATCCGCGGACGAACTCGCAAGCCCATCAGCAATTGGTGACTACGCCGGTCGGCGTGCGCTTGCCCGCCTGCGCAGTCGAAAAATCAATACGACGCGCGCACCGGTCATTTTTGAAGCCCCGCTTGCAACCGGCCTGATCGGGCATTTCGTCTCGGCCGTCAGCGGAGGAAGTCTGTATCGAAAATCCTCGTTTCTTCTGGACTCTCTTGGCAAATCGGTGTTCTCGCCGATCGTGAATCTTCGAGAGGAGCCGCATCTGCGACGTGGCCACGCGTCGAGCTATTTTGACGACGACGGCGTCGCGACCAGAGCGCGGGACGTGATCAAAGATGGTGTGGTGAACGGTTACTTTCTTGGCGTGTATTCGGCGCGAAAACTCGGCATGAAGAGCACCGGGAGCGCGGGGGGCAATCAAAACCTCATCCTGCGTTCTGGCCAAAAGGACCTGCAGGCATTGCTTGGCACGATGGGACGTGGCCTGTTGGTCACCGAGTTGATGGGACAAGGCATCAATCTCGTTACCGGCGACTATTCGCGCGGAGCGGCAGGCTTTTGGATCGAGAACGGCGAGATTCAGTTCCCGGTCGAGGAAGTAACGATCGCGGGAAATCTATCGGAAATGTTCAAGAACGTTGCTGCGATCGGGAATGACGTGCTTACGCGCGGTTCGCGTACGACCGGCTCGATCCTGGTCGACGGAATGATGATCGCCGGCTCGTAGATGAGCGATTCTCCAGAAGTGTGCGAGGCTCCAGTCAACGCTGCTTCAATTGAGTCGCGAGACAGCGCTCTGTAGTGCGCTCAGCTTGACGCGCAGGGCCTCGGCATCAGCGCCGTTCGGTTGGCGACGCAGGTAGTTCTGCAGATCAGCGGCCGCTGGTCGAAAGCATTCCAACCGCTCGTAAAGCAGCCCGCGGTCCCGCAGTTCTTCCGGCAACTCCGGAACCACCAGCAGAATCCGATTCATGACCGCCAGTGCATCGCTGAGTCTGTCCGCCTTGATATGAACAGCTTTGAGGTTTCTCAGCACGCGAAGGATGATGTCACGCGGCGATGCCGCCTCCAAAAAAGCCCTGATATCGGCGGCGGACCCAGCACGCGCGGCGCTTGCCTTGGGCACGAATTGTTCTAGCCGTTTACGCAATTCGTCGTCCGATTGCGGAGCACCATCTTGAAACGGGTCGAGCACCAGCTCCCCGCGGCGAAGTCTTAACTTGACCAGGAAATGTCCAGGAAACGAGACGCCATGCAACGGCAGTCCGATTCTCCGTCCGACCTCCATATAAACGATCGACAACGTGATCGGAAGTCCCGTCATTCGATCCAGGACGTCGTTCAGATAACTATTGCGTGGATCGTAGTAATCCGTGACGTTGCCACGAAAACCCAATTCGCCAAATAGATACCCGTTGAGCGCGGCAATCTTCTGCTCGGCGAACGCATCGGCGGCCAGCCGAGACCCGACGGTGTCCGCCATTGATTCAATCTTCTTGATGTAGGCGGCGCAATCGAGCGCCGGGTAAGCATCCTCGGCGATCATCAGACATGCCTCGGCGACGCTGAATTGACTGCGCATCACAATATCGGCGAATCGGTCGAGGCGGGTCATGAGATTCGGAGGAAAACAGCAGCCTTAGTCGGGCGCTCCACGGCGGGAAAAATCACGCGGGCGGAATCCAAGGGCGAATAATGCGCCGAAGTATGTGCTTCCGCCAAGGACCACCAATCCCGTGAGAACAAGCGCGCGGCGTACCGTTTGCTGCGCGACCCACCACTCCGGTCCTGGTGTCACGAACCAAAGAACGGCGCCCATCGCCGCGAGCGCAGTGACTACCTTCGCACCATATGCACGCCAGCCGGATTGCGGGAGATAGATCCCCCGTCTTCGCAAAGTAATGAAGAGCAATCCAGCGTTGATGAAGGCCCCGCAACTAATGGAAAGAGCGAGGCCGACGTGCGCCATGCCCAATACGAAAACGAACAAGACGTTCGCGATCTGGGTGGCGACAAGCGTCACCAATGCAATGCGCACCGGCGTCGCGAGATTCTGGCGCGCGTAGTACCCCGGAGCAAGTACCCGCACCATGATCAATCCGATGAGGCCCACGCTGTACGCAATGAGCGCATCGCGGGTCTGCCTAACGTCATCGGTGCTGAATGCGCCGTATTGAAATAACGTAGCGATGAGGGGCGTAGCGAGAAGGGCCAATGCCAGGGCGGCGGGCGCGGCGAGCATCACTGTGATCCTGACCCCCCAGGCCAACAGGCGTGAGAATGCTGCATTGTCCGAATCGGAATAGTGACGGGCGAGGGTTGGCAGCAGCACCGTTCCGAGCGCGGCGCCCAAGAGCGCCGCTGGAAATTCCATCAGACGGTCCGCGTAGTACAACCACGACACGCTTCCCTGGATCATGAACGACGCAATAATGGTGTTCAACACGAGGCTGATCTGACCAACCGATACACCGAGCATCGCTGGGCCCATCGTCCTTAGCACGCGCCGTACACCCTCGTCGCGAAACGCAGGACCGATCGACCGGTCCGCGACCAGTTGCCCGTCTGCGGTTCGCACCTTTTTCCACGGCATCATGCCCAGCCTTGCAAGCGCGGGAATCTGTATCGCGAGCTGCAAGACGCCGCCGACAAAAAGTGCCCATGCGAGCACTTTGATCGGTGGATCAAAATACGGCGCGAAAAAAAGTGCCCCCACGATGAACGACAGATTCAACATCGCCGGGGTGAAAGCCGGGAGCGCGAATCGTTGCCAGGTATTGAGAATGCCCGCGGCGAGTGCCACGAGAGAAATGAACAGGATGTAGGGAAACGTGATGCGGACCAGATCCACGGTGAGCGCGAATTGTTCCGCGTTGCCGACGAAACCCGGCGCGCTCACATAGACAAGGATCGGCGCCGCGGCAACACCGATCGCTGTAACGACCATCAACGCGATCGTAAGGACCGCCGCCGCACGATCAACCAGCCGCTTCGCTTCTGCCGATCCACGACGGTTCTTGAACTCGGCCAGAATCGGCACGAAAGCCTGGGAGAACGCGCCCTCGGCAAATAAGCGCCGGAGGAGATTCGGCAGTCGAAATGCAACGAAAAATGCATCCGTGGCGAGTCCCGCGCCAAAAGTCTTCGCGATAATCATGTCGCGAATGAAACCAAGGACGCGCGAAAGGAAGGTCCACCCGCTCACGGTGGCGACAGCGCGCAGCAGATTCACGAGAGAATCGCCCGGATCGGAATAGGTGGATGCACGGCGCTGATTCTCGCCCAGGCTGGCCCCACGCGGGGGATCTCGTGCCGGCGCCTTCTTCTCCTGCCCTCAGCCGCGCGCCGTTTCATTGGTTTTCTTGCGTTTCTCTTGATGAATCAGTAACATCGCCGGTTCTACGCATCTATCGAGAAGCGCTTCCACATGGCAAATACAGCTCAGGCGCGCAAACGCGCGCGCCAAGCAGAAGAACGTCGTCAGCACAATGCGAGCCTCACATCGTCCCTTCGAACCGCAATCAAGAAGGTTCGCAAGGCGATCGAATCGGGTGACAAGGCCGCTGCCGAAACGCAGTATCTGGCCGCTCAACCGATCATTGATCGCATCGCCGATAAGAGAATCATCCACAAGAACGCTGCGGCACGCTCCAAGAGCCGGATGGTTCATCGCATCCGCGCTATGGCGTAAGCGGCTTTATCGTCGATCAGCGGAAAGTCTTTTCGCGCCGGCATAGGCACCGAGCGCCGGGCGCCGACCGCACTACATCGTACGCACTTGAAGTTCGCTTGGCGGTGTCGATATCGTCCGCGCCGATCTCTCGATCGGGCGACACGGTCTTCATACAGCGGTAACGGATACCGGCACGGCTGAATCCGTTGATGCGTCGCGGTCGAGGACACGTCCGGTACGCACGTCGAGTTCGTTGTCCCGCGCGAAATTCATCAGGAACCGGTAAGCCATCGGCTCGATGTCTTCGAGCCTGCCGTCAACGACCACACACGTGACGCCCTCTGAGAGCACTTGCCAGACATACGGCGAATAGTGCATGCGCCGGTCGGCGCCGCATTGCGCCATCACACCGCAAAGACGTTCCGCCCAATCGCTAGGACGAAAGGTCTTGCCGGTCTGCGTGACCCCGCGAATCACGAACTCGTTGGTCTCGATGGGCATCGCAGTAGAAATGTGGGGGGCGGTTGCCCGGAGTGGCGAAAGTCCCGCGATCATATCCATCGGATGTCTTGAATTTGCCCGCGTTTAGCGCATAAACCGGCCTTAGTTCCCGCCGGCCGGGTAGAGAACGAAGGGCAGGCGCGACCTACGATTCGCCCGACGATCGACCCAATGCTGACCTGGATGAATAACGGCAGCATCACCCGATTGGCCAAGGGCCATCGCGTGCGATTTTTCGCCAGGCGCCAACCGTTCCTATTCAATCGCAACGAACGGCACCCTGCGCGATTTGGCCTAGCGCAAATCGAGCACGTCGAACATGTCGTACAGGCCTGCCGCTCGGCCCTTGAGAAAACGCGCGGCGCGCAATGCGCCCAATGCGTAGGTCATGCGGCTGGCCGAGCGAACGGTAATTTCGACGCGCTCGCCCTCGCCGGCGAAAACAACGGTGTGATCGCCCACGATGTCGCCCCCGCGTATTGCATGAAAGCCGATCGTGCGCGTATCGCGTTCCCCGGTGATTCCTTCTCGTCCGTGTTTCGCGACCTGGCGAAGATCGCGCCCAAGGGCATTGGCCACCATCTCGCCCAGCTTGAGCGCCGTACCCGACGGCGCATCGACCTTGTGACGGTGATGCGCCTCGATGATTTCGACGTCGTAGCTGTCCCCGAGGATCTTTGCTGCCATCGCGGCCAGCTTGAACGTCGCATTGACGCCAATCGCCATGTTAGGCGCCATGACGACCGGCACGCTACGAGCCAGCGCGGCGACCGCCGCCTTCTGGTCGGGCTCGAAGCCGGTCGTACCGATCACCATCGCAGTGCCGGCTCGCGCGCAAGCTTCTAGATGGGCTAGCGTGCCCGCCGGGCGCGTGAAATCGATGAGGCAATCAATGGCAGTGGCGATCTTTGCGATGTCCGCCGTCACCAGAACGCCGGTGTGCGATCCGAGCCCCTCGCCCGCGTCCTTTCCCAATCCAGAATGGCCCACCACCTCGAGCGCCCCGGCCAACACGAGCGAAGAATCCTTGAGAACGGCTTCAACGAGGGTGCGCCCCATGCGACCGGTAGCGCCAGCGATTGCGATGCGCATCGGCATCTCTCCGTTTTTACTGCTTTTGGGGCGCGCTTTCGGGTACCATTTTCGCGGGCTCTGGTGGCATCACGTCAGCTTCGATCGCCTTCAGGACATCGCCCTTGAATAGAAACGTTGCTTTGCGCGTCTCGACATCGGTGCGATTGACGGCCGATCGGGTAAAGATGTAATCCCACCGGTCCGTGTGGAAAATGTCGTTGATCAGCGGCGTACCGATGATCGCCCTCACCTGCTCCTTGGTCATGCCGGGCTTCACCTGCGACATCGCATCGCGCGAGATGTAATTCCCCTGCTGAATCTCGATTCGATAGGGGCTGATGCAGGCGACGAGCATAAACCCGAGGGCACCGACCATGAGGTACGACGCGCGGCGTGCATTGCGAACGGGACTCTTCATTAGTCTATGATAGCGAATCTCGCGGTCCGCTGTCGCAGTGAAGAGTGCAAACGTTTCTTGCCGGTCGACGCAAGGCCCCGCACCCCATGTCAAATCCACAAGACCTGAAGACGATCGGCCTCAAGGCGACTACGCCTCGACTGCGCATTCTCGGCCTGTTCGAGCGCACCCAGCAGCGCCATCTGTCCGCGGAGGAAGTCTATCGGGCCCTCGCAGCCGAGGGGCTCGACCTGGGCCTTGCGACCGTGTATCGCGTACTCACGCAATTCGAACAGGCGGGGTTGCTCCGCCGGCATCACTTCGAATCGGACAAGGCGGTTTTCGAATTGAATGACTCGTCGCATCACGACCACATCATGTGCCTGCAATGTGGCCGCGTGGAGGAATTCGTCGATGAAGAAATCGAGCGCCGCCAAGCAGCGATTGCTGCTAGCCGGGGATTTCTCATCCGCGAGCATTCGCTCTATCTCTATGCGGAGTGCACCACCGCAAACTGTCCGCACCGCTGACGAAAATCGCAAGACCGGCGTTCGGCGGCGCCAGTCCGCGCATTCCATCAATCGTTGATCGCGCCGTGATACGCCGGGTCGAGATAGGTAGTCGTATGCTTGGCGATACCGGTGGCGCCATCAAAGTAGACGTCGCCAAGCTTGCGGTCATTCGCGTCCATGAACCGGTACGACCAGACCTCGCTTGCCCCGCCGGCGAATTTCCAGACCCCGAGCGGCCGCCCGAGAAGATTCGATACGTCGGCCCGGGTCAACTTCCCGGCATTCACGCTGGTGATGCGGCTCTCGGTGAGAAGCTGCTCCACTTTGGCGACGCGATCCGATCCATCAAACAACACCCGCCAGGTGGTAAATCCCTGTGGCCCCTGGACGTAATCCCACGCCTTGGTACCGCCGATCGTGCGCTCGTCGGACGGCGTCCCGAGCCGCGCCTTCACATCGTTCGCGCTCGTACCAGGCGCGGTCGACGGGATCGAGAACTGCGCGCACCCTGCGGCGAACGTAATGAGCACTACACCAATCAGCATTGCCATCTTGCGTTGCATCGTCATCTCCTTCATTCGATGAGGGGAACGGTTCCCTCTGCCCGTTACAAACATGGCCATTGGGCTTTCTATTCCGGTGACTCGCTTATACGCCGATTAGATGGGTCGTTCGACCTTGTCATCATCGTCAGCCTTTGCGCTGGCTGTCCTGAAGAATCCGTCGCAGGATGCCCAATTGCGCCAAACCTCGACCAATGAATCCCGATGAGCGCTCGCCCGTCCAATCAGCCATCCCTCGATCAGCAACATCAATCCGGAATCGACCGTACCGCTGCCTTCACGTCGAAGCGTGCCGACACCCGCGGACACATCGTTCATCGATCCCAATACATTCTGAAGCCGTGCAAGCCCATCGAGATATCGGCGCGCACGCTTCGGCCTGCCTAGCGTCACGAACATCTCTCCAATGTATCGCAGCTTTTTCACGTCGAGGCGCGCCTCATGCAACTGCGCTGCCTCGGCTGAAAGGAGATCGGATGCGCGCAGTCTGCGCTCCCGATGGTCCATTGCCCGCGCAACGAATTTCACGAGCGAATCGTCCCCGGCGACCTGCGGTGCTTTTGACAGGTTCGATAGCGCGCGCGCCAATAGTAGTATCAATCGCACATACCGCGCGGAGGCTACGGCGCGTCTTGCATCGGCGCGGGCATCCTCGCGCATCCGCCGGGACCATCGGAGCAATGCGGGCATGCCTGGACGCTCACCCAGAGACCCGACGACTTCCGGCAGCGTTTCGGAATCCCAGACATCCGCGTCGCGAGCCGGGGCGAGGCACGTGTTCAACCAACGCAATTCGGCTTTCCATGCCGCGAAATCCGTCTCCGGAAACAAACCCCGAAAAATCGACATCGCTGTTCGCAATCGCCGCAGGGCAACCCGCAGTTGGTGCAAATACTCGGGATCGGTGCTCTTCAGGAATCCCGTTTCGTTCGCTTGCAAGTGATTGAGGCAATCACCAATCAGACGATGTGCCGCCACTGCGATGCTTTCGCGCTTGTCGAGCGGGATCGTGCCCGCCTTGACCGGCGTGGCCGCCTCGCCCAACGCAAGCGCAAATCCGCGCTCCGCTTTGCTCGAATAACCCAGGCGTAACGAAAAAGCGTCGACCATCCGCTCGGCAAGACTGAAAAGCGCCCCCTCTTCTCCGCTTTTCAGCTCCAACTCGATCTCGCAAATCCGCTGGCTTCGACGGCCTGCGCGAATCGTCCCCGTGTCGATCGCCGCCTCGATCAGCGTATCGGGCGAGGGCTCGACATTGAACGCAATGCGACCAAAGCGCGTCGAAAATACCGGACGGATCGCGGACCAGTCGCATTTGCGAAGCGCCGACTTCAAATCGAGCGCGCGAATCGGATCAAGATCGAGCGTAGCGCCGGCGACGACCCACTCGAATTCATTGCGAGAATGCAATGCACCTGTGGACGATCCGCCGGTCTTGAGCGTTTGAATCCATCGCGACCCGTCACGGCGCAATCGCAAAGCGATCCGCGCGCGCTGCAATGTACGATCGGGCGTATCGAAATAGGTAGTGTGGAGCGTGGTCCGTCGCGCCCGACCTCGTTTTATCGGTGACCAACCCTGCCACGCGAGGATCGAACGCGCAGCCGCCGGCGGAAACAACAGCTTGAGCTCGGTTTCGGTCGCCAATTCACTTGACCTTATCGTCGTTGCGCGACGAACACTCCGCGCACCTCTTTGATGTGCTCGAGGGCACGGACCAGGATCCCAACGTCGGTCACCTCCAACGTAAAGTGCATCGAAGCGATGCCGGCCCGCGATTGGGTATTGACCGCAGTCACATTGATGCGATCGCGAGTGAAAACGTCGGATACATCACGGAGCAGGCCTTGCCGATCATGCGCCTGCACGATCACATCCACCGCGTACACGCCGGATGTTTTACCACCCCAGTTGGCGTCGATGCACCGCTCCGGGTGCGCTTTTGACAACGCGGCGAAGCTCGCGCAATCGCGCCGGTGAATCGAAACGCCGCGTCCCCGCGTAACGAATCCCCGGATCGCATCAGGAGGTACAGGACGGCAGCACTTGGCCAATTGCGTGAGCAATTGACCGACGCCGACGATCAGGATTCCGCCCGTCGCGGAATCGGCGCGCGCCTCCCGCGCGATCGGCGGGACCTCGTCTTCATGTTGTTCTGCAACCTCGCCGCGGATCGCGATCTGCAATTGCCGCGGCCCGACTTCTTCGCGTGCAACGGCAATGAACAACGCATCGGTCGATTCGAATCCAAGCCCCTTCGCAAGAAGCTCGAGATTCGCGCCAGTACGGCCTTCGCGTTGCATCTCGCGTTCCACCGCCGCGCGGCCCGCGACGCTTAACTCGTGGGATTCAATCGCATTGAACCACTGTCGCACCTTGGTACGCGCACGATTCGATCCGAGGTAGCCGCGCTCCGGATTGAGCCAATCGCGACTCGGCCCACCCTGCTTCGCGGCGACGATCTCCACCGTCTGCCCGTTCTCGAGTTTCGTATCGAGCGGGACCATGGCGCCATCGACGCGCGCACCGCGACAGCGATGTCCAAGTTCGGTATGAACGTGGTACGCGAAATCGACGGGTGTCGCGCCGCGCGGCAGGTCGATCACCCGCCCCTGCGGCGAGAGCACGTACACCGAGTCATCGAGCGCGGCGTGTTTGGCCTGATCGACCCAATCGGCGCCATCGACGATCTCGTCGCGCCAGGCGAGGATTCCCCGGAGCCAGCCGATCCGCTCCTCGTAGTCCGCCTGTTTGCGAGCCTTGCCCCGCTCCGATTTGCCGCTTTCCTTGTAGCGCCAGTGCGCGGCAACGCCGCCCTCGGCCTCGCGATGCATCTCGTGCGTGCGGATCTGGATCTCGAGCGGCCGACCGTCGGGGGCGATGACCGCGGTGTGCAACGATCGGTAGCCGTTTGCTTTCGGTCGCGAGATGTAATCGTCGAATTCCTTGGGGATCGGCTGCCAGAGATTGTGCGCGACCCCGAGTGCCGTATAGCAATCGCGATGCTCGCGGACAATGACACGCACCGCGCGCAGATCGAACAGCTCCGCGAAGTCCCGACCCTTTCGCTGCATCTTGTTCCAGATGCTGTAGAGATGCTTTGGGCGGCCGCTGATCTCCGCGTCGATTCCATTCTGGGCGAACTCGCTGCGCAGTCGCTCCACGCATTGTTCGATGAACGCGTCGCGCTCATTCTGGCGCTCGTCGATGAGCGCGGTGACCTGCTCGAACGCGACCGGATCGACAATGCGAAACGCAGCATCCTCAAGTTCCCATTTGAGCTGCCAGACACCCAGGCGATTGGCAAGCGGGGCGTAGATATCGAGCGTTTCGCGTGCGATACTGGTGCGCAATTCAGGCGGCACGTTCAAAATGAAGCGCATGGTCTGCGTACGGCTCGCCAAACGAACGAGCACCGCACGGATATCCTCGACCATCGCCAGCAACATCTTTCGCAGCACTTCGAGCTGCTGGGACTTTCCGGCCGCATCGCCTTGCGCGGCCGCGCTTCGCGTGACGAGGCGCAATTGATTCAGCCGCGCGACGCTGCCAACGATCCCCGCGACATCCGCACCGAATACGCCTTCGATGCGATCTTTGTAATCGGCCTCGTAGTCCGGAACCGCGAACAAGACGCCCGCGACAAGCGAAGCGACATCGAGCCTGAGCATCGCGAGGTTGCGTGCCGTACCGATCGCGTGCGCCAATACCGGCTCGGTGGTGGCGAGCAACCGATCCGCATAGGTCGGTCGAACGAATGCGAGTGCGCGCTCAACGGTCTGACGATATTCCGGGGCGAATCCATCCATCGCGTTGAACGATGTATCGATCTGCGATCGCGATGATTCAGGCGCTACGCTCACGTGCTTCCCAACCGCCTTGACGATTCGCTATGGTACCGCCGTGCGACTCGCTGGACATCGAATCGCATGCACCATTCGCGCGCACCAATCCCAAGCACAAATCGAGCAAACCAACCGCGTGCGCACCGGTTCATGGTTGGCCATAATGGGTGATCCATCATCATGCCTCCAGCAACTACCAGACCCTCGGTCCTTCCGTATCTTTACCTCGTTATTGCTGCCGCCACATGGGGCGGGACGTGGGTGTTGGTACGTGGCGTCCGTGAAGAGTTCCCCCCGATCGCGATTGCGTTTTGGCGATGGGTCGCGGCGGCCGTCATGTTGTTTCCTTTCGCCTGGCCACATCTGCGCGCCGATTGGCCCAAATACCAGGGCCATTGGGTCCCCGTCCTGATTCTCGGAGCGATCGGCACCGTCACGTTCGCGGCCTTTGGCGCGCTGGGTGTCCAATACACGACGGCGACGAACGCCTCCCTGATCAACTCGATCACGCCGATCTTTTGCCTGCTCTTCTCCGTTCTGGCGCTGCGAACGCGCGTGACCGGCCGATACGTTGTGGCGATGACGCTCTCTCTTGCCGGAATGCTCTGCATTGCCACCCAAGGACGCATCGAAGCCCTTGTTGCCCTCGATTTCAATCGCGGCGACCTCCTGATTCTGCTGGCGAGCGTTGGCTGGGCCGCCTACACGGTCGGCTTACGATGGAAACCCCAGGGCGTGAGCGGCATCGCGTTTCTCTTTGTCGTCAGCGCGATCGGACTGGTGCTTTGGGCGCCGTTCTACCTCATGGAAATCGCCAGCGGCCGGACCATGAGCGTCAATTGGCGGACCGTGGCGGCGGCGATTTCGCTTGGCCTCTTCCCGTCCGTCATCGCCTATGTTGGATGGAACCATGCCGTTCCGCGTGTCGGGGCACATGTTGCCGGCCTGTTCGGCAATCTCGTCCCCGTGTTCGGCATCGCGCTTGCGGTAGCGTTTCTAGGTGAAATCCCGCAGGCTTACCACGGTGCGGGCATGGTACTCATCTTCTCGGGCTTGTATCTCATCTCACGCGGAAAATGATCAATCTATTTGGCCGTTGGACCCGGCGAGGCACTACCGTATCGACGCAAATCCCGCCGCCGCTTTGGGACGACGTAACCGGGCGGATGCCGTTTCTGCGGCATCTTTCGACCAAAGACCTTGCTCGTCTGAATGCGTTGTCGAACACCTTTCTCGCCACCAAGGAGATGCATGGCGCCGCCGGACTCGATCTCACCGACGCAATGCGGGTCGCCATCGCGGCGCAGGCATGCCTGCCGATTCTCGAGCTTGGGCTGCAGTGCTATGACGGTTGGGTCGGTGTCATCGTCTATCCTGGGGAGTTCCGGGTTCAACGCGAGGAAATGGATGAAACAGGCGTCCTGCACGAATGGGACGAGCACATCGCCGGCGAGTCGATGCATGGCGGCCCGGTCGTTCTCTCCTGGGAAGACGCTCAAGTCGAAGAAATCGGATACAACGTCGTCATCCATGAATTTGCCCACAAGCTCGATGGGTTGGATGGTGAAACCGACGGCATCCCGCCGGTACCACCGGGCATCACACGAGAGGCGTGGCAAACCCTCTGGTTGTCGCATTTCGATGATTTCGCGGCCCTCGTCGATGACGATGAAGACGCGGCCCCGTTCGATCCATACGGCGCCCAACAGCCAGCGGAATTCTTCCCGGTCATGTCGGAGGTGTTCTTCACCGATCCGGAACACCTGCATGCGATCTATCCCGATCTTTACGCCGGGTTGGTGGCGTTCTATCGGCAGGACCCGCTCTCCGGGAGCGGTTGAGTCCTGACAACCATGAAACGCCTGCTCATCGTCTTCCACTCACAGTCGGGCGGTACGACACGCATGTGCGAGGCAGTCGTGCGCGGGGCGCAGTCGATCGAGGAGATCGAAGTGCACTGCAAGCGCGCCTTCGACGCGGGTGTCGATGATCTCCTTGCCGCCGATGGATTGATCATCGGGACACCGGAGAATTTCGGCTACATGTCCGGGGCGGTGAAGGATTTTTTCGATCGCACGTTCTATCCCTGCGAACACAGCCTCGAAGGCCGGGCGTATGGCGTCTTCGTGCGCGCGGGCAACGACGGCGCCGGCGCCGTCGCCAGCATCGATCGGATTCTCGCCGGCCTGAAGATGAAAAAAGTATTCGAACCGGTCATCGCGCGTCGCGAGATCGAGGCAGAACACCTTGCCAAATGCGAAGAGCTTGGCGCAACGATTGCGGCCGGCATTGCCTATGGAATCTTCTGACGCGCATCATCCCCGCAGGAGAAAATCGCGCACCACGGCCGTCTGGTCATCATGCATCAGGGTCGGCGCATGCCCGACTCCCTCGAACTCGACGACCTCGGCCCGTGGACCACGCAGCCGCATCTGGTCGGTGGTCGCCCGAGGAAGCAGATCGGACTCTGCACCGCGGATGACCAATGTCTTGGCCCGCACGGCGTCGTAGAGATGCCAAAGTTCGATATCCCGGTTCATCACGAACTTGCGAAACGGGATACTCAACGCGGGATCGTAATGTGCGACATAACTTTCATCCGCCTGCTTGCGCACGACCACATCGGTGAGGAAACGCCATTCCTCGTCGGTGTGCGGTCCAAACGATGCTGCGATGGTTCGGATGTACTTCACCGCTGAATTGAAATCCGGGAAGCGTGGCGCATTGCCGACATACTGTCCGATCCGCGCCAAGGACACCGCACTCAGCACCGGACCGGCATCGTTCAACACTAGTCGTCTGATCGGTGTGCCCGGCATGGAAGCCAGTGCCATCCCGATCAAACCACCCATCGACGTGCCAACCCAATCGACCTGCTCGACGTCGAGCCGCGCGATCAGGGTCACGCAGTCGGAGACATAGATCGGTATCTCGTATTCGGCAGGATTCTTCAGCCAATCGCTTGAACCCCGCCCCGGCATGTCCGGACAGATCACGCGGTAGCGATCGACCAGCGCCCTCGCCAATGCATCGAAATCCCGCGCAGAACGCGTCAGCCCATGCACGCATATCACTACGTTCGGATTGGCCGGATCGCCCCATTCCAGGTAGCCGAGACGATGCAATCCGGTTGGCGTGGCGCATGAAACGTAACGCTGACCGGAGGCGACTTGCATGCTTGCTCCAAACGGAAATCGAGATCGTGACGCGCGAGCACATCAATCGGATGACAACGACCGCAGACCGGCGAGTGTAGTTGCGCGCTCGCCGGCACCGCTGCGCAATCGCACCGTCGCCGCGCAATCGCACCGCTCAACGCCAATATCTTGGATGTGTCGTGCGATACGTGGACCATCGCAGGATCCCAGGTGCAAGCTCGACCCGCACCGCACCGCCTGCATCAGTACGCGCGATGTGGATCCCGCGGCTCTGGTAGCGCGCCTCGATGTCCGCACGCGGATGACCGAATCGATTCCGGTAACCCGCGGAAACGACCGCGAGACGCGGGCCGACCGCGTCGATGAAATCATTCGTGGACGAGGTTCGGCTCCCATGGTGCGGCACCAGGAGCACGTCCGCCCGCAACGCCTCGGTGCCTTTCAGCACCAGTATTGCCTCCTCGCGCGCTTCGATATCACCGGTAAGAAGCATCGCATGCCCGCCCGCATTGATGCGCAGTACGCATGACATTGAATTCGTCTTGAGTGCTCGCTCGTAGTCATCGGTGACCGGATGCAAGACGTGAAAATCCACGCCATCCCACGTCCATCGCTGTCCGGCCTGGCACGGCACGCGATAGGGCGAATATGCCTGCACCGGATGTCCGGCCGGCAACGATGACATCAGCATGCCGATCGGCAACCAACTCGCGATCGACACCGCGCCACCGGAATGATCATTGTCGAGGTGCGTAATCATCATGCGGTCGATGCGCCCGATGCCCTCGCCGCGAAGGTACGGCACGACGACGCGATTGCCCGCATCCGCCTCGACGCTATAGGCGGGTCCGGCGTCATACACCATCGAATGGCGTGCGGTGCGAATGACGATCGCGGTTCCTTGTCCGATATCGAGAATGTCGATCCACGCGGTGCCGGTCGAAGGCGCACCCGGCAGGACGAACAGCATCGGCGCGAAAAGCGGCAAAGCCATCGCGCGCGCCGGCACACCGCGCGGCGCGAGCAGCCATACCACACCCAGAAGCGCGAGCGCCAACGCCCACCCGTTCGGTGCGTGTTGCTGCCATGTGGCGGCAGGCAGGCTGGCGAACCATTCCAGAACCGGCATGAGCAACGCCATGACCCAATGCGCAAGATAGGCCAACGCATCGACGGGAACAAGCGCGGCGAGCAACGCAAGGGGCGTCACGATCAGGCTCACCACCGGAATGGCAACAGCGTTTGCGATCGGCGATACCAGCGAGACCTGTTGGAACAAAGCGATCGTTAGCGGCACGAGACCGATCGTGATGGCCCATTGGGATCGCGCCCAGGCAACGAACCATTGACCGTCGATCGCCCGGGTCGTCGTATAAAAAATGACGCCGACGGCGGCGAATGACAGCCAGAATCCCGGCGCGATCACCGCCCACGGATCGACCGCCACCACGACAAGCAATGCCAGCGCGAGCACGCGTGAGGCCGATTGCGTGCGATCAAGCCAAAGCGCGACGGCCGCGACGCTTAGCATGTAGAGCGTGCGCTGTGCCGGGATGCCGAAGCCGGCGAGCGCGCAATAGAGCGTCGCCGCAATGACACCACCCACCGCGGCGGCTTTGCGGGCCGGACACGCCAACAGCAATCGGGAGGACCGTCGCCACGCGAAGCCCACCAGCCATGCGCCAAGGCTTGCGATCATGGTGACGTGCAAACCCGAGATGCTCATCAGATGGGATACGCCGGTCCGATTGAATACCGCCCAATCCTCGGTGCGTATCGCCCGTTGATCACCCACGACAAGCGCGATCAACACGCCGGCGAATCGCTCGCCCGGCATCGCTTGGCGAAAGCGATCCCGCAAGCGCTCGCGAACACGGTCGATGCGAGCGCCAAGCGAACCGACATTCTCACCGAGGTGTCGGTGCTCTCCTCGGGGGCGAACCGATCCGGTGGCGCGGATGTCTTGTTCCAGAAGCCATGCTTCGTAGTCGAAGCCATGAGGATTCGCGTTGGTATGCGGATGTTTGAGCCGCACGGTGAACCGCCATCGCTCGCCCCCGCGAACGCGTGAAGGCTCGCCTTCACCGAGCGACCCGTACCACGCAAGCGCGACCCGACCGGATACGCCCGGCGTGTCGCTCTCTTCGATATCGAGAATGAAGCGAATACCCCGCTCGAATGGCTGCGGCAAACCGACCACCGTGCCGGCGATGACGATGTCCCGCCCTTCAAGCGTATTGTCGAGCCGCGCAGCGAGCCGATCGCTCGCGACCAGGCCCGCCCATCCATATCCAAGCGCAAGTCCGGTGCAGAGCGCGATAACGATACTTGCAAGTCCCGAACGTCCGCGCCCCACCCAAAGCAGCATGACGGCGGCGATAAGCGCACCGGCGATCCACGCGGACCCGGGCAATGTCGCCGACTGTTGCAGCATCGCCGTTCCGGTCACCGCCCCGACCGCTAATGCGCGCACACTGCTCTCTTGCCCATGCACGTTGCCCGTATCGCTTCGATCGAAGACTCCTTAGAATCTGTTGCCTTATGAGGGGGCTCGGTGGGGTTGGGGCCCCTCCTCCCCAACACGCCCCTCATACTCCCCTAAGTCAAGGCCCGTTGCGGTCGTTCTGCAATAGGCCATCGGAACTCCGCATGCTCCGCAAAGCCTTTCGCCGCATCCTGCCCTCGCCCGAGTCGATCACGAACAATCGATTGCTGAAGCGATTCGGCCCACGGCTGTCGCACCCGAATCTGTGGCACATCAACCGGCGATCGGTGGCAGGCGGCACGGCCGTGGGCATGTTCGCGGGGTTGATCCCCGGCAGCAACCCTGTCCAGTTTGCCGCCGGCGCGATCGGCGCACTGCTATTCAAGGTCAACCTCCCGGTGGCGGTGTTCGTCACGCTTTATTCCAATCCATTCACGATTCTGCCCCTCTATTTTGCTGCTTTCTGGATCGGCCAACTGGTGATGGGCGGCGACAGCACGCTCACATTGCCACCGAATCTGGCCTTCGCGGATCTCGCGGGATCGACGCTTGCCGTGATCAATTGGTTCATCTCACTCGGCAAGCCACTTGCAGTGGGGTTGGTATGCCTGGGACTCTGCCTTGCAGCGGTGGGTTACTGCGTCGTCGAGCTGTTCTGGCGCATCCATGTCATCGTGGCCTGGCGGCGGCGCAAACAGCGACGTGCCGCCGCGCAACATACCGCGTAAGGCGCGCGGGATAAACGGGCGGGACGCTTGGCTGGTCAGGTCGTTCGGCGCATCCGTAGCGCGCGCTTGCTAGCGCACCTGGATCAAGCGCCCGTCGTCCAGTTTCATGATCCGATCCGCGCGTGCCGCAATCTCCGGATCGTGCGTGACGATCACG
Source organism: Burkholderiales bacterium (assembly GCA_046160305.1). GTDB lineage: Bacteria > Pseudomonadota > Gammaproteobacteria > Burkholderiales > SG8-39 > SHXR01. The sequence continues at coordinate 37,242 of JBJXGX010000103.1, forward strand.
AAGCTCGTCCCGCGATCCCGATTGAGTTTCAGCAGCAACTCGAAAACAGCGGCCGCGGTATGCCGATCGAGATTGCCGGTGGGCTCATCCGCAAGTGCGCACGCGGGGCCGGTCACCAGTGCGCGGGCAAGCGCCGCACGCTGGCGTTCGCCACCCGACAGTTGCGCCGGCGTGTGGGAAAGGCGTTCGGCGAGTCCGACATCGGTAAGAATCCGCCGCGCTTCTTCGCGCGCCTGGCGAGGATCCATCCGGCGGATGAAAAGCGGCATCGCAACGTTTTCGAGCGCGCTGAATTCCATCAGCAGGTGATGAAACTGGTACACGAATCCCAGTGCCTTGTTGCGCAGTTCCCCGCGCTCGGTCTCGGACAATGCGTGCATCGGCCGACCGAGAACCTCGACCGTCCCGGCAGTGGGTTCGTCGAGCCCGCCCAATAAATGGAGGAGCGTACTTTTGCCCGACCCCGAGGCACCGATGATGGCGATCACCTCACGGCTCTTTACGTCGAGATCGACGCCTCCCAGCACCGGTACCCGATGGTCGCCTTGCATATAGGTCTTGGCCAGCCCACGACAGGCGAGCACCGATCGATTTTCAGTCATTCGTAGCGCAAGGCTTCGGCGGGCCGCACGCGCGCCGCGCGCCAGCTTGGGTAAAGGGTCGCCGCCAAGCTGAGCGCGAGGGAAATCATGGCGATCGTCATCACGTCACTGCGTTGCAATTCGGAGGGAAGCTCGCTGATGTAGTACACCGACGGATCCAGCAGGCGCAGATTCAGCATCCGCTCGAGGAATGGTACGACCACATCGACATTGATGGCGAGCGCGACCCCGCCGATCAATCCTGCGAGCGTCCCGACGACACCGATGAGAAAGCCCTGGATCACGAAGATCCGCATGATGCTCGCCGGTGAAGCCCCTAATGTACGGAGAATCGCGATATCGGATTGCTTGTCGGTGACGACCATGATCAAAGTGGAGACGATGTTGAAAGCCGCCACCATCACGATCAGCGTGAGAATAAAGAACATCACATTCTTCTCGACCTGCACGGCGCGAAAGAAGCTTGCATGGCTTTGCGTCCAGTCCGTCACCATCGTTCCGGAAAGCTGATCGCCCAGTAATTTTGAGATCGTGCGCGCCTCGAACAGGTCGGCAAGCCTGAGGCGCACACCGGAGACCTGCCCGCCCATCCGATAAAGGCGCTGCGCGTCGTCGATATGCACCAGCGCGAGCCCACCGTCATATTCGAACAACCCCACTTCGAATAGTCCGACAACCCGGAACTGCTTCAAGCGGGGAATCACGCCCGCCGGTGTCACCAGGCCTTGCGGGGCGATCAACGTCACTCGATCGCCCACCCGCGCCTGCAGATAGCGCGCGAGCTCGACGCCGAGCACGATGCCGTACTCACCGGGTTGCAGCGCGTCCAGCCTGCCTGCGACCATGTGCCGGCGCCCGAGCTCGGCCACGCCGGACTCAAGTGCGGGCTCGATACCGCGCACGATCGCACCGCGAATATTGTTCTCGCGGGAGATCATGCTTTGGGCGGTGACATAGGGCGCGGCCGCGACCACGCCCGGATGCTCCCGTGTCTTGGCTGCCACGCCGGTCCAATCGGCGAGGATCTCGCCCGGACCGGTAATCTGCACATGCGCGGCGACACCGAGGATGCGCGAGCGCAGCTCACGCTGGAATCCGTTCATGACCGAAAGCACGACGATGAGTGCGGCCACGCCAAGCGCGATGCCGAGCATCGAGATGAGCGAGATGAACGAAACGAAATTATTGCGCCGCCGGGATCGGGTGTACCGCAATCCGACAAAGAGCTCGTAGCGCATGATCGCCGCGATCACTCGAAACGCAGCGCATCGGCGGGCCGCGACCGCGAGGCCCGATAGCTCGGATACAACGTGGCAAGGAGCGCGAGGACGAGTGCGACGAAGGCGGTGAGCAGGACATCAGGGAGTTGCAGGTCCGATGGCAGTTGGCTGATGTGATAGATCTCGGCCGATATCGGCTGGAAGCCGGTGGTCCGCTCCACCCAGAGCGCGAGGTCAGGCACGTAGAGCGAAAGCAGCACGCCCGCCACCACGCCCATCGCCGTGCCGATCACACCGATCAGCGCACCTTGCACGATGAAGACCCGCATGATCCCGCCGGGCGATGCACCCAGCGTACGGAGGATCGCGATATCCGATTCCTTGTCGGTGACCGCCATGACGAGCGAGGCGACGATGTTGAAGGTCGCGATCGCGATCAAGAGCGATACAACGAGCACGACCATGAGCTTTGATGTCTTCACGGCGTGGAACAGGTGTCCGTTGCCGCGGGTCCAGTCGGTAACCGCCAGATCGCGCATCAGTCTGGACACATCCAGTCCGACCATGCGGGATTGCAGCGGATTGGCAAGCTTCAGGCGCACACCCGAAACACTGTCGCCCATTTCGAAGAGCGCTTGGACGTCCGCCAAATGCATGATCGCAAGGGTGCTGTCGTAGTCGTAGAAGCCCACCGAAAATGTTCCGACGACCTTCAGCGCGCGCAAGCGTGGCCCGGACCCGGCGGATGCCGCCTGCGGCGACACCAGGGCGACGCGATCGCCAACCGCGACGCCCAACCCCTTTGCAAGCTCGGTGCCGAGAATCACGCCTTGCTCGCCCGGTACGAGCGCATCGCTGCGACCTTCGCGAATTTGCTGGGCGAGGTTGCCGACCGAATCCTCGATGGCGGGCACCACGCCGCGCAGGATCACGCCGCGCACCTTGCCTTCATTCGAGAGCAATCCCTGCGCATTCGCGAACGGACCTGCCGCAATCACCCCCGGGATCGTCGCCGCGGTCTTTGCGATGTCCTCCCAGCGATCGAGCCGACCGTCGTATCCGCTCAGTTGGACATGCGGTGTGGCACCGAGGACGCCCTTCCGGAATTCTTCCTCGAATCCGTTCACCACCGACAACACCACGATCAAAGCGGCCACGCCAAGCGCGATACCGGTCATCGAGACGAGGGAGAGGAACGAGACGAAGTGATTGGTGCGTTCGGCCCGCGCATAACGCAACCCGACGAACAGCTCGTATTTCATCGATGGTGGGCAAGAGAAGTCGGTGGCGATTCTCCCACAAGTCCATTCGTTTCCCATTGAATTCCCACGCAGGCGCTCTTCGCGATCGACGCGACTGGCTACAATGGGGATGCCATCCTCGCCGGGGAAGGCGTTCATCCGTCCATCGCGCGATGCATTTGCACCTGATCGTCCCCGAACTCTTCTGGTCGCATGAAGCCCCGATTCCCGCGCACGCCAATTTGGCCGCGCGCGGGATCGAAACGCTGGTGGCTCGCGGGCGAAAGCGTATTCGGACAATCGGCTCGCTGGAAGCATGGCTCCTGGAAGCCTTCGGAATTCCCACGGCGGAGGCCTTGCCGGTCGCACCGTTCGCGCTGTTGGGGGACGGTGTGCCTCATGAAGAACGTCACTGGATCCGGGTCGATCCTGTGCATCTTCGCGTCGGGCGCGATGACTTCACCCTGCTCGATGCAACCACGATTCCCCTTGACAGGGAGGAGACGGCGGCACTCATCGACGCGCTGAACGAGCATTTTCGCGACGAGGCAATGCGATTCATCGCACCAACTGCCAGTCGCTGGTACATGACCGGACCAACACCGATCACGGCCAACACGGCGACGCTCGATCTTGTCCGCGGCCGCTCGGTGGATGCCCTTCGACCCACCGGGCCGGGCGCGCTGCCGTTGCAGGCATTCATGAACGAGGTGCAGATGCTCCTGCACGAGCATCCGATCAACGCGATACGGGAGCGCTGCGGCGTACCGCCGATAAACAGCGTGTGGCCCTGGGGTGCCGGCCAACCGCAGGACATCGTCACACCGGCGGTGGTAGCCCTCTACGCCGACGATCCGCTGGCCCTTGGGCTGGCCCGCTCCGCTGCCATCGCTGCACATCCCGTTCCACGAGGCATCGATTCGATTCTGCAGGCCCCGTTTGCGCGTGGCGTCACATGGGTCGTGCTCGATCGACTGCGCAGCCCAAGCGCCTATCGAGACCTCGATGCGTGGCGTACGGGACTGGCCGAACTCGAAGCACAATGGTTCGCGCCTGCGCTCGACGCGCTGCGGCAGAAGCGCCTCGGTATGATTACCATTCACGCGATCAGCGCCTCGAGTGCACTCGCGGTCGAGACGACCGGAGGAGACCTTCGCTATTTCTGGCGCCGACGCAGGAATCTCGCCACCTATATCAACGAATCGGTGGCCGCTTGAACGATCAACCCGCCATCGTGAACATTCGCCCGCGCACCGTACCCTTGCCGATCGAAGCGAGCCTTCGCGCGGCGGGCGTACATCCGTTGCTTGCCCGACTCTATGCCGCACGCGGTGTGCGAATGCCCGCCGATGTCGAGTACGGCATCAACGCGCTACTTCCGCCGCGCGCGCTGAAGGGCATCGAGCAGGCCGCGCGGCTGCTGGCGGATGCGATCGCGCGTGAGAGCCGTATGCTCATCGTCGCTGACTACGACTGCGACGGCGCGACCGCCTGCGCGGTGGGTCTGCGGGCATTGCGGGCATTGGGTGCGCGGGTCGATTATTTCGTGCCGAACCGACAAGAGCTCGGCTATGGGCTCACGCGCGAGCTGGTCGGGGTGGTCGCGGCGCGCAAGCCCGATCTGCTCATCACGGTCGACAATGGCATCGCGAGCATCGATGGCGTCGCCGCTGCGAATGAACTTGGGATTCGAACGCTTATCACTGATCACCACCTGCCCGCCGATTCGCTCCCCGCGGCAACCTGCATCGTCAATCCGAATCAACCCGGCTGTGCGTTTCCCAGCAAGTCGATCGCCGGTGTCGGCGTGCTGTTCTACGTCATGATTGCCTTGCGTTCAGTCTTGCGCGAACAGGGACATTTCAAAACGCGCATCGAGCCCAATCTCGCGCATTTGCTCGATCTGGTCGCAGCGGGTACGGTGGCAGACGTGGTGCGGCTCGATCACAACAACCGCGTGATGGTGAGCCTGGGATTGCAGCGCATCCGTTCGGGCAAGGCCTGCGCGGGCCTGCAAGCACTTTTTGCCGTGGCCGGGCGGGAGATGTCGCGTGCCAGCGGGTTTGATCTCGGCTTCGCCGTCGGCCCACGTATCAACGCGGCCGGGCGCCTTGCCGACATGCATCTTGGGATCGAGTGTCTCGCCACCGATGACATGTCGCGCGCGCTCTCGATCGCGCAGGATCTCGACCGATTGAATCGCGAGCGGCGGGACATTGAATCATCGATGCAAGCCGAGGCGGATATCGCGCTCGACCGTATCCAACCATCCGAGCAGGCCACATTGTCGCTCTTTGACCCGTCGTGGCATCAAGGTGTCGTAGGCATCCTGGCCGGGCGGATCAAGGATCGCTTTCATCGCCCGACTTTCGTATTCGCGCCCGGCGGCGACGATCAACTGCGAGGCTCCGGCCGATCGATCGCGGGCCTGCACCTGCGTGACTGTCTCGACCTCGTGAGCAAAATGCACCCGAATCTATTGGTACGATTCGGTGGGCATGCCGCGGCGGCTGGCGTGACGATCGCCGCGCGCGATCTGGATCAATTTTCCGAAGCATTCGAGACGGTCTCGCGCAGACTGCTCGATGCCGGCGCCCTGGAACGCGTGGTCGAAACCGATGGGTCGCTCGAACCGCAATGGGTATCGCTCGAAGTCGCGCGCCTGCTCGATGGCGGCATCTGGGGGCAAGGCTTTCCGGCACCGATCTTCATGGATCGATTCAATATTCGCTCGCAGCGCGTGGTGGGTGGCAAGCATTTGCGGCTGAAGCTGGAGCGGGACGGAGTGGCCATCGACGGCATACAGTTCAATCAAATCGATCCGCTGCCCGCCGCGGCACAGTGTGTGTATCGCCTGACGATCAACCAATACAACGGGCTGTCGGAGGCGCAGCTCACTGTCGAGCACTGGAGGGCGGTGGCATAGCGGTCATTGCATCGGTCGCCGCGTCATCGTGTCATCGCTCGCATTGATCTGGATCCGGATCTAGGACCGATCGAGCAATGATGCGATTCAATCGCACAAAACAAAAACGGGGCCGGACGAACCGGCCCCGTCCAACGGTCGCGGGGAACGACCTAACGCTTGCTGCGTCTGCGGACCATCTGGCACACGATCGTCACTGTTTTGATTGCTCGAAGCCGCCAGCCGTACGCGGCTCGTTGCGCCCTTCGCAAGCGCGAAGGTTCGTGACGAGGGTCGCCGAATTCTTGAAGTTGGAACCTCTCCCTGCCAAGGCCGCCGCGGTTGTCACCGGGCACTGCCATGAACGTTATCGATGGATTGAAGTTTAGTAACAGCACGTTCACTAAAGTTGCCTGTTGGGTCACACGCCGTGATTCCGTGCCAGTCAATTTGCAAAGTTTCACTGCAACATGCGGAGAACCCATCAAATTGACGAAACCACGACGCCTTTTCGCGCTGGAATTTTCAAGAATCCGACAGGGCCCCGCGCCGAAAAAGTTAGACGGTCGATTTTCGGCGATAGACGGCACGGAGCGCGAAATGCGAACCGGAACTGCGAAACGCGCTGATTTCGTTTGCAAAGCACCGATCAACGAAACAATCGTCCTGGCTTATCGGAACGTGCGCGTGCTACCCCGCAGAGACCTAGCGGCGCCCCAGAAAAGCCCCGGCGCCGACCGCGATAAGCGCGAGAACGAAGGCGATCAGCGACCACTCGGGAATCGACAATCCGAGCATCGCCCATGGCTTTAGCGTGCACGGGCCATCGTACTGGAACAGTGGGGGAATGATCCGACCAAGCGCGGATTGATCGAGGAGGCGTTCGACAAACGAACCGGCGCACTTCGCCGCGCGCGCGGGATCTTGCTGCAGGTAGATGTGATAGGTCGCCGACGCGATCCCCGTCATCGAAACCAGTCCAATCACCGTCCCGTAAGCGGTAACGCCGAATCCTTGCGGCCGATGCAGAGCCGCGATAAGCGCGATCAACGCAATCAGAACGAACAGGATGCGTTGAACGATGCACCACGGGCACGGGTCGAGGTTGTACGCATGCTGCAAATAGAGCGCGGCGCCGAGTACGACAATGCAACCGGCGAAGATTATCGTGAATAGCCGTGCGCCACGCTGCGCGATCAATTGGGGAGGAGGCATGTTTCAGGCAGAAGTATTGGTCTATCGATGCGGGACTACGGGTGCGCGCAGGCGCGATGACATCCACCGCGCGGGCGCCGCAACGATCTTGGTCCGGCCATCATATCCAAAGAGGACCAACCGGGTTCAGTGGGCCAGCCGATTCGTGATGCAGTGGACCGACCCAATGGTGCCGGTGCGTACCGGTGCGCGTCAGTCTGTATTGTGCCTGCATCGTGCCTGTATAATCGCCGGTCCGCGGATGTTTGATCAATCCCCTTCGTCTCTCGCCTCATTCAATCGGAGGCGACCCGATCGTTTGCCCAGCCTACAAGAATTAAATCATGGAAGCCGAACGCCTCAACGCAATGAGCGGTGCGCTCATCGATCTCGCTCGACGTATCGCCGAATTACGGAGGTATCTTTGACTTCGATTTCAAACAAACCCGGCTGAGCGAAGTCGGGCGGGAGCTCGAGGATCCGAACGTCTGGGACGACGCAAAGCGCGCCCAGGATCTCGGCAAGGAAAAAAAATCACTCGATGACATCGTCGGGAACATTACCGCGCTCACGCAATTGCATCACGATGCGCGGGAACTGTTCGAGCTCGCTTCGGTAGAGGGAGACGATTCGACGCTCATCTCGATCGAGGGCGATATCGCACGCATCGGAACGACGGTCGAGGGCATGGAATTTCGGCGGATGTTTGCCGATCCGCTCGACCCGAACAGTTGCTTCGTCGACTTGCAGTCCGGTTCGGGTGGTACCGAGGCGCAGGACTGGACACAAATGCTCCTGCGCATGTACTCGCGCTACGCCGAGCGCAAAGGGTTCCAGGTCGATGTGCTCGAACACTCCGAGGGTGACGTCGCCGGCATCAAGGGCGCCACGATCAAGGTGACCGGCCTGTACGCTTTCGGCCATCTGCGCACTGAAACGGGCATCCATCGTCTGGTGCGCAAGTCCCCGTTCGATTCCAACGCACGACGACATACGTCATTTGCAAGCGTGTTCGTGTATCCGGAGGTCGACGACTCGATCGAGATCGATATCAATCCGGCGGATCTGCGCATCGATACCTATCGCGCTTCCGGCGCCGGTGGTCAGCACGTGAACCGGACCGACTCCGCCGTGCGCATTACCCACTTGCCGACCAATATCGTTGCCCAGTGTCAAAACGACCGCTCGCAGCATCGTAACAAGGCGGAAGCCATGTCGATGCTGAAGGCGAAGCTGTATGAGTTCGAACTCCGAAAGCGCAACGAAGCCAAGCAGGCGCTCGAGGATTCGAAAACGGATATCGGCTGGGGCCATCAGATCCGTTCCTACGTGCTCGACCAATCACGCATCAAGGATCTTCGCACCAATGTCGAGGTCGGCAACACGCAGTCGGTTCTCGATGGCGATCTCGATATCTTCATCAGCGCGAGCCTCAAGCAGGGCGTCGGCTTGACGCATTGAGGGTAGCTTCTCCCGGAGTGACCATGTCGGACGACCCGCGCAACCCGCCAGAAGACGAGAGCCAGATTCAGGCCGAACGACGTGCCAAGCTTGCCTTGCTTCGCAAAAGCGGCAATCCTTTTCCCAACGATTTCTCGCGCGAACACTTTGCGCAGTCGCTGCACGCGACGTACAGCGATATGGAGAAGGAAGCGCTCGAAGCGGGCGCGATCCGGGTCGCCGTAGCCGGACGCATGATGTTGAAGCGGGTCATGGGCAAAGCGAGCTTTGCGACGATTCAGGATTCAAGCGGCAGGATCCAGCTTTACATCGCCGACGATTCGACCGGGCGCGAGGTGCATGCCGCGTTCAAGCATTGGGACCTCGGCGATATTCTCGGCGTCGAAGGCACGCTCTTCAAGACCAAGACGGGCGAGTTGTCCGTGCGCGCGACGAAGTTGCGACTGCTCGCGAAATCGCTTCGCCCGTTGCCCGAGAAATTTCACGGACTCGCCGACCAGGAACAACGCTACCGGCAGCGCTATGTCGATCTGATCACCAGCGAAGAATCACGGCGAACATTCATGTTGCGAAGCCGGATCGTCCAGGAGATCCGCGCGTTCATGGTGTCGAGGGGATTTCTCGAAGTCGAAACGCCGATGATGCAGCCGATACCCGGTGGCGCGGCGGCGAAGCCCTTCGTCACGCACCACAACGCGCTCGACATGACGCTTTATTTGCGTATCGCGCCCGAGCTCTACCTGAAGAAACTGGTGGTGGGCGGATTTGAAAAGGTGTTCGAGATCAATCGCAATTTCCGCAACGAAGGGATCTCGACGCGGCACAATCCGGAATTCACGATGATCGAGTTCTACGAGGCCTACCGCGACTATCGCTACCTCATGGACTTCACCGAGGAGATGCTGCGTCAGGTCGCGCAGGCGACGCTTGGCACAACGCGGATTCCCTATGGTGATCATGTCATCGACCTTGGTAAGCCGTTCGATCGGATCACGATCGTCCAGGCGTTGCGCAAATACCATCCGGAATTCACCGAGGCCGAGCTCGCGGATCGCGTCTGGCTCACCGATGCGTTGCGCAAGCGCGGCGTGAAGGTGGCGGATACCGCCGGCATCGGCGCGTTGCAACTTTCATTCTTCGATGAAACGACCGAAAGTGCGCTGATCCAGCCGACCTTCATCATCGACTATCCCGCCGAAGTGTCGCCGCTTGCGCGTCGCAACGATCAAACGCCAGAATCGACCGATCGTTTCGAGCTCTTCGTCACCGGTCGCGAGATGGCGAACGGCTTTTCCGAACTCAACGATCCGGAAGATCAGGCGGCGCGCTTCAACGAACAGGCGCAAGCCAAAGCGGCCGGTGACGAGGAGGCCATGTTCTACGACGCGGATTACATCCGGGCATTGGAGTACGGCTTGCCGCCGACGGCGGGCGAAGGCATCGGCATCGACCGTCTGGTGATGCTGCTCACCAACAGCCCGTCGATCCGGGACGTTATCTTGTTCCCGCAATTGCGCCCGGAGTAGAGGAATCGCCGCTTCCGCCTGATCTCCCCCTCCGTCTGATCTCCGTCCCCATCGAGCCGCCGATCGGTTACGTCCGGTTACATCCGGGTCGGTAGACTCGGTCGTCGCTGCGACCGCCTCGCGCGTTGAACGAGGCGTTGCCACTCATTGCATCGGGAGTATTTTCCATGGACGCACACCCCGCCGTTTCTCCAAGCACCGCCATGCATCCGATGATCATGATCGCCGCGATCGCGGTGACGCTGTTCAGCGCCGCCGGCATCGCCGCCATCATGGGTTGGATCCCCACATCGAAAAGTGATGATGCCAATCGCGCGGTGAAGACCGAGCTTTCCGCGGTAGAGCAAGCGCCTGCGCCCGTACTGCCCGCCGCCGAGACGGCAAGCAAGGCAATCGAGCAACCCACCGCAGCGCCCGTGCCCGCACCGAGGCCCGCCCAGGCACCTGCGCCAAAGCCTCGCCCCACGGTTCGCGCGGAACCGAGTCCGCCAGCAAAGACGGTGGCAGTCGCTGAACCCACCCCTGCCCCGGTGTACCAGCCCGCTCCGCCTCCGGCGCCGGCGCCACGGGCCATCTGCTATGACTGCGGGACGATCGAGTCGGTGCGCCAGGTCGCGACGGCAGGCGAAGGAACCGGATTTGGCGCCATCGCGGGCGCGGTGGGCGGTGGAGTACTCGGACATCAGGTCGGCAATGGCCGCGGGCGCGACGTTGGGACCGTCATCGGCGCGATCGGTGGCGCCATCGCCGGACATCAGGTCGAGAAACACGTCCGCAAATCGAGTTCATATGTCATTGATGTCCGCATGGACGACGGGTCGGTGAAGTCCTTCACCCAGGAGGCCGCGCCGGCTTGGCGCAACGGTGATCGAGTCCGCACGCAGAATGGGGTGTTGACCGGCGCAAGCTGATCAGCGAATGCGGCACGTCGACGGGGCGCATCGGGCGCCCCGTTTTCATTTCGAGCCCGTCCGGCTGGTAGCATGGTCGCCCCCTGCGGACTGCGCTGCCTCACTTTGAAATCGGTGGATTTCCCAAGCAGTCGTCGATCAGCGACCGCGCGTTGATGACAGCGGCCGCGCTCGCGTTGGTCCTCACAGCGGCCGTTGCCCACGCATTGTGGAATTTCATCCTGAAACGCTCGGGTGGCGGGATTGCGTTCATATGGCTATTCGCGCTGATGGCCACGCTCCTTTACGCACCGATTGCCGCCCTGCTGTTTTGGTACCAGCGTTTTGATCTGGGCTGGGTCGCGCTTGCGTTCATTCTTCTGAGCGCGCTGATTCACACCGGTTACTTTCTGATGTTGGACCGAGGCTATCGGCACGGCGATCTTTCGGTCGTCTATCCGGTGGCGCGCGCCACCGGTCCATTGCTCACCGTCGCCCTCGCCATCATATTGCTGGACGAAGGCCCAGGGCCCTTGGCGATTGCCGGGGGCTGCACGATCATTGCCGGTGCGTTCTACATCTCGGGGACCACCGCTCGCCTGCGCGCGGGCACGCCGTTGCGTGGCCTCTCTTATGCATTGATGACCGGTTGCACGATCGCTGCCTATACGATTTGCGATCAGCGGGCGGTGACCTACGCGGCCATTCCGCCGTTGCTCCTGCACTGGGGAGAAAATCTTGGCCGTACGATGTTGCTCGCCCCCATGGCGCTAAAGGATCGACCCGCGGTGAGACGGGCGTGGCGCGACCACAAGAAGGCCGCCCTGGCCGGGGCGATCCTGTCGCCCCTGGCGTACATCCTCGTATTGACGGCCATGACCTTCACACCGGTGAGCTACATCGCGCCCGCGCGCGAGATCAGCATCGTCATCGGCGCGTGGCTTGGCACGCAGGTGCTGGGTGAAGCCGATGCACGCCGGCGCATGATCGCGGCGGCGATGATGGCCGCCGGCATGGTTGGTCTGGCGATCGGATAGCCATGCCAACCGCCGAATCGCGACAACGCATGATCGGCATCGCATTCGTCTTCGCGGCGGTGTCGGTGTTCGCGGTGATGGACACGATTGCCAAGCACCTGTCCCACGACTATTCGATCCTGACGGTGGTGTGGGCGCGCTATTTTTATCAGATGGTCGCGATGGTGATCTTTCTTGCCCCGCGCATGAAGCTCGATCTGGTACGCACCCAGCGGCCAGGTATCCAGTTGACGCGCGGCGCGCTGCTCACCGCATCAAGCCTGTTCTTCTTCAGCGCGATCGCCACGATGCAATTGGCCGAGGCGTCCGCGATTACGTTCATAGCACCGCTACTCATCGCATTACTTGCGGGTCCGGTCTTGCATGAACGGGTGCCGCGCGCATCCTGGATTGCGATCGTCGCCGGTCTGATCGGCGTGCAGTTCATCATCCGGCCGGGCAGCGACGTGTTCTCGTGGTCGGCGCTTTTGCCGGTCATGACAGCGATCTGCATGGCCGCCTATCAACTGCTCACCCGGCGCATTGCCCATACCGAGCGTGCGCTCACCTCGCTTTTTTATCCGGCCCTGGTTGGCGCGGCCGTGCTGTCCCTGTTCCTGCCGTTTGCTGGCCGGTGGCCGGACAACGCGTTCCACTCGTCGCTCATGGTGGTCCTTGGGCCGCTCGGGGGCTTCGGACACTTCCTATTGATTCGCGCCTTCCAGTACGCCCCGGCTTCGATCCTCGCGCCCTTCATGTACGCGCAACTCGTGGGGGCGCTGTCACTCGGTTATCTGGCCTTCGGCGATTTCCCGGATGGCTGGGCCCTGCTTGGCATGGGGATCATCGTAACGAGCGGTGTGCTGCTCGTTACGCACCAACACCGCGCCGGCTAGAAATCTGCGCGGCAGGCCGCACAGATTTCTATATCCGCTCGAAGATCGCCGCAATACCCTGCCCGCCGCCGATACACATCGTCACCAGCGCGTAGCGTTTCTTCGTGCGCTGCAGCTCGTATAGCGCCTTGACCGTAAGAATCGCACCGGTTGCACCGACCGGATGACCCAGCGCCACCGCCCCGCCATTCGGATTGACCTTCGCCGGATCGAGGCCAAGCTCGCGCGTTACCGACATGGCTTGGACGGCGAACGCCTCATTGGACTCGATGATGTCGATATCGGCAGGCTTCAAGCCGGTCTTCTCGAAAATCCGACGCACCGCCGGAATCGGCCCGAGCCCCATGACGTTCGGCTCGACACCAGCATGCGCGTAGCCCACCAGTCGCGCGATCGGTTTGGCTTTGGCACGCTCGGCGGCGCCCGCCTCCATCATCACGATCGCGGCGGCCCCGTCGTTGATGCCTGAAGCATTGCCCGCAGTCACCGTGCCGTCCTTCTTGAAAACAGTTTTCAACTTGGCCATGTCCTCGGGTTTCAACTCATGGCGCACATGCTCGTCCGCGTCGAAGAACGCCGGACCCTTCTTCGATTTCACCTCGACCGGTACGATCTGGCTCTTGAAGTAGCCTTCGTTGATCGCACGTGAAGCACGGCGATGCGACTCGATGGCGAATGCGTCCTGCTCCTCGCGCCCGATCCCGTATTTCGCCGCGATGTTCTCCGCGGTGATGCCCATATGCCCGTTGCCGAACGGATCGTGCAGCGCGGCGGTCATCGCATCGATCATCACCCCATCGCCCATGCGCTGACCCCAACGCGCCGCGGGCAGGAAGTACGCCGCGCGACTCATGCTTTCGGCGCCCGCACCGATCACGACATCGGTATCGCCAAGAAGGATGTGTTGGGCGGCCGAGACGATCGCCTGCAGTCCGCTGCCGCATAGGCGATTGACGGTGAGGCAGGGCGTGCCGACCGGAAGCCCCGCATCGATGGCGGCCACGCGGGAAATGTACAGGTCGCGCGCCTCGCCATGAATGACGCTGCCCAGCACGACATGACCGACCGTCGCAGGATCGATGTTCGCGCGTGCCAAGGCTTCCCTGATGGCGATCGCACCAAGCTTCGTCGGCGGAATGTCCTTCAACGCGCCGCCGTAATCGCCGATCGCCGTTCGTGTACCGCTCACCACTACCACTTCACGTGTCGCCATGATGTCCTCGTATCAGTTTGTCGTCAGAACACCGTGCAGATCATGCTCATCCGCCCGCACGATCTTTACGTTTGCCCAGTCTCCCGCCACCACTCCTTTGGCGTTTGCAATGATCACGACCCCGTCGATCTCGGGCGCATCGGCCATCGAGCGGGCGATTGCGACGCCCTTCTTATGATCGATCGAATCCACCAGCACGCGCTCAAGTCGTCCCACCTTGCGCGCGAGACGCCTCGCACTGATGTTCGCCTGCATCGCCATGAACCGCGCGCGGCGCGCTTCTTTCACTTCATCTGCAATCGCATCGGGCAGCGCATTGGCCGCTGCGCCCTCGACCGGCGAATATTCGAAACACCCGACCCGATCGAGCTCCGCCGCCTCGAGAAACGCAAGCAATTCCTCGAACTCCGCCTCGGTCTCGCCGGGGAAGCCGACAATGAAGGTGCTGCGAATCGTGATGTCGGGACACACCGCCCGCCACGCCCGGATGCGCTCGATGTTCTTCTCGCCGGAAGCCGGACGCTTCATCAGCTTCAAGATGCGTGGCGAGGCATGCTGAAACGGCACGTCGAGATACGGAAGAATCTTCCCGTCGGCCATGAGCGGAATGACATCATCGACATGCGGATACGGATACACATAGTGCAGGCGGACCCACGCACCAAGTGTGCCGAGCGCGCCCACCAGTTCGTTCATGCGCGTCTTGACCGGGCGGCCATTCCAGAATCCGGTGCGGTACTTGACATCAACGCCATATGCACTCGTGTCCTGCGAGATCACGAGCAACTCCTTCACCCCCGCGCCGACGAGATTCTCCGCCTCGTTCATGACCTCGCCAATCGGCCTGGAAACGAGATCCCCGCGCATGGACGGAATGATGCAGAACGTGCACCGGTGATTGCACCCTTCGGATATCTTCAGATACGCATAGTGCTTCGGCGTCAACCGAATGCCCTGGGGAGGCACCAGGTCGGAGAACGGATCGTGCGGCCGGGGCAGGTGCGCGTGCACGGCGGTCATGACCTCGTCGGTGGCATGTGGCCCGGTGACCGCGAGGACGCTTGGATGGGTCTTGCGGACGATGTCGCCTTTTGCGCCGAGGCAACCGGTGACGATCACTTTGCCGTTTTCCGCAAGCGCCTCGCCGATGGCATCGAGTGATTCCTCGACCGCCTCGTCGATGAAGCCGCACGTATTGACCACCACGAGATCGGCCCCGTCGTAACTTGGCGCGATTTCGTAGCCCGCGGCGCGCAGTTGCGTGAGGATCCGCTCCGAATCAACCAGCGCTTTGGGACAGCCGAGAGAAACGAATCCGACCCGGGGTATCGCGGCCGGTTTGCGCGAGCGAGGGCCCGTGCGTGAAGACTTGGTCGTTGCCGTCTTGATGCTCAAGAGAATTTACCTGGGCCGCGAAACCCACTGGATGGCGCGTATCGGATCGATCGCGCGGGACTACTTGTTGCCGGACTTGTCGCCCGGAGGGCTACCCGTGCCGGGCGGAAAACCGGGAAATTGAAATCCAGCAAACATGGATTTCGTCTGATTCTGCAACTGGCTTTGCATCTGCTCATACATCTGCTTCGACTGGTCCATATAGGCGCTCACCAGACTTTGCATCGCCGGACCCTGAAAGCTCATGAATTGCGTCCACAGATCCTGATTGACCTTGGTCGTATCGCCCCCGAACATCTTGCTCGACTGCTCCTGGATGTTCCGCTGGATCTCGATGAACGCATGGATATTCTTCTCGAGATAGTTGCCGACCATGCCTTGCATCGCACCACCGTAGAACCGGATCAGTTGGGTCAGCGCGTCATGGGTGAACAGCGGCGTGCCGGCGTTTTCTTCCTCGAGGATGATCTGAAGCAGTATCGAGCGGGTCAGGTCCTCGTTCGTTTTGGCGTCGATGACCTGGAACTGATCCTGCTTGATCACGAGCTCTTTCACATCCGCGAGCGTGATGTAGCTCGAACTCTGCGTATCGTACAGCCGGCGATTCGGGTATTTCTTGATGAGCCGCATCTGCGTCGCCATGGGTGCCCCTCTCCTCGAACCGGCTACCGCTCGCTCTTGACTCGACTTTCGGATGTGCCTGAAGACTCATGCAAACCGCGCGGCCGGTCGCACTGCGGTGATGCGACGCACCATTATACGCATGCAATCTCGGCGCGCTCGCCCATGCCAATTGGTTTCCCTCGCTCACCCATGCCATATCGTTTGCTCGGCTCACCCATGCCATATCGTTTGCTCCGCTCACCCATGCCATATCGTTCGCTCCGCTCACCCATACATATGCATCCCCCCGTTAATGGGAATGTTGGCGCCGGTGATGTATCCCGCGTCGTCGGAAGCCAGAAATCCGACCAGGGCCGCGATCTCCTCCGCCGAGGCAAGCCGGCCCATCGGGATGCCGTCGATGATCGCTTGCCGGACATCGGCGCGGATCGCCCTTACCATGTCGGTATCGACATACCCGGGGGAGACACAATTCACGGTCACGCCCTTGCGTACGACTTCCTGCGCCAGCGCCTTCGAGAAACCTGCCGCCCCCGCCTTGGCCGCGGAGTAGTTCGTTTGCCCGAACTGGCCGCGCGTCCCGTTGACCGACGACAGGCTCACGATCCGCCCCCATCCACGCTCGGCCATGCCGTCGATGACCTGCTTGGTCACGTTGTAGAGGGAATTGAGATTGCTATTGATCACCGCATGCCACTCGTCGATCGCCATCTTTCGAAAGGTCGCGTCGCGCGTGCTGCCCGCGCCGTTCACGAGAATGTCGATCGGGCCGACTGTCTTCGCGATGGCCGCAATAACGTCACGACAGGCTCCGACATCGGTGACGTCGAATTCCGCTGCGTGAACATCGCGAAATCCGTCGGCCGCCATGCCCGTGAGCCATTCCGCTTTGCGCGGATAGGCGGGCAGGCAGTTCGCGATGACCTTTATCCCGGCGGTGGCAAACCGCTTGCAGATGGCCGTACCAATGCCGCCCATTCCCCCGGTAACCAGTGCTACGCGCATGCGTGATCCTCGCTGATGAAAATTTTCTTCAAATGGTTTGAACACGACCGCCGGGCCTGCCGCCGGCTATGCGCGTCAGCAGGCCTGGGCAGCGAATAATCATTCGATACGATCGAGCACGTAGCGGCCAGGCGCCGGTTCGATCGGGGCATACCCCTTGGCCCCAAGCGTTGCGGGCGCGCGAACGCGCTTACCCGCATGAGCGCTAAGCCATGCGAGCCAGTCGGGCCACCAGCTTCCCGGATGTTCCACCGCCTCGGCCATCCAGCGATCCGGGTCTGCCGGAAGTTTGTCGTTGTCCCAGTAGCTGCGGCGATTCTTTGCCGCCGGATTGATGATCCCCGCGATGTGCCCACTTGCACCGAGAACGAATCGAGCACGGTGTGACAGCCATTGCGTGGATGCGTAGGCCGAACGCCACGGCACGATGTGATCTTCACGCGTCGCGACGATGTAGGTCGGCACACGGATCGCGCCGAGGTCCACCTGGGTGCCGCACACCGTCAACGCCTTCGGTTCACGCAGCTTGTTGCCGAGATAGAGATTGCGAACGTACCAGCAGAACATCGGCCCGGGCAGATTGGTCGAATCCGCGTTCCAGTACAGGATGTCGAAGGCCGTCGGTCGCGCGCCTTTCAAATAGTTGCTCACTACATACGACCAGATGAGATCGTTGTCGCGTAACGCGGAAAATACCGCCGCCAGCTCGCGCCCTGAAAGGATTCCGCCCTTGCCGAGCGACGCCTCGCGCGAAGCGACGCTGGCGTCATCGACAAAGCAACCGATTTCGCCGGCATCATTGAAATCGAGCAGGGTCGCAAGCAGCGTGAGGCTGATCGCCGCCCTGTCGCCCCGTGCCGCAAGCACCGCCAAGGCCGTCGACAGGATGGTTCCGCCGACGCAAAACCCGAGCGTATTGATTCCCCGTTGGCCGGTGATGCGCCGCACTGCATCGATTGCCGCCAACGGCCCGAGCGCGATGTAGTCGTCCCAGCCGAGATGGCCAAGGGATCCGGTTGGATTGCGCCACGACACGATGAACACCGTATGGCCATTCTCGACCGCATAGCGGACCAGCGAATTCTCCGGCTGAAGATCGAGAATGTAGAACTTGTTGATGCAAGGGGGAACGATCAGCAACGGCCGCGCGAAGACCTGATCGGTCAGCGCCTGATATTGAATCAACTGGATCAGCTCGTTCTCGAACACCACGGCGCCAGGCGACACGGCCAGATTTCGACCGACGCCGAACGCGGTTTCATCGACCGTCGAGATACGCCCTTTGGCGATGTCTCCCAGCAGATTCTCCACCCCGCGTCGAAGCGAATCGCCGTTCGTCTCCAAGGCAAGGCGCATCGCCTCGGGGTTCATCGCAAGAAAATTCGGGGGCGCGAGCGCATCGGTGTACTGGCGCAGAAAAAAGCGCAGTTGCCCCTTCGCCTTGGTGTCTATTTCGGCCAGGTCGGCGGCGGCCTGCAAGAATCGCGCGTTAAGCGCGTGGGCATCGCGCATGAATGCAAAGAACGCATCGCGTTGCTTTGACGAATTCTCGCCCGGGATGACTCCTGCCTGCTGGGGCGACGAGGTATCTCCCACCACCGACTGTTGGCGCTCGATCCATTCCTGCCAGAGTTTGGCGTGCTCGCCCATCGTGTGCGTGGCAAGCTGCGCGAACGCGGGCGATTGCGCGGTCCATGCCAGGAATTGCTGCCAGAACGCAGGCGCGCCGGGTCCGCCACCAAGCAGGGGGTGGAGCGGTATGCTTGCCGATGTCGACGACGATCCTTGGGGCATGTGCGGGCGTGGCATCAAAACGGGCGACATCGCGATGGCACTCGATCATGCGATGACCGCCGCCACGACCAAATCCGAAACAGCTCTGCGCGATTGTTGCATCGCACAAATCGGCTGTCAACCAGCACCGATCACCAACATCGATCACTGATCCGAGGAGCGCATCCAGGCGTGTATATCGTCGCGATCGCGTGGCTCTATGTCGTGATTCTCATGGCAGTGATGCAACCGACATTTCTTGCGGCCATCGGCACCCTGTTCGGTTTCGGGCTGATGCCGCTCGCACTGTTCGTTTGGATTGTCGGGGCGCCCCAACGCCGACGGACACGGCGCGCCCGTGAAGCGCGCGAAGCAGACGCCAAGGCCTTGTCACCCATGCGTCAGGAGACCGACGCCCCAGATCATCAGCACACCGAGCGCGATCAATGACACCTGCGTGGCCGTTGCACGCAACTCATGGCGCTTATGCAAGCCGGGAATAAGGTCGGCTACCGCGATGTAGATCATGCTCGCCGCGGCGATCGCAAGAATGGGATTGAGCCACTCGCGAACTTCGTTGAGCGCCACATATCCGAGCAACCCGCCCACCAGCATCGCCAGACTCGATATGAGATTGAGAAGCAGCGCCCGGCCACGCGTATAGCCTGAGTGCAGAAGAATGACGAAATCGCCGACTTCCTGCGGAATCTCATGGGCGATCACGGCGGTCGCGGTCACGATCCCAAGCGGAATGCTCTCGAGAAACGCCGCGGCGATCAGCACGCCATCGACGAAATTGTGAAAGCTGTCCCCCACCAGAATGAGAAACCCGCTGCGACCGCCATCGACATCGGCTGCCTGCGCGTGTGGGTGGTGATGTCCATGCGAATGTGCGGCCGAAGGCGCGACCGATTTCGCGCCCGAAGGCGCTTGATCGCCGTTGTTGGCGGCCTCCTCGATGGAATGGTGGTGATGGCGCCAGATCACGAGCTTCTCGAGCAGAAAGAATCCGCAGATCCCCGCGAGCACGGTTGCGGCGAGTCCCTGGAAGTTGGTCGACCGCTCGAAGGCATGCGGCAGAATCTCGAGGAATGCGGCACCCAACATGGCACCGACGGCGAAGCTCACCAGTGAGCCGATCCATTCCTTGCGCGCGGCCAACGAGACCAGCGCGGCCGCAAGCGACGAGGCAACTCCGCCAAGAACAGTGGCAATCGTGATGTAAGCGAGCGGCCCCATTACGCCAGCCAGACGAGTGACGCCATGCGCCCGGTGCGCCCGTCACGCCGAAATGAAAAGAAACGCTCCGGCTCCTGATAGGTGCAGAAGTGCCCGCCGTAGATGGCCGACACGCCAAGGCGGTTCAATTGCCGCGTGGCAAGGCGATAAAGATCGCACCAGTACTTGCCATTGCCCTTGCTGCTGAACGCCTCGGCCGCAGCCGGATCGTGCCGTACGAAAAGGTCAAACAATTCCGCTCCCACTTCATAAGCCGTCCGACCGATCGCCGGTCCGAGATAGGCAACCACGCGTTCCGGCGCCACTTGCATTCGATTCACGGTCGATGCGATCACGCCATTTGCCAAGCCGCGCCATCCCGCGTGGGCCACCGCAACCACGGACCCCGCATCGTCGGCGAGCAGGACCGGCAGGCAATCGGCCGACATGACGCAGCATACGACGCTTCGGGTCCGCGACACCGCGGCATCGCCAACAGGTATCCCATCGATGGCCGCGGCATCGATCACATCGGTTCCGTGCACCTGCTCCATCCACACCGGTTCGGCGGGCAGACGTGATCGCAGCAAGGACCGGTTGCGCGCCACCGCATCCGGCACATCACCGACATGCAACCCGACATTGAAGGTCCCCATCGGCCCTTCACTCACACCGCCCCGCCGGGTCGTGCACAACGCCCGCACATTCGCCGGGACGTGCCAGTCCGGCTCGATCACCGCATCGGCTGCGAGCGCGCTCATCGCAACCGCGCGATCGGTCCGGAAAGATCCGCGGGCAGTGGCGCTTTCCATTCGAGTGGCTGCCTGGTCGTGGGGTGTAGTAATCCGAGCCGGGCCGCATGCAGCGCCTGGCGACGGAGTTCGCGAAGGACTTCGGGCAGTTCGCCGCGTTTGGCGCCGTAGGTCGGATCGCCCACGAGCGCATGGCCGATCGAGCGCAGATGAACGCGGATCTGATGCGTGCGACCGGTGTCGAGCGAGCACTCGACCAGCGTGAAGGCACCGCCTTCATCAAAGCGCTTGATCACGCGATAGCGTGTACGTGCAGGCTTCCCGGACGACACCACCGCCATGCGGGTGCGTGCATGCGGATCCCGACCGATGGGTGCGTCGACTTCGCCATCCGCGCGCACATGCCCATGCACCAACGCGAGGTAGACGCGGCTCACCGTGCGCGCCTGCAATTGTCGGACGAGGCTGGTCTGCGCGACCGCTGTCTTCGCGACCACGAGAAGACCGCTCGTATCCTTGTCGAGCCGATGCACGATTCCGGCGCGCGGCAATGCGTGCAAGCTTGGTGCATGGTGCAGAAGCGCGTTGAGCAATGTGCCTTCCCAATTGCCGCTTGCCGGATGCACGACCAGGCCGGCGGGCTTGTTGATCACGAGAATCGCATCATCTTCATACACGACGTCAAGCGCAATCGCCTCGGGTTTGAACGCCGACGCCTCCGAGGAGGCCTGTGGAACCATGCGGACACGCTCGCCGCCCAAGACGGGTTTGTCGAGATCGCACACCCGGCCATCGAGGGTCACGTGACCGGCGCGTGCCCAATGCTGGATACGACTGCGGGAGTGCTCCGGGAACAACCGTGCAAGGGCTACATCGACACGCTTGCCGGCAAGCGAATCGGGCACGACGCCTTCCAGCACAGGGCTCGAATCGCCGGCATCGCGGCGAATGTCGTCGCGTTCATGGTGCGGGTTATTCGAGAGCGATGGGGACACTGCGGTTATACGGCTATAATTTTCTCTTGAAGCGCGCGGGCGGCGGTCGCTCGGGCGGTGCGACGCGCAGGCTATCCACCTCCCGTCGCGTGCATCTCAAGAATTTATCAAGCGAAAGACTCTGCAATGCGGAAAATGTTGACGTCCGACTCGGCCAAGCGCTCGGGTAGACACGCGGTGAGGCACTCGGCCGGGCATAGTGTAACTGCAATCACAGCGCGCCTGCTCGCCATCCTGATCGCGGGAATCATCGCCGGATGCGGCCTTGGCGGCAAGGAATACGACGAGACGGTCGGCTGGTCGGCGCAAAAACTCTACGACGAAGCCAAGGACGCTCTCAACGGCGCGAACTACACGCTCGCGGTGAAGTACTTCGAGAAGCTCGAAGCACGTTATCCCTATGGCCGCTACGCGCAGCAGGCGCAACTCGAGATCGCGTACGCCTACTACCGGGAAGGCGAGGTTGCCCAGGCGGTCGCGGCATGCGACCGGTTCATCAAGCTGCATCCGAATCATGCCGACGTCGATTACGCTTTTTACCTGAAGGGCCTCACCAACTTCAACGACACGCAAAGTCTCTTCGCTGGCCTCACCCGGGAGGACCCCTCAGAGCGGGATCCGAAGGGTGCGCGCGAATCGTTCGACGCCTTCAAGGAACTGGTCACCCGCTTTCCGAAGAGCAAGTACGCCGCCGATGCGACTGCGCGAATGAAGTTCCTTGTCAACGCGCTCGCGCAGCATGAAGTCCATGCGGCGCGCTGGTACATGCGGCGTACCGCCTATGTGGCCGCGGTCAATCGTGCCCAGTACGCGCTGAAAACCTACCCGGAAGCACCGGCCACCGAAGAAGCGCTCGCGATCATGGTCGGCGGATATGGCGCCCTGGGCATCATGGAATTAAGCGACGACGCACGGCGTGTGCTGGAGAAGAACTATCCCCAAAGCAAATTCCCGGGTGCGCTTAGAAAAGATCGGTCGGGATGGTGGAAATATTGGGACTAGTGAAGAAAAGCTGAACCGCAATGGACGCGAAGGACGCAAAGGGAACCCATTCCGAAGCACATTGGCGACTGCGGGCAGCATAGGCGTTCTTTATATTCAAACATTCAAGACAGCCGTGCGCAGCCGTGCGATATCCGTGAATTGTCAATCGGACCCTTGCGTCCTTCGCCTCCCTTGCGGTTAATCATTTCCTAGTTAAAGCTTTATTTTCTGGTCTTCCATGTGGGCCTGGATCACCGCGTCGATGTCCGGATCCGCCTTGAATCCGAGCGCATCGCCACGTGGCGTGCGTAGCTTTGCGGGCCAGGTCTTCACGATCGCACGGATGCGCTCGTCCGGAACGTCGTGCACCAGCGCGGCCCGCTCCTTGCCTGCAATCCGGCCGAGTGCGCCCACCATTTCGCGCACGGTGGCGGTAATGCCGGGCAAGTTGACGACGCGATAACTGCCCCAGGCGGACGCCGGAAGCTCATGCGCATGAATGAACGCGTCCACCGCACGCGCGGGTGACAACAGCCAGACGCCGGTTGTATCCGGCACCGGGCATTTTGATACTTCACCATTCAAGGGCTCGCGCAAGATACTCGATGCAAACGATGACGCCGCGAGATTCGGACGCCCCGGCCGTATCACGATCGTCGGCAGGCGCATCGATCGGCCATCGATGAAGCCCTTGCGGGTGTAGTCGTTGATCAGGTATTCGCCGATCACTTTCTGCGTGCCGTAGGACGATTGCGGTGTCGGCGTGGTCGAATCATCGAGCACATCGGGCATGTCCCCGCCGAACGCGGCGACGGAACTGGTGAACAACACGCGTGGCGGTTTGGCGAGTTTGCGGCAAATCTCCAGCACGGTACGCGTACCGTCTATGTTCACGCGCATGCCAAGATCGAAATCAGCTTCGGCACCCGCGCTCACGACCGCCGCCAGATGAAACACGGTGTCGGTATCGGCATCGATCGCGCCCGCGAGAACTCCCGGGGTGGCGAGATCCCCCTGCACATAGACGAGCCGTGGATCGCGGTCGGCGGGAAACGCCGTGTCGAACACCTTGATCCGGGTGATGGTCTGCGTCTTGCCGGACCCGTCCGTCAGCGTGCCGCGTGCAGCCAACGCCCGCGCCAATCGGTGGCCGAGCATCCCGCCACCGCCTGTGATGAATACATTCATGGACCGTCTCCGTTGCGGGTCAAACGGTTATTCGATCGATCATTCACCGTACGCCGAATGGTTGAGGACCGCGCGACAGGCACGGATTCAACGATTCTACTTGACCCGATTCGGCGCGGCACCGGCATCCGCATCCAGGCTCTTGAAGAACGCGATGACATCATCGAGCGAGCGCGTCCGGCGCATCGGTGGCAGGCTGTCGAGGATCGTCTTGCCGTACCCCCGCGCGATCAATCGCCGGTCGCAGATCATGAGCACGCCTCGATCGGTCTCGTCGCGAATGAGTCGCCCCGCACCTTGCTTCAAAGCGATCGCAGCAGCCGGTACCTGGTAGTCGATAAAGCCGTTCCGGCCCATGCGTGTCAACCAAGCGAGGCGCGCCGCGAGCACCGGGTCGTCCGGTGGGGCAAAGGGCAGCTTGTCGATCACCACCAAGGAGAGCGCATCACCCCGCACATCGACGCCCTCCCAGAAGCTTGCGCTCGCGATCAACACCGCGTTGCCATGGGCCCTGAATTGTTCGAGGAGGTGGGTTTTCGTGCCCTGCCCTTGCAGGAGCAACGGATAGTCGATGCCTTCGTGTGGCAATCGCTCACTCAACAATTCATGTGCCCGGCGCATCGCGCGAAGGGACGTGAAGAGGAGGAAGGCGCGACCGCGGCTTGCCCGGAGCACCGGCACGCAAGCATCGACGACCTCATCGATGAATTCAGGTGCCGCCGGATCGGCGATCGCCTGCGGCAAATAAAGGAGCGCATTGCTCTGGTAGTCGAACGGACTGGGCCAGATCGCGGTGCGCGCATCGTCCAGCCCGAGACGCTGCTGGTACAGCGCGAAATCACCGCCCACCGCGAGTGTGGCCGAAGTGAGGATCCAACTGCGTTTTCGCGCGTCGATCTGGCGGCGAAACGGGATGGCCACATCGAGCGGCGAGCAGTGCAGGATGAGCGCCTGACTGCGCAGTTCCACCCATCGCACCATGCCGTCTTCTTCGTCGGAATCCCAGCGCTCGATACGACGACCCAGATCGGCCGCCCGCGCAAAGCAGGAAGCCAGCCCTTCGGATCGCTCGGCGTTCGATTCCAGCACTTTCGCAAGCGCGTGCATGGAATCCCCGAGATACCGCAAGGCGGCGGCAAAGCCCTCGAAGCGCTCGAGCCCTGGTCCGGCGATCCGGGTTTCCTTCAGCGGAACGGCAAGGCGAAGATCCCGCGCGGCCTTGTCGGCGCCACGCACGCGTTCGGCGAGTACCCGGTCATCGGGTGCTGAAACGCGGATTTCCACGAGCGCGTCGCGGCAAAGGTCGAGGATCTGTCCGGTGCTGACGCTCTCACCGAAGAACTGGGTCGCGGCCTCGGGCAATTGATGCGCTTCATCGAGGATGACCGTATCGCATGCCGGCAGTAGCTCGGCCATGCCTTCGTCACGCAACATCGCATCGGCGAAGAAAAGATGATGATTGACGACGACCACATCGGCCATCAGCGCTTCGCGGCGCGCCTTCATGACGAAACACTGCTTGAAGGTCGGGCACTCCTGTCCGAGGCAATTCTCGCGCGTCGAGGTGGCCAGCACCCAGGCGGGCGACGTCTCCGGGACTTCGGCAAGCTCGGCGCGATCGCCGGTGAGGCTGCGACGTGCGAATCGCGCGATCGATTGCAGATGGCTCACCGTATCGCGCGACTGCAGCCGCCCATCGTGGACGTTTCGCTCCAGATGGAAACTGCAGACGTAATTGGCGCGCCCCTTCAGCAACGCTGTTTGCGCTGGAAGCCCAAGGGCGTCGCGCACCATCGGCAGATCGCGATGGAACAACTGATCCTGCAGGGTTTTGGTGCCGGTCGAGATCAGGACCTTGCCGCCATAAAGAAGCGCGGGAACGAGGTAGGCGACGGTCTTGCCGGTACCGGTGCCGGCCTCTGTGATCAGAACAGACCGGTCGCGTATCGCGCTCGCGATCGCGCTCGCCAACTCGATCTGCTGCGGTCGATGACGGTATGAGGTCAGGGCGCCGGCAAGCGGCCCCCGCTCGGAGAACACGGCTTCGACGGTGCGATCGATCGATGTCGCATCCCGCGACTCGGGCAAGCGAGTCTCGATGACCGCCGGATTTTGGGTGCGGGCCGTCACGGTACTTCGTCCACTTTTACCCAGATGCTGCGATGTTCATCGCGTGATGCGGCAGCGCTCGAGAGGACACGCCCGCGGTCCGCCCCGGGGGTGGCGCCACTCGCGCCTCCCAACCGGATCCACTCGCCAAGACGCCCGGTAACGGTCGACGCGACACTTTGAGACTCCACGCTCGCAGGCGTGCTGCGACCCAGCGTCTCTCGTCTTGGATGGATGTCGAGGGTGACCCGATCCCCCGCCACGCGTGGCATCACGCTGAAACCGGTCGAGACATTGCGGATCATCGTCGATTCCGCCACGCCGTAACCCGCCGGTGTCGGGACGATCGACTGCGTTTGGAACGGGACCGATTGTCCCATCGCGATGAATGCTGCTTTGCCATCGACGGTCTGAACCTGTTGCGTCACCCCCTCGTCGGTGGCCGATCGGCTCGAATACACCCGCGCTTGACCGGATTCCATTGCCACGCCCGCATCGATACCGTCTCGGATGGCCACAGCGTCGCGCGACTGGCGCACCGAGATCGTCAAGCGTCGTTCCGGAATGTCGATCGACGCGAGGACTTTCTTGAGCTGATCCAGGTTGCGTGCGTTCGTCCGAATGATGACTCGATTTTCCATCCCGGTCACCGCTCCGCCCGGATCGACCAGCGGCTTCAGCATCGGCAGGACCTGGTCGAGCGTGCGATGTTTGAGGACGACGATCGCCACGTCATCGGCGGCCGCCGGCAATTGGACAGCCATCATCACCAGGGCGCACACAAGGGTTCGGAGAACCTTCATTGATGGGTGCCGATCGGCGGGGCTTGAATGAAACCTTGCCTCGTATCAACCGGATCGGCCGGTCGGGGAGTTGAAGACGTTATCACGGTACCTGAACAGGCGTTTGGGTGATGCATCGACAAGCCTTATGGGACGGGCGCAATTCCCCGGACATCTCGGTCCATGGGATTTCTACGTACACAGGTTCAGTTTGAGGCGAATCAGGATGCCGGGCTTTGCAAATCCGTCTGTTTTTTCATAAAGTACTCGAATGGACCGGCGCAATGCAATGTTTCTGCTGTGTTTGGCGGCCCTCGGGGGCTGCGGGACCACCTCGCTTTCGCCGCGCCGACCTGCCCCAGGATCAGCGGCGGGGGACGATGCGGGTGCGGGATCATCCAACGATGCCCCCGATCGCGAACTGGATCCGAAACGCACCGAGCTTGTTCTGGTGAGCCTCTCGCAGGTGGGATTGCCCTATCGTTGGGGTGGCATATCGCCAGACAGCGGATTCGATTGCAGTGGCCTGGTCGTGTATGTCTTTCACCAGGCGTTACGGGTGATCGTTCCCCGCACCTCCTATGCCCAAGCGCGGGCCGGACGGAGCATCGGCAGCAACGCGCCGCGGCCGGGTGACCTGGTGTTCTTCAACACGATGCGCCAGCGATATTCCCATGTCGGCATCTATGTGGGCGAAGGCCGATTCGTGCACGCGCCCACCGCGAACGCACTGGTGCGACTCGACGCCCTCGATGCGCCCTACTGGCGCGACCGGTTCGATGGTGCGCGGCAACTCATTGCCTGATCGGGCACGCCTCGCCGTGCGCAATTCGCCAGTGATCCCGCGATGAGTAATTGCGAATGATTCTCATTTGTATTAAGATTGCGATCCGTGATGCCCTTTGTTTAAGCGCCTGCATGTCTGGAATCGCGCAACGACGACATGACTACGCGAGCGCAACCCTCTGGAGAGTCGGTTCAGTATGGATACGCGTCTCACGACCGAAGGACCCGCACGATCGCCTACTACGGTGGTTTGCCGCGCAATTCTTAGCAGCGCGCTGCTCATGGTGATGCTCGCCATCTTGAGCCCTGCGAGCATTGCCCAGCAACCCGTCCTGAATCTCTATACGGCCCGCCACTATTCCACCGACGAAGCGCTCTACACGAACTTCACGCAACAGACCGGCATCAAGGTCAATCGGATTGAAGGCGGCGAGGATGCCCTCTTTGAACGTATTCGGGCGGAAGGGGCAAGCAGTCCCGCGGACATCTTCATCACCGTCGACATCGGTCGCCTGTGGCGTGCCGAGCAAGCGGGCATCTTCGCACCGATCCGCTCGGCGGTGCTCGAGTCCCGAATTCCTGCGCACTTTCGCGATCCGTCGGGAACATGGTTCGGTTTTTCCGCGCGCACCCGGATGATCGTCTACAACAAAGACGAAGTGAAACCCGGGGACATCAATGACTATGAAGATCTGGCCGACCCGCGCTGGCAGCGCAAAGTGTGTGTGCGCTCAAGCGGGCATCCTTACATGCTTTCATTGATATCGAGTGTGGTCGCGCACCGCGGCGAATCAAGCACGGAAACCTGGCTGAAGGGCCTCGTCGCCAATCTCGCGCGCCCACCAAAGGGCGGCGACACCGACCAGATTCTCGGTGTGGCGGCGGGTCAATGTGCCCTCGCCGTCGCGAATCAATACTACTTTGTGCGGCTCATGCGCTCGAAGAAACCCGATGACGTGGCGGCGATTGCGAAGGTTGGCGTCATCTGGCCGAACCAGGGTAATCGTGGTGCGCATATGAACATTTCAGGCGGCGGGGTTCTCACGCATGCGCCGCACCGCGACGCCGCGATCAGATTCCTTGAATACCTCGCGAGCGACGAGGCGCAAGGGTATTTCGCCGACGGCAACAACGAGTGGCCGACCGTCGCGGGGGTGAAATTCAACAATCCGGCGCTGCAGTCCCTTGGAAGCTTCAAGCAGGACACCCTCGCGATCGCGAAAATCGGCGCGAATCAGGCGAGCGCGCAGAAAATCGCCGATCGAGCCGGATATCGTTGACGCTCAGCGCACGGCGGTGTCCTCGCCACGCGAAAGCCGGTGCGCGACAAGCCCAAGCGGGATCAATCCAACGAGGACGATCACCAGGGACGGCAGTGCGGCTTCCGCCAACCGCTCGTCCTTGGCGAGATGAAAGATATGGATCGCCAGCGTGTCGAAGTTGAAGGGGCGCAGCGCGAAGGTTGCCGGCAATTCCTTCATGACATCGACGAACACAAGCAGTGCCGCGGTCATCACGGTCGGCCGCAGCATCGGCAGATGCACGCGCGACAGCACTTCACGCGGCGCATAACCAAGGCTTCGCGCGGCGTCATCCATGGACGGCGTAATGCGTGTGAGGCCCGACTCGACGGTCTGTAGTGCAATGGCGAGAAATCGCACAAGATAGGCATAGATCAGTGCCATGACGCTGCCGGTGACCAGCAACCCGATTTGAACACCCGTGATGTCGCGGATCCAGGCAGCGAACAGATTGTCGAGCGCCGCCATCGGGACGAGAATCCCCACCGCCACGACCGCCCCCGGCATCGCGTAGCCGAGGCCGACAACACGGTTTCCCGTATCGACGATCGGATGCTTCGAGAGGCGCCCGGCATAGCCTAGCAGTAGCGCGACACCGACAGCCAGCAACGCCGTGGTCCCCGCCAGCATCACGCTGTTGCCGGCGACGCGAACCAGGCGCTCCGTCGAAATGCCCTCGTCGGCGCCCAACGCCAACCGCGCGAGGAGCAGTGCCGGTAGCAGGAACCCCAATACGAATGGCAGCGCGCATAGACCGAACGCGATCAATCCGTGAATGCCATCGAGTGCGTGCGGGGCGCTGCGTCGAAGGGTGCTCGATGCCTGGAATCGCGCGTGTCCACGATTCATCCGCTCGATGGCGATGATGGCCGCGACGAACAACAGCAGCAATACCGAAAGCTGCGCGGCAGCGCGCAAGTCACCGAACGATTGCCATGCGCGAAAGATGCCCGTCGTCAACGACTGGACGCCGAAGTACGACACCGCGCCAAAATCGGCCAGGGTCTCCATCAATGCGAGGGCAACGCCCGCCGCGATCGCCGGCCGGGCGAGCGGCACCGCGACTTTGAAGAACGCGGCGACGCGACTAAGACCCATCAGCCGCGCGGCCTCGATCGCGCTCGACGATTGTTCGATCAGTGCCGTTCGTACCAGCAAGTACACATACGGATACAGCACGAACGCGAACATCACCATGGCGGCCGGTAACGAACGCACATCCGGGAACCAATAGTCATCGGCCTTCCATCCCATGGCGTGACGCAATGCGGTCTGCACCGGACCGGTGAATTGCAACCAATCGGTGTAGGCGTAGGCGATGACATAGGCCGGCATCGCCAACGGCAGCACCAACGCCCACTCGAGCACCCCGCGCCCGGGAAACCGATAGTTCACGACGAGCCACGCCGACCCGACGCCGAGCAGGATCACACCGATCGCCACGCCGAGGGCGAGAACAAAGGTCGTGACCGCGTATTCGGGGAGGACGGTGGCCGCCATATGCGACCACGTGTCGGTGCCGGGACGAAACAAATTGAGGACGACGGATGCGATCGGAATGACGATCAAAAGCGCGACGACGAGCGCCGCAAGACCAATGCGACCGAGCGCGGGCCTGCCAAATACTGTCGCGACGCCGACAATGACCT
The DNA here is from genome assembly GCA_046160305.1 of Burkholderiales bacterium. Lineage (GTDB taxonomy): Bacteria > Pseudomonadota > Gammaproteobacteria > Burkholderiales > SG8-39 > SHXR01. Next base: position 67,967 of record JBJXGX010000103.1, read on the forward strand.
GGAAACGCAATCAAGACTCGTTTTTTTGGGAGCGATCCCATTGTAGCAATCGCCGCGTGCGATTCGCGTCGTCCGTTCGACCTCCTGCGCCCATCCGACCGGTGCATAATCCAACCGAAGGGGCCGCGATGGCTCCGGCGCGATACCCTGCTGAACCGGTCAACGTCGATTACCGCCCCGCCGCAATGCTCGAAGTCCGCAACGTCCGCCATGCGTTTGGATCCAATGAGATCCTGAAGGGGCTTTCATTCAAGCTCGAGCGCGGTCGCATCGGCTGCCTGCTCGGACCGAGCGGCTGCGGCAAGACGACGATGTTGCGCTGTCTTGCAGGCTTCGAGCCGGTCACCGCGGGTGAGATCGTGTTTGATGACATCGTCGTCAGCGCACCCGGCAAGAATGTTCCGCCGGAGGCCCGGCGGGTCGGCATGGTCTTCCAAGACTTCGCGCTGTTTCCGCATCTTGACGTCCTCGGCAACGTTGCATTCGGTTTGCGTGACCTGTCGCGACGCACTCGAACCACGCGCGCGGAACAATTGCTTGAGACAGTCGGCCTCGCCGGACTGGGCGGAAAGTTTCCGCATGCGCTTTCAGGCGGTCAACAGCAACGCGTTGCACTCGCCCGCGCGCTGGCCAACGCACCGGACGTCTTGCTGCTGGATGAGCCCTTCTCCAATCTCGATGTGGAGTTGCGCGAACGCCTTGGCCAGGAGTTGCGCGACATCATCAAGCGCGTCAACACCACCGCGGTGCTGGTGACGCATGATCAACATGAAGCGTTTGCCATCGCCGATGAGATCGGCATCATGGCAGACGGGCGCATCCATCAATGGGACACCGCGTACAACCTGTATCACCGCCCCGGGACCCGCTTCATCGCCGATTTCGTCGGGCAAGGCATGTTCCTGCCAGGCCGGGTGCTGGCCTCGCAGGAAGTGTCGATCGAGCTCGGCTTGCTGAAGGGCGAGATTCCGCGCATCTGCGAAATCGGCTGCGAGCGCTGCAATAAAGGGTGCCACGTCGATGTGCTGCTGCGGCCCGACGATGTCATCCACGACGATGCCAGCCCGATGCAGGCCGAAGTCGTGCAGAAGGCGTTCCGGGGCGCGGAGTTCCTCTATACATTGCGTCTTGCGAGTGGAAACAAGGTGCTCGCCCTCGTGCCAAGCCACCACAACCACGCAATCGGGGAACGCATCGGCATTCGCCTGGCGGTCGATCACATTGTTGCGTTCGCGCCGGAGCTCCCCGCCGCGTCGGGCGACCCGCGTCAAGACGGTTCAATCGATGCGCCCCGGATTGATTCCCTCCGCGGTGGCGTTTCCTTGCCAAGGTCAGCGGACAGTGAATTCAAGCCACGTTGATCCGGGCAGGCGCTCACAACGCTGGAGAGCGAAGCGAAAATCAAGAGCCACTGATCAGTCGCGTTCGAAACTCACGGTGGCTTCGATCGAAAACGGTTTGGCGAGCAAGGCACGCGGAACGGGCAGCTTCTGGTGTGCCTGGTCAAAGAGTCGCAACGCCTCGGCATCCAGCAAATCGTGACCGCTCGATGCAACGACCTGCGTGGATTGCAACGCGCCATGATCGCCAAATTCCAGTCGCACCCGGGTTCTTCCCTCAAGCTCGCGGCCGGGCCTGGTCCCTTCTCGCTCGCGTCGCGCCTGGATGACGAGCGCGAAGCGATATTGATCCGCGGTGGCGATCGCGGGCGATTCAGCACGGTGGTCCCGGACCACCGATTCAATCGGCCGCGCGGGGGATTGCGCTTCGCTCTTGGTTGCGCGAACGGCATCGGGCGCCTCGCGCTTCGGCGGTGGTGGCGCCAGCGCTTCAGTCCGTGTCGGCGGATCGCCGCGCACGCGGGCAGGTTCGCGCGGCGCTACATCAGGGAGCGCGGGCGGCGGCTGCGGCATGACTGGGTCGAGGGCCAGGCGAATGGTCGGTGAAGCATCGAAGGCACGGCGCGAAACCGCGCCACCGTCGATCGCGACACCAGACAGCAGCCATGCGTGCAACAGCACGGAGGCAACCAGGCAGGCGAGCAGGACACGTTGATCGGCGCGCGTGAGAGGCATCGGGCGGCGTAATCCGGGTGGCGTCGATTGAGTATAGGACCGTACGTCAATCGAACCGCCCGCAGGCACGCAAAATGACAGTTCATCCAGTTCGATCCGCCAATGCTCCGCCGATGCCCCGATGACGCCCCATTCAATGCCGCCGCGAATACGCGCAACGGACCAAGAAGCTTAGAATCGAACTCTTTTCTCCCGACCGATTCCAATCGTGTGGCGCCCTCCGCAACGCGTCAGGTGGACCCCGAAGCCGGGCGCATGGCCAAGTGCGGCGGACGCCGAGCGCTCGCGACTCTTTAGCCCGGCGCGGATCGGTAATCTCACCCTGTCCAGCCGCACCTGGGTGCCGGCAATGGTCCCGTGGCGCGCGACCGAAGAGGGCTTCGTCACTCCCCAGAATATCGAGTGGTATGCGCGATTTGCGCGGGGGCGGCCGGGGACGATCGTGGTTGAAGCAACCGGTATTCGCGATATTCCGAGCGGACCGCTGCTGCGAATCGGCGATGATCGATTCATCCCCGGACTGCGCAAACTCGTCGACGCCGTGCGCGAAGCAAGCGATGGCGAGACGCGCCTGCTCATCCAGATCATTGACTTTCTCGCGATCCGGCGCCGGCCCGATGCAACGCGTTACTTCGAGCGGTTCCTTGCGATCACGGATCATCATCGACGCGCCCTGGCGAACGAAGCGAATACCGACGAGGAGATTCGCGCGCGGCTTGCAACACTGTCCGAGGATGCGCTTGCCCGGATCCTCGATGCACGCGAGCTCGAAGGATTGCGGATGGGTTATCGCGAGCGCGTGACCGATACGCATCTTCCGCACATTCGCGATCTACCCTTGCAACTGCCCCTGCTCTTCGCGCAAGCGGCCCGGCGCGCCCGCGAAGCAGGCTTCGATGGCGTCGAGCTGCACTACGCGCATGCCTATACGATGGCCTCGTTCCTCTCCGCGCTCAATGATCGCGAAGACGGCTACGGCGGCTCGCCCGAACAGCGCGTACGCCTGCCGTTGGAGGTCTTTCGTCGCGTTCGCGAAACAGTCGGCGGCGATTACCCGGTGGGTTGCCGGTTTCTCTCCGAAGAGTGCATAGCGGGCGGCAACGCTCTTGCCGACACCGCCTATTTCGGCGTCGAACTCGCGCGCGCCGGCATGGATTTCCTTTCGCTATCGCGAGGCGGCAAGTTCGAAGACGCGAAGCAGCCGGCGATCGGCGCTTCCGCCTATCCCTATACGGGCCCAAGCGGCTATGAGTGCATGCCGCAGTATGTGTCCGACGAGCGTGGCCCGTTCGGTCGCAACGTGGAACCCGTCACCGCGATCCACGCCGCCGTGCGTCACGCGGGCTTCGCCACCCCGATCGTGCTCACTGGCGGGATCTACGACTTCGCGACCGCGGAACGACTGCTCGTCGAGCAGCGCGCGGATCTGATCGGCTTTGCGCGACAAGGTCTTGCCGATCCGGACTGGTTCATGAAGGTGCGCTCAGGCCACGGCAGCACGGTGATCGTTTGCGAGTACACCAACTATTGCGAAGCGTTGGACCAGAAACACCAGCAGGTGACCTGTCAGCTCTGGGATCGCAAGCAACTCGACGAACCGGGTATCAGCAAGACCCGGGATGGCAAACGCCGCTTGGTCCCACCGCTATGGCATCGACCTGGGAAATCAACGCAGTGATCGCGGAGGATGCCAAGGCGCACGCCATTCGCTATCGGATTGCCGAAGTACCACCCTGCAACCCACTGATGTGGATTCGAAAAAGAGTTGCGCAGGCGCGGTTGGATCATTCAAGATTCGTGAATTACAGCCACAGCATGAAATCCAGTCTGTCTGCCGGACGTTAGACTCCGGGCCCTATAGGCGGTTTTCGCGCGAATGGTTGGGCAACGATGGCCAAACCACACCCTGACTACAACCTTTTCTTGTAGGGCAACCATCGAAAGCATGACAGCAGCCGTCGCACCGGCGCCTCGCACGTTGGGCGTAGTGCCTCCGGGTCTTTGACCTGTCCACCCGAGGGATCGAAGGCTTGAAGCCGGGACCACGTCACGAAGCCGAGATTGCGCGACTGCGTGAGCGGATCGCGGCGCTCGAACGATCCGAGGCCACGCTCATCAGCGAGCGAGACCAGGCGCGTGGACTCGCGGCCGCAGCACATGCATCGAGTCAAAGCCAGGAACATGAACGGCGCGTGGCGTTGCAAGAGCACGCCACGGTGTTCTCCAATTCGCAACTTGGCATCCTGGTCGTTCGCAATCGCACGGTCGAGCGCTGCTCCCGTCATTTCGAATTGCTGCTCGGCTACGAGCCGAACGAATTGGTCGGAAAATCGGCGCGGGTGTTCCATGCATCGGACGATGCTTTCGAGCGCGTTGGCGTGGAAACCTATCAGGCGATCGCGGCCGCCGGCCGCTGGGAATCCGAGATCGATCTGATGCGCAAGGACGGCACCTTGCTGCCGTGCCTTGCCCAAGCCATTTCGATCGATCGAAACGACCCTGTGAAGGGGGTCATGTTCGCGATCTCGGACGCCTCGGCGCTCAAGAAACGCCAAGAGCAACTCGAACGCCAGTCGGAGCTGCTGAATCTCGCACACGATCTGGCGCAGATGTTGGTGCTCGTCTGGCATGTCACCGAGGACCGCCTCGAATGGAGCGCAAATCCCGAGCGGCTGCTCGGTCCCCGGCCGGCATCGGGCAACTATCCGGTATTTCGCGAGATGGTCCATCCGGACGATCGCGAGGTCTGGCTCAAGAATCGCGGTCAGGTCTTCTCCGACATCGAGGGATTCACGCAGGAATACCGGATCATCCGCACCGACGGCTTGGTCCGATGGATGCATTGCATCGAGCGCGTATTCCGGGGCAAGAGCGGCAACGCCGAACGCATGCTGATCGCGATCCAGGATGTAACGGTGCGCAAGCACGCTGAAGAGTCGATGCGCACCGCCAAGGAAACCGCCGAGGCGGCCAATCGCGCCAAATCGCAGTTCCTCGCGAACATGAGTCACGAGATCCGCACACCGATGAACGGCGTGATCGGCATGACCGAATTATTGCTGCTGTCCGAGCTGTCTGAACAGCAGCGCCGGTTCGCCGGGACGATCGAAAGCTCGGCGCAGGCGTTGCTCGGCATCATCGACGATATTCTCGACATCTCGAAGATCGAAGCCGGCAAACTCGAACTCGAAGCCGCGCCTTACGCGCTCCGGGAAATCATCGAAGACGTCGCGTCATTGCTTGGCACGCGCGCGCATCGCAAGGGCCTGGAGCTGGTGTGCGATATCGACCCTTCGCTCCCGGAATCGGTGCGGGGCGATTCCGGCCGCATGCGGCAGGTGCTCACCAATCTGGTGGGGAACGCAGTGAAATTCACCGAACGCGGATCGGTGATTCTGCGGGTCGACTGTGGCGATGATGGAACGCGGTTGTGCTTCTCGGTGATCGACACCGGCATCGGCATGGACCGTTCAGCACTTGATCGACTGTTCGAGCCGTTCGTACAGGCGGACGTGTCCACCACGCGACGATTCGGGGGCACCGGACTTGGGCTTGCCATCAGCCGACAAATCATCCGAATGATGGGGGGCGAACTCAAAGTGGAAAGCACACCGGGTCAGGGCTCCATCTTCTCGTTCGAGCTCCCACGAATCCAATCGGCGTCTCCGTCGGGCAGCGACCCGGAAACCCAATGGGGCGGAATGCGAATGATGCTCGTGATGCCGGAAGGCCCCGCGCGCTTTGCCCTGGCACGACAACTCGAACCATGGCGTATCTGCATCTCGACGGCCAAGCATCTTGACGAGGCGACTGACGCCATCCGTGAAGCAGCCGGCCGGGGTGAGGCGTTCGATGTGGTCTTCGTCGATCCGCTACTCTCCGCGATCGACGCGTCGCGCATCAATGCGTCGATCACGGAAATCCGCAAACATGCCGGCGAGGTCATCGTGCTGATCGCCAATGGGCATCCCGATCTTCCAAGCGTCTCCCTCGGGAGCAGCCCAAGTGAAACGGGTGGATGGTGCAGCCTCGAGATGCCTGTACGTCGAGCAGACCTGTTGGCGACGTTGCGCGGCGGCGGACCGTCGGTTGCAACCACCGCGCGAGAGCGAACGTTGCCCGTCCAGCGGTCCAAGCCCATGTCCGAGCGCAAGGTTCTTCTAGCCGAGGACAACCTCGTCAATCAGCGTGTCGCGCTGGCAATGCTTGATGCACTGGGTTATCGCGCAACGGTCGTGGGCGACGGCGTGCAGGCCCTTGCAGCGCTCGACCGGGAGCAGTACGACCTCGTATTGATGGACTGCCACATGCCCAATATGGATGGCTTCGAGGCGGTTGTCGCCATCCGCAACGCCGAAATCCAGCATTCCCGCCCGGCGCGCCAGCATGTCGTCGCGGTAACGGCCAACGCGATCAAGGGTGAACGCGAACGCTGCCTGGAAGCCGGCTTCGACGACTATCTCTCCAAGCCATTCACACGCATCCAACTGAAGGAACTGCTGGAGCGGTGCTTCGAGTCGCTACCGCTCGAAGTTTGAATGCGCATCGTGCTTGACACCAATGTCGTGCTCGACTGGCTCGTGTTTCGCGATCCGGGCGTGGCGCGCATCGCCGCCTTTCTTGAGAAGGGCGCCTCCGCCACGTTGCTCACCAACGAGCAGTGCGAGGCGGAACTGGTTCGCGTGCTTCATTACGACAACTTCGCCCTTGATGACGCGGCGCGCCGCACGATTCTTGATTCCTTCCGAAGCATCGCGCACCGCGACACGGCTGTCCCGTCGTGTGAGGCATTGCCGACCTGCAAGGACCCGGACGATCAAAAATTTCTTGAACTCGCGCGGGATGCGCGGGCGGATTATCTGGTCACGAAGGACAAAGCCCTGTTGACCTTGGGTCGGAAGCGGTACGGGATTCGTGCCTTCGCGATCGTGACGCCGGGCAGATTCCCCGATGTCACCGGCGCTCTTCAACGATGAGATCGCTCGCTTACTCGCCCGTTATCACGGCGGGCGCATCGGTATTGCCGCCGATGACATGCCCACCGCTGCCTCGGGATCGATTACTCAATGAGCCAGTGGCTCGATGGTTCAATGGGCCGTGGCCAACAACTTGTCGTTGACGCATTCCACCAGATACCACATGCGAAGCGGCTTGACCCGTTGCTCGCTGCGGACCGTGACCGGCATGCCGCCAACGATGTGATGGAGCGCAAGGTCGGTGCGAAATCCGATCTTCTCGCACGCGGGTGACACGAGACGCTCGAAGAACGCGAGCACCTTGTTGCCGTTCACCAGATGATTGAGAAAAATGATGCGTCCACCCGGTTTGCAGACCCGCACCATTTCGCTCATGACCTTGCGGTGATCGGGCACGGCGGTGAGCACATAGGCGGCCAGCACCACATCGAAGCTGGAATCGGGAAACGTCATCTTGCACGCATCCATGTGCAGCAGATCGACGTTGCGCAACCCTTCATCCGTGACGCGGCGTTCGGCCTGCTCCAGCATGCCGCGGGAATAGTCGATCCCGACGATGCGAATATCGCGAGGATAGAGCGGCAAGCTCACCCCGGTGCCGACCCCGACCTCAAGCAGGCGCTCGCCAGGGCGGACCTGCAAAGTGCGAATCGCATGCTCACGCGATTCGCGAAAAACCTTGCCGAAGGTTTTGTCGTACGTGCGTGAGTAGAAATCGTAGACACGCGCGAGATTGGTATGGTCCAACGAACAGCCTCCCCGTTTGTTTATCGGCTTCGCACGGCCCTGTTCCGGCCGATCCGTATGTCGGGCAACCTGTGCCGCCACCACGCGGCGCCGAATAGACGAGCCGACGATAGCACACGATTTCGGGTCCGTGTCATCGCGGATGATGCGCGGTCTCTCGACAAACGATGCGGTTTATGGCAGCACGTTCAGCGCGGCCGATCGCCGGCCAGGGTGACGCGATGCATGACGCGCCGGTACCCATGGTAGTCATTGATCGGGTTGTGTTGCGCGCACCGGTTGTCCCAGAGCGCGATCGATCCGGGTCGCCAGGAGAAGCGACAAGTGAATTCCGGACGAACCTGATGCTTGAAGAGAAACTGCAAAAGCGGCGCGCTCTCTTCTTCGGTCATGTCCTGGAAGCGGATGGTGTGTCCGACATTGACATACAACGCCTTGCGTCCGGTTTCCGGGTGAGTGCGGACAACCGGGTGTTCCGCGACGTATTCATTACGCGCCTCGGCGCGGGCGTCGGTCTTGATGCGATCCTCGCGGGTTCGCGATGCATCGGCCTTGGCCGAGCTGCTGACACCCTTCAGCGTTTGCAGCATTGCCTGCATGCCGGGCGACAATGCTTCGAACGCCGCGTACATGTTGGCGAACAGCGTGTCACCGCCGAATGGCGGAACCTCCAGGGCGATCAGCATCGAGGCCATCGGCGGCGTCTCAAGATAAGTAGTATCCGAATGCCACAGGCCGCCGAAATTGACGCGCTCGTGTTCGAGCTTGACCACCGGTATGACTTCCGGAAAATCCGGGAGCCCCTTTACGAACGGATATTCGATCACCTGACCGATGCGTTTTGCGAACGCGAGAAACTGGCCGGTGGTGAGCGCCTGATCGCGAAAGAAGATGACGAGATGTTCCAGCCAGACGGCGCGAATGCGCGCCATGAGCGCATCATCGATGGGTTCGCGCAGATCGACGCCGGAGATCTCGGCCCCGAGCGCGCCCGCGATACGCTGAATACCCAATGTCGTCATGCCATGGCGCCATTGATACCGATAACTTGTCCGGAAATATAACCCGCCCGCTCCGATGCGAGAAACGCGACGAGATCCGCCACTTCTTCAGGCTTCCCGGCGCGTTGCATCGGTACGAGTGCTTTGATGCGCGCAGGCGGGAAGGCCTGCTCGATCATGGGCGAGTCTATAATACCCGGCGCCACCGCGTTCACGGTCACCCCGCGCGAGGCGCATTCGAGGGCGAGCGACTTGGTCGCCCCGATCAGCCCGGCTTTCGCGGCAGCATAGTTGGTCTGCCCGCGATTGCCCATGACGCCGGCGATGGAGGCGATATTGATGATCCGCCCCCAACGCGTACGCAACATCGGCAGCAACAGGGGCTGCGTGACATTGAAAAACCCGTTGAGGGAGACATTGATGACGCCCCGCCAGGTAGCGTGCGACATGCCCGCCATCACCCCATCACGATGCACACCGGCGTTGTTGACCAGCACCTGAATTGAGCCGGCGGCGAGGATCTCCGACATGCGGGCATCGACCGCGTTCACATCCGCGACGTCGAACACGATCACGTCCGCGAGACCTCCCGCACCACATATCTCCGCGGCGATTTCCTCCGCACGCGCACGATTTGTATTGGCATGCACGGTCACATGCAGGCCGGCCTGCGCCAGCGCATGACAGATCGCGCTGCCGATTGCGCCGCTGCCGCCGGTGACCAGTGCGCGCCGGATAGTCATCAGCGCCCGCCTTCCGCTGCCCGTTCCAACGTTACGATGGCGCGACCGGTCAGGACGATCTTCTGTTCCGCCGTGACGACAAATGCGTACATGAGGCTACCTGCATCCCCCGCGAGCCGTGTCGCGCGAACTTCAAGATCCGCCTCGATGCGATCGAGTTGCCGGACACCGACCTGCACATCGCGAACGGCGACGAGATAGCCCGGCCGCGCGACCGTTCCATCCTCACGCGCGAGCAGACTGCCGTGCGCGGCCATCGCTTGCGCGGCGTATTCGATGGCTGCAATCGCGGGAAGGGCGCCGCGCTCGCGCAGCGGATTTCCGGGTTGCCGATGCGAGACCGCACGCGCGTAGATTTCATCCCGCGACCATGCGTCGATCGCATCGAGGAGGCACATCGCGCCCTGATGCGGGATCAGCGCGGCGATCGCATCCCTGTCGAGTCGATCAGGCGATCGCATTCACATCTACCTGGAGCATGGCGTACGGATCCAGATCGAATCCGAGCCGGCATGCTTCGCGATTCGCAATACCTTTGAGCAGCGGCAACGCCCGCGCGGCCGGATTCGCGTTGCGCAATCCCTCCAACGCGGTATCGCCCATGGTCGCGACATCGAGCGTGCGCCCCGGGATCCTTGCGACCTCCACCGTCGCGAGCGACCCGCCGGCAGGCTGCGCCCCAAGGAGAAGCGCCACCGCACAACTGGCACCGAGCGGCCGCAACCTGAACAAGGGCTCGGGCATCGGCACGTCATAGCACACCAGCAGCACATCGCGACATTCGACATGCACCTGGACTGTCGCATCGAGCAATCCGATGGCGAACACGCTATCCAGCCCGTTGACCGTATTGCTTGGCGCATGCGAACGCGTCGCGATGCTCCAGTAGCCGCTTGGCGCGTTCTGGACCGAGTTGTGGAAACGCGTGGGGGAAATTTCCGTCTGTGCGGTCGCAAGGGCCGAACAGATGTGATGCACATTCTCGCTATCACCCCACGCCGAGGCGAACACGCTGGCCAATTCCTCGGGCGCGGCGTGCGCATGCGCGAGCGCCTGCTGGGCAACGGTCAGCGCAAGTCGAATGACGACCCCAGCACGGCGGCGTTCTGCCGCGGGCAGGACGTCCGGGGACATCGCAGGCAACGGTCCGGCCGTGTAGGGGTGCCTTGCCGCGATCATCTCGCGCGCGGCATCCCAGCTCGCGATCCCCGATGCGGCGAATCCAATGCCTTTGACGAATGCACGCATGGCCGCCGGTGCGTTCAATGTGCGGCTCCGAACGCCAACGATGCATTGCTCCCGCCAAAACCAAACGCATTGGCCAGGACGTACCGCACCTCGTGTGCGCGCGTTGCTTCGCACACTGCTCCGCCGCATTCGGGATCGATCGAGGTGGTATTGACCGTACCTGGAATAAATCCGCCGTCGATCGACAAGAAGCTCACCACC
>JBJXGX010000104.1:0-3543 GCA_046160305.1 Burkholderiales bacterium
ACCAGTTCGGTCACGTTGCGGGCGATCTTCACAGGGGCTCTCCTAATGGAACATGCTGAGATCTTCGCATAACAGGGAGAAATCATCCCCCCGTCATGGTCTAGTAAAACTGGGGGTCAATTCTTGGATACGACCGTCTGTGTCCATCGCGCCAGCATGCCGTCGTGACGAGCAATGGCAACACTCGCGACCTTGCGACCGATCTCGGTGCCGGCATCCACGTCGAATCGATAGTGCAGTCCGGCGTAGATCCGCGAGATGCCCGCCTCGGTCGCAATCCCTTCCAGTCGGGCACGGTCCTGCGGGAAGAAGTGGGCGAGCGACAATGCCGCTGCGGTTGAGATGCACGAGTGATTACTTGGATACGCAGGATGATTCGGCACGCCAATGAGCGACTTGATCGACGGATCGGCCTGCGAGGGACGCGGCACCCAATAGGTGTACTTGGTGTCGTGGCAGGCAATCGCTGCGTCCATCATTGCGGTATTCACCGTCGCGAGAATGCGAGCGGCTTGCAGCTCCGCGATGGTATTTTTGCGAAGCAACTCGGTGGCTCGCTCGTTCCAGAACCCGGCCACCATCGTTCCTGTGCTCATGTCGTAGAACTTGGCAAGGCGAGTCGATTCTTCAGTCGGCGATGCGCTGTGGCGCCGTACTTCGGCGAGATCATCGCGGAACTGTGCACTGTCTTCCGCGGGTGGTGGGGCGGCACGAAACGTACTCCCCGAGTCGATGAGAAATGTCCGCATTGCACCAAGACCAGGAAGCGCGGGCGGTGCAGGCGGATTCACGAGGCTGCGCCACGTCGAGGGCATCTGCGGTGGCTGACCAGTCCAAGGCTGCGCAAACCGGTCATCGTGTGCCGCGGCGAGAATCCGTTGCGATACCGGATGTTCGGCCTGGTTAGCGCTCGGTAGGTGCTGACGATAGCGCTCCTCGACGAATGCGGCCTGCGCGGGAATGAGGCCGGCGATGACTTGCATCGAAGCGGTCGCAGAGGCATCAGACGGCCCCTGTCCGGTGAGCGCTGCGTACTGCGCAAGCGACACGTAAGTCATCAACCTGATGGCCTGCAACTGATTGGGCTTGGCGCGCTCGACGACCTCCAGCGCAATGCGGTTCCACGATGGCGTCGTGGATGCGTCTGCTTGCGCCATCTTGCTCGAATCAGCGGCGATGGCCGGGGCCATTGCGGTGATGCTTAAGAACGCGGTAACGCTCATAAATGTCTTCATTGGATGCTCCATTTTCGATAGAGTGAGTTGGTCTATTTCTTGGTGATCACGACTTCCAGGTACTCGCTCGGGGCGATCAACGTCCCGTCACCGCCCCGGTTGAATCGTTCGGCCAGCTCGAGCAGATCCCGCGCGAGCTCGCTTTGTTTTTCGGCGGGCAATGCACCAAACGTCTTCAGCATCGGGCCGTAGTAGGTCTTGAAGACGTTCAGCCAATGTTCGGCCGAGCGATAGCGAAAAACGAAGTGCTTGCGCGTTGCGTCGATCGTGCTCGCCTGGTCGCCGAACATCTCGCGGAGCCGCGCCTCGGTTCCCCACAGCGCAGGCGACTTGACGCCGGCAGGCGGTGGCGCGTACTTGCCGATCAGCTTGAACAGCTCGCCGATCAGACTGCCCGGCGTCCAATTGGCCAACCCGATCTTTCCGCCCGGTTTGCACACGCGCATCAGTTCACGTGCGGCTTGCTCCTGATTTGGCGTGAACATCACACCGAACGTGGAGAGCACGGCATCGAACGCGTTGTCCGGGAAAGGCAAAGCCTCGGCGTCGGCCTCTTTGAACTCGATCGCGAGGCACTCCGCGCCGGCGCGCGTACGCGCCCGATCAAGCAGGGCCAATACGTAGTCGGTCGCCACTACGTCACACCAGCGCCGTGCCGCGGCAAGCGATGCATTGCCATTGCCGGCGGCGACATCCAGAACCTTCGAACCGGCGCGCAGGTCGATCGCCTCACATAAGGATTCACCGACGATCTGCAGGGTCGTGCCGACCACCGCATAGTCGCCGGCCGACCACGCCGATTGTTGCCGGGTCTTGATTGCTGCGAAATCGACAGCCGGTAGCGCTATGGTTTCCATGGTGGATCTCCATCAAGTTAGGGTTGGACGGATCGCGTTGCTGCGGAAGCCATTTCAATCGATCACGGGCAGATGCTGGTCACCCTTCTGGTGACAAATAGGGGGACAAATAGCGGGACAAGCGTGGCGCGACGCTGGGTTACACTCGATTGCGAAAGCTCAACGACCGAAGCAGACCGAAGCACATTGGACGAATCCCCCGTGGATGAGCGTGACGAACTGACATCCTCTTTCGGCTACTGGCTGCGACGGCGCCGGAAGGCGCTCGACCTGACGCAGGAGGAGCTGGCAAAGCGCGTCAGTTGCTCGCGCTTTGCCATCCGCAAGATCGAAGCCGACGAGCGCCGCCCGTCGCGGGCGCTTGCCGAGAGGCTGGCCGATCGACTCGCCGTGCCCGCAGACGAACGCGGGGCGTTTCTCGATGCGGCGCGCGCCATTCAGGCCACCGAACAACTCGCACTCGGTTCGAAGCCGGTCTCAGCTCCTGCGAATTTGATCGACGTGCCACCGCACACGGCATCCCGATCCCACTCGGCACGCGACCCATCAGCGCTCTCCACGACGCCAGCGTTGACGGATCTTGGTCGCTTGCCATTCGTCGGCCGCGACACGCAATTCGGTCAACTTCTCGGGCTGATTGCGAACCTCAGCACCGGCAACGGTTATGTGGCCCTTATCGAAGGCGAACCCGGCATCGGCAAGAGCCGCCTGATCGACGAGGTCACGCGACACGCTGAATCGCTCGGCATGCCTACCCTCGTTGCGAGCTGTTACGAGATCGAACAGGGCATGCCGTACCAGCCGGTGATCGAGCTGGTCACGCAAGCGCTCGATCAGTGCGCGAGCGGCACGCTCGGCCGCCTGCCCTCAATTTCACTTGCCGAAATCGCCTCGCTCGTGCCCGCGGTGGCCGAACGGCTCCCGAATCTTCCGGTTCTATCGACTCAGCTCCCCGAGGCCCGGCAAGCGCGCCTGTTCCGCGCCATCGAGCAGTTGTTCGATGCGCTCGCCGGCACCGCGCCGCTGATCATCGTGGTGGACGACATCCATTGGCTCGATGATGCAAGCCTGCAATTCCTCCACACCGTTGCGCGACACACGGCGCGCCGTCGCATCCTGTTGATCCTCGCCTGCCGCGGCGAGGAGATCGCCGCGAACCCACGCGTGGCCACCTTGATCGAGAGCGTCCGGCGCGAGCCGACTACACGGCACTTCGTGTTGCCGCGCCTAACGGAGGCCGATACCCGACTCCTCTTGGCGGCGGCGGCTCCGACTTTTCATTCGCCCGAGCTCGGCCAATCGCTGCATCGCGAAACCGACGGCCATCCGTTTTTCCTGATTTCGATGATGCAGTCGATCGCAGAACAAGGATTGGTGGCTGGTGCCGATTCCCGGTCGTCACGCACTTCGCAGAGCCTGCCCGAGGCGCTCCGCAACTCCGTCCGCTCCCG
>JBJXGX010000105.1:0-11295 GCA_046160305.1 Burkholderiales bacterium
CGTGACTGCCCCAGCATGCGTCGATCTTGCTCTGCAAGGCTGCCATATCGCGTCTGGCCGGATCTTTCAGCACTTCGCTGATCGCCGCCTTCGCCGCGGCAACGGTCAGCGGAGCATTGTCGGCCACGGCGCCACAGTACGCATCCACTTCACGGTCCAGTTCGGCAGCAGCGACCACACGATTCACAAAGCCCATGCGCAATGCCTCGTGCGCACCGAACTTGCGTGCAGACATGAATAGATCAGCCGTGTTCGACGCACCGATCAGATCGACATAGCGCTCGATGCCGTCAAACGAGTAACCCACGCCCAAGCGCGCGGCCGGCATCTGAAACACCGCGTCGTCCGCAGCAATGCGAAGATCGCAAGCCGCCGCCAGCTGAAGTCCGCCGCCGATGCAAAATCCTCGGATACTCGCGATCACCGGCTTGCGGCACCGCATCGGGGCAAACAAGCCCCGGTCGGTGTCTGACATGTATTTGTCCTCGGCCGCCCGGTTGCCGCGCAGGGCTTCGAACTGCGAAATATCGGCTCCTGCGGCGAATGCTTTATCGGTTGCACCGGAGATGACGACAACGCGCGTGGTGGCGTCGTTGTCAAGCGCCGCAAAAACGCGCGACAGCGCGAGAAGCATTTCATACGTCAACGCGTTGTGGCGTTCGGGATGGGAAATGATCACCCGCGCGATCGGACCACTCGGTCCGACTAGAATCTCTGGCATGAAGCATCCGTATGGAAAAATGGTTTGAATTGATATGTCGGGGTTTGCCCGGTTATGCCCGTGAGGGAGCAGACCTTTGACGAATCCCGGAGTGCGCCCGACGAAACTATCAGAATGCGCCAGGCTCGGGTGATCGTTCGTTAAGCGAGCATGGACCCCATCAACGGCGTCTGACCCGACGCCGTTACCGGTTGGCACGCCCCACAAACCCACCGCCATGTCCCGCTTCATGCGCTGCCCAGCCGCCGGCGACCCGGCCGCTGAATAGTGCGGGACCAAGCATCGTGCCCTCGAGACCCGCCTTGCCGTTGATGTGCCCGCCTGCCATCCCCGCGATCTCGCCGGCCGCGTACAGCCCAGGGATCGGCTCGAAATGCTGATCGAGCACGCGGCAGCGCAAGTCGGTTTTGACTCCGCCGAAGTTCTTTCGCGCAAGCGGAAAAATCTGGATTCCGTAGTAAGGCGCCGTGTCGAAGCGCTTGGAGCCGGCAAGTGATTTACCGAACGCCGGATCGTTTTTCAGCTCTGCATCGAACGCGTGGTGGTAGCGATCCACTTCGCCCGCGAAAACCACTTCATCGACGCCCATTTTGCGCGCGAGCGCACCGAGCGTATTGGCCTTCATGATGAAGGGCGAGTTGTCGAGGAGCTCCTGAACCTTGGCCTGGTTCGTCTGGCCACCGGGCTGATAGTAGGGATCGGCCACATTCATGTTGGCGGTCATCGGCGTATCAAGAATCGCCCACGCATGCGGCGGATCCTGGCGCATCAAAGCGGGTGAACCGGATGCCCCGCCGGTCAACGATTCGTTATGAAAGCGCCGCCCCTGTTGATTCACCCAGATGTAGCCCGGCGCACCGCGAAACACGAGACCGCGCAGCCCGCTTTCATCACGATAGTCGGGCGTCGCGTAGACATAGAACCAAATGTCTTCCATGTGCGTGAAGTACGCACCGAATTCGCGGATGAGCTGATGCCCCGAGCCGGTCGCACCGCGCCCGGAACCCACCAGGACCTTGCGTCCGCGCAATTCGGGTTTGGCTTCCAGCACCATATCAAGGTTGGCGCAAAAGCCACCCGTGGTCACGACCACCGCCTTCGCGTGAATATCGAGCAGCTCGCCGGTTGCGACATTGCGAGCGCTCACGCCGCACACCTTGCCTTGCTCACTTACAAGTTTCTCAACGCGCGTACCCGTGAGCACTTCAGCCGCTTGCTTTGCTTGCATCGATTGGATGAGCGCGGCCATGATGCCGAACCCATTGCCATCGGGTCGGTGCCAGCGATGGACGCTGTTGCCCTCTTGGAATTTCATGTCGACCCACTTCACGCCGTTCTGTTCGGCCCAGCGGAATAAGTCATGTCGCGTGTGTTCGATGTAGTGCCGGGCCCAGACTTCGTCGGCCGCGCCCCGGCCCCAGGCCACCCATTCCGCGAAAGCGAGCTCGGGCGTGTCGTGAATCCCCAGGGCTTCCTGCAGTGGTGTATCCGCCATCCAACACCCGCCGCCCGAAGTGGCCGCCGTTCCACCGAGCGTGTCGAACTGCTCGACGAGTACCGCCTTCGCGCCGGCTGCCTTGGCTTCAATGGCCGCGGTGATACCAGCGGCGCCGCCGCCGAGGATGACGATGTCGGTGTCGATGCGCGGTGGGTTCATGCGGGGCTCGGTATGGTTCACGGTGTTAGATCAGGAAGGGGTTCTATCACAAGATTCGGCGGCGCTCGTGCGATCACGCGCATCGTAGGCGGCAATGATCTTGAGCCCGCCCGACGCGGCGGGGATCCAGTTGACGCTCGCGAGCCCGGCGCGGTAAGGTGCAGCGTGGATCAACGCACACCGCCGCGTATCGAAAAACCTGTTCCGTGAAGCTTGGGGAGAACGTCATGGCTGTCCAGTCGGAAACAAAGAGTGAATCGTTTCGGCTCGAGGAAGCGACGATCACGGCGATGCAAGCCGCGATCAGGGCCGGTGAGATAACCTGCGTTCAGATCGTCCAGCACTATGTCGATCGCGCCCGCGCCTACAATGGCGTGGCCAGCATGCTGGTGACTGCGAACGGAGCCGCTATCGAGCCGGCAGCCGGCACAGTGCGCGCCGGCGCGCCGCTGAAATTCCCTGCCGCCACCGCCAAGGTTGGCGACATCTACCCCGACCTCGATCGTTACGAGGGCACCCCCCTTGAACTCGGCCGCATGGAGCCGACCAAGTCCGATCCGAGCGTGCAACAGCAATACGGCATGATCGTCGGCATCCCCAATGCGGGACAGGTCAATGCGCTCTCGACATTGAACATCCGCGGCGAGCGCTCGGTAACCTGCAAGGGCGAGCTCGATCGCCACCCCTCGAAGGGCCCGCTGCCACCGGGCGCACCGCCGATTTGCGAGTTCTTCCGCCAGCAACCGGACGCGCTGGAGCGCGCGGCCGAGCTCGACGCGAAGTACGGCCGCAATCCGGACCTCGACAAGATGCCGATGTATGGCGTCGTGTTCTCGTTCAAGGATCCGTTCGACTGCAAGGACATGCGCTCGATGGGCGGTGCGGACGCTGCCTACGACATCGACTTCCCGGCGCGCGACCACATCCTGGTCGAAGCACTACGTGGGAAGGGCGCCATCATCTATGCCAAGGCGGTGAGCACGGAGTACAACGGTCGGGCGGGCGACCCCGGCGGCAAGAACAAGCCCGCGAAGCTGTTGCCCTCCACGCTCGGATACCAGCGCACGACCTGGGGCGGCAACCCGTCCAACGTGTACGACTCTACACGCGCGGCCTCGCTTGGTTCGAGCTCCGGTTCAGCCGTCTCGGTCAGCGCCAACTTGGTCATGGCGAGCCTCGGCGAGGAGACACGCGCCTCCACGCGCGGTCCCACCAATCACAACTCGGTCGCGCTGATCCTGCCGCACAAGGCGATGATCAGCTTCGACGGCGGCGCAATCGGTGCCGACATTTACTGCGACCGTACCGGCGTCATGTGCCGCTCGATCGTGGACTGCGCCAAGGTACTCGACGCATTGCGCAATGACGACGGCAGCTACTACGATCCGCGCGATCCCTTTACAACAGTGCCGCGCGCCTCGATCATCTCGACGTCGTTCGCCAGCCACGCCGTGCCGAACGGGGCACCCGGAGCGCTCAGAGGCATGCGCATCGGTGTGGTGCGCGAATCGATGGTCTATCCGAAGGGATCCAAGACCGAGGAGCCGATCGTCACCGCGGCGGCCAAGGAGATCAAGGAGATGCTGGGCGGCCATCTCGGCGCTACCCTGGTGGAGTCAACCGACCCGCTCTGGCATCGCGACCCCGACATCGAGATGATGAAGGTCGATTTCCGGCAAGCGCTGGCGCAGCTGGTGCCGATCTTCATGCCCGACATCCTGTTCCGGCTCGGCGCGGACGGGCAGCCCGTGTTCAAGGAATTCGCGGCCGCCATCGAGCCGACTGTGTTCACGCCGGGTTCCATGTCGAGTCTTGCTTCGCCGACGATTGCTGCGGGTGCGGTGGCGGCGACCGAGCCGCCCAAGGTGTTTGGTACCGGCAAGATGAAGCCGATCGACTACTGCGTGGCGCTCGCGGAGGGCCAAATCGAACCGCCGTCGAACTTCGACATCGCCACCATCCAGGACCAGGAACTCTCGACCACCTTCCGCTTCCACATCAACCAATATCTGAAGCGGCGGGCCAAGGACTGGGCCGGCAAAGGCTACAAAGAGACCCTGACCGACTTTGCGGCCCTCAACAAGCGCTCCAAGTTCTGGGGGGATGATCAGCGCGCTGCCTTTCTCAACTGGGACGATCTCTCCGACATGCGCAACCGGCTCGACGGCCGGCAAGGCGTCAACGAGCGCATCATGCTGCGCGAGCTTCTGCGGCGCGTCGATATGATGGTGATCTACGAGAACAAGCTGGATGCGCTGGTGCGCCTGCACTCACCCTGGCCTCCAGGCAAGATCGGCCATGCGCACCAGCCGCGCGGGGGAATGCACAACCTCACATGGGAGTCGTTCTATGGACCGAATGCCGGTTTGACCGAGGTGCTGATTCCGGCAGGTTACGTGGATACCGCCTACGATCCGGTATTCAAGCTGTCGCCGGATCGAAAGCGCTACATGCCGGCGCCCTCGGACAGCCCCACCAAGGCAGTTCCGCCGGGCTTGCCGTTTTCACTGGTCTTCCGTTGCGATCCCGGCCGCGAGGACGTGGTGCTCAAGATCGCCGCTGCCTACGAAGCGGCCTCAAAGCGGCGCGTGCCGCCGCCGGCTTTCGGCCCGATCCCACGGAAGCGATAGCGGCGAGCGCCCGACGAACGGAGATCTCGGCGCAAGCGAGCTTGCGATTGCCCAAGGACCCGCAGGTCGGGGTAGCGGTGTGGACCGACACACCCAAGGAACTCAAGCCCTGGAACGCGGCATGCCACGGCCATCGACAAACAATGATTGGCCGGTCATGTACGCCGCGCGATCGGAGGTGCGAGAAATCGTTCTAGAAAAAGAAGCGCGAGGAGATCAGCGCTGGCCCGCGTTCTTGACGAAGCATGCCAATGCGATGCTCGCGTGCGACTTCTTCATTGCCGTCAACGCAACCTTCCGAATGGTCTACCTGTTCGCGGACATCGAGTCTGCAATCAGGCGCCTTGCGGCCACACGAAATCAGGACGCAGGCCTTCATGGACGGGACGTCCGTCATTCGGCTTGGGTACCCCCGTAGCCGGGTCATAGAATGCGTGATAAGTCGCCGGCAGGTTCTTGGCGTCATAGCCCATCAGGTTCGGTACCACGACGCGAATGCGCTTCTGCTTGTCGTCCAGCATGATCGGCGTACCGCAGGTTTCGCACACACACAACTCCAGCGGGCCGCCCGGATTCTTGCTGTTGAACGGCATGCGTTTCAGGCTGGCGGCACCTGCAACGGCGAGATCGTCATGTTTGAAGAACACCACATGCGTCGTGGGTTGCTTGGTGACACTCTTGCAGACCGAGCAATGACAGGTATGGTTGTCGATGGGATCCTTGTCGGAATGCGTTTGATGATGTGCGCATCCACCTGCGTATTTGTGCGACATGTTTCGCCTCCTATGGAATTGTGGCCCCTAAGAAATTGCATATTTGCATGACCAAGTCAATTCGACAAGACTTATTCGGTGCGACGCGAGCAAGCGCGGCACGCGGGATTGACGCGGCGATGATTCGCCGCCGGCCGCGACCTGCGCATCCAACTGGCGATCGGAAAAGTAGCGGGATTGCAGCCGAGCTTGTCGATCCGGAACCATGGAATATTGCACCGCCCATCGTCGCCCGCCCACAGCAAGAGGTTGTCTCCCGATCTCTTATTCGACATCGGCGCGAGGATTCCTGCGACGCACCAGAATCGTGTCGAGGTGACTCAGGACGGTGACCCCTGCTTGATTGATGAGCGATAGCCGCACGGTGACGATGCCGCGATCCGCCTTGGATTTGGATTCGCGTCTGCTTACGCAGTCGAACTTTAAGTGCAACGTGTCGTCTGGACGAACCGGAGCGTGGAAACGCAGCTCGTCATAGCCAAGCGATGCGATGACCGCATGCCGGTCGGAAAGCTGATGAATGAGCTGCTGCTTGATTGCAAGCACGAACAGGCCAGGGGCGGTGATGCCACCGAACGCTGCCCGCCCGGCGGCGTCATCGATATGGAATGGCATGGGGTCCCAGCGTTTGGCGAAAGCGACCATCTCGTCGCGGTCAACCGCGACAGTGGGACTCGTGATGCTTTCGCCGGGCGTCATGTCTTCATAGAACAGCATGCACACCTCGATTCCTCGCGCTCGAAGTTCGGTTGCCGAGGGCTCCGCCGATGCCCACCCGCATCCTCTTTGTCAGATACCATTCGGATCGTTTTCAGTTTCATCGAAACGGCATCGGATTTCAAGAGGATCGAAGGAGTCCATCATGCTCGACGTATCGCGAAAGAGATTCTGGACGCACCATGTTGAGCGTTGTCTTCAGCGACAATGCGAGACGCTTCCCCGATATCCGATTCATTTTCTCGCATGCGGGAGGCACGTTGCCGCTGCTGATCGATCGCGGTAACGCGGTGAGGCTGATGCCGTCGCTTGCCTGATCGCAGGCGAGCGCATCGCGCGGGCCATGGCCGCGATCAACCACCCTATAGTGAATGAGGACCGACGAGAAGACAGTGACCACCAATCCGCTATTCGGACCCAACAAACTGAAACTCGGACTCTTCGGGCTCAATGTCGATCAAGCGTGCGCGATCACGACGATCGACGGGTTGTTCCATCCCGAGTGGGCGACGATCAAGCGGATCACGCAGCGCGCCGATGCAGCCGGGTTCGAGGCGCTCGTGCCGGTCGCGCGCTGGCGCGGCTTCGGCGGCAAAACCAATTTCAACGGCACCTGCCTGGAAACATTTACCTGGGCGGCGGGCGTCGGTGGTGCGACCGAGCGAACCAGCGTGTTTTCCACCTCCCACGTGCCGACGATCCATCCGATCGTTGCCGCCAAGCAGGCCACCACGATCGATCACATTACCGGCGGCCGTTTTGCCCTGAATGTGGTGTGCGGCTGGTTCGCGCCCGAGATGGAAATGTTCGGCCGGACCATCATGGAACACGACGAGCGTTACGCCTACGCGACCGAATGGCTCACGATATTGAAGCAGCTCTGGACGGCCGAAGAAGAGTTCGACTTCACCGGCAAGTACTTCAAGATCCAGAAGGGGTTCCATCAACCCAAGCCGATTCAGCGGCCGTTCCCGCCGATCATGAATGCCGGCGGCTCGGCGATCGGGCGCCACTTTGCTGCCAAGCATTGCGACATGATTTTCGTTCATGTCAAAGGGGAGGACGTCGAGGCGGCGCGAAAGGACGTTGCCGAAGTGCGCGACCTTGCACGAAAGGAATACGGACGCGACATCCAGGTCTGGGCCAACTGCTACTGCGTGATCGGCGACACGGACCGCGCGGCGCTCGAGTTTCGCGACTGGTATGTGAACGAAAAAGGCGACTGGGAAGCGGTGAACAATCTGGTGAAAATCCTTGGCATGCAGGCCGGTGTATTACCGAAAGAGATGCTGGAGGCCGCCAAGTATAAATACATTGCCGGGTGGGGCGGCTATCCGCTGGTCGGTGCGGCAGAGCGGATCGCGAGCGATCTTGGGACGCTCTCCGGTGTCGGGCTCGACGGCGTTCTCCTGTCATGGGCGCGCTATGAGGAGGGGTTGCAGCGCTTCATCTCGGAAGTCCTGCCGTTGTTGGAGCAGGCCGGACTGCGGAGGAGGCAAGGGTGATGTTGCTTCGGGAAGGCGCGATCGATGGAGCCGGTGCGCCTCCAACGCGTCGCCGAGCGTGATTCCAGTATTGATCGCGGGGGGCGGACCGGTTGGCTTGACGCTCGCCCTGGAATTGGCGTCGCGCAATGTCCAATGCATGCTGGTCGAGCGCGCGGTGGAATCCACGCGGTTTCCGAAAATGGATATCACGAACGCCCGCAGCATGGAGCTCTTTCGCAGGCTCGGTGTGGCCGCCGCCTTGCGCAAGGTCGCCGTTCCAGAAGACAACGTCTTTGATGTGGCGTGGATCACCACGCTTACCGGGCATGAATTGCATCGATTCCGCTACCCGAGCGTCACCGAGGCAAGGCGTCACCTACGTGAGCAGAACGATGGATCGCAACCCGCCGAACCCGCGATGCGCGTCTCGCAAGTCGTGATCGAGCCGGAGCTGAAGCGCATGCTGCATGGGGCCAAGCACGTGTCGGCGCGGTTCGGCGTGGCGCTCGAATCATTCACGCAAGACGCAGAGGGTGTCACCGCGATCGTGCGTCATGCCGACACGGGCGCGGCCGAAGAAATTCGCTGTGCGTATCTGGTGGGTTGTGATGGCGGTAGCAGCCGTGTGCGCGAAGTGTTGGGGATAGCGCTCTCCGGCACGCCACGTATCGGCCAGCGGTATATGGTGCATTTCCGTTCGGATGCCACGCGCGTGCTGCGGCCGCGCGGCGTGACCTGGCACAACCAGTCCCTTCGCGGCACCATCATCGCGCAAGACGACAAGGACACGTGGACGCTCCAGACCGGCATCCCCGGCTTCAAGGATGTTGCGCCAGAAGGCGTTGATCCGCATCGATTGCTGAGGGCCATCGCGGGAACGGACTTCGATTACGAGATCCTACTCACCAGCGCCTGGACACCGCATCTCCTGCTCGCCGATGCCTATGGGGCCGGCCGCGTATTCATGGCGGGCGATGCGATTCACCAGGTCAATCCCACCGGCGGCTACGGCATGAACACCGGTATCGGCGATGCGGTCGATCTTGGCTGGAAGCTCGCCGCGGTGATGCATGGCTTTGGTTCGCCCGCGTTGCTGCGAAGCTACGAGGCCGAGCGCAGACCCGTCGCGCGGCGCAACATGGAGGCGTCGAAAGCGCATACCGGCGCGCGCGTGAACGTGGCGGCGCTCTATCACGCGAACGAGGCGCTGCTCTTCGATCCTTCGCCACGAGGCGATCCGATACGCGCGGCGACCGGTGCACAAATCGCCCTGCTCGGCAACGCGGAGAACGAGAGCTGGGGCATCGAGTGGGGTTACTGCTACGCCGAATCGCCGATTGTCTGCCCGGATGCGGACGGCTTCATTCAAAACGACTCGCTGCGATACATTCCAACGACAACGCCGGGAACGCGCCTGCCAAGTGTCTATCTTGCCGATGGAAGATGCCTGTTCGACATGCTTGGTCCGTGGTTCACATTGCTCGCGTTTGGAAATGCGGACACGTCGGCGTTCGTCACTGGGGCAGCACGGCGTGGGATTCCGCTCCGGACGTTGCCATTGGACGAAGCAAGACTGCTCGATATCTATGAGCGCACGCTGGTTCTGGTGCGGCCAGATCAGCATGTCGCCTGGCGGGGCGATGTGATGCTTGATGCTGATGCCGCAGAGGCCGTTTTGGCGCGCGCGCTTGGGTGGCCCGGCCGTCAATGACCCGTCGCAATCCTCGCTATATGGGTCGCGTTGTCGGGTAGCGTATTGCCGCGCCAGACCACGTGCAGATCGGGGCGGACCAACAGATAGTCAACGCCGTACACTGCACGCGCGGACTCGCCCTCCACATCGAGGACATGAAACGGTGCGTTGATCGCGGCAAACGCCTGCTTCAGCGCCGCGACGTCCGCTTTGCTCTTGCCGACGCGAAGCAGCGTGTAGCCGTCCTGGATTCGATCATGGATCGATACCTTGCCGGGCTCGATCCAGACGTGGGGCAGACGCGCACCCGGCCAACTCGTGGGCACATAGTATTCGGTGATGGGGGGCGGCGCGTCCGGTTCATCGAAGATGACTGGTGAGCTTGCATACCGATAGCCAAGTTCGGCGCCGACCACGCGATTCGCTTTGGGTGCTTCTTCCTTGGCCACTTCCAGCAAGCGAGCGAGTGCGGCGATTCCTTCCGGCGTGTCTTGATCGATGCCGGGGCGGACCATCGCACGCCAGGTCGCGCGTCCCTGCGTGCCGGCGCCCGATGCCTTCACGTTGCGAGCGCCGACGGGGCGCCGCTCGGCCTCATACGAAGAAAGGAGCTTCGGACCGGCCCATCCGTTGAGCGTCGCCGCGAGCTTCCACGAAACATCGATTGCATCGCCCACGCCGGTGTTCATGCCAAGCCCGCCGGTGGGGATCACCAGATGTGCGGCGTCGCCTGCGATGAACACGCGGTCCTGCATGTAATGCTCGGCGAGCAAAAGCCGCTGCATCCACTTCGCGCAGTGGAGCATCTCGTATCGCACCGGCGTGCCGACGATTTTCTCGAACAGTGTCGCCATGTCCTCGTCCTTCTCGACGATGGCATGCAAGGTGAAATGCTTGCGCGAATCCTGCACGATCATGATCGTCCAGGTGTCATCGATGCGATGATAGTGACGGGCGCGCGGCGCCAAGACCCGGTCGTAGAGTTCCGGGCAGTGGAACAGTGCCTGCCGCATTTCCCGGATATTCGGCTCGCCTTCCATCAAGAAGCCGAGTTGCTTGCGGACCGGGCTCGATCCGCCGTCACAGCCGACCAGGTATTGCGCGCGGATTGCAATCTTCTCGCCATTCGTTTTTCTGATCTGCGCAGTGACACCTTCCGCGTCTTGATCGAACGCGATGAACTCGTGCCCAAACCTCACGTCGATCGCCGGGATGGTCTCGGCGATCGATTTCAACAGCGGTTCGAGTGTGTATTGAGAGATGATCTGATAGGGCTCGAGCGGCATCGAGCCGTCGTTCGTCCTGTCCCGCGTTGCCTTCGCCTCGGCCACGCTCGGATACGGCATCTTCATGACGGGCGGGCGCATCAGATCGAACACGAAATAAACATCGAGCGGCCAATCCGGTGGATAGCCCGCCGCACGCACCGTTTCGGCGATGCCCAGCCGCCGGAAAATTTCCATTGTGCGCGGATTGCAGCGTTCCATTTTCGGATAGCCAAGCGGCGCGTCGTTCTTCTCGATCAACATGCAGCGAATGCCGCGCTTGCCAAGATCAATGGCAAGCGTAAGGCCGACCGGGCCGGCACCGACGATGAGCACTTGCGTATCCATTCAA
>JBJXGX010000106.1:0-2768 GCA_046160305.1 Burkholderiales bacterium
GTTCGGGCCTAGCCATTCCCTTTGACACGCAAGTGCTCGCTTATTCCTAGACTACGCGTTGTCGGACTACCCGCTCTAGTATGCCGGAGTTTCGTCCGCGCGCGCGCATTGACCCGTTTCGGCAATCACCTTACGGCAGGACATCCGCGCGACCGTTGGCTTAATTGGTTAATTGGCAAAATCCCGCTTAGGCGCGACAGCGCTCATTCCACAAAACGACTGCGATTGGCTCCTCGCGTCGACACCAAACGTCCTACTGCGCCTGAAACCCGATATCCCGCGCGAGCTTGCCGTACTTCGCGTGCTCGGTGCGGATCAGGTTGCCGAAATACTCCGGTGATTCGGTGACGATGACCAGTCCCAGCGCGACCAATTTCTCCGACACATCGGGTTGTCGCATCGCGCGGTTGATTTCATCATTCAGGCGCGCGACGATATCTGGCGGCGTTCCGGCTGGGGCAACGTAACCGAACCAGCCTCGCGAGTCATAGCCTGGCACCGCCTCGGCAACCAATGGCAATGCGGGGTCGAGCGCCACACGCGTGGGATTGGTGATGCCGAGCAGCCGCATCTTGCCCGCCTTCACCTGCGGGGAAAATGTGGTGAACGCGCCGATGCCGATCTGCACCTGACCGCCGAGCAGGTCGGTAATCATCGGTCCCGTACCCTTATACGGGACATGCGTGAACGTGAACCCCGCCATCGTTCGCAGCGACTCGAAGGCAAGATGCGGAAAGCCGCCCTCGCCGTTCGTTCCCAATGTGAGCTTGCCCGGATGCGCTTTTGCCCACGCGATCATCTCGGCGACACTATTGAACGGTTCCTTCAAATTCGCGACCACACCGAGAAAGTTGGTCGCGAGCAACGCCACCGGCGCGAGATCCTTGAGAGGATCGTAGGCCATCTTCTTGTAGGTGTGAGGCGCAACGGCGAGATTGCCGCCCTGGCCGACTGCGATCGTGTAGCCGTCGGGAGCGGCACGCGCGGCGAGCTCCATGCCGATCTGTCCGCTCGCACCGGCGCGATTCTCGACAATGACCTGTTGGCCCATGCGCTCGGACATCTTCGGACCGATCAGGCGCGCGAGCACATCGGCCGTATCGCCCGGCGTAAACGGGACGATGACCCGAATCGCTTTGATCGGGAAATTCTGTTCTTGAGCGAGCGCCGTCGATATCGCGACGCCGGCATTCATCGCCGCGAGGAGCACGGATCGCGCGATCACGCGCCACGCCTTGTCCGCGCAACGCGGAATGCTGCCGGACCGACGCACTGTCATGGCATCTCCCGATGATCGGCAGGAACGCCGATCGGCGCAGCATAGGCAAAGGGAATCGGCGCGGCAAGCGCTATGTGCGGGAAGGATTGCAGCCGTAGAATGCCATGTATCAGCGTCTATCTCGAGGTTCACGATGACACGCTTCCTCCTCGCCCTGCTGTTCATCGCGCCACCCACCATCGCGCAGGTGACCGTTCAGGAATATCCGTTGCCGCCACGCCACTTCGCCCACGACGTTTGGGCGAGCGCGGAACCAGACGGTCCGGTGTGGATCGCGTTTCAGCATAGCGGCCATCTCGGCAAGCTCGATCCGAAAACCGGAAAGGTCGACGTCGTTCCGCTGGGTCCGAAGTCGGCACCGCATGGTGTCATCGCGGGCGCGGACGGCGCACCCTGGCTCACCGACGGCGGCCAGAACGCAATCGTGCGCGTCGACCCGAAGACCAACGCGGTGAAGAAATGGCCGCTCCCGGAAAAGAGCGGTTACACAAATCTCAATACGGCGATCTTCGATAAGGCGGGTATTCACTGGTTCACCGGGCAGTCGGGCGTCTTTGGCCGGCTTGATCCGGCCAGCGGTGATTTGAAGATGTTCGATGCGCCCAAGGGGCGCGGTCCTTATGGCATTCACTCCACGCCAGACGGTGTCGTGTACTTCGCGTCGCTGGCAGGCTCCTATGTGGGACGGATCGACGCGAAGACGCATCAAGTCACCGTAATTGAACCGCCAACGAAAGGACAAGGGGCCCGTCGCGTCTGGTCCGATTCGAAAGGAATCATCTGGGTCGCCGAATGGAACTCGGGTCAACTCTCGCGTTACAACCCCGGCTCAGGCGAATGGAAGGCGTGGAAAGCGCCGGGCGAGCGGCCTCGCGTGTACGCCGTCTATGTCGATGAGATGGACAAGGTATGGGTGTCGGACTGGGCCGCGCAGGTGATGCTGCGATTCGACCCGGCGACAGAAAAATTCGAGACCTTTGCGTCGTCAACCCATACCGCCAATGTGCGGCAGATCCACGGACGAAAAGGCGAAGTGTGGACACCAGAGTCCGCCGCGGACAAGATCGTGGTGTATCGATACAAGTGACGCAAGAATCAGTGACGCAATAATTTCGTAAGATTCGCAGCCGGTCGCCCTGACCCGCCTGATGCGCGTGGTCTGCGTGGTCCGCGCGTATCGAGCATCCGCCTATCGATGACAAAACAAAATATGCGTGGTGGAATGTTTTCCCACATCGCAATGTTTACCTGCTCGCTGGCCTGAGAATCATCCGACCGATCTCGCCCGCGCCTTGCCCTACCCACGGCGAGGGCACGGTGTCACGCTCGCGAAACTTGCGTGCGCCATCCTCCCTCGTCCCGCTCACTGTCATCGAGGAGGTAAAAGCATGAATAAGCTCTTGTCCGTCGCATTACCCGCTGCCGCAGCCCTGTTCGTCAGCATTGCCGCGAGCGCCGACGATACGCTCGTGCGATTCAAGGGTGGAAT
>JBJXGX010000107.1:0-47803 GCA_046160305.1 Burkholderiales bacterium
CGTTTTTCGGCGCCTGGATCGGCGGTGCGGTATTCGATTGGACCGGTCGCTACGACTGGGCGTGGATTGCGCTGATGGTCATCGGCGCGATCGCGTTCACGCTCCAGTGGCGCATGGACGATCGCCCTGCCGAGGCGCACCGCCCGGCCAGCGCAGCGATGCCTGCGTAGGATTCCGGTCGGCGCACCGCCCGGAATCCTTTATGAGCTGACGCGATTATTCTTCAGTTGATCGACCCTCTGCAGACGCGTTGGGCTGGTTGCGACCTATAGGCGTCAACCCAGAGGAGTCTGCGTGCGCCAGCGCGCAGATTCCTGGCGTGTCAGATCGCCTTGTTCGGACTTTGCTTCACATCGCGCACCACGGCGCTGTACATGCCGAGATCCACCAGGCCGCCATCGGCAGGAATGTCCGCACCAGTCACGAAGCGCGCGGCGTCGCTTGCGAGGAACAGCACCACCGATGCGACGTCTTCGCTTTGCCCGGTGCGTCCCAAAGGCGTTAGCCGCGTCATCGCCGCCACGAAATCGGGGGATTGCTCGACCATCG
Organism: Burkholderiales bacterium; assembly: GCA_046160305.1. Lineage (GTDB taxonomy): Bacteria > Pseudomonadota > Gammaproteobacteria > Burkholderiales > SG8-39 > SHXR01. The sequence goes on from JBJXGX010000107.1 coordinate 550, forward strand.
GGGTTTGCACGATGCCGGGGTGAACGGCATTCGCGCGGATGTGCCATGCCGCCAGCTCGAATGCGGCGGATTTCGTGAGCCCGCGCAATCCCCACTTCGCCGTGCTGTACGCTGTGGCGAAATGGCCCGTCATACCGGCTGCGGATCCGATATTGATGATCGAGCCGCCGCCCGAATCGCGCATGAGCGGTGCACACGCCTGAATGCCCAAGAACGCGCCGGTGAGATTGACATTCAGCACGCGGTTCCAGTCGGCAAGGTCCGTGTTGATCACGCCCTTTCCGCGGAGTGAGACGCCCGCGTTGTTGACCAGGATATGCAGCCCACCGTACGCTTTGGCGGCGTGGGCGACAGCAGCGCGCCAGGCGGATTCGGATGTGACGTTCAACTCGACGAACTCTGCGTTGCCGCCTTCGGCTTTGATGTCCAGAGCGAGCGCCTGCCCGGGTTCCTTCAGAACGTCGGCGATCAGCACGGCGGCGCCGGCTTTCGCGAACAACCGTGCCTCGACAGCACCCTGCCCGCGCGCTGCCCCGGTGATCAATGCAACCTTGCCCTCGAGCGTAAACATCGTCGCCTGCTCCGAAAATGAAGTAATAGGTCGGGTGGAACGTGGTCGAATCTACCGCGTAATCGCAACGTTCGTCTCCTGCCGGCAATGCAGTGTGAAGCCGCATGCAAAGGGATGGGCGACTACAATCCCCGCCGAATCGACAGATCGAATCAGCCTCCAACTTCGGGACGCAGCGTGAAACGAAATGAACTCGGTATTGCGGTCATCGGCGCGGGTCGCATCGGTACCTTGCGCGCGCGACTTGCCGGCAAGCATCCGTCAGTGCGATTCCTCGCGATCGCGGATCGTGATCCGGCGCGCGCGCGTGCACTGGCTGAGCAATCGGGCGCGCACTTTCACACCGCAAGCAATGAAGAGGCGATCGCCCATCCCGAGGTGAACGCCGTCATCGTGTCGACGCCGGAGCAGGAGCACACCGCACCGATCCTGCATGCTTTGGCGCTTGGTAAGCCCGTGCTCGTTGAAAAGCCGATCGGGTTTTCGTTGGCCGACGCGGACCGGATCCTCACCACGCTGCGCGAGACCAACGGCAGCCTTCGCATCGGCTATAGCCGGCGCTACAAGGAATGTTTCCTGCGTGCCAAGGAGCAGATGCTTCATGGCCGCCTCGGCAAGGTCGTGGGCGGCACCGCGCGCGTGTACAACTCGCGGGCCCAGGCGTTCGCGATCCTGAAGCGCGATCCGCACGCCACGCCGGTCATTGATGTCCTCACGTACTACGTCGATCTCATGTGCTGGTTCCTGGAGGGTAACCGTCCCGTCGAGGTCGTGGCGCGCGGCCAGCATGGCATTTTCAAAGAGGCGGGCTATGGCGCCCATGATGTGACGTGGGCGATCGTCACGTTTGCGGACGGCGCGGTCATCAACCTCGGTGTGAGCTACGCATTGCCGGCGCGCTATCCGACCCTTGGCCAATCCGATCGCCTCGAGCTTCTTGGGACCGAAGGCACGATGATCATCGATGACGATCACATGGACCATGCGCTCTTTTCGACGCGCGGTATTCCACACGCCTATGTGCCTGATCATCAGGTCGAGTTCGCGTTCCTCGGCAGCATCACGGCCGGTGACTGGGCGGTGGGCGACTTCTGGGGGCCGCTCGCGAACGAAACCCGTGCATGGCTCGATCATCTGGTGACCGGTGCGCCGACGGTGCATACGACCCCCGATCAGGCACGGATCAATCTGGAGACAACGCTTGCGATCGAGCAGGCGGTCGCGACGGGGCAGTCGGTCCGGCTGCCATTGGAGGCCTAGGATCGCGGCGCCTGTCCCATGCGAGGACGGTTCTACATCTTCCCGCCGGCAGCCGGTTGAAGTATCCATGAGGTATTTGGCGCATCGGGTTGCATGCGTTGCGGATGGGTAGTAATATTTGACTACTCCCTCTTGCCGGAGCCGTTCACCATGCAATCCACCGCCACCAGTCTCAAGCTCCCATCGACACTGAAGGAGCGAATCGATGCACTGGCGGGAGGTGCTGGTCAATCCCCGCACGCGTTCATGGTTGCCGCACTGCAATCGTTCGTCGACGATGCCGAGAAATATCAGCGGTTCGTTCGCGACGCGACCGAGGCCGACAACGAGATGATCAAGACCGGACGAGGCATTGAGTTCAGCGAGGCCCGTGCGTTCCTCGAAGCACGGTTGGCCGGCAAGAAGATCGCTCGTCCCCGGCCGCGTGCGTGGCGTCGCTAAGCCTTTCGCCCAAGGCGATGGAAGACCTGGAGCGGCTTGGCGAATTCCTGCTCCAGAACCAGGTGCAGAATGCGACAAGGCTGCATGCAACAATCCTCGATGCGATTGCGATTCTCGAAAATCATCCCAGGATCGGTCGCAAGGTTGGGGCGGATTTACGGGAGCTGGTGATTTCTCAAGGCCGGTCGGGGTATTTGGCGTTGTACCGTTACGACGAGGAATTCGACGTCGTGCGCCTCCTGCGGGTGCGCCATCAGCGCGAGGCGGGTTACCGGGATTGATCCGCCGGGACCGCGATCGCGAAGGCGCGCGGCTGCTACTCCGCCTTGATCCCGCGCTCGCGATTAATCTTCGCCCATTTCCCGATCTCGTCGCGGATGAACGTCCCATGCGGAATTCGCTACATTCGCTACACTGTGGGCCGCCCCAATCAATCCGGAGAAATCGTCATGAATGCAGTGGTCGATGGCGCCGCAAAGAGCACACAGGATCTCGAAGCAACCCTTAATTCGCAGATCAAGCATGGCCAGCCTTCATTCTTTCGTCTTGGCGCGATGTTGCCCGTGCAAGGGCGTACCGACACCCCGGTCGCGGCCACCGAGAAGATGACGGTGGTGTTGAAGACCTACGCGTCGTGCGGCGAGAATGAACTCCATGCGCACACGAATGAAGATCACACGTTCATCGTGCTGCAAGGCAAGGCGACGTTCTATGGCCCGAAGGGCGAGGAACGCACCATCGGCCAACACGAGGGTGTCATGCTGCCGCGTGGAACCTTCTATTGGTTCAAGGCGACGAGCGAAGAACCGCTGGTGATGCTGCGTGTTGGTGGCGCGGCGGGTGAAGGAACCGATCGTTTCGAGCGCATCGGTGCCGATGGAAAATTGATGGATGGCTTCTCGGCGGATAACAAACAGGTCGAAGTGATTTTGTCGGACCAGTGGTTCGGGGCAAGCCCTAAAGCCTGATTCCTTCAGGCTGGCTGGAACCACCAAGGCACCAAGACACCAAGTTAGATTCTGATTCACGTCGTGCTCCGTCGTGGCCCGTTGTGTCGTCGAGCCGTCGTGGTGTGCCTTAAGGCTGCCCGCAAGCTTGAACACGACGACCATACGTTCGCGACAATCACGATGATCATCGAACCCCTTGGTGTCTTGGGGCCTTGGTGGTTCAACTTTTCTTAGTTCCCGACATCTAAACGCATGCCACCATCCACCCGCAAGGTACTCATCGTCGGCGGCGGTATCGCTGGGCTCACGCTCGCGATTGGTCTGCGGCAGGCCGGGATTGCAGTCGATATTCTCGAGGAGCAGCCGGCCTGGCGCGTGCTAGGGGTCGGTATCAGCCTCACCGGCCCAACACTTCGCGCGCTCGATTCGCTTGGACTGATCGAGCAGTGCGTCGCGGTTTCATTCGGCTACTCCCAATTGCTGGTGTTCGATCTGGAAGGCGCGAAGGTCGGTGCCATCGAGTTGCCGCGCCTGAATGGTCCGGCGTATCCGGCCCAGGTCGCGATCGAACGGCGGGCACTGCATGATGTCCTGCTCGCTGCCGCGGAACGGGCGGGTGCTCGCATACGGTTGGGCACGTCCGCGCGGTCGTTCCGCCAAGACGGGAACGCAGTCGACATCGAGCTCACCGACGGGTCGCGCGCCCGATACGATCTGCTGGTTGGTGCGGACGGTTTGCACTCGCATGTTCGCGCCATGGCATTTCCCGATGCACCGGCGCCGCGCTTTACCGGTCTTGCCGTGTGGCGCTACACGATGGCGCGCCCGCCGGAAGTCGACTGCATGCATCTCGCGTACGGAGGCGGCAACAAGCCTGGGCTGAATCCGGTGTCGCAGGAATCGATGTTCCTCTTTCTCGTCCAGAAAATCGAAACTAGCGCACGACTCCCGGCGGACCAGTTGCCTGCGCTTCTCCGCGATCAGCTCACACCGTACCAGGGCACGCTTGGATGGGTGCGGGAGCGCATCGTCGATCCGGCGCTCGTCGACTATCGCCCGATGGAGTCGCTGCTCGTTCCCGATCCGTGGTTTCGCGGCCGGGTCGTGCTGATCGGGGATGCCGCCCACACGACCACTCCGCACCTCGCGACGGGCGCGGGCATCGCCATCGAAGATGCCGTCGTGCTGGCCGAGGAGCTCGCCGCCGATGCAACCATCGAGACAGCCCTGTCGCACTATATGGAGCGGCGCTTTGAGCGGTGCCGCCTCGTGGTCGACACTGCATTGCTGCTTGGCGAGTGGGAGAAAAATCCTGCGATTCCGGCCGCCGACCATGTGAAGCTGATGCGCGATACGTACGCGAAACTCGCCGCGCCGATCTGAGATGCGGATCCTCGTCAGTGTCGTCGCGGTCACCTTGACCTTGGCCTCGATCGCGCTGTCGGCGGATCTCTATCGCGCGCTTGGCGTATCGCTCTACACCGAGCAATATCTCGCCATACTGCTCGCGATCGCGACGCCACTCCTGTTCTTGCGTGTTCCGGCAAATGGCGCGCGTGAACGAACCGGACCGGTGCCTTGGTACGACATTCTCGCGGCCATCGTCGCCTGCGCGGGCGGACTCCATGTCGCCGTGCGCTTTCCCGAACTATCGGAGCTCGTGTCGCGGCATCCATGGGAGGGGCTCGGCGTCGCGGCGGTCATGCTCGTTCTTTTCCTCGAAGGGCTGCGGCGTACCGTCGGCATCGAACTTTTTCTCACCACGATCGGCTTTATCGCGCTCGCCCTGATCGGCGGCTGGCTGCCCGGCGAATTCTCGGCGCGCTCGATCCCATTGCCGCGACTGACCTATTACCTTATCTGGGATTCCACCGCGACGCTTGGCGTCACGATGAAGATCGTCGCCACGATCGTCGTGGTCTATGTTCTATTCGGCCAGGTGCTGTTCAAGGCGGGTGGCGCGAAATTCTTTACCGATATCGCGATGGCGCTGATGGGAAAGTATCGCGGTGGACCCGCGAAGGTCGCGATTCTCGGATCCTCATTGTTCGGGTCTATCTCGGGAAACATTGTATCGAATGTGATGACCGTCGGCGCGGTCACGATCCCGCTCATGAAGCGTGTCGGGTTCCGCCCGCATCTGGCCGCCGCGATCGAAGCGTGCGCGTCCACGGCGGGACAGATCATGCCGCCGGTCATGGGGGTGGCCGCATTCATCATGGCCGAATTCCTGCAAGTGCCTTTCTATGAAGTGGCGCTCGCGGCGCTGATTCCCGCCATTCTTTTCTATGTTGCGCTCTTCATTCAAGTCGATCTCGAGGCGGCACGAAGCAATATCCAGCCGATGCCGAAGGAAGAGATTCCAAAGCTTGGCGCCGTCCTGAAGGGCGGCTGGTATTTCATGCTTCCTTTCGGCGTGCTGGTATGGGCCTTGTTCTGGGGCAACTACGAACCCGAAGTTGCCGGGCTCATTGCGATCGGCGTCATGCTCGTGCTGGGTGTCGTGTTTCCCTATGAAGGCAAACGTATCGGCGGGCGTGACCTCTATGAAATGGTGCGGGACACCGGCACCGCCGCGCTCGATCTCTTCATGCTCGGCGCCGCGGCCGGGGTCATGATCGGCGCGCTCGGTTACTCGGGGGTGGGCTTCACATTGACGCTCGTGCTGGTTTTGCTTGCCGGCGGCAGCCTGATCGCGCTGCTCGTGTTGTCCGCGATCGCGAACATCATTCTCGGATTGGGTTTGCCTACAGTCGGCGTCTATATCGTGCTCGCGACCCTGGTAGCGCCGGCGCTCATCAAGATGGGCATCGATCCGATGGCGGCCCACATGTTCATCATGTACTACGGCTGCCTGTCGATGATCTCGCCGCCGGTGGCGATTGCCGCATTCGTGGCCGCGAACATGGCGGGTGCCGACCCGAATCGCACCGGATGGGTGGCGATGGCGTTCGGCTGGACCTTGTTCGTGATCCCGTTCCTCTTCGTGTTCTCGACAACGTTGCTGATGAAAGGCGATCCCGCATCGATCGTCCTCGATTTTGCGCTGGCCTGCCTGGGCGTGTGGTTCATCGCGGCGGCGATGATGGGCTATGCGGTGAGGCCGATGATTTTTCTCGAGCGCATTCTCTATGCGATGATCGGCATCTGCATCTTCATGCCGGCGATCGCGTTCGGTGTGGGGCGCTGGATCAATCTCGCCGGGGTGGTCGCGGCCGTCTTGTTGTACTGGTGGGAACGGCGGCGGCGGCGTCTCGCGCCTGCGTAGCGCGGCCTGACGCCGCGCAACCGGCGCAGGTCCTTATTTGAGAAGGCCCACTTCCTTGTAGAACTTCGTCGCACCCGGATGCATGGGAACGCTATCGATCGGTTTGCTCATGTGATTCGGATCGAACCCGGCGAACGGGGCGAATGTCGCGACGAGATCGGCCTTGTTCTCATAGAGCGCCTTCACGGTGCGATACACCACGTCGTCCGACACCTTGGCATTGGCCGCCATGGCCATGTCGAATGCGATGAGATGGGTGGGTTTTGTGATGCCATCCAGTCCGGGTGCGGGCGATACCTGAATCATGTAGGCACCGGGAAGCAACGCTTGGGTACGTTTCAGCGCCTCGGGGTCGGTCTGCACGTCAAGCACGCGCACGCCTCCCACGCTGGCCGACGCATCTTTCACCGAAGCGGAGCCAAGGGCAAAGAACAGCGAATCCACTTTCCCTGCCTTGAAGTCCTCGGCTTGGCGTACGACGTTGGGCGTTGGGACGCCTTTCACATCTTTGTAGGAAAGTCCGGCGGTGGAGAGATGCGCCTCGATAATCCGCGCGATCGTCTTCTGGGCATTGAATTCACTTGAAAGGCGCTTGCCTTTGAGCTCGGCGATCGACTGGATCGGCGAATCCGCACGGACGTGCATCCCAACGCGGTAGGGATTGAATGTCGCGACATGGCGCATCGTGGGCTTGGCGCCGCGACCCGCGTATTCGCCGGTACCGGTCGTGTAGAACGTGATATCGAACGAATTGGTGAGATTGAAGTCGGCCGCACCGGTTTCGACTTCCTCGAACCCGGTGCCCGCTTGCGCCTGCACCACGGTGCGAAGCTTTGCCTTGTCGACCATCACTTTCGCGATCGCCTGACCGGCCGAATTCGAGTACGAGCCGGCCGGCGTGGTGACGATGCCGACGGTTTGCGCGTGGACCAGATTGCCAACCAGTAGTGTGAGACAGAGTAAGCCGGTATAGCGAAGCGGTTGCATCAGTGGCTTCCTTCCAAGGGCTTATGCGAGCAGCGAGTATAGTCAATCGTACGAATGTCGACCTCTCCAGAGGGAAGCTGCAGCGTTCGCTCAGCCGCGACCTGACCCGGAATAACCCGATGCCAAGTCGCGGCTGTGCGGTATAGGACCTTTAAGACCTTGCCTCTGCGATCACGCAAGGTCGAAGCGATCAAGGTTCATTACCTTGCTCCATGCCGCCACGAAGTCGCGCACGAACGCCTGCTGCGAGTCGCTGCACGCATAGACTTCGGCGAGGGCTCGAAGTTGGGCGTTCGAACCGAAGACGAGATCGACAACAGTGCCTGTCCACTTGAGTTCGCCTGTTGTCCGATCACGCCCTTCCAACACGCCTTCAACGATGGCGGACTTCTGCCACTTCGTTCTCATGTCGAGGAGATTCACGAAGAAGTCATTGGTCAATGTCTCGGGTCGCTTGGTGAAAACACCGTGCTTGGACTGGCCGACGTTCGCATTGAGGGCGCGCAGTCCACCAACCAGGACCGTCATCTCCGGGGCGGTCAGCGTCATCAATTGCGCTTTGTCCACTAGCAGTTCAGCTGCCGATCCCTCGAGTCCCTTCCGGAGGTCGTTGCGAAAGCCGTCCGCGGTCGGCTCCAGCACTGCGAACGCATCCGCATCGGTCTCTTCCTGCGACGCGTCCATGCGCCCGGGTGAGAAGGGAACCTTCACGTTGTGGCCGGCCTTCTTCGCAGCTGCCTCGATGGCTGTGCTGCCGCCCAGAACAATCAGGTCAGCCAGCGAGACCTTCTTCCCACCGGACTGCGCGCCGTTGAACTCCTTCTGTATGGCTTTCAGCTTCTGCAAGACTTTCGCCAAGTCGGCCGGCTGGTTGACTTCCCAATCTTTCTGCGGTGCGAGGCGAATGCGCGCCCCGTTCGCCCCGCCGCGCTTGTCGCTGCCGCGGAACGTCGCAGCCGACGCCCAAGCCGTCGTGACCAGTTGGGCGATGGAGAGTCCGGATGCGAGGATCTTGACCTTCAGAGCAGCAATGTCCTCGTCCCCGACCAATGCATGATCCACAGCGGGAATGGGGTCCTGCCACAGCAACGGCTTCGCAGGAACGAGCGGACCAAGATACCGCGAGAGAGGTCCCATATCGCGATGCGTAAGCTTGAACCACGCTCGGGCGAATGCGTCCGCGAACTGATCCGGATTCTCATGAAAGCGCCTTGAGATTCTTTCGTACTCAGGGTCGAACCGCAGGGCGAGGTCCGTGGTCAGCATGGAAGGCGCGTGACGCTTGGACGGGTCGTGGGCATCCGGCACCGTCCCGGCCCCCGCGCCATCCTTCGGTTTCCATTGATGCGCACCGGCCGGGCTCTTCGTCAGCTCCCATTCGTAGCCGAACAGGTTCTCGAAGAAGTTGTTGCTCCATTTCGTTGGCGTGGTGGTCCAGATGACTTCCAGGCCGCTGGTGATCGTGTCACCGCCTTTGCCGGTGCCGAAGGCGTTTTTCCAGCCGAGGCCCTGCTCTTCGACGCTGGCGGCTTCGGGCTCGGACCCCACAAGTTTCGCATCGCCCGCGCCGTGGGTTTTGCCGAAGGTGTGGCCGCCCGCGATCAGCGCCACCGTCTCTTCATCGTTCATGGCCATACGGGCGAACGTCTCGCGGATATCCCGCGCTGCAGCGAGCGGGTCCGGGTTACCGTTCGGGCCTTCCGGGTTGACATAGATGAGGCCCATCTGAACAGCGCCGAGAGGATTTTCAAGCTGACGGTCGCCGCTGTAGCGCTCGTCTGCCAGCCACTTGCCCTCGGGCCCCCAGTAAATGTCTTCTTGCGGCTCCCAGACGTCCACACGCCCGCCAGCGAATCCGAAGGTCTTGAAACCCATCGATTCCAGGGCGACGTTGCCAGCGAGGATCATCAGATCGGCCCAGGAGATCTTTCGGCCATACTTCTGCTTGATCGGCCAGAGGAGCCGGCGCGCCTTGTCGAGGTTCGCGTTGTCCGGCCAGCTGTTGAGCGGCGCAAATCGCTGTGTTCCCGACCCCGCGCCGCCGCGACCGTCGGCGATACGGTACGTGCCTGCGCTATGCCATGCCATCCGGATGAAGAGCGGCCCATAGTGGCCATAGTCCGCCGGCCACCAGTCCTGCGAATCCGTCATCAAGGCATGGAGATCCCTGATCACCGCATTCAGGTCGAGGCTCTTGAACTCGAGGGCGTAGTTGAATGCCTCCCCCATGGGATCAGTCAATGGGGAGTTCTGGTGAAGAATCTTGAGGTTGAGTTGATTGGGCCACCAGTCCGCGGTTGTTCGGGCTCCGGCCACTGCTTGTTTGCTTGCTCCACCCGAGAACGGGCACTTTGATTCGCTTGACATGGTTCTTTCCTTGGGTTGTTTGTACCTAAGTGCTCGATCCTCTTTGGAGTTGGGGTACTGATCGATCAAATAGTTCCTTCGCAATGGGATCGCGTCCGGTTCAAGTCCCCTGCTGCCAGTCGACGCGTTGAACTCGCATCAAGGGACTCTTGTTGCCGCCTATCGCGCGTTATTCCTTCACTCTTCGAGAAGGCTTCGCAACATCCAGGCGTTCTTCTCATGCACCTGCATACGCTGGGTGAGCAGATCCGAGGTCGGCTGATCATTGGCCGCATTCGCCTGGGTGAACGCCTCGCGCGCCGTCTTGGCAACCGCTTCCTGTCCCTCTACCAGCAAGCGAATCATGTCGGTCGCGGCCGGAACACCTTCGGTCTCCTTGATCGACGACAGGCGGACATATTCCTTGTAGGTACCGGGTGCCGGGAAGCCGAGCGAACGGATCCTCTCCGCAATCAGGTCAAGCGACTGCCAGAGCTCGGTGTACTGCTGCATGAAGAGCACATGCAGGGTCTGGAACATGGGACCCGTCACGTTCCAATGGAAATTGTGGGTCTTCATGTAGAGGGTGTAGCTGTCGGCAAGAAGCCGCGAAAGTCCTTCAGCGATCGCTTTGCGATCGGTTGCGTTGATGCCGATGTTGATCTCACGTTTCATGATGTGCTTCCTTTCGGTGGTTGTCGTTGAACGCCGGCCAGGCATTCAACAGGAGGCACTGTAGCGATACGCGATCTATGAATCCAATTGTATGTAAATGCGATAATGATATAAAATATTAATATCTAAATTCGCCGGAACCTCGATGACTCTTGCAGAACTCCGTTACCTCGTGGCCGTTGCTCGCGAGAGCAATTTTCGCCAGGCGGCGGAAAAGGTGTTCGTCAGCCAGCCCGCGCTGTCGATCGCGATCGCCAAGCTGGAAGAGGAACTTGGTGCGAAATTGTTCGAGCGTGGGCGCCGGGGCGTTACGCTGACAGCCGTCGGAGAGCGGGTGGCAGCCCAGGCAATCCGCGTTCTGGATGAGGTTGCCCATCTCAAGGAGATTGCCCAGGCCGGGCGTGATGCGCTCGCCGGGTCATTACGGCTTGGTGTCATCTATACCGTTGGACCGTACCTCTTGCCCGATCTGATTCCCGCGCTGCATCGCATAGCGCCGCAGATGCCGCTCGAAGTCGAAGAGAATCTCACGACAAACCTCGGCGAGCGTCTGCGCGGTGGGAGGTTGGATGCGATCGTGGTCGCCGCACCTTTCGGGGCGCCCGGCGTCACGACGCGAGCCCTCTACGAGGAGCCCTTCGTCGCCCTTGTGCCCGCGTCGCACGCGTGGGCGAAGCGTTCGTCGATTGCAAGCAAAGAGCTCGCCGACGAGAAGGTGCTGATGCTGCCAAGTGGCCACTGCTTCAGCGATCAGGTCGTGGAGAGTTGCCCGGATCTTCGCGCGATGGGCGACGTGCAGCAGGGGAACTCGCTCGAGACGATCCGCAATATGGTCGCATCCGGCCTGGGTGTCACGGTCCTGCCCGCATCCGCGGCAAGTCGGCGCTATCAGATGAAGCTCACCCGCGTCGTGCCGTTCAAGCGACCCTCACCGTCACGTCGCGTGGTCTTGGCGTGGCGCAAGGGATTCGCCCGGCAGCGTGCAATCGATGCGCTTGCACGCGCCGTGTCCGGGCTGGTGTTGCCGGGCGTAACGATCGTTGCGCGCGAGAATCCCTGAGCGCGCGCCGATCAACATCCCCGCGTGAAGAGCGCGGGCATGTCTAGTCAGCCTACGAAACACGTTGCCGGATCTGCATGGAAAGACCACGAGGGATCGCAAGGTGTCGGCGTGTCCTGCGCTTCGCTCGCCCTGAGCCTGTCCCACCCTCCGTTCGCCCTGAGCCTGTCGAAGGGGTGGACGCGATGTAGGCATTTCATCGATGCCGGATCACGTTTCGGCTTTCCCTGGCCGTTGCAATGCCGCGCGATCGAAGCCCGCAATTTTCTTGTATCGGTCGGAAATCGCGCGCAATTCGTCGGTGCCGATGACATCGTCGATAAGCGTGAACGGTCGATCGCCGGTGCGCTCATGGACCAGACGCAGGATGGTGTCGGGCGGCTCATTGCGATTGGCGATGACGACATTGTTGGCGGGGACGCGCCGCCTCTCGTCGTAGGCGGCGAGGGCGGCAATCGGGTCTTGATGCCGCACGAGGCAGTCGGCCAATGCCACCGCATCGAGGATGCCCTGGCCGGCGCCGTTGCCCCCGCGTGGATACATCGGGTGCGCCGCGTCGCCTGCGAGGGTCACGCTGCCGTGGCTCCATGCCGGCAACGGATCACGATCGACCATCGGATATTCGAGCACTTCATCGGCGCTGCGCAACAGTCCGGGAACATCCAGCCATTCGATGGCCCAGTCGGCGAAGTGCGGAAAGAAGTCATCAAGGCGACCGCCTCCATTCCAGTCCGCCATGGGTTGGCGCGGGGAGCGAAACTCGGCGACCCAGTTGATGCGTTGCTTGCCCTGGTCGTCGGGTTTCGCCTCGATCGGATAGATCACGAGCTTTCCGACATCGAGCCAGCCGATCTGGACCATGCTCGATCCGCTGAGAAACGGTCGCCAGCGCGTGGTGCCGCGCCACATGTTGATGCCTTGATAGACGAGGCCACCCTCGTTCGGATAGAACTGTTTGCGCACCGCCGAATGGATGCCATCGCAGGCGATCGCGACGGTTCCGCGCACTGAAGGGCGATCGGCGAAGTGTGCGGTGACCCCATCGCCGCTTTGGTCGATCGCCAGGCAGCGATGATCCATGACGATGCACTCGTCGCCCAGTCGGGCACGGACTGCTTCAATCTGCACATGATGCAACGCACCGCGGTGCACCGAGAACTGCGGCCAGTCGTAGCCCGCGGCCCGGCCGCGCGGTTCTGTGTGGATAAGCTGCCCGAAGCGGTTGTAGAACCCCATTTCAGAGGTGGCAACCGCAACCTTCGCGAGCGCATCTTCCAGGCCGAGATCGGACAGCGCACGCACGCCGTGCGGCTGGAGATTGATCCCCACGCCAAGGCTGCGAAACTCGGGCGCGGCTTCGAATACTCGACACGCAATGTTGGCGCGGTGCAGCGCCAACGCCAAGGTGAGGCCGGTGATACCGCCGCCGATGATGAGAACGTTCATGACGGCGCTGCATCGGTGAACATCGGACCGGTCCCGCGTTCCCGAAACCACTTGGTGATGATGATCTTGTGGCCGGCCTGCACCGGTGTGCCCGCGTGGGCGGTATCCGGATTGATCGTGCCATCGTGGCGCAGGTTGTTCCAGGCGACGGCCTGACCTTTCGCGGGCATGAAGGTGTGGTTGATCGCGAAGAAACGGGTCCCGCCGCCTGCCTCCACGTTGTTCAGATAGACCATGAATGTCCAGGTCCGGTTGCCGGTGATCCTTGCATGCTGACGATACTCGTCGGTGCCCGGTTCAAAGTAATCGGTATGGCGCTTGAACTGCTGACCGACGTCGTAGCGCTGCGCCTGGTTGCCTTCCGAATACGGCAGATGGATGCCGAGTGTCTCGGAGATTTTCTGGTCGATGCCTTTGACGAGCGGATCGTCAAGGAGTCCGAGATCGCAGGTTTGACTGGTGCGAAACGCGCTGTCCGCCGAGGGGATGGTAATCGTGGAGGGCCGAAGGTGCCGGTTGATGACGGTAACCAGGCTGTCGCATTCCGCTTCGCTCAGGAAATCATCGATCGTATAGAGCTGGATCTTGTCGCTGTCGAACCGCACCGCGCGCTCGTCGCCGCGTGCGAGGCGCGGATGGGCAACGGCCGCGTAATCGATCGGATCGGGCTTGCGCCCTTCGGCTGCAAGGGCAATGGCCGAGTGCGCGGGAAACCGGCTGCCCATCCCTTTCTTGATCGACCCGATGTGGAATTGATTGTCGAGAAGAATCACGAGCAATTCCTCGGGCGCGCAGCCGCGCTGCAAGTTCTCGTTCAGCCATTTCGTCCAGCTTGGATCGAGTCGCTTCTTGCTCATGATGTCAGTCGCGGCAGAATCCTCCCGGCGCGCGTGCGGATTCAACTACCGCCATTCCATGAACGCCAATCCGATGCCCGATCCAACCGGCGTTCGTCGTACCGGGATGTATTCGTCCCATTGCCACGCGAGATGACTCACAGCTCCGGCGGCGCAGATCCAATTGCGGATTTCCGATGAGCCGTAAATGAGACCTTTGGCCGGAATGCCGGCGAGTGCTTCCCCGTCGTGATGCCGCAGCGCCTCGATGATCGAGCGATCAAGTTCCTCTTCGCATACGAAGTGGCTCAGGCCGCCCGATGCGATCACCGCGACACGCAGATTCTCGGCACTTGCTTCGATGGCTTCACGGAGCCGGCGTCCGATCTCAAGGCAGCGCCTGGGCGTGGGGGTGTTCGGCGGATAGTAGGTGTTGAGCAGTACCGGGACCACGGGATACGACCTGCCGCTGAATAGTCGCTTGATCACGAAACCGATCGCGTGACCAAAGCCGTGGCGGTTCGGGTCGGGCACCTTGTTCGCGGCGGCGACATCGATCCCGCTTTCCATCAGGTGTTCTATGAGATCGGCCGCAAACTTCGGTGATCCGGGAAACCGGTGCGGGAGGTCACGCGAGTAGCCCTTCCAGAAATCGACCCCGGCCCAGGGCAGGCGCCCCGGCGTCGAGGTATACGGACGCATCGCGAAATCTTCACCGTAGTAGACGGACACGGCCGGAATATCGTCCGGGTTGTAGAGCTCGCCCTGATCATCGCCCACAATCACGATCACATCCGGGGCCACCGATGCGATGGAATCGGCGATCCGATCGAGCGCCCGCTGCGCCGTAGCGGACCAGCGTAGAAAATTCTCTTGCGTCGCGATGTCGCGATACGGTTCGCCTTGCGTTGCCAGCATCTCGGCGTAGGTCGTGCGACGGCCATCGCGCAGGTGCATCGGTACGCGACCGGCGATATCGTCGCCCGCCCGGATGGACCACTGATCGCCGTTCAGGACGAGCAGCGGACTATGCGAAGTGCCCAAGCCCAGTACGATTCGAGCCATCGAATGGAACCCTCAATAGCGGCCGAGCAACGCTTTGCCGAGGCGCGGATGTTTGTCGAAACGCCGCAGGTACTCGATTTCGCTGCGGCCGCCCTTGGCGCGAACCACTTCGATCAACTGTCGTTTCTCTGCCGCGCTCCAACGCTCCAATCCATCGAGGCTCAGCAGCAACGGACTCCAACCGGCCCACGCCGAGCGTTCGCCCGCACTGAATCCGCTGAACGAGCGCAGGCCGACGCGCTCCGCTGCCAGCTCGGGAAACGCCGCTGATTTCTCGGGGTGGGAGAATCGCATCTGCGTCAAGCGCTTCGAGACATGGAGCCCGATATTTGCGATCGGGGGAATGCCTCTGGGGCGTCGCGGATCGAAATTGAGGAAGAGCGGATGCTCGGCCAGGCGCTCGAGCGTCGATGGACTCGATCGATATCGCGATTTCACCCGCATGCGCGCGAGCTCGTCGCGGGCGATGCGTTGTGGTTCGACGTGATACGGCCTGAACCCAAGCTTGTAATAGAACCACCATGCGCCGGAGGCGATAGCCTCGTCGTTCTTCTTGCCGAGCTGGTAGGGCTCGAGGCTGAACGATGTCGCGCCGAATAGGTGATGGGTCACGGCGAGCGTGCGCGCGAACGCATAGGCGGCTTCACCGCCGCGGAATGTCGGAAAGGTGTTGAACGACAGCGCCGCGGTGCGATCGAGGAGGTCGACCTGAACGTATCCGATCGGCACGCCGTTGCGCAATACGAGGGCACCGAACATGGCGGGCAGCAATAGGCGACGTTCGGGAAGTACGCCGTTCAAGGCAAACGCGAGCCCGTCACGATCGCGGGCGATGCGAACGTCGCGGGGATCGCCATACGCGAAGGCATCCAGATCGCGCTCCCGGGTCACCATCGCCGATCGCGCGAGCGCGACGATCTGCGCGCCCCGTCCCGGCGTTACGGACTGTACGGATTGCGGAGGACGGATGATCTCGGCGTGCAGATCGGGACGCGAGCGCTCGATTGCCGTGCGCTGAAAGATGACCGGACCCACGCGATGAATCGCATGGGTGCGCGTCGGACCCGACATCGCAGGCGCCAGCAGATAGGTGGGTTCGATGCCATCGTGAAACGCCTCGCGCGTGATGGTGTTGCCCGGCAGCACGTCGGTCTGGCGCAGGAGAAACGTTGCGTCGGTGACGCGGCCCGGCCGGATCGTATCGAGCGCGGCGAATCCATCGGTGGCGCGCTCCTTCACCCACACGGCTTCGGCGCCCGACACGATCAACGGGAGCTGGCGGAGGATGCGCTCGCCTGCGACCGTGTCGCCACGATCGAGCGTGATCGCCGTTGGCCACTGCTCGGCAAGCCATCGCGCGGTGGGCCAGAAGAATGCGTAACGGATGGCCGTTCCGGCGATGCCGGCGTTCTCGAGCGCCGCGGCATGGGCGCGCAGATCGGGCCGCGTGGCAAAGTGCCTCAACAGGCGTTCAACCCGTCGCAGCAGCGTCTCGTCGTCAGGGTAGGCACGCATGAAGCAAAGTACTTCATGGAGCTGGACGACCTGTTCGGCAGTGCGCAGGCGCGCGTGTTCGAGTGCGCGAAGGGCGTCGAGTTTTTGCCGAATCGCGGCGGGGTCGCCGAATTGGAGACGAAGTCGTTCGAGCGTGGCAAGCGACCGTATAGGCATAGAACTTACGGAAGAGTCGTCTTACGGAGGGGAGCGTCGCAAGGAAGGGACGTGTTGAAAAGGGCGTGTCGCGGAAGGGCGGATAGGCGCCTTCGGAGCGCGCAATCCGTCGAGGTTACCACCAGTTCTGGACAGGGCTATCCAAATGCGAACAAAATTGGCGCGTCTTTCATTCTCACCAGGGAGCGTTTCCAAATGGCCATCGAAGTCGCAAAAATCGAAATCAAGAGTGTGCAGGACGCATCGGGTCTTGCCGACTGTATCGCCAAGGGCCAATTCCTGGCGGATCAGGTTATCGGCGTGATCGGCAAGACCGAGGGCAACGGCGGGGTCAACGACTACACCCGCATTCTCTCGGACCAGGCTTTTCGTCGTGTGCTCTTGAAGCTTGGCAAGCGGAGCGAAGCCGAGATTGCGGAGATCCCGATGGTGTGGTCGGGCGGATGCGATGGGGTGATCACACCGCACGCAACCGTATTCGCGCGCAACGATAAGACCGGACCGGCACACAAGTCGCGGATTGTGATCGGCACTGCGATGAGCGCCGAGATCCTGCCCGAGGACATCGGGCGTCCGGCAATGGTCGAGAAGGTCGCGGCGGCTGTGCGCGCGGCGATGCAGGACGCGGGCATCACCGACCCGGCCGATGTGCACTATGTGCAGACGAAGACACCGCTTCTCACCATTGATTCGGTGCGCGCGGCGAAATCGCGCGGGCATGAAGTCGCCTGCGAGGTGCATGATTCGATGGGCGTATCGAATGGCACCACCGCGCTTGGTATCGGCGTTGCGCTTGGCGAGATTACCATGCCGCGTGCCGATCAGATCTGCCACGACCTCGATATCTATTCATCGGTCGCGTCATGCTCGTCCGGTGTCGAGCTCGACCGGGCGCAAATCGTCCTGCTCGGCAATAAGCCGGGTGCCGGTGGCCGCTATCGCATCGGCCATGGTGTCATGAAAGATGCGCTCGAAATCGATGGCATCTACGCCGCAATCCGCAACGCGGGCCTCGAACTGCCGGAGCGTGCGCGATCGGAGGACCTGAAGGGGCGGCTCGTCAATTGCTTCATCAAGTGCGAGGCGGATCATCGCGCAAAGCTCCGCGGCCGGCGGCAGATCATGCTCGATGATTCGGATGTGCATCATCATCGCCATTCAAAGGCGGCGGTCGGTGCGGTCGCCGCGACGGCAATCGGTGATCCTGCCGTGTTCGTGTCGGTGGATGCGATGCATCAAGGTCCGCACGGGGGCGGGCCGGTGATTGCGATCGTGGACCTCGGCGACTAGACGCGCTGCCGCCGCGTTCGACTCATGCCCATCTTCTCTCGCGTCATACCGAACATTTACCGCGATTCCGTATCGCTGATGCAACTATCGAGCCGCCTAGCGGAAGGGAAGGGCATCGAGCAAGTCGCGGTCGTCATGGCCACGCCGGCCAATCTCGATCTGCTGCGCGAGGCCGGGCTTCTGGACGGCGCGCCGGATGCCAGGCCAAGTGACGTGCTCGTCCTGGTGAAGGCGAGAGTGGAGGCTGCTGCCGTCCGTGTGTTCGAAGAGGTCAGTGGTGCGCTATCGTCGACAACGGCGAACATCGGGACCGGCGGAGCGCAGCCTGGTGCGATGGTGGCGCGTTCGCTCGCGATGGCATTGAGCCAGGATGCCGGCGCGAATCTCGCGTTGATCTCCGTGCCTGGAGAGTACGCAGCCGCCGAGGCGCACAAGGCGCTCGATCGCGGGCTGCATGTCATGTTGTTCAGCGACAACGTATCCGTCGCGGACGAGGTCGCGCTCAAGACCAAGGCGGGCGCGAAGAACCTGCTGATGATGGGGCCGGATTGCGGGACCGCGTTCATCGATGGCGTGCCGCTTGGATTCGCCAACGCGGTCCGGCGCGGGCGCATCGGTTGCATCGGTGCCTCCGGAACAGGATTGCAGCAGGTCACCTGCCTCATCGATGGGCTGGGCGAGGGCGTATCGCAGGCGATCGGCACCGGAGGGCGCGATCTGAGCGCCGAGGTGGGCGCGCGCACGATGCTTGCGGCGCTCAAGATGCTTGCGCGCGATCGTTCGACCGAAGTGATCGTGCTGATCGCCAAGCGGCCGCATCCGGACGTGGCGGCACGCGTGCTCGAACATGCTTCGAAGGTGAAGAAACCCGTGGTCGTAAACTTCATCGGCGCGGCGGCGGCCAAATCCGACGGAACACTTCACTTCGTCAAGACGCTCGATGAAGCGGCGCGCACCGCGGTGGCGCTGGCGCGTGGCAAGCGACCGGGTACACGGCGCGCAATGCGTTCAATTCGCGGCCGGCCGAAGTTCTCGGCAACGCAGCGCTTCGTGCGCGGCCTCTACAGCGGCGGCACGTTCTGCTATGAGGCATCGATGCTGCTCGCGGCGCACTTTGACGATACCTGGTCCAACGCATCGTTGCGGGACGATCGCGCGCTCGATGATCCATGGAAGAGTCGCGCCCATACGGTGGTCGATCTCGGTGACGATGTGTTCACGCGGGGCCGGCCGCATCCGATGATTGACCACCGGCTGCGCAATGCGCGCATGTTGAAGGAATCGGGCGATCCGGATGTTGCCGTGATGCTGCTGGACATTGTGCTTGGTCATGGTGCGCACGCCGATCCGGCATCGGTGATGGTGCCGGCCATCGAAGCCGCACGTGCGCGGGCTCTGAAAGCTGGACGCCGCATTGCCTTCGTCGGATTCATTTGCGGGACGGCGGCTGATCCGCAAGATCTGGGCAAGCAGACCAAGGCGTTTGAGAAAGCGGGTGTACTGCTCGGTCAGAGCAACGCCGATGCGGTTGCAATCGCCGCCGCGCTTGCGGCGCCGCTGGTGGCCATAAATCGAAAAGCGGTCGCATCATCCCGCAAAGGAAAACGTGCATGAGCGCGCTGTTTGGAAAGCCCTTGTCCGTTGTCAATATCGGCCTCGATGCGTTCGCCGATCCGCCGTCAGGTGCCGGCGCGAAGGTCACACGCACCGATTGGCGTCCCGCGGGTGGCGATGCCGAGGTGGCGCGCGCCGTCGCACGATTGCTTGGCGATCCGCGCGTTGAAGCGGCAAACAAAGAGGCGTTTGGACGCTATCTCGAAGCCTCGCCCGCACTCGATGGGGCGGGCATCGCGCGTGAAACGCTACCCGGCATGGGCGATCGGATGATTCTGCATTCCGGACCACCGATCGTTTGGGAACGCATGTGTGGCCCGATGCGAGGTGGCATCGTGGGTGCGATTCTTCTTGAAGGATGGGCCGCCGATGCGGAACGCGCGATGGCGCTGGCGGCAGGCGGGGAGATCACGTTCGAGCCTTGCCATCATCACGACGCGGTCGGACCGATGGCGGGAATCATCAGCCCCTCCATGCCGGTATGGATCGTGCACAACCCGGTCCACGGGAATCGAACGTTCAGCAACATGAACGAAGGGCTCGGCAAGGTATTGCGAATGGGCGCGAACAGTCCGGAGGTGCTCGAACGCCTGCGTTGGATGCGAGACACGTTGTTTCCCGCGATGGCGAAAGCGCTAGCGAAGGGCGGGCCGATCGAGTTGAAGCCCCTGATGGCGCGCGCGCTGCACATGGGCGACGAAGTGCACAATCGCAATGTCGCGGCATCGAGCCTTCTGCTGAAGCGGATCACGCCATCGTTGTTGCGGTCCGGCGTGGCGGTCGAAGATATCGCGCAAGTTTTCGACTTCGTGAAGGGCAACGATCATTTCTTCATCAATGTCGGCATGGCCGCGTGCAAGGCGATGCTCGATCCCGCGCGCGGCGTACCGGGTTCGAGCATGGTGACCGTGATGGCACGCAACGGCGTCGAATTCGGCATTCGCGTAAGCGGCACCGGCGACACATGGTTCACCGGTCCCGCACGCCCGGTCGATGGACTGTTCTTTGCAGGCTTCACCAAAGCCGATGCCGCGGGGGATATCGGCGACAGCGCCATCACCGAGACGGCAGGCGTCGGTGGATTCGCCATGGCGGCGGCGCCGGCGATCGTTCAGTTCGTCGGCGGCACACCGGCATCGGCGATCGAAAACACCTTGCGCATGGGGCACATCACGCTCGGTCGCAATAGCGCCTTCACGCTTCCGCAGCTTGATTTCGCCGGCAGCCCCGCAGGGATCGACATCCGCAAGGTCGTCGACACGGGCATCCTGCCGGTGGTCAACACCGGCATTGCGCACAAGGAACCTGGGATCGGCCAAGTGGGTGCGGGTGTGACGAGCGCGCCGATGGAGTGTTTTTTGAAGGCGGTGCCGGCGCTTGCGGCGACGGACGCGTTGGCCGGGCTGCCGTGATGTCCAACTCATGGTTGCAGGACTATAGCCTCGGTCAGCTCTGGGAGAAGAACGAGCTGGGCGGTCGTCCCGGGGTCGAGTAGACCCATGACCAGGGTGCTGGTTCATGTGGAGGGCCAGACGGAAGAGGCCTTTGTAAACGAGGTGCTGGCTCCGCACCTTTACGTTTGGGGCTACACCAATGACGGCGCCCGGCTGGTGGGCAATGCCCGCCAGCGCGACCGGGGTGGTGGCATTCGAGCCTGGAACGCGGTGCGCAAAGACATCCTGCATCACCTTTGGTCTTGGAATCGGTAGACCCGATTTAGCGCCTAAGTTTCAGGCTATTCGCAATGAATTCGCGACGCCCGAGGAGATCAATGATTCGCCCCTCACCACGCCCTCCAAACGGATTCTCGATTTGGTACCCGGCTACGAAAACCACTGATGGGAACCTTCGCCATACTTGAAATCGGACTCGACGCCATACGTCGGGAATCCCCACTCTTCACGGCGTGGATTGAACGCCTTGAGCAATGGCCACAGTAGCTGTTTGAAATGCGGAAGAAGCCAGCCTATCGCAGGCTATCGATCAGCGCCCCGAACCCGCGCTGCGGGCTTGCGCGTTTCATCTGCTTCATTGCCGCCCAATAAGTGGCCGCCGGATTGGTGATCACCGGCCGGCCGAACTCTTGTTCGAGCACCGGGATGGCCGCGTTGCTGATCCATGCGCCACCGGCAAGCAGCAGTCCGTCCGCGGTTGGATTGTTCTGGAACGCCTTGCGTCCGAGCGCGATTGCGAGATCGATGCCTTCTTGCGGATTCACTTCCATCACCTGCGGTGCGGTATGCGCCTCGGCGGCCCAGCCGAGCGGTTCGAGCCCCGCCTCGCGAAGATAGTCCGCGACCCGGCCCATCAAGGTGTCGTCCCACTTGGCGGCCATCGCGATCTTGCGGCAGCCGAGTTGTTTGAAGCCTTCGATCGATTCCTCGAAATCCGCGCTGGTTGTTATCGAGGAGCGGCGCGCGGCCTCTTCGATGAACGCGAGAATGCGCTTGCGCCCCGCGATCGCCGACACCGGAATGCCGCCCTGGACGATGCGATCCACCTTGCGGCCGATAAGAAAATCGAACGCCGGCCAGAACGAGGCGAGTGCTGCATCGACGCCTTCGGGACTGAATTCGCCGAGGTTGATCGGGTAGGCGATCAGGAACATGTCCGGTGGACAGACGCGATAGAACTGATAGTGGATCGCATCCCCCACGCGCGTTGGCAGGATGTAGCCAAGCTGACCGGTCGGCAGCAGATCGATCGGTGGGGCGGACGTGGCGCTCAAATGAGTCTCCTCGGGGGATGTGTGTTGCGGGCGGGATGCGTGTTGCGGAACGCGTTATTCAGCCTTGAGACCGGTCACCGCGACGAGTTTGCGGTATCGCTCGATCTCGGCGCGCGTGAATTCGGCGAGTTCGCGTGGCGATCCGAAGGTGAGCTCGACGCCCAGTGCCGCGAGCTTGCTTCGCATCTCCGGATTCTCAAGCGTGCGGCGCGTTGCGATGTGGATACGCTCGATGATGTCAGGTGGCGTCGCGGCCGGGACGTAGAGTCCGTTCCAGGCGGCGAGCGTGAGCTCCGGAAATCCGGCCTCGATCATGGTGGGTGTGTCCGGTGTGAGTGGTGAGCGTTTCTCGCCGGTCGATGCCAGCACGCTAACTTTCCCCGATTGGATGACCGGACCGAGCGCTGCGAACGGATAGAACATGAAGGCTACGTCGCCGCGCCCAACGGCCGCGAAAATCTGTCCGGCATCCTTGAACGGAATATGTGTGACCTCGAGCCCGGCGATCGCCGCGAGCATCGCCGATTGCAGGTGCGTCTGCGTGCCAGGGCCGGTGGAGGCGTAGTTCAACTGGCCGGGCCGCTGCCTGGCATACGCGACGAATTCGGCCACCGTCTTCGCCGGAATGGATTGATGCACCACCAGCACGGCCGGGAAGGTACTGAGCCGCGCAACCGGCGCGAAGTCGGCGATCGGATCATAGGGCAGCTTCCTGAACAAGCTGCTGTTGGTGGCGTGCGATTGGCTGGAGCCGATCAGTATCGTGTATCCGTCGGGCGGACTCTTCGCGACGGCCTCGGCGCCGATGATCGCCGCGCCGCCCGGACGATTCTCGATGTTCACCGGTTGGCCAAACTCCGATGCAAGCCCCACACCCAACTGGCGTGCGAGCAGATCGGTGGCGCTACCGGTGCCGAACGGCACGACAATGCGTATCGGCCGCGATGGGTACGATTGCGCCTTTGCATCGGGTAACGCGGCCAGGCCAATCCATGCGATCGATGCGGTCGCGGCGGCACGCACGATCAATGCGAACAAGGTAAGCGCCATGCGGATCCGGCCTATCGCCATACCGCGTCGGCGATTCTCACCAGATGCGCGAGCTTCCTCTCCTGATCGTCGTGAGTGAAGCGGTTGGTCTGGTAGCTGGACGCGAATCCGCACTGTGGACTGATGCAGAGTTGATCGAGACCGATGTGGCGGCTGGCATCGTCCAGGCGCCGCTTGATGTCATCGATCGGTTCGAGCGCGGCGAGCTTGGTGCTGATCATGCCGAGCACGACGCGCTTGCCTTTCGGTACCTCGCGAAGCGGCTCGAAGCTACCCGCGCGTTCGGTGTCGTACTCGAGAAAAAAGCCATCGACATCCAGTTCCTGGAACAGGCGCTTGGCCACCGGA
The DNA here is from genome assembly GCA_046160305.1 of Burkholderiales bacterium. Taxonomy (GTDB): domain Bacteria; phylum Pseudomonadota; class Gammaproteobacteria; order Burkholderiales; family SG8-39; genus SHXR01. The sequence goes on from JBJXGX010000107.1 coordinate 24,156, forward strand.
TCGTAGCCGCCGCTTGCCTGGCCGTGATCGAGATTGCCTCGGCAGAGGTGCACGCAGGCGGTCATGGTGGCGGGCCGATCGCGCACGACCGCGTTGATCGCGCTGATGTAGTCGTTGATGAGGGCGTCCGGATCCTCGCCCCGTTCGCGCACGATCGCGTGATTGTTCGGATCGCATAACACGGCGATCGGCACTTCATCGATTTGCAGATACGTGCAACCGAGCGCCGCAAGATCGGCGACTTCCTGCCGGTAGATGGCGGTCACCGCATCCATGTACGCCTGCCGTGTTGCGTACGGGGAACCCGCGAAGCTCTTGTCACCGGAGAAGAAATGATTGGCGGACGGCGCGGGAAGCGTCGCCTTCGGGACGCTTTTGGTGCGCGTCGCGAGGAACGCGAAGTCGTCGGCGGTCAAGGTCTCGCGCCGCTTCAGCTTGCCGTTCACCGTTGGAACCGGCATGCCGCGCTCGCGTTTGCCGGAATTGTGGGTGAAGAAAAACGAGCTTGGGATCTTCACCTTGGTAAAGCCATCGACCCGCTCGAAGAACCGGTCGCGCCAGTTGTTGCGCCGCAGCTCGCCGTCGGTGATCGCCTGGATCCCGGCGCGCTCCTGCATGGCGATTGCCGCGAGAATTTCCTCGTCTTCGATCGCGCGCAGGGCCGCCGCCGGTAGCGCCCCGACATTGTGGGCGGTGCGTGCTTCGATCAGTCGTTGCGACCGGATCAGACTCCCGACGTGGTCGGCGCGAAAGGGGGGCTTGGTTGTTTGCATGAGAGTTCCCTCTGTTGTCCACGCTCCAAGATACGCTTTCTTCGACCGATCGTCATTCGCCGCGGCGATGCCCGGGCGACCCCGGTACTATTCGCGACGGACAGCACGATCTCATCGAGAAGTCCATGACAGGAGAAGTCCATGGCAGCAGAGCTGGCGTTTCGATCACTGACTGAGCTTGCCGGCGGATTGCGTCGCAAGGAATTTTCTTCACGCGAACTCGTCGATCATTATCTTGCCCGCATTGACCGTGCAAACAAGAAGCTTCATGCGTATGTCGAGGTGTATGCGGAGTCGGCGCGTGCGGCAGCCGATGCCGCGGACAAGCAGCGCATCGCGGGAATGCCTCTGGGGCCGTTGCAGGGATTGCCGATCGCGGTGAAGGATCTCTGCGATATCGAAGGCAGGATCGGAACGGTGGGCTCCAAGGCTTGGATGTCCCGGCGCGGGGCCGCAACCGCAACGGTCGTCGAACGACTGCTGTCAGCGGGCATGATCATCCTTGGCAAGACGCATATGGTCGAATTCGCGTTCGGTGGCTGGGGAACTAATCCTTTGATGGGCACGCCGTGGAATCCCTGGGATCTCGCCACGCATCGCGTGCCGGGTGGTTCGAGCAGCGGGTCGGGCGTTGCGGTGGCCGCGGGTCTCGCACCGGCCGCGATTGGTTCCGATACTGGTGGATCGGTCCGTATTCCGGCTGCGTTCAATGGCATCACCGGGCTCAAGACCACGTTCGGTTGGATCAGCCTGCACGGTTGTTTCCCCCTCTCGACAACGCTCGATTCGATCGGTCCGCTCACGCGAACCACCGAGGACTCGGCACTCGTATTCGCGGCATTGGCAGGCTTTGACGCAAAGGATCCGATCACCCATCACTTGCCCGCGCTCGAGTTGCCGCGGTTTGACGGGCCCAGCGTGAAGGGCCTTCGCATCGCGATGTTGTCCGAATCGCAGTTTCCAAGCGGCGTCGAGGCGTCGGTGCGCACGGCGTGGCGTGAGGCGGGAGAGGTCTTTCGCAAGCTCGGTGCGATTGTGGAAGAGCGACGCGTACCGTTCGATATCGATGAGCTGGCGGCGCGCAACGGACTGCTCATTGCCTCCGAGGGGTTCGCGATCCATCGCGCCTACATCGAAGACGAGAAAGTTGCCATCGGCCAATTCGTCCGTGCGCGAATGATGGGCGGCAAAGGCATCAGCGCCGCTGACTACATCGCAGTGCGCGAGCATCAACGCACGACGGCCGCGCAATTTAGCGCATGGATGGAAGACACGGATGCGTTGCTTGCGCCGGCGTGTCCCGTCCCCGCGATTCCGGTGGCCGAGGTCGATGAAAAAACGACGCCCGCAACATTGACCCGATCGGGCAACTACATCGGTGCGTGCGGGTTGAGCTTGCCGGCCGGATTTTCGCCTGGCGGATTGCCGGTCGGCGTGCAACTGCTCGGACGCCCATTCAATGAACGCGTTCTGCTGCGGATGGGGGCCGCTTATGAACAGGCAACCGATTGGCATCGACGTACCCCAAAGCTGGGCGCGCTGATGGGGTGATCGCCCTGTTGGCGTATCGCGCTAATCAAACGCGTGCCGCGCGTGCTCGTCGAATGCATGCCGCACGCGCTGTGGCCTGGTGCGTCGCGTGCGCGGTGGCGCTGATCCTTGCAGGCTGTTGGATCAGCATCAGCAGCGGTGACGGGGCGGATTCCACGACGCTCGTGCTGCGCATCAACGGCCTTCCGGTCGGTGCGGACGCGGCGGTGTCGATCAGCGGCCCAAGCGGCACATTCGTTGCGCGCAGTTCGACAACGTATTCCGGTCTTGCAGCGGGGACGTACAGCGTGATCGCAAGCGAGGTGCTCACCGGCTCAGCGGTCGCACGCCCGACGCCGGCAACACAGTCGATCACGTTGCGCGACAAAGAGACCAGGACGGTGACGATCAGCTATGCGCTGGCGGGCGCGTTCTCCGTGCGCTATCAAGACGTCATCCGTGCATCCGGTGGCGTGTCGGAGCCGATTTTTCTCACCGCCCCGCCGGGCGATGCGCGTCTCTTCATTGCAGAGCGCGCCGGTCGTATCCGCATCGTGCAGAACGGAACCCTGCTTGCCGCGCCGTTTCTCGACCTGGGCGCACGGGTTTCGACGACGGGTGAGGGCGGTCTTCTGTCGTTCGCGTTTCATCCCCAGTTCGCGGTCAATCGATGGTTCTTCGTCCACTTCACGGATGCCGCCGGCGATATCGTGGTGGAACGTTACGCCGCATCGATCGTTGATCCGAATATCGCCCAGACAGCCCCGACGCCCATTGTCGCCATCCCGCACCCGACTTTCAGCAATCACTACGGCGGACGGATCGCGTTTGGTCCCGACGGACTGTTGTATCTGAGCACCGGGGACGGCGGCGGTGCCGGCGATCCGAATCGCAATGCCCAGAACCTGGGCTCGCTGCTTGGCAAGATCCTGCGTCTGGATGTGACCGTGCCGCCTTATGGGATTCCGGCCTCGAATCCTTTTGTCGGTCAAGCGGGTCGGCGCGCAGAGATCTGGGCGTACGGGTTGCGCAATCCCTGGCGCTTCGCATTCGATCCTCCCGGCACGAGCCTGTTCATTGCCGACGTCGGCCAAGGACAACGCGAGGAAATCAATGCCGTACCGACCAGCGCGTCAGGATTGAATTTCGGGTGGCCAGCGACCGAGGGCACGATCTGCGTTCCCGCGAGCACCGCTTGTGACGGGACCGGTTTGCAAGCGCCGATCCTTGACTACGATCACGCGCGGGGATGCTCGATTACCGGTGGCTATGTGTATCGAGGCGCTGCGATGCCGGAGCTCGCCGGGCGCTACTTCTATTCCGATTTTTGCGGTGGCTGGCTGCGCAGTCTGCGCCAACTCAGCGGGGTGGCCACGGAGCAGGTCGATTGGAATCTGCCGGCGTTCGGTGCGGTCGTTTCGTTTGGCGAGGACGCCGTTGGCGAGCTCTATGTGTTGGCGAGCAACGGGCGGGTGGCGCGCATCGTACGCAACTAGGAATCCGCTCGGCGGACCGCCCGGATTCCTGATGGAAGAGGCAATCGCCGCGAACGCGTGTTTTACCGACACGTTGAACGATCATTCCACGTCCCTTCAGGAATCTGCGTGCGCCAGCACGTAGATTCCTAGCAGCATCGCATCGTGAACATGCCCGCCGTGTGAATCGCCTTCTGCAGTGCCATCGCCTCCGGATCAACGGTGCGGCCCGCTTCCGCGGCGAATACCGGGCATGACGAGAAGCGATGATCCTTCGGCAGGCCCGCGCGGCGCATGCGTTCGCGCAGAGCGTGGGTGGCTCCAAGGTTGGCGCGACCCGTGTCCCCATCGAGGACAACGCCATATTGGATCTGCGCCGCGCTTCCCGAGACGTAGCCATGTCGCACGTCATCGGCGACTGCACTCGCGTCGCGATCGAGGGGTGATCCGAAGCCACCGCCGCCGCCCGATCGCAAGAAGTATCGATCGCCCGCTTTGAGCAGGCGTGACAATACCTTCCCCGATGGGAACGCGGTCTCGGAAGTCTCGTTGGCCCGCTGCAATGCCACTTGATTCCCCGCGGCCGAGAGGCCACCTTCGAGTCCCCACGGGCGGCTGTCGACCCGCTCGATCTGTGAATCGTAGGCAATGTCGGCAAGCGTTTGCACAACCTGTTCGGTGCCAAGGCCGCCTCGATAGCGACCGGCGCCACCGGAATCCTCGCGCAGACGATAGGCTTCCACGACTAACGGGAACTTCACCTCCACCTGCTCCGACGGTCCGTTGTGGGTATCGCCATCATTGATCGCGATAGTGGCGTTCATGCCGTCTTCGGTGAGCTTTGCGCCCCAACCGCCGCCGATGAGGCCGCCGGTATAGAGAAAGAGTTTGCCGTCCCGGGGATGCCGGCCGCTGATCTTCGCGATGACAAGATCGGCATGGTGACCGGCGATCACCTGGTCGGGAATCGCGGGGGCGAGCGCCTTGAAAATCGTATCGACGATGGTCATCGGATAGGTCATCCACCATCGCATCGGCGCGGGCTTCACCGCGCTCACGACTTTCCCCGGGGGCAAAATAATGTCCAGCGCCCGAAAACACCCGTCGTTGATCGGCAATTCGAGCGGCGAGGTGAGACACTTGAACGCGACCTGCGCGCAAGAACGGCCCGCCGTCTCGCCTGAGTTGTAGAAGCCGCGCACCTGATCGCTGACCCCGGAGAGATCGACCGTCATGCGATCGTTCGCGACCGTCACCTTCACGCGAATCGGGATTTTCGTGCCGACGTCCACGCCGTCATCGTCGAGAAACGATTCGGCTTCGTACACGCCGTCGGGAATGGCGCGAATGCTTTCTCGGGCCGCCGCCTCGCTCTGATCCATGATCGTGTGAATGCTTGCGAGTACCGCGTCGCGTCCGTATTTCGCGACCATCTCCTGCATCCGTTTCTCGCCGGTTTTCAACGCGGCAATCTGGGCCCGCAGGTCTCCGAGCGCACGCTCGGGTACGCGAACATTCATCTGGACAATAGCGAGGAGTTCTTCGTTGACGACCCCCGCGCGGGCGAACTTGACGATCGGCATCTGCAGGCCTTCGGCGTAGATGTCCGCGGTCATCCCGCCGAGCGCGCCGCCGACATCCTGCCAGTGCGCCATGCAGGATGCGAACGCCACGAGCTCGCCATCGCAGAAGATGGGCACCGAGAACGTCATGTGGTTGAGGTGGCTCCCGGTGAGGTACGCGTCATTGGTGAGGAGCACATCACCGGGCTGCAGGCCGGCGGGGCCACCGAAGTGGCGCAACTTCGCCTTCACCGTGTCGCTCATGCCGCGAATGAACATCGGCAGACCCAGACCGATCGAGACCGTGTTCCCCTCGGCATCCAGAAGTCCGACGGTGAAATCGAGGGCCTCATAGATGATCATGTTGTAGGCCGTGCGCATCAGGTTGGTCTTCATCTCTTCGGTGATGGCGACCAGCCCGTTGCGGATGATCTCGGTCAGGACCGGATCAGAGAGAGCGTGCGGCGACATCGAAGACAATCCTGGGTCGAAGCGGTGTGCGGAGCGTAACGCAGATCGACCGGGCATCCGGTGCTATCTCGAGGTGCCCGCGCGGCGCCTCGTACCGCGGCGTTGGTTCCGATGCGAGGAGGATCGAGCGTTCGCTCGCGCCGTTATTTCGCGAACGCGGATCCGACCGATTCGCCCCACCCTTGCAGTGGACCGAGGGGATTTTGCGTCGTCTCGCGCTCCCGGATGCGCGGCTGCCCGCCGAAGCGCCGATAGACCACGACATCATCGACGAGCAGCACCACGGCGTTGAATGACCATCCGGTCACTTCGGTCTCACGGCGAAAATTGAGCGCATCCAGAAAGAAGTTGCCGGTGCGCTCGCGATGCATATGCTTTGCATTGACCGCGTAGCCGATGCATGCGCGTCCTCGTATCAGGCATTCGCGAATGCCCGGATCGAGATCTTCGGATCGAATCGCGGACCCGGCGGCGAACCGTTGCACGATGTCCGAGTAGGTAAGCAATGTGATCGCGGGATTCGCGTAGGGCTCCAACCCAGCGCCTGTGAGGGCAACCTTGTGCGTCTCGAACGGCGTCAGCGATTCGATGGCCGCCTGCGCGTCTTCGAAGGTTGCCCAGGTCACCTCGGTGACATTGGCCGAGCGCGGCAGGAGTGTCGTGCATCCGACGATCAGCGCACCAAGTGTGAACGATCGCACGACCTTCAATCCGGTCGCGACCTTGGCACGAGCTGACGCGTTGGTGATTCCGCTCGTGCTTGCCATTGGATTTCGTGCTCCGCTTGATGAACGCCGGACCCGGCGTGCTACGGAGAACGGCAGTTGCGCGGTGCGTTGTGAGGAACGTTGGGCAGGAAGTGAGAAGGAAGCACGTTGATGACGCGATGATCCCGGGTGCGCGGTCGGACCCTATCGCCAGCGGATGGCACCGAATGCCGCAACGAAGACATCGGCATCGGCGGGGCTCAGTCGATCGATGCCGGCGGCACTCTGGCGCCCGCCTCCGGAGAAGGGCAGGCAGACGGCGTGTGCGGTGACGGGCGAGCCCGCATCGACCCGTACGCTGGCCGACACCGTGCCATCGCGATTCGGTGCGAGCACCGCATGGGCGCGCATCGGATCGGTACTGGCGAGATGATGCGCGAAGGATCCCAGCACGCGCCGGCTCCATGGTTCATTCGGAAGGCGGTGGATCGTGTAGCCGGTGTGGTCGGCAAGCGGCGCAATGTTCAGCGCGTTGGCGAGATCGGCGGCGCGAAGCGCGGTGAGTTCCTGCACGATCGGTTCGCGGGCAGCCAGCTCGAACGGGCTGTCGAATGACGACAGCCGTCGATACAAGGCCGCCGGGTGAATGTGCAGATCCTCGATTTTCTCGCCGTACGCGTTGTAGTTGAGTGACTCGCCCAAGGTGCGAAGCGTCGCACGTCGCGCCGGGTCGAGCGCACTCGCATCGGCAAGCCGCTCGGCGGTGGCGATCACGTTGTCGCCGTATGCGGCAACGATCGCCCATGGACGAAACCGTCCGTTCAAGCTGCGGTCGACGATGACGCTGGTGCAAGCGTCGGCGGCCGTGTCGATATGCGCTTCAAGCCAAGGCGATCGTGGAATGTCGCCCGCGAAATGATGATCGAAATAGCGCACGCGAACCTGCGCGGCCAGCAATGCTTCAAGCGCGGCACGGTTGCGTTGGAGCGAGATATCGAGCACCGTCACGATCGTGCCGGCGTTCGCTTGCACGCGGGAAAGCAGGGCGATGTCACGCTTGCATCCGGTGATCAACTCGGCATCGACCGGCTCGGCAAGGCGCAGTTGCTGGAGCGCGCACAAGCCGTCCGCGTCACCGTTGAAGACGTCGATGTATCGCGGCATGCGGGCGCCTATTCAGTATGCGACGACGACGGTCACAACCTGCGTGGAGGGCACTTCATTGCCGGAGGGGGGATCCTGAGAGATGATCATGCCTTGACGCTGGCTTGGCGAGCGCTGATAGCGCACATGACCCTTGAGGCCCAAATCGCTCATCCGTTTCGTGAAGCTCGATTCGAAAGTGCCGATGAGGTCCGGGACTTTCACGGTGCGGATCTCGGGTTTCGGAATTGCCTGCGGTGCCACCGCGGCTTGCGCTGCCGCGGCGACTTCGAGATTCACCGACGTTCGCAGCGCCACGCGCTCGCCCGCCGCCGGATCTTGATTCAGCACCGCACCGATTGCCGCCTGGGCATCGACGATCTTGCGAATAGCGCCGGGACGAAAGCCGAGCTTCTCGATTTCAGCGCTGGCCAAGCCGACATCGAGTCCGGCGAGATTGGGAACGACGATCCCTTCAGCGACGGTAAGTCTGACAGTCCCGCCGCTCGTGGAGGTGGTCTTGGCGGCGGGAGTCTGCTTGATCACGGTATTGGGTGGCCCGTCCGCCCGGGCGTCGCGATCGATCACGAATTTGAATTCGGTGGCGCCTAGCTGTTCCAAAGCGCTGGGCAGCGCCTTCCCGACGACATCGGGCACGAGCAGTGGTTTCACCGCGAATCGAAATTCGATGACCGTCCCTTCCTTCACCTTGGTGCCGGCAGGCGGGTTCTGGTTGATCACCATGCGGGGCGGATGCTGGTCGGTCGGCACGACATGATCATCAAGGGGCTCGGGAAACTTGAGACTCGCCCCGCCAAGGAGCAGCAGGGCATTTTCATACGGGAGTCCCACGAGATTCGGCACCTCGACTTCTGCTGGAATATTCGCCGCTGTCCTCGGCGGCTCGACCGGGGTCGAGACGCGCACCTCGTGTGTGTTGGCGACATCGCTTCTCACCGCGTCGATGACCAGGGGTCCGGGCGCCGTGGGTAAATTGCCGACGACGTACCAGCCGATGACCGCCAATCCGATCACGCCACTGATGCTCATTGCAGCAAGCCAACCTCGTCTGGACGCGGCGGCTGGCGGTATCGCGCGACTCGACGTCGCAGCCGCCGTCGCGATGAATTCCGGAGGGGTCGGTTTTCGTGTGACGGGCGGTGGAGCAAGTGCCGTTGTGGTCTGTGCAGGCGTGGCGGGCGCCGACTTGATTTCCGTCTGGATGGCTTCAAGAAGACGCTGAAACTCGGCATCGGCGACCGAACCGGTCCAGCGCGTGAGATCCGCGGCTTGTAAGCGGCGAAATTCGAGGGGAATCTTGACCGGATCGATCATCGCCGGGACGAGCACCTTGCGCTGATTTGCTTCCGAGGCTTCGTTCTTGACCCAATCGGATTGGATCGATGTCTTCGACCACAGCACGACGCAGCATTTGGCATCGGCCAGGGCCGTCTCGATGACTTGATCCCAGGACTGACCGGGCTGGATCTGACGATCCCACCACACGGAAAGGCCCAAGTTGGTCAGCGCGTGCGCGATCGCCTGGGCGCGGGCCCGGTCGGCGGAGGCGTAGCTGATGAAGACGTCGTTCACAGGGGGCATTCCTTATCGCGGAGGGGCCATGGAAGGTGCCGAGGCGCCGATGGAAGTCGTGACATTCTGCTCGGATTGGCGGATTGATCCGAGGGCGAATCGGGCCGCGCGTGTGCATTCTTCATCGTTGATGGCGCCTCACTCCGCGCGGGCATTCGTCATCTTGACGACCGCCCCAAAGCGCTCGAGGTCGCTCGATCATTGACGTGCCAATGCGTCGCTCGAGCTCCATGCGGGCTCCGCGCCTAACGCGGCGATGCGCGCCTGCATCGCTTGGGTCTGCAGGATCTTCACCACCGCGCCGTTGATCTTATGGATGATCGCCGTGTCCGTGGCTGCGGGGGCGAAGAGACCATGCCAACCCGATGCGGCATCCATTCTCGGCACACCCAGCTCTGCCAGCGTTCTCAATTCGGGCAGCGCGGCGAGCGGGCTCGGTCCGACCACCGCATAGGCCCGCAATCGTCCGGCCTTGATGTGCGGCACGCTCGCGGCCGAGTCGAACATGAAATCGATCTGGCCGGCGAGGCCTTGCCGAATCGTCAATGCGAATCCGTCGTTGCGTGCTGCGTTGATCATGCGGTCGACTCGAACGTTGTTCAAGCTATGATGCGGCCGACATCGACAACTGCACAAGGGGAACATGATGGCCACCAACGGCAAGATAGCAATCGTCACGGGCGCGAGCTCAGGCATCGGGAAGCGTACGGCAATCGCATTCCTCAAGGACGGCTGGTCGGTCGTCATCGCCGGGCGACGTGCCGATCAGCTCGAGCAGACCATCAAGGATGCCGGCGCGGCCGGTGCGAATGCCTTGGCTGTGCCAACGGATGTCAGTGACCCGGGCTCGGTGCGCGCCCTGTTTGCCCGCACGAAAGAAAAATTCGGGCGTCTGGACCTTCTGTTCAACAACGCAGGGGTGAACGCACCCGGAATCCCGCTCGAGGAGCTTACCGTCGAGCAGTGGAAGTCGGTGGTGGATATCAATCTCACCGGCCCGTTTCTTTGCACGCAAGAGGCGTTCAAGATGATGAAGGATCAGAACCCGCGCGGCGGCCGGATCATCAACAACGGGTCGATCTCGGCGCATGCGCCACGCCCGAATTCGTCGCCGTACACGTCCACCAAACACGCGATCACCGGACTCACGAAATCGACTTCGCTCGACGGACGCAAATACGATATCGCCTGCGGTCAGATCGATATCGGCAATGCCGCAACGGAGATGGCCTCGCGCATGGCGAAGGGCGTGCCGCAAGCGAACGGTACGATCGCGGCCGAAGCCCTGATGGATGTGGAGGATGTCGCCCGCACGGTATTGCACATGGCCAATCTGTCGCTCGACTCGAATGTCCAGTTCGTCACCGTCATGGCAACGAAGATGCCGTTCGTGGGGCGCGGCTAGGAACCCACCGCGCGGATGCCGGGTCACGCGCTGGATCGCGCCAATGCGCAGGGCGCTGCGGTCGCGCGCTGGTTGCTCGCGTGTTGCGCCTTGGTCGCCGCGATCGTCGTCGTTGGCGGCGCGACGCGGCTTACCCGATCGGGATTGTCGATCGTCGAGTGGCAGCCGCTGATTGGCGCGATCCCGCCGCTTGGCGAAGCCGACTGGCAGGTGCTTTTCGCGAAGTACCGGCAGACGCCCGAGTACAAGCTCGTGAACCAGGGCATGAGCCTCGATGCGTTCAAGAATATTTTCTGGTGGGAGTACGCACACCGACTGCTCGGGCGTCTGATCGGGATCGTGTTCATCGTTCCGCTCCTATGGTTCTGGGCGCGCGGGTCCATCGATCGCGGGCTTGGTGCTCGTCTGCTCGGCGTGTTCGTGTTGGGTGGGCTGCAAGGTGCGCTGGGCTGGTACATGGTGAAAAGCGGGCTGGTCGATGACCCGAAAGTAAGCCACTTCCGGCTCACCGCGCACCTGGGGCTCGCACTCTTGATTTTCTCGGCGATGTTGTGGCTTGCGCTCGGACTGCTGTTCCCGCCACGACGCTCGTTCGCGGATTCGCCGAGCGGCCTGGGACGCGTCGCGCTCACGATCACCGTTCTAGTGTTCGTCATGGCGCTGTCGGGCGGACTTGTCGCGGGCATCCGCGCCGGGTACGCCTACAACACCTTTCCACTCATGAATGGCCACTGGATTCCGCCGGAACTCTTCATGATCGAGCCGTGGTGGCGCAATTTCTTCTACAACATGGCGACGGTCCAGTTCGATCACCGGATACTCGCCTATGCGCTGGTGATTCTCATCGGCTGGCTGTGGTGGCGCGTGTATGCCACGGATCGCTCGCGCCGCGCGCGGCGGAGCGCCACGTTCCTCGCGTTCGCGCTCGCGCTGCAGGTCGGGCTTGGCATCGCGACCCTGCTGTACCAGGTGCCGGTGGTGTTAGGCGTGCTTCATCAGGCGGGCGCCGTGCTCGTGCTGACCGGGGCGCTCCTGACCGCGCATGCCCTTCGGAACGAACGCCGTTCGGGCTGAGCCCTTCGACGTGCTCAGGGCGCTCGGAGGGCGGCTCGTCAGGCGCTGACTCGAGTGCAAACCGTCAGTCGCCCTCAAAGACCGGCCGTTGCTTCGCTACGAACGCCCGATAGGCACGGTCGTAGTCTTTCGTCTGCATGCAGATCGCCTGTGCCTGCGCCTCGGCTTCGATCGCATCGTCGATGCCCATGCTCCATTCCTGATGGATGCATCGCTTGGTCATTGCATGGGCGAATGTGGGGCCGTCCGCGAGCGATTTCGCGAGCGCTTGCGCTTCCGCCAACAGTTGACCGGGTGCGCAGAGTTTGTTGAAGAATCCCCAGCGTTCCGCTTCATCGCCCGCCATGCTGCGTCCGGTATAGAGAAGCTCGGCCGCGCGACCGGCGCCGACGATCCGCGGCAGCATGTTGCAGGCGCCCATGTCGGCGCCGGCCAGGCCGACGCGAACGAAGAGGAATGCAACTTTCGCGGCGGCCGTGCCGTATCGCATGTCGGACGCCATCGCGAGAATGGCGCCCGCACCCGCGCATACGCCGTCGATCGCGGCGATGATCGGTTGTGGACACGCGCGCATCGCCTTGACGACGTCGCCGGTCATGCGGGTGAATTGCAGCAGGCCGTCCATATCGCCCGCCTTCTGCATCTCGACCAGCGGCCCGATGATTTCATGCACGTCGCCGCCTGAGCAGAAGTTGCCGCCTGCGCCGGTGATCACCACCGTCTTCACCTGCTCCGCGTACTTGAGGTCGTGAAAGGTATCGCGTAGTTCGGCGTACGACTCGATCGTCAACGGGTTCTTGCGCTCGGGACGATTGAGCGTGATCGTTGCCGTCTTGTCGTTCAAGTTCCATGCGAAATGGCGCGCCTTGAATTGCGTGAAATCAACGCGGGGCGGATGAAAGCGGTCGGAGGTGGACATGAGGATTCCTTCTGAGTGACGCGTGCATTCTAGTTGACCGTCACGTTCGCGGCGTCGTCGGGATCGCGGGAGCTGGTCGCCCGCACCCCCGATGTCCGCCGATTCTGGTACAACATCGCCATTCAGCGTGAGGAGGTCTCCATGGCAATTTCCGAGCAGGCGCAGACTGGGCAGCAAGAGGAATTCGTCGTCGGCGGGGTGCGTCTGCCGCGGCCGTTTCGCATTCGTCGCCTCGGCCACTTCGGCGTCAATGTCATCGACCCGGACGTGTCGCGCGATTTCTATTGCAGGAAGCTCGGCTTTCGCATCTCCGATCCGCTCGATTTCGCCGGGCGCGTTCCCGATGAGCAAGCGAAGTCCCTCGGGTCGAGCATCGGGTACTTCGCCCGCCATGGCACGGACCATCATTCGTTCGTCTTTTTTCCGCGGCGCTACTACGAGGCGATGGTCGGGGTGAAAGGCCACAACGAGAACACCTTGAATCAGATTACCTGGCAGGTGGGCAGCCTGCGCGAAGTGACCGACGGTCACGACTGGTTCAAGCGCCACGGCAAACCGATTCGCCGTGCGGGTCGCGATCTGCCGGGATCCAATTGGCACTTCTATCCACCCGACCCCGACGGCCACACCAACGAGTTGTATTACGGCATCGAACAGGTGGGCTGGGATGGCCTCTCCAAGCCGCAGTCGATGTACAAGGTGAAGTACATGGCACCACCTGCGCTGCCGCATCGATCCGAGTATTCGGAAGTGCAGGGCGCGGTGGCCGAGGGGATCGACGTTCGTACCGGCTGGCGCGCCGAGGAAGCCGATGAGAAATATGACGTCGGCGGTGTGCTGCTGGCGCGGCCCTTCAAGATCGTCCGGGTCGGGCCGGTGCGGCTCTTTGTCAAAGATATGGATCGCGTTGCTGCGTTCTATCGGGACGATCTGGGGCTCACCGTGACCGAGGAGATCAACTATCACGGACATCGGGCGGTGTTCCTGCGGGCGAACACCGAACACCATTCGATCGCGCTCTATCCGATTGCATTGCGCGCCGAGCTTGGTCTCAATCCGGGCTCAACGCTCTTTTCGTTCGGGATGCAGGTTGCCGACTACGCACAGTTGCGTGCGTCGATCGGCTATCTGCGCGAGCAAGGGGTGACGATCAAGCACCTGCCGCCGGAGCTTTTTCCCGGTGTCGACTACTGCGCCTTCGCGATCGACCCGGATGGGCATGCGATCCAGTTGTACTACTACATGGAGCAGGTGGGCTGGGATGGACGCCCGCGACCCGCCGCCGCGCGTCCGAAGATCGACAATGCGAACTGGCCGGCGAATGTCGCGGCAGCGAGCGACACATACCAGGGTGAAGTGTTTCTTGGGCCGTTCGGCTAGGAATCTGCGCGAAAGACCGCGCAGATTCCTGATGCCAGACGCGAAGTGCCTCACATCGCCAACCCGTATCACTCGGGCTGAGCGCCGGGCGCGCGAATGAGTCCGCACGTCTTGATCGCGGGCGGTGGCATCGGGGGCATGGCCGCCGCGCTTGCATTACTGCGCGCGGGCATGGATGTTGATGTCTACGAGCAAGCGCGCGCGCTGCGCGAAGTCGGCGCCGGGGTTCAGATCAGCGCGAATGGAAATCGCACCCTCTACGCACTTGGCTTGCAGCAAGCCATTGAAGCGCTCGCGGTGGAGACCCAAGGCAAGGAAATACGGCTCTGGAACACCGGCCAGACATGGAAGCTCTTTGATTTGGGGCGCGTGTCGGTCGAACGCTACGGTTATCCGTATTGCACCGTGTGGCGCCCCGATTTGCTTGCGGTGCTGGCGGATGCGGTGCGTCGAATCAAGCCCGATGCCATCCACCTCGGTGCTGTATGCACCGGCTTCGTCGAGCGACCGGACTGGCAGGTCGAATCGTGGATGGCGCGCGGTGATCCGGTGGCGTTCGCACGCGACTTCACCGGCTGGCATGACGATGTCCAATCGATGATCCGAAACATCGACGAGCCGTACCAATGGGCACTCGCGTCACGCCCGCCACTTGAACGCTGGAGCATCGGACGGGCGACACTATTGGGCGATGCGTGCCATCCCACCTTGCCGATGCTCGCGCAAGGGGCGGTGATGGCGCTTGAAGACGGCTATATACTCGCCCGCTGCCTGCGCGCATTCGATTCGATCGATGAAGCATTGCAGCGGTACGAGGGGGCACGACTCGATCGAACCACCCGCATCGTGCAAGGATCCGCGGAAAACGCGAAACGCTTCCATAACAAGAAACTTGGCGACGCCGCGGAAGCGCAACGATTCGTCGACACGGAATGGGCGAAGGAGCGGGTGAACACCCGTTACGAGTGGTTGTTCCGCTACGATGTGACGACCACGCCGATTTGAATGTGCCGCCTCTATCCACCCGCCCTTTTCCTTCGAACGAAGCAATGAAGCAATGAGTGCACCCAAACGCCGCTATCCCGATCTGCACGAGCATCTCCAGTTGTTAAAAGAGCGGGGATTGCTTCTTACGATCGATCGACGGATCGACAAGGATGCGGAACTGCATCCGCTCGTCCGCTGGCAGTTCGTGGGCGGCATGGACGAGGCGGATCGCAAGGCATTCTTGTTCACCAACATCGTTGATGGACGTGGCCGCAAATATGAGATTCCGGTGGTGGTCGGGGCTATCGCGGCGAATCGGGCGATCTACAGTGTTGGCATGGGCGCCCCGGTCGAAGAAATCCAGGCGCGGTGGGATCACGCGATCGCCAATCCGATTGCGCCACGCGTGATCGAGAATGCCGAATGCCATGACGTGATCCACGAGGGCGCGGCGCTCCAAGGTGAAGGCAATGGTCTGGATCGCCTGCCGATCCCGATCTCCACGCCCGGTTTCGACAGCGCCCCGACGCTGACCGCGACCAATGTCATTACCCGCGACCCCGAGACCGGGGTGCAGAACATGGGGACCTATCGCGCCGCGCTCAAAGCGCCGGATCGATTGGTCGTGCGGATGGCCACGCGTGTCGGCGGCGCGGGCGGTTATCAGCACTATCTCAAGCATCAAAGGCGCGGCGACAAGACGATGCCCTGCGCGATCGTGCTCGGGTGTCCGCCCTATGTTGCATTCATGGGGCCACAGAAATTGCCGATCGATGTCGACGAATTTCATGTGGCAGGCGGTCTGGCCGGGGCGCCGATCCATGTCGTGCGTGGGCACACGGTCGATCTGCTGGTTCCGGCCGAAGCGGAAGTCGTGATCGAGGGGCTTATCGATCTCGAGCATCTCGAACCCGAGGCGCCATTCGGGGAGTCGCATGGGCATGTGGCGCTCGAAGAATTCAACATGCCGATGCGCATTACCGCAATGACGCATCGACGCAAGCCGGTCATTCCTTCGTATATCAGTCAGGTGGCACCGAGCGAATCGAGCGTCATCAAGCGCGTGGCGTACGAGCCGCTGTTTCTTGCGCATCTGCGCGACACGCTCGGCATCCGGGGCGTCAAGCGCGTTGCCTTGCATGAGCCGCTCACCGGCCTCTTGCGGGTGACGATCATCACGATCGAGAAAGGCACGCCGCGCACGGAAATATGGCGGGCCTTGAATGGCGCGGCGTTCTTCAAGGGTGATTGCGGCAAGCTCTGTATCGCGGTGAACGACGACATCGATCCGGACAACGCCGATGCGCTGTTCTGGGCGATGGCGTATCGCATGAATCCGGTGCAAGACGTCCAGCTCATTCCGCATCGCGGTCTGGGGCATGGGCCGAAACGCGAGCACGGTCAGGAAGAAGACTCGACCATGCTGATGGATGCGACCATGAAAAGCGACATGCCGCCGCTTGCGCTGCCCAAGCGCGAATACATGGAGCGCGCGAAAGCGATCTGGGAGGAGCTTGGGCTCCCGGCGCTCAGGCCGCAGTCGCCGTGGTTCGGTTACTCGCTGGGCGATTGGCTGCCGCAGTGGGATGACGCGGCACGCCGTGCGGTCACGGGAAATTATTTGGAGAACGGTCGTATCAGCGCCACGCAGCTCAAGACGGGCATCAAGCCCGAAACAAAATTTCGACCAGGGGAATAGACATGGCAAAGCAAACGATAGGCGTTATCGGTCTTGGCATCATGGGCGGTGCAATGGCCGAGGCGCTGCTCGCCGCGGGCCACCGGGTGGTGGGATACGACGTGGCGCCGAGCGCGAACGCGCGTCTTCGCAAAGCGGGTGGACGCGGGCTCGCTTCGGCCGGCGCGGTTGCGCAGAACGCCGATATCTTGATCACGTCGCTGCCGTCGACTGCCGCACTGGATGATGCCGTGACGAAAATCGCCGCTGCGAAGCGTGGTCGGCGCAGCGCGCAACTCGTCGTGATCGAGATGAGTACGCTGCCGGTCGCTGACAAGGAACGCGCTGAAGAAATGCTTGGCAAGGCGGGCGCGGTGATGCTCGATTGCCCGATCAGCGGCACCGCGGCACGCATGAAAGAACGCAGTTGGTCCATTTATGTGAGCGGTCCGACCGCTGCGTGCGAACGCGCGGATCCGATACTCGCGGTGTTTGCGGACCTGCGGCCTAACGTCGGCCCGTTTGGTCATGGCACGAAGATGAAGTTGGTCGCCAATCACCTGGTTGCGATCTACAACGTCGCGTATGGTGAGACCATGACCTTCGCCCGCAAGATGGGTCTTAACAGCAAGCGCGTCTTCGATCTCATGGCGAACAGCCCCGTGTTGGGAACGGGCGTATTCAAGCTGCGTGGTGCGCAGATGGTCAAACGCCAGTACACGCCGGCCACCATGAAGATCGACGTCTGGCAGAAAGACATGCAGGTCATCGGCGATATGGCGAAGGCAGTGAATTGCCCGGTACCGTTGTTCACCGCGTGCGTGCCGGTGTACACGACCGCGATGGCGATGGGCCTTGCCAAGGAAGATACCGCCTCGACCTGCGAGGTCATCGGAGCGATGGCCGGAATCGCCCCAAAACGTTGAAGTCACACTTGGCACGTACTTATCGAATTTCGATCGGGACCGCGACGTGAAGACAATGATTCTCGCAGGTATGGCGATCGCGTCGGCAATGGTCCACGGATTCGCGATTGCGCAGCAACCCTATCCGAATCGACCGGTGCGCCTGCTTGTCGGGTTTCCTCCGGGCGGAACCTCGGACATTCTCGCCCGCACGATTGGCGCACGCCTTGGCACCGCGCTGGGTCAACCGGTCGTCATTGAAAATCGGCCGGGGGCCAGCGGCAACATCGCGGCGGAGCAGGTGGCGAAAGCCGCACCCGACGGCTATACCTTGATCATGGGAACCACGTCGCTTGCGATCAGCCAGAGCCTGTACGCCAAGCTCCAGTACGATCTGGTCCGCGATCTTGCGCCCGTCACGCAGGCAGCGAACTACACCAATCTGCTGGTGGTGCATCCGTCGCTGCCGGTAACGTCGGTGCAGGAGTTGATCGCGCTCGCAAGAACGAAGCCGGGTGCCCTGCATTTCGGTTCGGCGGGCAACGGCACGCCACCACACATGACCGGGGCGATGTTCAACAGCCATGCCAACGTGAAGATCGAGCACATTCCGTACAAGGGTGGCGCGCCGGCGATAACCGATCTGATCGGCGGGCAGATCTCGATCATGTTCGACAACGTCCCGCCGTTGTTCCCGCATGTGAAGGCAGGCAAAATGCGACCGCTCGCGGTCACGAGTCTTAGGCGGATCGCGGCGCTACCCGATATCCCGACGCTCGACGAAGCCGGGCTGACGGGCTTCGACTCCGTCGGATGGAATGGCGTATTCGCCCCGGCCGGCACCTCGCGCGAAATTATCGACCGCTTGCAATCCGAAATTGCGAAGGTTCTCGCGATTCCGGAGATTCGCGAGGGACTGATCGCACAGGGGGCCGATCCGGTCGGCAATTCACCGGAAGCGTTTGGTGCGTGGGTAAAGGTCGAAGTGCAGAAGTGGGCGAAGGTGGTCCGCGACTCCGGCGCCCGAATCGACTGACCATCGCGACGGAGGGCGAAATGAGTCGAGCGGCGACCCCGGCGTACCTGCGTGAGTTGGCGGTCTTCCTCGCCGGTACGACGATCGCCGGCCTGCCCGAGCATGTGCGTGCAAGGGGGCGCACGATTCTCGCGGATACGATCCCTGTAATCGGCGCCGGTATGCGCGAGCCGGAGATGCGCGCATTGCGTGAACGCGTGCTCGCGAGTGGTGGTGCCGGGCGCGCCTGGGTGATTGGCGGCGGGCAGCGTGCGTGCGCGCGCGATGCGGTCCTGCTCAACGGAACCGCGTCCACCTGGCTCGAATTGAACGAAGGCAATTTGCGTCCGCGCGGACATCCCAGTGTCCAGGTCGTGCCCGCCGCGATCGCCGAGGCGCAGGTGCGCGATGCGTCCGGGTCGGCATTGCTGCTTGCGATCGTGCTCGGCTACGAGGCGTGTTCGCGAATCGGCCGTGCCGCGCATGTGAAGCTGGCGGTGCATCCGCACGGCACGTGGGGCGTGATTGGCGCGGCGGTTGCCGTCGGCACGCTCCGTGGATTCTCGGTGGAGCAGTTCGTCACACTGATCAATTGTGCCGCGACGCTTGGCCTTGCCACCAGTCGCACCACGCTTCTTGAAGGCGCCACGGTCCGCAATCCATTTACCGGGCATAGCGGTCAGATGGGAATTCTCGCCGCCGACATGGTGGAGTGCGGATTCACCGGCCAATCAGACGGCCCGGGCACGATCTACACCGAGGTGCTCGCCGATCAGTTCGATGCGGCGCGCGTCACCGAGGGCCTTGGCGATGATTGGCTCATCACGCAGGGTTACTTCAAGCTGCATCCGACGGGTCGATATGTCCATGCCGCGTTCGATGCGTTCGACGATGCGTTGCGTGGGCTGCCTGGAGCGCCTCTTCGCGCCGATGCGTTCGAGCAGATCGATGTGCGCGCCTACAAACTCGCCGCCATGCTCAAGGGTCAGTCGATCGATTCGAGCTTCGGCGCGCGCTTCTCGATTCCGTTCGGGCTTGCCACGCGCGTGGTGCATGGCCACACAAGGCTGCCGGCGTTCGAAAAAAGCGCGGTAGCGAATCCTGATGTCCAAGCGCTGGCCCGGCGTATATTCGTAACCGAAGATCCTGCGCACACCGCGGCTTACCCTGCGACGCAGCGATGCGACCTGCGGATCCGGCTGCGCGACGGTCGCGCGTCGAGCGGCCATTGCGAGATCATGCGCGGGGAGCCGGAGAACCCGCACCCACCCGAGGCGTTGCGCGCGAAATTCTTCGATCTCGCCGTGCCGCTGTGGGGCCTGGGGACCGCCGAGAAGCTCTACGAAGGTTGCATGAAGATCGAAGCGATCAGTCATTTTGGCCAGTGGTCGGTGCAACTGGATATGTGACTCTAGTTGAACGACCGGGACACCAGGACCGGTCGGATCGACATCATGGTTCGTTGTAGGAGACGCCAATGCTACGCACGCACGGACGGTACGACTATTCGGCGATTACGAAACGCGCGGACTACGCGTGGCCGAACGGTGCGCGCCTTGCTGTTCACTTCTCTCTGAATGTCGAGCATTTCGCGTTCGGCGAAGGAATGGGTAACGACTACGGGGCGCCGCAACCGCAGCCGAATCACCGCAGCTTTGCCTGGCGCGATTACGGCAATCGCGTGGGGGCGTGGCGCATTCTCGAGCTGGCCGAGGTGTTCAAACTGCCGATCGGATTGCTCATGAACACGGCGCTCTACGACTACTGTCCGGAGATGATCAAGGCGTTCAGCGATCGCGGCGATGAGATCGTCGGGCACGGCCGCACCAACGCGGAGCGCCAAGCCGACATGGCGCTTGATGCGGAGCGCGCATGCATCAACGAGGCAACCGCGGCCATCACGCAACACGAAGGCAAGCCGCCGATGGGCTGGCTCGCGCCCTACATCTCGCAGACGGTGCATTCCCTCGAATTGCTCAAGCAGGCCGGTTACCGCTATATGATGGATTGGCCGCTCGATGATCAGCCGGTCTGGTTTCGCACCGCGCATGGCCCGATCCTCTCGATTCCGTACGCGCATGATCTCAATGACTCCTTCGAAGTCGTGTCGCGTCGAACGCCCTCGCAACTCTATTGCGACAATCTCATCGATCAGTTCGATGAGATGCTGGAAGAATCCGCCCGCCGTCCGCTGGTGATGTCGGTGGTCCTGCACAGCTTCATCCTGGGTCAGCCGCATCGACTGCGTCAGTTCCGCCGCGTGATCCGGCATATCTGCGCGCAGCGTGAACGCGTCTGGCTGACGCATCCCGGTCGGATCTGCGAGCACATCGAGTCGTTGCCGAAGGGCACGGTCCCCGGGTCGGTCTGATATCCCGTTGCGGCAGGGCCGCGCGGCTCGAAATGTCGTCTGCGGGCTGGGATACTCCGGTAAAATCACTCGTTTGCTCATCGCGCTTTTCGATCACGCCTTCGGCACGACGCATCAATGGCACTCATCGTTCAGAAATACGGCGGTACATCGGTCGGTTCGACCGAGCGCATCAAGAACGTCGCGCAGCGCGTCGCCCGCTGGAAGGCGAGGGGCCATGACATCGTCGTCGTGCCGTCCGCCATGTCGGGAGAGACCAATCGGTTGATCGGGCTCGCGCGCGAGTTGCAGACCCAGCCCAATGCCCGCGAGCTCGATGTCATCGCATCCACGGGGGAGCAGGTGACGGTCGGCCTCCTCGCCATCGCACTGATGAATCTTGGGATCAAGGCCAAGAGCTACACGGGTGCGCAGGTGCGGGTGATGACCGACAGCGCGTTCACCAAGGCGCGCATTGTCCATATCGACGATGAGCGACTGCGTAAAGACCTTGCGCAGGGCATCGTGCCGGTGGTCGCCGGATTCCAGGGGATGGATGACGGCGGGAATATCACCACGTTGGGGCGGGGCGGTTCCGATACGTCTGCGGTTGCGCTGGCTGCCGCGCTGAAGGCCGACGAATGCCAGATCTATACCGATGTCGACGGTGTCTACACCACCGATCCTCGTATCGTCGAGGATGCGCGCCGCCTGAAGACCATTACCTTCGAGGAAATGCTCGAGATGGCGAGTCTTGGCTCGAAGGTGCTGCAGATCCGTTCGGTGGAGTTCGCCGGTAAATACAAGGTTCGCTTGCGCGTGCTGTCGTCGTTCGAAGACGAGGGCGAAGGCACGCTGATCACGTTCGAGGAAGATGAAAGAATGGAACAGGCAGTCATCTCGGGCATTGCGTTCAATCGTGACGAAGCGAAGATCACGGTGATGGGTGTGCCGGACCGGCCGGGCATCGCCTACGCCATTCTCGGTCCCATCGCCGACGCGAACATCGATGTGGACATGATCATCCAGAACTCGGGTGTCGACGGGCTCACGGATTTTTCATTCACGGTGCATCGCAATGAATTCGCGAAGGCGATGGAAATCGTGAAAATGGTCAATGCGCATATCGGCGCGAAGAATTTCGTCGGGGACAATAAGATCTGCAAGGTGTCGATGGTGGGCGTGGGGATGCGTTCGCACGTCGGCATCGCGAGCCAGATGTTTCGCACGCTCGCCGAAGAAGGCATCAACATCCAGATGATCTCGACCTCTGAAATCAAGATATCGGTGGTGGTCGACGAGAAGTATCTTGAGCTGGCCGTTCGGGTGCTGCATAACGCCTTCGGACTGGACAAGGCGCCGAAGTAGCCGTTCAAGCCGGCGTTCGGATCTCGTCCAGGTTGCCGAAGGCGGGCGGGTGCTTTATGCTGGCCCCGACGCGGTTGGGGCGAGTCTGCCAAGCCGCGTGAAGCATGGTAGGGTTCGAACATCCGAACAGAAGTATGGATTACCGGAGAGATGGCCGAGTGGTCGAAGGCGCTCCCCTGCTAAGGGAGTATGCGGTCAAAAGCTGCATCGAGGGTTCGAATCCCTCTCTCTCCGCCAAATGAATGCGCCCGCAATCGCGGGCGTTTTCATTTGGCGCAGAGAAGCGAGCAAACTGCTTTGCTCGCGGGAGGGATTCGAAGGGATCGGCGATGCTCCGAAGGAGCCGCCAATCCGCGGCCGGCAAAATGTCGGCGAATCCCTCTCTCTCCGCCAAATGAATGCGCCCGCAATCGCGGGCGTTTTCATTTGGCGCAGAGAAGCGAGCAAACTGCTTTGCTCGCGGGAGCTGCGACATGGGATGAAATCGATTTCGACCGGATGACCCGGACCTGCCGGAGATAGCCTGCCAACGCTACCCCGGCAACAGGCGCTGCACCAGGGGATGCAGCACCTTCTTCTCGGTGCCGATCGCAAAGTAGTGGTCTTCCACGCCTTCGCAGTGCGCGATGCGTTTGACGGCGTAGCGATCCAGCAGTTCATCGTGGACCATTTCAGGCGCTGGGAAAATGCCCATGCCGGCGGATCCAAACGTCTTGAGCAAGGCGCTGTCTTCGAACTCGCCGACGATGCGCGGGCGCACACCGTGCTGCTCGAACCATCGGTCGAGCCGGCCGCGCACCGCCGCGTGCGATGTGGGCAGCAGGACGGGCACCTGCTCCAGCGACTGCGGAAATCCGCGCCGCGCCGGAGCGGCCCATTTCGCGCAGGCGTACCAACCCAAGGGCGATGTGCCCAAGGCATGGCTGTACAGCTTGAGGTTCGGATTGCCTGGCGCGGCCCGGTCGGCGAGCACGACGTCCAGGCGGTGCAGCGCCAAGTCACCGAGCAGGTCTTCGAACGCGTCCACGTGGCACAGCAGGCGCAACGTCGGCTCTTGCATCACCGGCTGAACGAGGCGGTGCACCACGAGTTTGGGCAGCGCGTCGGAAATGCCCACCACCAGGCGCACGCTGGGTGAACTGGCCGCGTCGCGCACCACCGAGGGCAGCATCTCGCCGAGCTGAAAGATCTGCTCCGCGTGACGCATCGCGGCGATGCCGGCCTCGGTGAGCGCCAGACCGCGCCCTGCCGGCTTGAGCAACGCGTAGCCGAGCGAACGCTCCAGCTCTTTCACTTGCGTGCTCACCGTTTGC
>JBJXGX010000108.1:0-3172 GCA_046160305.1 Burkholderiales bacterium
AGCGGATCCGGACAATACGGTCTTCGAGGCCCGCGCGACTGGCATAGTAGATGTGTGATAACTCGGAACGCGGATCGCTCGTGAGCGTCTCTTCCGTGAGCCACGTGGGCACCCAAAATTCGCAGTCGGGGGCGAAGAGCGCGATCCACTCGTCCCACCGGCGCTCATCGAGGCATGCGGCCTCGCGATACAAGACGCGCGTACCGGCCGCAAGCAGCCCCGCCTGATCCATCACCGCGCCGCCTCGTACGACGAGCGGCCGCTGGCACCGGCCTCCATCAACCGCGCCCACTCGCGATACATCGTGTGCGCCCACACTTCGTTCTGCAGATCGTAGCGGCCCTGCACGCTTTGGGTCGGGTGCACGCCGATCGATGCAGCAAGGGGACTGGGCCCATCGATGATCCCGCTCATACCGCGCGCATAACCCTGCAGCCATCCGAGCTGACGTGCGCGCAAGCCCACTTGCATGTCTTCGTACATCACTGCGTCATCGGGTGTGGCGAAGCCCGAAACGTTGAAGAAATCTTCGAACTGGCGCAATCGCCAGGCACGAACGTCGGCGGCCTCCCCGATCGGGGCGAGACACCAGTACCGCACCTCAGTGCGATCGACCGACAGCGGCCGAAACGTCCGGATGTTGAGCGAGGTGGAATCGGCAATCTGCATCGTCGGGAAGACGGTGAGATTGCGCGCCTTCAGCATCCAATCGGCTTTGTCTTGGCCGACGCGTGCACGCACCTCATCGATCCGCGCATAGATCGGGCGCTTTTCGATCTCCGCCTGGTTGAGCCAGATGACGTTGTGCCCGTTGCGAAAATTGAACGTACCGCCTTCTTGCGCGAAGCGCTTCTGCCAGTCGAACTGTTTGGCTTCCTGATTGCCGCTCTTGGAATCGGCGCGCCGGCGCTGCACATCCATGAAGCTCAGGTGCGTGGATGTGAGGTGGTAGCCGTCGGAGCTGTTATCGAGCTGCGCCTTCCAGTTCCCTTCGTAGGTGAACATGATCCGCCCAGGCACGAACTCCATGCCATCGGGCCCCTGTTCCAGCGCGAGATCGAGAAAGAACCGCAGCTCACCGAGGAACTCATCGAGCGGTAGCACGTCCGCCGCGAGGCTGCCGAACATCAGCCCCTTGTAGGTCGCGAAACGCGCGAGCGGCACGAGGTTGTGATCATCGCGCTCGAACGCTTCGGTATAGCCGCCTTCCTTGCGATCCTTGATGTTGATGTTCTTGCCCGCGGAGTCGTAGGCCCAGCCGTGGTACGGGCATACGTGATACTTCTTGTTGCCGGATTCGGTGCGGCAGAGCAACGAGCCCTTGTGCCGGCAGACACCGAGAAACGCACCAAGCTTGTTGTCCGCCGCGCGACTCACGAGGATCGGCAATCGGCCGATTTGGCCGACAATGAAATCGTGCGGCTTGCGAAGCTGCGATTCGAGTCCGAGAAAATTCCAGGTGCGCTCGAATATGTAGCGCTGCTCCAGCTCGAAGAGTTCGGCATCCGCGTAGACATCGGGATGAACGCGGAAAACGCCGTCGGCCGGGCGGTCGTCGACGTAACGCATCATGTGTTGAGGGTCCATAACGTCTCCTGGTGGTCGCGTCTCGGCCGGCACGGGGGCATTTCCCGGCGGACGCGATCACAGCGCATCCAAGCCCGTGTTTTACCCTAATTTCGGGTGCCCCGGAACACTTCGAGCAACCACTCATGGCCACCGCGGGATCCTCGACGCCTCACGGTGGCGCGGGTTGCCGGCCACGCACCTTGCCGGCTGTAAGCGAAGTCTTTACAATTCCGTACTCAGACGCCGGATTTGTAAAGAATGATCCCTCGCCAAACAGCCGCCACACTGCATCGCCTTCTCACCGGGTTCCCGGTTGTGACCGTTACCGGGCCGCGCCAATCCGGGAAGACGACCCTGGTGCGCGCCGCGCTCGGCGGCAAACCGTATATCTCGCTCGAGGCGCCCGCGGAGCGGGAGTTTGCACAAAGCGCGCCGCGGGATTTCTTGAGGCGCTTCCCCGATGGCGCCGTGATCGACGAAGCGCAACGGGCGCCCGCACTCTTGTCGGAGCTGCAAGGCGTGATCGATTCAGATGGGCGAATGGGGTTGTTCGTGCTGACCGGGTCGCACAATCTGTCTCTCCTGGCCGGCGTATCGCAGAGCCTTGCCGGACGGAACGGCATCCTCGAGCTCCTCCCGCTTTCCCTTGCCGAGTTGCGTCCGGAAAAACTGGCGCCGGCTTCGATCGATGCCTGCCTGTTGAAGGGATTCTATCCTGCGCTCTACGCGCGCCCAGTCACCGCGTACGACTGGCTGCAAAGCTACATCGTCACGTACGCCGAGCGTGATGCGCACCAATTGAGCGCGATCCGGGATCTGAATGCATTCCAGCGTTTTCTGCGCCTGACCGCGGCGCGGACCGGGCAGTTGCTCAACATGGCCAGCGTTGCCAATGACAGCGGCATGTCGGAGCGCACCACGCGCCATTGGCTGTCGATTCTGGAAACATGCTATCTGATTCATTTTGTCCGCCCGCATGCGCGCAATTTCGGCAAGCGGCTGATCAAGATGCCCAAGCTCTACTTCTACGATGTCGGTCTCGCCGCCGCGCTGTTGGGCATCCAGACGGTGGAGCAGATGGGTGCCCATCCGCTAAAGGGAGCCCTGTTCGAAACAATGGTAGCGAATGAATTTCTCAAGGCCCGCCGCAACGCCGGGCGCCGCGACCAACTCTACTTCTGGCGCGACAACATCGGCACCGAGGTCGATCTGGTGATCGAACAAGGACAGGCGCTCGCCGGCGTCGAAATCAAGGCGGGGTCACGTGTTGCGAGCGACGCCGCGGTGTCGCTTCGAAAGTGGCAACGATACGCGGGCGAGATGCAAACCTATCTCGGGGTCGTCTACGGCGGCGAAGAAGCCTACAGCCGGGAGGGGGTATCAGTGCTGCCGTGGCGTGATCTGTAGCCGGACGGGCGTGTGCGGTACACGACCGGACGACCGGACGACCGCGCACCTCGGGATCGAATCGTCCGGCTACGGCAGTCTTGCCAATGAACGAACGACCGGTTTCCCGGCAGTTCCGTATGCGATTAATGTGGCAGGATTTGAGACTCTTCATCGCCAATGTTCTTCACTGCAAATCGCCGGAATCGACCATGAA
>JBJXGX010000109.1:0-6047 GCA_046160305.1 Burkholderiales bacterium
ACATCAACACCCGCCTTGGCCTGGGCGCCCACGATCGCCGCGACCCCATCGGCGAGACAGCGCTGATAAGCGACATCGTCGTACGATTGCCCACCCTGCTTCAGCGCGATGAATTTCAACAGATCGGGCGGACGAATCAGACTGCCCACATGGGTCGTAAGAATGCGGTCGGTGCTGCGCTTCACCAGGGATTCCTCTATCGGTGACGACGCCGGGGCGTCGGGCTCGTAATCGAAAACTGGTTGGTAAGCGCGATGCCCGATGCGGTTCGATACACCGCGAATCCCCCTTCATCGATCGAAATCACGCGCGGAATGGCAATCTGATCGGCAAGCCAGACGAGCGAGGCATCCGCGAGATCCATACCCGCCGACTCATAGCGCTCCATCAAATCGGTAATCTCGGCTACCGCTTGCCCTGGCAATTCGAACACGTGCGCGCCTCCTTGGCTCACCCAACGCATGAAACGGGATACAAGGTGCGGATGCGCGAGCAGATGCGTCACTTCCGTGAGGACAGGCCACGTGGTCAGCAGATTACCGCGGAACGACTTGAACCATGCTTGCGCGTCGGCGTGATGCGTGTCGCGGGCCGAAAACAGTGCGACCAGCGGCCCGGTATCAACGAGAACGCTTGCCATTGATCGCCCGCTTCACATGGGTGCTGTGCCGCTTCGCGAGGTCGCGCGGAGCATCTTCGAGGGCACCCACCAATCCCATCTCCACCGCGAGCTCGAATGGCGAGCGGCGCGGTGCCTTTACTGCGAGATATTGGCGCAGCAACTGCGTGACCACCTCGGACTTGGTGATCCGATTGGTGCGGCAATGGATGTCGAAATCGCGTTCGACTTCCTCAGGCAGCTTTACGGTGAGCGTCATGGGAAAATCTTCGGGCATTGATCCGTGTAATACGCATATTACGCACGGCACGGAATCGACGTCAACGAGTATTCGGGACCGGCATCGGATCCAATTCCGGCTCGGCGCCGATGCAGATTACAATTGACGCTCACCCCCTACCTCAAAGGAGAACTACGATGCGGCTGCTTTATTTCAATGACTTCAAACTTGGCGTGCTGAAAGGCGATACGGTGGTCGATGTATCGCACCTGGTGAAAGACATTCCCCATACCGGCCCGGGCAACCTCATGAGCGGCCTGATCGAGCGCTTCGACAGCTATCGCAAGAAGCTCGAAGACGCGGCAGCGACCGGCACCGGCGTTCCGCTTGCAAGCGTGCGCATCCGCCCGCCGCTGCCAAAGCCCACCAACATCGAGGGCATGGCCGTCAACTACATGGAAGACGGCACGCTCAAGGAACCGGCACCGATCAACGCCTTCCACAAGTCGCCAAGCGCCGTCATCGGGCCGGGTGACACGATGGTGCTGCCCGATGTGCCGGCCGGTATTTTCGAGGGCGAGGCGGAGCTTGCGGTCATCATCGGCAAGCGCTGCTCGAACGTGAAAGCCGCGGATGCGATGAGCTACATATTCGGCTACACCAACTTCATCGACGGCTCGGCGCGCGGCCTGCCCCCGCCCGGGAACGTGTTCTATCAGATGAAGTCGCGGGACACCTTCGCGCCGATCGGCCCGTACATCGTCACCGCCGACGAAGTGAAGGATCCGCACAAACTGCAGGTGAAGCTCTGGAACAGCGGCACGTTGATGCAGAACTTCAACACCGACGATATGGCGCACAAGATCCCGCGCTGCATCGAATGGGTGAGCTCGATCCACACGATGGAACCGGGCGATATTCTCGCGACCGGCACGAACCATCGCGGCCTCAACAGCTTCATGGACGGCGATGTGATCGAGCTCGAATGCGAAGGGCTCGGCCGGCTGAAATTCAATATTCGAGACGAGCTGAAACGCACCTGGGCACGCACCACAAGGCTGCAATGGAAAGACGGCGGCAACGAAGGTCCGCATACCGTGCAATTGACCGGCAAGTACGCGAAGAAGTAAACGCTTGCGCCGGCGCACGCAGTCATCCCGGGCAGTGGCCCGGGATCCAGAGGCCACGCACCCGCGTGGCCTTTGCTTCGCTCCGGATGCCGCATCTGTCCCGAATGGTCCGTACGCCCGTACTCCAAACCGTCCCATTTCTGTCGTTCGCAAACGGTTAGGCGATTGACCGTTCGCCCTGAGCCCTTCGACAAGCTCGGGACGGGCCTGTCGAAGGGTGAATACTGGAGAATCCGTGAGCGGATCGTCGCGCGCCGTCGACACGCCTGCGTTACCCTTCGACGGACTCAGGGCGAACGGAGGCTTGGGCACAGGCGGCTGAAATAGACCCAGGCGGATCCTTCTCCGCCCAGCCGAGCCCACCGTGACAGACGGCCCGGCCGGGGAAGCCCTGAATGAGAACGTCTACATGGTAAGGGTTCACGAAGGGCAGATCGATCAAAGCCGTGGATCGAGCGAAGGCAACCCAAGCTGCACGCGACCGGTATTCACCGACTGCGTATCCCAGGCCATCAGGATCTGCGATGTGGCGGCGTGGATGTCGCGCCACGCCAGTTGAAAAAGGTTGTCGCGCCGCAAACCTCGCCCGCCACCCAGGGGATACAGCCGTTCGACCGCACGCAGGCAAAGCTGTCCGGCGAATGCGTTGTTGCGCCGCCATTTCGCCCGCAGCGCAATCGGTGGGCGTTCACCGGATTCCGCGTATTGCATCGCATCCACCGAGTCCTTGATCATCAACGCGTACGCCGCATCGATCTCGGCGCCGGCCTCGGCAATGCGTGAATGCGCGGTCGGGATATCCGCAAGCTTCACACCAACCGCCGAAATGCGCGATCGAAGATCGTCTTCGGTGAGTTCGAGGGCGCCACGCGCGATGCCGATCGCAGGGCCGGTGAAGAGTTTGTTGCCCGCGGCCCAGGCGGAAACCTTGAAGAGCGGATGCGGGTTCGCCGCGCTGCCGGGTGACGGCCCGCCCGTCATGCATTGCGAGTCGAGCGCGCGATGCGCAGGCACGAACACATTGTTCAATACGACCGAACGACTTCCGGTACCCGATAGCCCGGTCACGTGCCAGTCGTCCTGGATCGTGAAGTCCCGCTTCGGGACCAGGACGAATCGATGCTCGGCCTGACCACCCGATTCGCCCGGCAGAAACACCTGCACGTTCTCCCAGTCGGCGAAATCCACGCCGCTTGCGAAGCTCCACGTACCATTCAGAACAAGGCCGCCCGCGACGCGCTTGCCGGTGCCGCTCTGAAACGGGAATGACGAGGCGATCAGCGCATCCGGCGTGTTCTTCCACACATCGTCTTGCGCGGCCGGTGCATGCATGCCAACGAGCAGGCTTTGCCCGGCCAGATTCGAAAACACCCAGGCACTCGATCCGCAGCCACGACCGAGCTCCGCGCAGATGTCGATCATCACATCGAGCGGCATCTCGTAGCCACCGTAGCGGGAGGGCTGATGAATCCTATAGAAACCGGCGTCGCAGAACGCCTCATGCGTCGCGCGCGAGATGCCACGGTTGCGATCGGCCTCGAGCGCGCGATCGCGCAGCATCGGAACGAGTGTCCGCGCGCGCTCGGCGAGCACATGACGCGCGGGTGTTTCTTTATGGATCGCGAGAACGCCCGCCATTTTTTCTCCCTTGCTTGGACCTTGCCGAGCCGGTGCCGGCACCGTCGGAGCATAACCGATCGCGCAGATCCACCCTGTCGCCGATGCGCGGCGATCGGGCGATTCGGCGAGGCGCGCGTGTATCATCGAACGGTCTGACCCGCCCCCGCTTACCATGACCACGAAAATCCGCGAGCTCCAGCGCACCGACGAGCGACTGCTTTCATCGGACATCTTCGAAGTCGAGCGTGCGGTGCGCGATCGCAAGAGCCTCGGCAACGTCCATGAGCCGGCCCGCGATATTCCCATCCATCGCGAATGCGACGTGCTCGTGGTGGGCGGTGGACCGTCCGGAACGGCGGCTGCCGTTGCTGCGGCGCGTGCCGGCGCGAATGTCGTATTACTCGAGCGGTACAACCATCTCGGTGGCCTGTCGACCGGGGGATTGGTCATCTGGATCGATCGCATGACCGATTGGGAAGGGCGTCTGGTCATCCGTGGATTCGCCGAGGAAATTCTCGATCGTCTGCCACGCGATGCCATCGCCGGCCCGCCCGCCGATCAATGGGGCTCGCGCGACCCGGCGCACGCGGCGCATTGGGCACAACGCACCGCCTCGTACCATGGTGTCGTGACGTGGTCGCCGACGATCGATCCCGAGCGTCTCAAGCTTGCCTCGCAGGAAATCGTTCTCGAGGAAAAGGTCCATCTCGTCTTGCATAGTTGGGCGGCGACACCGGTCGTCGAAGACGGCGCGGTGCGTGGCGTCATCTTCGAGAACAAGGCGGGGCGCCATGCGATTCGCGCGAAAGTCGTGATCGATGCGACCGGCGACGGCGACATCTTCGCGCGTGCCGGCGCCGAATTCGAAGCCGACATCGAGCAAGGCGATATTCATCACTGCATGAACACCGCGTGGCTTTTCGCGGGCGTGGACATGAATCGCTGGATCGAATTCAGGGCCGGGCAGCCCACGCAGTTCACCGACTTCATGGCGCGCGGACGAGCGAAAGTGGGCCTCTTCGAGCGCCCGTTCGTATCGTGGCGGAATGACATCGCCGTGTTCATGGGGCCACGCCAATCGGGTTTCTCGGCATTGGATATCGATGATCAGACCGAAGTCGAGGTCCGCTCACATCGATTGATGGCCCGTCACCTCGATTTCTATCGGACCTATGCACCGGGCTTCGAGGACGCGTTCCTGATGCTGAGCGCGCCACAGCTTGGCGTGCGTCACAGCCGGCGCCTTGCCGGCGTCGCCCGCATGACGCGAGCGCAATGGCCGGATGGCACCGCGCTGCAGGACGAAGTCGGGGTGACGCCCTGTCTGTCGCCGAAGTTTCCAAATATCTCGATTCCCTACGGCGCCTTGGTTCCGATGCGCCTCGAGGGGCTCCTCGCCTGCGGGCGGCATATCGCCTGCGATCCGAATACACATGGATTCATGCGTGAGATTCCGCAATGCTGGATCACCGGCCAGGCGGCCGGGGTCGGCGGGGCATTGGCAGTGCGAAGCGGCGTCGAGCCACGAGCGGTCGATGTTGGTGCGCTACAGGCAATGCTCGTCAAACAGGGGGCGTATTTGCGATCGAATGTGGCTGAGCCTGCTGCGGCGAGCGCGTAGTAACGCGTAACCATTAAAGCCTCAAAAATTCACCACAGAGCAAGATCAAGAATCTCAGAAATTCACCACGGAGGACGCGGAGGACGCAGAGGAAAAGCAAGGGGTAATTCTTAAACGGGTTGGTTTCTCGCGTTTCTCGTTTCTCGTTTCTCGTTTCTCGTTTCTCGTTTCTCGTTTCCCGTTTCCGTTATCCCGTTTCCCGGTTCTTACTGCGTCCTCTGCGTCCCCTGTGGTTCAATCACTACGAAGGAGTCCTGTGCGAAGGAGTCCTGTGGTTCCATCACTACGAAGGAGCGAACTAGATGAGCATCAACAACGTCGGCACTGCCATCCATGAGAAAACTGCTGCCGGAATGCTTGCCGGTATTCGTCAAGCCGAAGCCGCAGGCGTTCCTGCCGTGTGGCTCACGACCGGTGCGGGTCCCGACGCGCTGACTGTCTTTTCCGCCGCGGCATCCGTAACACAGCGCATCCGGATGGGCACTGCGATCGTCCCGACGTTTCCACGGCACCCGGTCGTGATCGCCCAGCAGGCCGTCGACATCGCCAGCATCGCGCCCAACCGCTTCACCCTGGGTCTTGGACCCAGCCATGCGCCCGCCATGGAGGGCAAATACGGCATCCCC
This sequence comes from Burkholderiales bacterium, assembly GCA_046160305.1. GTDB lineage: Bacteria > Pseudomonadota > Gammaproteobacteria > Burkholderiales > SG8-39 > SHXR01. Next base: position 5,837 of record JBJXGX010000109.1, read on the forward strand.
TATGTCAAACCACTCGAACATCTGCGCGAATTCGTGACGGTCGTAAAGGGACTTGTCAAAGGTGATCAGGTGGATTTCGACGGTAAGCGCTGCAAGGCGCACGCCAAGCTCAATCACGGCGCCGACGTCCCGGTGATCATCTCGGCCCTGCGTGCCGGATCGTTCGAGCTGGCCGGAGAAATCGCTGACGGTGCCGTCACATGGCTTTGCC
>JBJXGX010000110.1:0-38120 GCA_046160305.1 Burkholderiales bacterium
ATCAGCAAATAGCCGATCAAAGGCGGAAGATGCAAAAGTCGAAATACCACGACGACCAGCACCGCCGCCATCAAAAGCAAGACGACGAAACCGAGACCGCCGCTCATGGCGCTTGGGCCGGCACGACACACCGCCGGATGCCGGGCGCGAGCGAAACATTGCGGGCTCGCCCCCTTGATATCGGGGCTGCCTGAGCGAAGCGTGGCGGCGGATTCATATTCACGGAGGCCTCGAATCCCCCGGCACATTTCATTTAGCCACCCTCCTTTTTCAAGGGAGCCCGTCCGGCACATTGCATTCAGCCACCCCCGCTAACAAGGGGACGAAATTCAGGCGCCCATGTCCCGGACTGCTGCGAACGCAAGCCAGCCGATCCGCGGACCACGCGGAGCCCTTTGTTATACTGGTTCGCATGATATCGACACTATCGCCCTTGAATCATGGATGTTGAGCGGCGCACCGCTGCAACCGCGCTCGCACTCGCGCGTAATGTCCTACAGATCGAGGCAGACGCAATCGCCGCGCTCGGCGCGCGTCTTGACGAGCGTTTCCTTGCCGCCGTGGAAATCGTCCTGCAGTGCCGCGGTCGCGTTGCGGTAAGCGGAATCGGCAAATCGGGCCACATCGCGCGCAAGATCGCGTCAACGCTTGCCAGCACCGGCACTCCCGCGTTTTTCCTGCATCCAGCCGAAGCGAGCCATGGCGATCTGGGTATGGTTGATCCGGACGATGTGGTCATCGCGATATCATACTCAGGAGAAAGCGAGGAGCTCGTACGGCTCATTCCCGCCTTGAAGCGGCTTGGCGTGAAGCTAATTGCACTAGCCGGCAGCGCAACATCCACCATCGCCCGCGAAGCCGATGTGACGCTTGATATCAGCGTGGAAAAGGAAGCGTGCCCGCTCAATCTCGCGCCGACCGCGAGCACCACCGCATCCCTTGCGCTGGGCGATGCATTAGCCATCGCACTACTCGATGCGCGGGGGTTCGGTTCGGATGACTTCGCAAGATCGCATCCAGGCGGCGCGCTCGGGCGGCGCCTGTTGATTCGGGTAGCGGATCTCATGCGATCGGGCGATGCCGCCCCCGCGGTCCATCAGGATTCAATGCTCGCGGCCGCCGTGCTCGAGATGTCGAAGAAGGGAATGGGCATGACGGCCGTGTTGGATGCCAACCGTCTGGTGGTTGGCATCTTCACCGACGGCGACCTTCGTCGCGCACTCGAACGCGGCCATGACATTCGGACCACGCCGCTCAAGGCGCTGATGTCCGGCCAGCCACGCACCATCGAAAGCCGTGCCTTGGCGGCCGATGCAGTCCGGGTCATGGAAAATCATCGCATTACCGCGTTGCTGGTGACGGATCCGGATCGGCGGTTGGTCGGGGCGATTCATATGCATGACATGTTGCGCGCGAAAATCTATTGATGGATTCAACCACCCGGCGGACGATGGATCCAGTAACCCGACAGGCACTCGACGCAGCGATCCAGCGGGCACGCGGCGTACGACTCATGTCGTTCGACGTCGACGGCGTGATGACCGATGGGACACTCTATTTTCTCGAATCCGGCGAGGAGATGAAGGCATTCAACGTTCTCGATGGCCATGGCATCAAGATGCTTCAGGAAGCCGGCATTCGCACCGCAATTTTCACCGCGCGTCGATCCCAGTCGGTGGAGCGGCGCGCGAAGAGCCTTGGAATCGAGTTCTTGCACCAGGGCGTTGACAACAAGCTGGGCGCTTTCGAAAGCCTCATCGCTACGATTGGCTTGAGACACGCCGATTGCGGCCATATCGGCGACGATCTGCTTGATCTTCCGTTGCTGCGGCGCGCCGGCTTTGCGGCGAGCGTGCCAAATGCGCCGGCGATCGTGCAGTCGCACGTGCACTACATAACCAGGGCAGCTGGGGGCAAGGGCGCCGTTCGCGAAGTGTGCGAGCTCATTCTCCAGGCCCAAGGCAAACTCGACGCCGCGCTCGAACGCTATCTACGATGAAACCGCGGATCGGTCAGATATTTCCGATGATTCTCATGCTCGGACTCGCTCTGGCGACGTTCTGGCTCGACCGCCTTGTGCAATTACCTCCGGTTCCGGGGAAGGATAAGCTGCGACACGATCCGGACTTCATCGTTGAGGGTTTCACGGTGACGCAGATGAACGCGGCCGGGCTTCCCGAAAATTCGCTGTCGGCACCCAAGATGCTACATTACCCGGACGATGAGTCGACCGTGCTCGATTATCCGCGCTACCTGCAGCGTTCGGTCGGTCAACCTACGGTGGAAATCGTCGGTAACAAAGGCATCGTCAGCAAAGACGGCGACTTGGTTCGCGTCGAGGGCGACGTGGTCGTCACGCGCGCCGGGTATGGCGAACGCCCGCCGATGATCGTCGAGACATCCGTTCTCGATATCGAGCCGAACACCCATGTTGCCCGGACGGATGAAGCCGTCGTCATCACCGAAGGCGGATCACAACTTCGCGGCGTCGGCATGATAGTCAACAGCAAATCACGCGAGCTCGAGCTGAAAAGCCGTGTACATGGAATCCTGCCGGGGACGAAACGATGAAAGCGTTGGTCGCCCTCACGACGGCCGCGGCACTCTCGTTCGCTTCGATCGATGCGAGCGCGGAGAAGGCCGACCGCGAGAAGCCCATCAATGTCGAATCGGATCGCATGACCGCGGATGACGCGGCGAAGGTGCTCGTCTTCGAAGGCCGGGTCATCGTGACGCAAGGTACGATGATCTTGCGCGCTGAACGCGTTACCCTGCGCGAAGACAAGGATGGTACCAAGTCAGCGACCGCGATCGGCAAGCCTGCCACGTTCAGGCAGAAGCGCGACAACGTCGACGAATGGATAGACGGCGAGGCGGACCGGATCGAGTATGACGGCAAGGCCGAACGCGTCGAGTTGTTCGTACGCGCTCGCATGACGCGCGACAAGGATGAAGTCCGCGGCAACTACATCTCGTACGATCAGAGAACGGAGTTCTTCCAGGTGCAACATGCAAAAGATGGTTCCGGGCCGGCCGGCAGCGATGGGCGAATTCGCGCGGTGCTGCAACCCAAGCCCAGAGCACCGGCACCGGATTCTGCCGCACCCGCCCTCGAGCTGAAGTCGATCGACACACTTCCCAAGACACGGTAGCGGGATGAGCCGGTTGCAGGTCAGTAGTCTCAAGAAGCGCTACAAGAAGCGCACCGTGGTGAAAGACGTCTCCCTGGAAGTGGCAAGTGGAGAGGTCGTCGGCCTGCTCGGTCCCAACGGCGCGGGCAAGACGACTTGCTTCTACATGATCGTTGGCCTGGTGGCCGCCGACGGCGGGCGGATCGACGTTGACGCCGACGAAATCACCCATTATCCGATTCACCGGCGAGCGCGGCTGGGCCTCTCTTACCTGCCCCAGGAGGCCTCGATTTTCCGTAAGCTTACGGTCGAGGAAAATGTTCGCGCGGTTCTCGAATTATTGGAGCTTTCAGAAGGCGACCTGACAACGCGGCTGAATGGATTGCTGGCAGACTTGCATATCGGCCACTTGCGCAATGCGCCGGCACTCTCGCTTTCAGGCGGGGAACGGCGCAGAGTCGAAATAGCCCGCGCATTGGCGACCGACCCGAGGTTTATTCTGCTTGATGAACCGTTTGCGGGCGTAGATCCGATTGCCGTCCTCGAAATACAAAAAATCATAGGTTTCTTGCGCGAACGCAGCATCGGTGTCCTCATCACGGATCACAATGTGCGCGAGACACTGGGAATCTGTGATCGTGCGTATATCATCAACGAAGGAAGCGTACTGGCCGCCGGAAAGCCCGATGATATTGTCCACAACGAAAGCGTGCGTCGCGTATATCTGGGCGAGAACTTTCGCCTATAGTCTCCGTCCCGCACGAACGAGCCTCAACTGAGCGCCATTCTTCGCCGTTAAGACTGGCATGAAGCAAACCCTTCAGCTCCGCGTATCCCAGCACCTCACGCTGACGCCCCAATTGCAGCAATCGATCCGATTGCTGCAACTTTCGACGGTCGAGCTGAATCAAGAGCTGGAACGATTCCTCGCGGACAATCCCATGCTCGAGTCCGATGGGATCGCCGCCCACGGCGAGCCCCACACCGACGGCAACATCACATCGCCGATGGAGCGCGCCGAAGCGCCTGCCGAGCGCGACGCGACCAGCCCCGAAGAGCCGCACCTTGGCGGAAATGATTCGGCTGATCCGACCATGGTCAGCGCACATGATTTCTTCGAAGGTGGCTACTCCGGTAGTCGTGACGACGAAGAAGGCGAGGAGCGGGAATCCGCGCCATCGGACACCGGTCCAAGCCTAAGGGACCATCTGCTTGGACAGGTCGGGGCGATCAACATTACCCAGCGTGACCACGCCCTCCTGGAAATTCTCATCGACAGCCTGAATGACGACGGTTATCTGTCTGAATCGCTGGAAGAAATTGCCAAGTTCCTGCCGGTGGAGCTCGACATTGAACCGGAAGAGCTCACCATCGCGCTCCGCCGGCTCCAAGGATTGGACCCAATCGGAGTAGGTGCTCGCTCTGTCGCTGAATGCCTTGGGCTGCAGCTACGCGTGGTCGCCGAGCGGTCCAGAGTCCGCGATATCGCCATCAAGATTGTTCAAGAACACCTCCCCGCGCTGGCTGCGCGGGACTTCCGCCAGCTGAAGCGCGTGCTGCAATGCGACGAGGCGCTCCTGAAGCAGGCGCAGCAGCTTATCCAGGGACTGAATCCGCGACCGGGCGCAGCCTTTACGACGTTTGATGCCAGACATGTGATACCGGACGTCATCGTCCGAAAAACGCGCAATGTATGGGTCGCTTCGCTGAATCAAGAGGCGATGCCCCGACTTCGCATCAACAGCATGTATGCACAGATCCTGCAGCGGCAACGGGGCGGCTCCGCTGGGCACCTGACCCAGCAGCTCCAAGAAGCCCGCTGGCTTATCAAGAATGTGCAGCAGCGCTTTGAAACGATTCAAAAAGTATCGCAGGCGATCATCGATCGCCAGCGCCACTTCTTTGATCATGGCGAAGTCGCGATGCGCCCGCTGGTGCTGCGCGAAATCGCCGACCTGCTTGGCCTGCACGAGTCGACGGTCTCCCGGGTGACGACACAGAAATTCATGGCGACGCCGCGCGGTGTGTTCGAATTGAAGTACTTCTTTGGCAGTCATGTCGCGACCGACACAGGCGGGGCCTGTTCTGCAACCGCGATTCGGGCGCTGCTTCGCCAACTAGTCGCTGCGGAAGACGACCGCAGCCCTCTATCCGATAGTAAGATCGCCGAACTGCTTGGTCAGCAAGGTATCGTCGTGGCGCGTCGCACGATCGCAAAGTATCGCGAATCCTTGCAGATCCCGCCCGTTAACCTGCGCAAATCGTTGTAGTCGCAGGCCCGCCCCGCCAAAGGTGGCCCGCGAAGACCGCGCGATGCGCGTTCTCAAGGAGGGCCGCATGAACCTCAAAATCACCGGGCATCACGTTTCAGTAACGCCGGCGCTGCGCACCTATGTCGAATCAAAACTCGAACGGGTCGTTCGTCATTTCGATCACGTGATCGACGTGAGCGTGATCCTCGCCGTCGAGAAACTGAAGCATCGATCGGAGGTCACCCTGCACGCCAAGGGGAAGGAAATCTTCGTGGAAGCGATCGGCGACAACATGTATGCGGCGATCGATGTGCTGGTAGACAAGCTCGATCGGGCGGTTCTCAAGCACAAGAGCAGGGCATTCGCCCACCCACATGATGCGATCAAGCACCAAGCGCCGATCGCGTAGATCCATCCGACGCGCGCCGCAAAGAGAGATTTCGCGGCGCGCTATAATGTTTGATCAGCCAATCGATTTGCCGTCCTGCGTGGCCTGCCGCCGCCTGACCGCTCTTCAAGAGCCCATCGAATTGAATTCTCGATCCAGCAACCCGCTGCCTGCCCCGACCCAAGTGGCCGGCTACCCGAACTCATGTCTTGCATGAATCTCGTTCCCAAGCTGCTTCCCCTTTCCAACGTCGTACTCGATCTGTCGGTGAGCAGCAAGAAGCGGCTGTTCGAGCAGGTCGCGTTGTTGTTCGAGAACCATCAGAACGTTGCCCGCAACACGGTTTTTGACAGCCTGTTTGCCCGTGAGAAGCTCGGTTCCACCGGGCTTGGCCAGGGTGTGGCAATTCCCCACGGTCGGATCAAAGGCCTCAAAGAGGCGGTCGGCGCATTTATCCGGCTCGCGGCGCCTGTCCCGTTCGAGGCGCCCGACGGCAAGCCGGTGAATCTTGTATTCGTACTGCTGGTACCGGAACAGGCCAACGAGCAGCATTTGCAGATTCTGTCGGAGCTGGCCGAAATGTTCAGCGATCGCGATTTTCGCGCCCAGATCGCGAGCGATCCGGACGCGGCGACCGCCCACCAGCGCTTCATTGCATGGCAGCCGTATGTTCCAGACCAGCGTCGCGCGGCTGGTTGAGGACAATCTCTCCCGGCTCGACCTGAGCTGGGTCGCCGGCGACGGCGCGGGACTGATCACACGCGATGCGCCCGAAGCCGCGGCGCTCATCGGGCATTTGAATATCATCCATCCCAATCGCATCCAGGTGTTCGGGGTGCGCGAGATGGCCTATATGGGCCGATTGCCGGCACCCGATTTCGACTCGCTGGTCGCCCAGGTATGCGCCGCTTCGCCGGCGGCGTTGATTTTCTCCGACGGCTTTTCACCCCTGCCGCGCCTTGTTGAAGCAGCGGATCGAATCGGATGTTCAGTCCTCGGGACGTCCAAGGGGGCATCGGAAGTCATCGAGACGCTCAACCGCTACTTCGGGCGCAGGCTTGCCGAAGCCGCGACCCGTCACGGCGTCTTCATGGACGTACTCGGCGTCGGCGTGCTGATCACCGGCGAGTCCGGGGTGGGCAAGAGTGAGCTGGGTCTGGAGCTGATCAGCAGGGGGCACGGTCTGGTTGCCGATGATGTCGTGGAGATATCGCGCATCGCGACAGGAACGCTCGAGGGACGCGCGCCCCGCATGTTGAAAGATTTCCTCGAGGTCCGAGGACTCGGGGTTCTGAACATCCGCACCATTTTCGGTGAAGCGGCGGTGCGTGCGAAATTGGTTCTCCGGCTGGTTGTACATCTCGAACGACCCTCGCGGTCCGGCAATCAAGCGGAACGGCTGCCGTTGCATGAACTGGCGGAGAGCATTCTCGATGTCACCGTCCCAAAGGTTGTGATCCCGGTTGCGGCCGGCCGCAATCTTGCGGTATTGCTCGAGGCAGCCGTCCGTAACTTCGTATTGAAGCTGCGCGGGATCGACAGTACCGCCGAGTTCATCCAGCGCCAGCGGGCCGCTATTGCCGCCCAACCCGATCAAGAACCCGCCGTATAGTCCTTCGATGCAACTCATCATCATCAGCGGCCTTTCCGGTTCCGGGAAGTCCGTTGCATTGAACGTCCTCGCGGACTCCGACTTCTATTGCGTCGACAATCTTCCCGCCGAGCTGCTCATCGCGACGGTCGATTTTCTGCGCCAAGGCGGCACGACCAAGGCGGCCGTCACGATCGATGCGCGAACCGGCGAATCGCTCACGCGTTTGCCGCAGTCACTGGCAACGCTTAAAGACAGCGGCGTCGATGTCCGTCTGGTGTTTCTCGATGCGCGCCAGGACTCGCTGTTGAGGCGATTCTCGGAGACGCGCCGCCGACACCCGCTCGCCGCCGGCGAAACCACGATCGAGGAGTGCATCGAACGCGAGCGCGAGCTGCTTGCCCCGATCGCCGAACTCGGCCAGCGGATCGATACCAGCGACCTCAACCCCAACGCGCTGCGACAGTGGATGAAAGATCTGCTGCAGCTCGGCCAGTCCGGGATGACATTGGTGTTCGAGTCGTTCGGATTCAAGCAGGGTATTCCGCTCGACGCCGACTTCGTCTTCGATGTCCGCTTCCTGCCCAACCCGCACTACGATCCGAAGCTTCGCCCGCTTACGGGACTCGATCCCGAAGTGGCGCGGTTTCTCGAATCGATCCCCGATGCACGCAAGATCGAGGACGACATCCGCGGATTTCTCTCCACCTGGCTGCCGGCATTCGTTCGCGACAACCGCGCGTCGCTCACTATCGCGATCGGTTGCACCGGGGGACAGCACCGATCCGTGTATCTCGTCGAGTGTCTCGCCAAACGGTTTCAAGGACACTTCTACGTACTGCGCCGGCATCGCCAATTGCTAAGGAGCTAGGATGCCCATTCCTTCGGATGCGTCGGATACCGAGGAGATCCCTATATTTCCTCTGAACACGGTCCTGTTTCCGGGTGGAATGTTGCCGCTTCGAATCTTCGAAGCACGATACATGGACATGGCACGCGGGTGTCTGAAAACCAAGGCGCCCTTCGGCGTCTGCCGGATCGTCGAAGGGCGCGAAGTCGGCGACCCGGCAACCCCAGCCAACATCGGATGCGCCGCGCACATCGCCGAATGCGATATGCAACAGCTTGGCGTACTCAATCTTCTCACCCGAGGCACGCAGCGTTTTCGCATCGTCGAGCGCTCGGTCGGCGCGCAAGGCCTGGTCAAGGCGCGCGTGCGATGGCTTCCCGCGGAGATTGATGCGGATATCCCGAAAGAGTATTCGAGTTGCGTGGCGCTGCTGAAAGCCATCGCCGGCGACGAGCGGTTCCGACACCTCGCGAACGATGCGCTCTTCGACAGCGCGTCGTGGGTCGGGTATCGGCTAAGCGAAGTGCTCCCGATTCCATTGCGCATCAAGCAACAGTTGCTCGAGATCGAGGGCGCGGTCCCGCGACTGCTAGTGCTCCATCAATTCCTCGAACAGCGCGGCCTGCTCGGCCGGAATTGACGCGAGGATTTTCTTCGCGGGGACGGGCAACGCGGCGCCCCCTGCCGCATCGAGTGACAGCCAGACCGAGCCACTCTCCTGCACGAACGTCGCGCTCCGGCGCACCCGGACGATGACCGGTTCGATGTCGAGCGAGAAGTGTGTAAAGCCATGCCGGAGGATCGGCAGCCGACACACCGAGAGCGGTTCGCAACCAAAACGCGCGCGACACAAGTGCCCGATATCGCCTGTGTCGGTGATTTCCGGGAACGACCATAGTCCGCCCCAGATGCCGGTGGGCGCACGCTTTTCAAGCAACGTGTCCTCGCCGTCGCGAAGGACAAGCATGATTGTCGTTCGGCGTGGCACCGGTTTGCGTGGCCGCGGCGTCGGTAACGTCGAGACACGATCGAGCGCTCGTGCTTCGCATGTTGTCGCAAGGGGACAGCGCCCGCAATCGGGCTTCGAACGTGTGCAGATCGTTGCGCCCAGATCCATCAGCCCCTGCGTGTAGGCCTCGATGTGCGCGGCGGGCAGTAACGATTCGGCCAAGCGCCATAGCGCCGTCTCGACCGCACGATCACCTGGAAATCCGTCCACCGCAAAGTGCCGGGCCAGCACGCGCTTTACATTGCCATCGAGAATCGCCTCGCGCGCACCGAATGCAAACACGCTGATCGCCGCCGCGGTCGATCGTCCGATACCGGGCAGCGTCTCGATCGCCTCGCGCGATGCTGGAAACTCCGCGCGATAGTCCTGCACAACCTGTCGGGCGGCGCGATGGAGATTGCGCGCGCGCGAGTAGTAACCCAGTCCCGACCATAACGTGAGCACTTCGTTCTCGGTCCCGCCCGCCAGCGCGACGAGGGATGGGAATCGATCAAGGAATCGCAAGTAGTACGGTATGACGGCGCTTACCTGCGTCTGCTGCAGCATGATCTCCGATAGCCAGATCGCATACGGATCGCGGTTCCGCTGCCACGGCATGTCATGACGGCCGTGACGCACCTGCCAGGCAACGACGGACACCGCGAACGATGCATCGGCTGCGGGCACAAACGATGCGTTCATCGACGCAGCAGGCCCTTCAAGACGTCGCCGACGCGCTCCTTGGTTGCATCATCGAGCGTGCCCTTCGCGCGTTTCTCGAGCTGTCGCTGGATCTCGTCCTTCGCGGCATCCTTGGCCAAGGAGCCGATGTCGACCGAATATCGCAATTGATCGAACGGACCGGCGATCTTGACCGGCACGATGATGGCGCGCAGATCGTCGGCACCCTTTCCGCCTTGGCCTGCGGTGGTTGCAACAATTGCGGGACGCACTGTGTAATCAACGGAACCAGCCGGGATATCGACACGGCCGGCCCCATTGACGCGGACAAACGGCGACTTCATCGATAGATCATCATTGGTGGCGATACCGTCACGAATGATGAAGCTCGCGGTCATCTCGCTGAAGTCGGTCTTCTCCACTTTGCTTGCCGCGGCGTTGTCCATTTCCCCCGATCGAAGCGAACGGGCGCGGCGCGCGATATCGGCAAGGTTGAATCCCTTCAATGCGCCATCCTGAAGATTGACTTGTGCCTTGCCATCAAGATCACGCTTTAGTGCGTTGACGGTTTTGCCGGCGCCCGCGACATCCAGAGCCACCGAACCGCGGCCCTCGAGCATGTCGACGCTTGCGGCGTCGTGCAGCAGCGGCCCGATCGCGACGTTCGTCAATACCTGCCGAACAGCGAGCCGATTGGTCCGCGCATCGATCGCAATCGCGCCCGCGAGCGTGCCGGAATAGAGCTCCGCCTTGATCGGGTCGAGATGCACGGTTCCATTCGCTGCCTTCATATCCACCTGCACATTCGCCGACTTCACATTCGTTGCGGTGAGAGACCCGATATGGATTGAGCCCGCACCATTGACCGACGCGAGCGGGGATAGATCGATCGGCGGATCGACTGGTTTGCCGGCGCCGGCACCACCGGTGGGCGTCGATGCCCCACTCGCGGCAGGCGCCGCCGGCTTGTCTTTGCGCAAATAGCGATCCACATTCAGCCGATCGATATCAAGCTTGAATCGCGGATCGGGCTTCGCATAATCGGCAAGCGCGATATTGATTCGGGCAGTCGATTCGTCGAACTTGGCGATCACGTCGATCGCGGCACTTCTTTTCTCCCACTGAAGGGCCACCTGCCCGGTAGTCGATATCTTGAGCGAACCATTCGGGATAGCGGGACCGGTCGTGGTGATCTCACTGGCAAGCTTCGAGAGCGCAAATGATTTCGCAACGAGGTCGATCGCGATCGCGGCGCCGACCGTCCCTTGCAGCGCAAGGTCACCGTCCTTCAACGCAAGCGTGATGTCTAGCTGTGGAAGCTCGATCTTGCCGCCTGGCGCCCCATCCAATGCGATGCGATAGGTCCCTGCTACTTGGATACGCGCGTCGAGCTTAGGCTGTCGCCCCTCTACCCGCGCACTGAATGCGAGTTTGCCGGACGCGGTCGTTGCCAATTGCCCGAGCTCGAGATTCACGTCGACCAGGCGAAGATCGGTGCCGGCGGATGCGTCTTTCCAACCGATCGACAGATTGGAAATCCGAACGCCGCCCACGTCGATCGCGGGCGGCGGAGAGGCCGCCCCTGGATCTTTTGCCGGGGTCGGCGTGCTCGCCGCGGGGGGCTTTTGGGGTCCGAGCAGATCATCGAAATTCGTCGTGCCGTCAGCATTCCTTGCGAGATTCGCATCGACATCGTGCAGCTCGATGCGATCGACGACTACCTTGCGCGAGAGCAACGGCAACACCGCGACCGACACGCGAACATCGCCGATTTTTGCGAAGCTCTGCGCCGATCGGGGCTCCGACAACATGACCTTGCTGATCGACACGCCCAGGCGCGGAAAGAAGGTCAGCGCGATCGGCCCATCCATCGCAAGGGTTCTTGCATAGCGGTCCTGCACGAATTGCGCGATCCGCGGTTTATATTGATTCGGGTCGAACATGGCCGACACGATCGCAATCGCGGCTACGATCAATACCAACACTACGGCAATGCCGATCCCGATGCGCTTGAGCCATTTCATATCATTCGCCTCTTTGGATTCTGGATTCTGGATTCACCACGACGACGCCACGGCTCGATTCAAGACGCAGTACTCGTTGCGCCCGTTGCGCCGATGTGGCAAAGCTTTCCACTCAAATTTCGTTGGCCACGCCGAACGGAACATGTCCGGTGGCGACGTGATTTCTCGCCCGCTCGACATGCGTGCGCTGATCGTCGAAGAAAATGTCCGCACCGAATGCCGAGAGGAACGCGGACTTCTCAAGCCCCCCGAGAAACAGCGCTTCATCGATCCGGATGCTCCAGGCGCGCAGCGTTCGCACGACCCGTTCATGCGCCGGAGCGCCCCGTGCCGTGACGAGCGCGGTGCGAATCGGCGACTCGTCGTAGGGATAATCCGTCTGGATCCGATGCAACGCCGCGAGAAAATTCTTGAACGGGCCACCCGATAGCGGCTCCCGCGCCGACCTCGATTCACTCGCTGTAAACGCATCAAGGCCCTGCGCTGCATAGACGCGTTCCGCTTCGTCGGAAAATAGCACGGCGTCGCCATCGAAGGCGATCCGCAACTGCCCGACGGCCTCGCTCCGCGCACTGGTGGAGCCCGGAAAGATCGTCGCCGCGGCATAGCCCGCATCGAGAGCCTTGCGCACATCGACCGGATTGGCGGAAAGAAACAGATGCGCGCCGAACGCGGGCACATAGGGAAAGGTACTTTCTCCGCCGGTAAACGCCGCCCGCGTAATCGGCAACGCGTAATGGCGGATCGAATTGAACACGCGCAACCCCGTGTCGGCCGTGTTGCGTGACAGGAGCAGCACCTCGACGCGCGCACGGTCCGGTGCGTTCATGGCGAGCAGCTTCTTCACCAACGAGAAAGCAATCCCCGGCGAAAGGATCTCGTCCTCGTGACTGCGCTGGTACGCGTGATAGTCCTCGACGCCCTGCTCCTCGAAAATACGATTCGACTCTTCGAGATCGAACAGCGCGCGTGAGGAAATGGCGACGACCAGTTGGCCGTCGAATGTCGCCGGCATTGAATGCAGACCCTGTCGATTGAATTCGAGTCTTTATCCTACCCGCTTATCGACATCGGTGGCCGGCCGCTCGATCGAAGGCTTGATCGCTGCGATCCCGACAACGGTTAGCGGCGCGAACATATTCGCCCCGATGCTAGCTTGGCCACATGGGGTCTATGGGGTTCTCACTGGCAACGGTGCTATGCTGGCTTTCATCGATCAATGTCGATGGCCGTGTATTCGTCGTCGTGATACGGGCTGATGGCACCGGCTGGGACACCACGTCCGATGATCCACAGGATCAACGACGCGCTGAATGCCGTGATGAAAACGCCGGAGATGGCAAAGCGGCTCGCCGAATTTCGCGGCGCCCTGGGCGGCGGGACACCCGAGGCATTCGGCGCGTTCATCGCATCGGAAATCAAGCCCTATGCGGATGTCGTCAAAGCGTCCGGCGCGAAACTCGAATAAAAGGAAGCACGATGCAAAGTCTACTTCGTACGTTGGCGGTAAGTGCCGTTTCACTAGCCGCTCTGATCGACAGCCCCGCCGCGCTCGCGCAGGAATACCCCACGAAGTCGGTGCGCGTGATTGTCGCGAACTCGGTCGGGTCGCTCGCCGACATCGTGGCGCGCGTGATTTTCAACAAGGCGGGAGAGCTCCTCGGTCAGCCGTTCGTGATCGACAATCGCCCTGGTGCCGGCGGATCGATCGCAGGGGAAGCCGGCGCCAAGGCCGCCGCGGACGGCTATACGCTTCTCTTCGCCTCCGACAGCGTCATGGCGATCGCGCCGCATGTGTATCCATCGTTGCCCTACGATCCTCTGCGCGATTTCGCCGCGGTTTCGATGGTCACCAAAGTACCCGCCGCGTTCGTTGCGCATCCTTCGCTTGGCGCGAAATCCCTCGAAGAGTTTCTGCAGCTCGCGCGCGCGCAACCAGGCAAGATCAACTATGGCAGCGGCGGCGTCGGGCACGCCACCCACATGGGGATGGAAATGTTGCTGATCAAAGCCGGCGTTCAACTCGTGCATGTTCCCTACAAGGGCACCGGACCCCTGACACAAGCCCTGTTGACCGGCGAAGTCGGCGCCGCGAACATCGGTCTTGGTCTGGTACTCAATCATGTTCAGGATGGACGTCTGGTTGGGCTGGCAATCAGCGGTCCGCGCACGCCGGGCACGCTGCCGGGGGTGCCCGATGTCGGCACGATCATGCCCGGTTCGGAATTCGTTTCATGGCAGGCGTTGTTTGCACCGGCGCGTACGCCGCGAGCCGCGATCGACAAGCTGAATGCCGTGCTCCTTCGCGTCGTGGCCGCGCCGGAGGTCAAGACCCGCATGCAAGAGACCGGCATGGCAACCGTGACCAGCACGCCGGCGGAGATGGAGAAGACCGTGGCCGATGATCTTGCCAAATACCGAGACCTGGTGCGACGGCTCGGATTGAAGCCCAATTGATTCAAAGCGCCGCCCGCCGCGAAATTCGGTACGGTTTGAAGCGCCGCCAGCTGCATTACACTGACGGCGTATGACGCTTCGGTCCTCCATCGTCGGTGCTCTTCTGATCATTGCGCTGGTCGTGGCGAGCGCCGGCGCGTTTTGGGGCTATCGCACGTTCGCCGCAAAATCGGCGCTCAAGGCGGTGATCGCGCTCACCTCCAACGTGACGAATCAAGTCAGCGGCGAGCTCAATCGTTCGGTAAAGACGCTCGCCCAGCAGGTGAGTGAAAAAGTCAGCGAAGGATTACGGAGTGGCGCAATCACCCCGGAAGAAACCCGACGCCATCTAAGCCTGCAGGAGCAGATCGACAAGCAACTCGTCGAGCTGGAAACGCATCGCGCGTCGGCCAATCGCGATTTGTACGAAGCGACCCTGGAATACGTCACCGACGGGCGGCACCTGCTCCGCCGGATTCACGCGCATGCGCGATTGCGAGGTGAAGTCCTCGTCGAACTAAGCGCCCTGGACGATCTTCGCCGCAATGCGGGCACGCGCGCGGGCAACTGGATCAGCGAGATGGTGGCCACGAAGAAAAAGGTCGATAAGGCCGCGTTCGATTATCGCAATGCGGTCAGCGCATTGGACACCTCGCTTGGGGCAATTAAGACAGCGCGGGTCAAGCTGGCCGTACACGTCGAGCCCGGCCTGCTCGTCCGTGAGGAATTGATCGAAGAGTTCAGAAAGCATCTGACCGATTCCATGATCAAACTCACCAGCGTGATCGAGGGCGCCGGAACACTCGAGCGCAGGCGCTGACGGCAACGAGAGAACCATGCCAGCCGCCTTGGTGTGGCGCGTGTCAGATCAATCGAACGGCGCAGTAGCGCGGTGCCTTATCGCGCCGAGGTAGGACAAATCGGCGCACCTTCGAGCGGCCGCCGCTATTCGTGTCCGATCCGCTTGCCGGATCGGCTTACTTCAGCACAGCCGCAGCCTCGCGCGCTTTTTCAATTGCTGCCACTTTCTTCAGGTTGGCCTGGAAAAACAGGTCGCGCGTGCGGTCCATCGCGCGGATGCAATCGGGATCGAGATCGCCTTTCGGCTCCGGATCGATCCGCCAATAGCCATGCGTATCTTTGCCGCGGCAGAGCATTGCGCTCGCGCCCTCGAACCCGGTTTCCCGAACATGCGGCGCATTGTAGTGGATGACGAAACCCACTCTCGCATGGTTCGCATTGTTGGGCCCGGAGCCATGCACCACACTCTCGTGATGGAACACTGCTTGGCCGGCCCGCAGCACCGCGTGCACGGCTTTCGATTCGTCGACATCGCGCACAGTACGCCCGTCTGGCGCCATATTGTTCGGATGCGGTCTGAAGTCATGCTCGGGCGGCGGCGCACGGTGCGACCCGGGAATGTATTGCACGCAACCCGATTCGATCGTCGCGTCGTTGAATGAAACCCACGCGGAGATTGTCTCGGGCGGTTCGATCGAGTAGAAGAACGTGTCGTTGTGCCAGGAAATGAAACGCGGATCACGGGCCTTTTTCGAGAAGAACGTCGTTCCCCAGCAAAGGATATTGGGGCCGATGATGTCCTCGACCGCATCGAGCAGCTTTTCATTGCGTACCAGATCGCAGAGCCACGGAAACGGCATGTGGGCTTTCAGCACGAATCGCTTCTGTAGCTCGTGACTAAGCCTGGCTTCCATGTCGGACACTTTGCGGCTCAGTTCACCCGCCTCGTCCGGCGTACAAACGTCGATTGGGAAGAGGAACCCATCGCGCTCATAACTAGCGATCTGGCTGCTGGTAAGAGCTTTTGGCATGGTCTTCTCCCTGTGCACGCTGCCGATCCCGCCGCGATAAGGCATGAGCATAATTCATCTACAATGTGCCGTCCACGTAGGCTTATCAGGAAAAAAACAGGAGGAGACATGCAGATTGGCTTTCGCGCTGCCGTACTGTCCCTATCGCTCGCCGCGACATCCGTTGCACCCCATGCGATCGGTACGGCCATCGCCCAGCAACCGATCGAGCTGAAGGTCTCGCTCTTTCTCTCCGCGCAAAATCCGATCAATCAGGAATTCGAGCGCTGGGGTCGGGAAGTCGCCGAAAAATCGAACGGCCGTCTGGTGTTGAAGATGTTCCATTCGAGCCAAATGGGGCCGCTGCCCCGCCAGTACGATCTGGTGCGCACAGGCGTTGCCGATATCTCGTTCGTCCTGCATGGCGGAACCCCCGGCCGTTTTCCGCTGACCGAGCTCGCCCATCTGCCCGGGTATTTGACCAATGCATACGTCGGCGGGCCGGCGCTTACCGCGTTGAACGCCGATTTTCTGGCCGCCGATCATCCCGGCGTGAAAGTGCTCTACTACACCGCGTCCCAGCCGTTGCCGGTGTTCACGAAGAACCCGGTGCGCCAGCCAAGCGACTTGCGAGGCAAGCGTTTGCGCGCCGCGGGCACGGTTCAGTCCGCATCGCTCGAAGCATTCGGTGCCGTGCCAGCCAATATTCAAACACCGGACATTCCGGACGCGCTGGCCAAAGGCATGATCGATGGCGCCATCACCGGCTATGTCGGAGCGTTCGCGATCAAGTTGCAGGAGATCGCCAAGTACGTGACCGATATTCACCTGGGCTCGATCACCTTTGCGACGGTGATGAATCCAAAAGCCTATGAGAGCCTGCCGCCCGACTTGCGCAAAGTGATCGATGAGACCACCGGCATGGTTGGTGCGCGCAGAATGGGCAAAGCGCTGGGCGACGGGGAAGCCGTCGGACCCGAGGCGATCAAGAAATTCGGCATCGAACGCATCGAACTTTCGCCACAACATCCCGAGATCGTCGCCGTCGCGGCATCACTCGAAAAGCCGGCGGTCGCTGCACTCGAAGCCAAGGGCCGTCCCGGCAAAGCCTTTCTCGAGCGGCTCCGCGAAGAAGTCGCTAAAGAGACCGCAGCCGCCGCCAGGAAGTAGGCAATCCGCAAAGAGCGCGGAAAGATTGGCATGCTCGATCAGATCAATCGTCGAATCGCCGATCTGTCGGCGCTCGCGCTGGTTGCCATGATGCTCGTGACGGTCATCGACATCACGATGAAGAACCTCCTGGGTCGTCCGATCGCGAGCACGTTCGACCTGGTGGAATCTTCGCTTGCAGTGATGGTGTTTCTCGGATTGCCGCTCGTATTTCGCGGCAATGGGAACGTCATTGTCGATGTCATCGATCTGGTCGCGAGCGTGCGCGCGGTCGGCGTACTGAAGATTATCGGTGCACTCGCAACGGTGGGGTTTCTGCTGTTGATGGGATACGCCATGATCGAGCCCGCGATCGACACGTTGCGCTATCCCGAGAGCAAGCCCGAATCGGGCATTCCGATGTTCGCGCTCTGGGTACCGATCCTCATTGGCACCGCGTTCTCCATCATCGGTGCTGTGCTCGTCGTGATCGATTTCCTAAAGAATTCGAGCGCGCGGTGACTATCCAGACGATCGGACTCATCGGTATGGCGGCACTCGTCGCGCTGATTTTCCTGCGGGTCCCGGTGGCGATCGCGATGGGGCTAGTCGGCTTCTTCGGCTACGCGGCCGTCGACGGATTCCCCAAGGCACTGCGCGTGCTCGGCCAGTCACCGTTCGATATCGCAACCGGTTACACGCTCTCGGTCGTCCCGCTTTTCATCCTGATGGGTGACTTCGCCATGCGCTCGGGCATGTCGGCGAATCTGTATCGTTCGGCACAATCGTTGTTTGTGGGAATACGAGGTTCTCACGCTCTCGCGACGCTCGGTGCGTGCGCAGGATTCGGCGCGATATGCGGCTCATCGCTCGCGACGGCCGCGACGATGACGCGCGTTGCCATCCCGGAAATGCGCCGCCTTGGTTACGACGATAGGCTCTCGACCGGATCGGTCGCCGCAGGCGGATCGCTCGGCATCCTCATTCCACCGTCGATACCTTTCGTTATCTATGCACTGATCGCCGAGCAGTCGGTGCCGAAGCTCTTCGCCGCGGGCCTCATACCTGGCCTCTTGCTCACGGCCCTCTACATGGTCGCCGCAAAGGTCATGATCGCGTGGAAGCCGGATTGGGCGCCACGCGACGACAGCAATCCGGGTTGGCGCGCGCGGGTCGGCCACGTCCTGGCGAGCTGGGATGTCGTAGTCCTGTTCGCGGTCACCATCGGTGGCCTGTACGCAGGTTGGTTCAGTCCGACGGAAGCCGCAGCGGTCGGTGCGTTCGGCGCGTTGGCGATCGGTGTCGTGCGTGGTCAGCTCAGCTTCGCGGCGATTCGTGAGAGCTTTGCGGCAACGATCGGCACGACATGCATGCTGTTCGTGATCGTCATCTGCGCCATGCTGTTTTCCTATTTCGTCGTGCAGACATCCCTTCCGGGGATGCTCGTCGCTTTGGCAAAATCGTGGGCACTCGGACCGATTGGGCTGATCGTCGCGTTGATCGTGTTCTATATCATCCTGGGCTGCTTCCTCGATGGCCTGGGGATGATCCTGATCACCGTGCCGGTCTTCCTGCCGCTCGTGCTGGCAAGCGGCTTTGATCCGATCTGGTTCGGCGTGTTGCTGGTGATCCTGATCGAGCTCGGACTGATCCACCCGCCGGTCGGCATGAACATCTTTGTCATCCAGGCGCAGGTGCCCGACGTACCGATCCTTAGCATCTACCAGGGCATCCTGCCCTTCCTCGTCGCACCGGCCGTCCTTCTGCTGCTGCTCCTCGTCTTTCCGGAGATCGCGCTCTGGCTGCCGAATACGCTCTTTCCTTCACGTTCGTAGTAACCTTCCTCACTCGGTGACGCCCACGCTGCTTGCGGCAAGAATGCGGTCGCGCCGTCGCTTCATGGCAATCCGAACCGACTCGGCCATCGCCTCCGGCGTCCAATCGTAGCCGCCGTCCCACTCGAACTCGATGCCGACGATTCCCGGAAGGGCCGCTACCGCCGCGCGCAGCTCACGCTCGAAATACACCATGTGGAGGCAATCCGGTGCGGTCACGCGCGCCTGGATTCGAACAAGCCACCCGCCGGGTGCCGCGACCGCGCTCACCGTTCGAATCAACCCCATATCCGTCATGCCGATCGGATGACCTTGCGCGAGACTGCAAGGGTCAGGAATGGCGTTTGCCGCGGCACGCACGCGCGCCGCGAGATCGTGTTCGTCGGGCGCTTGCATGCGGCCTATCGGGCTGGTTCCAACGCCGCCGGTGTGCGAGGCAGCGGCTCGTACCCTGGCCACGGATAGTCGGGAGCATTGACCCGTTTGCGATGCGCACTCCAAGGGGGTGCCTTGCCCGCGGCACGGCGTTTGCTCCAATCGTCGTTGCCTGCGCGCCGCATCGCATCTTGTGTGATGCCGTGGATACGCGCAATATTTTCGCCGAGAATCTTCCGCTTCAGCTCCTTCGTGATCGCGGGATAGTCATAGCCATCGCGAAGTTCGTCGGGCATTTCGAATTTCGCGAATTTCTGCAGGATCGGATCGACATGACTGATGGCGCAGCCGCTGGCAAAAATAATCTGCTCGGGCTGCGCGTATTGCAGCAACTTGCCGAGCATATGGGCGAACCGGCGCGGTTGGCGCACGATCAGGTTCATCGTGCATTCCAGGTTCGCATAGACATTGCGATGCAGCTTCAACTGGATCGCACACTCTTCCAGAAACGCCCAACCGGAATGCACGACCTCGAATGTCATGTCGGTGAATACTGCCGCCGCGGTTGAAACGTCTTCAACATGCGCGGCACCGGTTGGTCCCTGGCCGATCG
This sequence comes from Burkholderiales bacterium, assembly GCA_046160305.1. Taxonomy (GTDB): domain Bacteria; phylum Pseudomonadota; class Gammaproteobacteria; order Burkholderiales; family SG8-39; genus SHXR01. Next base: position 20,125 of record JBJXGX010000110.1, read on the forward strand.
GCATCGCCTTGTGAAAAGCGAGGTGCTTCACGCCGAGGCTGCGGGCCTTCTCGAAAAACGGATAGGCGCGATCCGGGTCGTCATAGAACATCGCGATCAGCCGGTTCTGGTCGCGATCGAAGAATCCGTTCGAGGGATAGAACTTGAAGCCGGCGGCGCCGTCAGCCGCCATCTGCTCCATCTTCGCGAAAACGCGGCCGCGATCCGGATCAAACGGATCGACACATCCATAGAGGAGTACGCGATTCGGCGCCGCTTTCTTCAGCGCGACACCCGCGCCCCAACCCGGCGTACCTTCCGGAAAATAGCTGCCGATCTGCACACTGTGATGTACGACCATGTCGACATCACTCTCGACGAAAAACGTGTGCGCCATGTCTTCGGCATGCCAGCGGCTGCTGAACTCGCGCAAGGTCATCAGATAGCCCGGCGCTGTCGATTCGAGTTGCGCGTGGGCAATTTCGTATGAGTGCGTCGCGATGCCGCGGTGCCGCGCCGGATCGCAGGTTGCCAGTCGATTGCTTGGGGAAAAATCGTACGCGTGTCCAACGCCATCGATCACGAACATTCCATCAATCACTGCGGCCTCTCCCTGGTGAAATGCCTAACGAGCCATCAATGCTCGGGCGTCGATCAATACTCGGGCGTCATATTCGGAACATCCCAGCGCTTGAAGCGTCTGGGGTCCATCGCATCGCTTGGCACCGGCTCCTTGAAAAAATGGACCGATGGGGTGATTTCGGCCAGCGACAGCGCGAGCAACATCAATCGCTGCGTGTCAGGCGGCAACGCATCGAGCGAATACCGATCGACATGCTCGAAGATCGCCTCCACCCGCGGCAGCATCGCGTCATGAAAAGCGAGGATCTCCGGCATGTCGCTTGCCATGCGCTTGGCAAGCCGCGTCGCTTCGTCAGGCAGTGCCCATCCGGCCGCAAACGGCTCGAGATCAGCGAAGTCCGCGGGCAGCAAATTCGGCGTGGTCATGCCACGCCCCGCACGAATGCATCGACGACATGATGATGATGGCGCACGCCGATCTCGTTGTCCTGCAAAATGAAATGCGTCTTGGCGCCGGACTCGAGCATCGGCTGGATCTGCTCCAGCGTCGCAAGATCTTCCGACAGCGCCGAACGCAGCACCGCGCGGTTGTATTCATGGCTGAACTTCTCGCCGGCCCGCTTCGGCTTTACGTTGTACAGACGCACTTCATACAAGGTGCGGTTTACCGCAAGCGGCCAGAAGTTGTAGGTTGCATACATGCCGTTGCCCCATAACAGCATGATGAAGTTCGGGAACACCGTATCGAGATCGAATCCCCACGGTGTGCCACCGGTCGGATTGATGCCAGGCGGCATGTTGTTGAGCGTCGTGACGCGCTTGCGATAGCCCGGTCCATGGCGCGCGACGATCTCATCGATCGGATTCAGGCGCGTGTGCGGATTGGCGTAGATCGACAGCACCTGATGGCGCGGATAAAGATGGATCCCGACCGGCCGCGCGAACGGATTCTCCTGGCCTGCCGCACTGTCCGGCACGGTGCGCCGATGCACGAACGGCACGTGATAGGACTCCTGGAACGCGTTCATCGTAACCTTCCAGTTGGCCTTGACCTCGACCCGGTAGGCATAACACGTGCTACGTTCACCGAACGGCCATCCGCTCAATACGCTGCCGAACTCGCCCAGGTGCTGCGCCAATGTCTCGCGCGGTGCGGGATCAAGATTGACGAAGAGGAAGCCCTCCCATGTATCGAGGGCGACCGGGGACAATGCGTGATCGGTCTTCCTGAAGTCGTGGAACTGCCCTTCATCGGGCACGGCGCGCAGACTGCCGTCCAATCCGAATACCCAGGCATGGAAGCTGCAAACAAAGCGGCTGGCATGTCCCGATTCGTTCCAGACGACCTTGTTGCCCCGATGCGAGCACATGTTGTGAAACGCGCGAATCGTGCCGTCCATTCCGCGCGCGACGATGATCGATGCGCTGCCGGCGACGATGTCGATCGTGAAGTAGTCGCCGGGCTTCGGGATCTGCTCGACCCGCCCGACGTTGAGCCATGTCCGCTTGAAAATCGCCTGGCGCTCGCGCTCGAAATACGCAGGCGAGATGCACGGCTCGATTGGGATGGGTTCAGTCCCGAGCTCAGGGTAGACAGCGGCCCAGCGCTTGGCTGTGGCAGGCGTGTCGGTTACCGTATTCACAGATGATTCGTGGCCGTCTACTGCCCGAGCGAGCGCACGAGCGTACGAAATTCCTTCGCCCGCACTGCCGAAGGTGGATGCGCCTCGGCAAGCGTCCATAGGGCGTCACGATAGTCCCCCATGATCTTCGGCAGTCGGGCAGGGTCAAGCTGGACTTCCTGCATGCCACGCTTCTTCAGCTCGTCGATCTCCTCGATCACCTTTGCGTTGAGCAACGTCATTCCATCCAGCTCGGCGCGGCGCGATGCCTCATCGATCACTTTCTTGTGCGCATCAGACAATTTGTCCCACGCACTCGTATTCATGAGCAGCATGTGACACACCGTTCCCCATGTCGGGCGCGTCATGTACTTGGAGACCTCGTACCACTTGTAGTCGACCGTACCGAGTACAGGATACGCCGCGCCATCCACGGTACCGCGTTGCAGCGCGCCGTATATGTCGGTCGGTACCAGTTGCACCGAGATTCCGCCATAGCCTTCGGTAAACGGAGACAGGCTGCCGCGCGTCGATCGGATCTTGCGTCCCTTCAAATCGTTCGCAGCAGTCAACGGCTCGCGCAGTACCACGTGAAACGCGCCCGTACCTTTCATGTTGCCCGGTGGAATCGCGAGCAGCTTGACGCCACGCTCGGCGTATTCTTTTTCCATGAGCGCGAAGATGCCGTTCTTGCGCCAGCCCTCCGGATCGGGTTCGAGGGTAAAGAGCCCGAACGCAACGCTGGTCTGCCCCGCGTGGAAGGGCGGGGTGGTGAACAGCATGTCGAACGCGCCTTTTGCGAGCGGCTGGAACTGCTCGAACGCGGGCACGACTTCCGGGCCGCTGGTACGAATCGAAACGGCGCCTTGCGTTCCGTCCTTGATCGCAGCGGCGAATTTGTCCATGACGAGATAATTTCCGGGATATCGAGTGTCCCAACTGTTGAGCAGCCGCAGTTGCACCTGGCCGACTGCCGATCCCGCGATCACCATCGCGGCCGCGGCGGCGGCGGCGGCGACGCCAATTGATTTCCTCGCCACGATCATGAATGTCTCCTGCTCTTCGAAGATATCGCTTCACATGCGACTTTTCGGCACACACCGGTACGCGACCGGCTACACACGATAATACCTCGTGAATCGGAATCCGCTCTCGCCGGCCAGCCTTGACATGGGAGCACCGCCACTCTAGTGTCATCGCCTGATCAAGAATATCAATGAGAGGCTCTACGGCAACGAACCGCACCAGCGCGATCGGCGGATGGCTGCGCAAACGCTTCGCCGCGCTCGTCATCTTCCTGGCGTTTTTCGCTCTCTGGGAAAGTGCGGTGACGCTGTTCGGAATCAAGGAGTATCTGCTCCCACCGCCCTCGAAGGTCTGGACCGAGTTTCTCAAGCGCTATGACACCGTCATGGCAAGCGCGTGGGTCACCACGCAGGAAATCGTCGTGGGCTATCTGGTCGCCGTCGTGATCAGCATCCCGCTGGCATTGTCGGTCGCCTATTCGCGCTTCATGGAAAACGCGGTGTATCCGATCGTGGTGTTCCTCCAGATCATTCCGAAAATCGCGATCGCGCCGCTATTCATCATCTGGTTCGGCTTTGGCTTCGGACCGAAGGTATTGATCGTATTCCTGCTCTCGTTCTTTCCGATCGTCGTGGCCTCGATCGCCGGGTTCAAGTCGACCGATCCGGACATCATGGACTTCGCGCGCACCACCGGCGCCGGCGGCTGGAAGCTCTTCGCCAAGATCCGCCTGCCGCAGGCATTGCCGCAGATCTTCACCGGCCTCAAGGTCGGCGCGGCACTCTCCGCGACGGCTGCGGTCGTCGCCGAGTTCGTGGCCTCCGACAAGGGCCTGGGATATCTCTTGTTGCAGTACAACGGCAACCTCGATACGCCGATGGTGTTCGCGACCATCGTGCTCTTGAGCGTGATCGGATTGGTGGTCTACTATGCGGTCGAGCTGATCGAGCGCTTTACGATACCGTGGCATGTCTCGCAGCAACGGACTGATGTTTTCGAGTCGTAGTTTTCGAGTCGTAGTATCCAAGCGATCACGACGCACCAAGGAGCCGAGCATGAATCGAATCGTCGCCGCGTTAGCGGCCGGATTTTTCGCGATGAGCGCGCAAGCGCAGGACGCCGTCTCGCTTCGCCTCAACTGGTATCTCGGTGGCCTGCATACGCCGTTCTACTATGGCAAGGAGCGCGGCTTCTTCAAGGAAGAGGGCATCGATCTCACCATCAATGAAGGCCGTGGCTCGGCCAACACCGTGCAGGTCGTCGCGGCCGGCTCCGATACATTCGGCTTGGCCGATTCGTCGAGCGTGGTGTTGACTGCCTCGAAAGGCGCCGATGTGAAATCGGTGATGTCGCTTCTCAATTCCACCGGATTCGCCGTCATATCGCTCGCAGCCAATGGCATCAAGACCCCGAAAGATCTCGAGGGCAAGCGCATCGCGGTGTCCCCGGGCGATCCGCTTGGCCAGCTCTTCATGGCGTTGGCCGCGTACAACAAGATCGATACCTCGAAGATCTCTATGGTGCAGGTCGACCCGGCCGGGAAAGTGGTGACCGTTCTCGAAAAGCGCGCCGACGCTCTTCTTGGTGGTGCGGACGACCAGTTCTTCCTGATCAAGTACCGCGGACACGAACCGGCCGCGCTTCGATTTGCCGATCACGGCGCGAACATCGTCGGTATGACGATCCTTACCAAGGGCGATACGATCAAGGCGAAACCCGACCTCGTGCGCCGGTTCGTCAAGGCCACCGCGCGATCGTGGGACGAGGCCAAGAAGAATCCGGGTGCCACCGTCGATGCGGCCCTCAAGGTGAAGACGGATCTCAATCGCCAGTCGACGCTCGACCAGCTCATGGTGGATTTCGAGCTGCTGGATTCCAAGAATTCGAAGGGACGCACCGGTTGGGGCGCCCAGGCCGATTGGGACCAGACGCTCGACCTTCTCAAGAAATACCGCGAGCTGAAGACCGACCTCGCATGGACCGCATTTCACACCAACGAATTCCTGCCGAAGTGAACGCTGCGCCGACTCTCGCGCAGATTTCTCGACCCTGCATCCAGATCGAAGATCTCAGCCACCGCTTTCGGCGCGGTCCGACGGAAACGCATGCGCTTGATCGCGTGTCGGTCGCGATTACCGAGGGGGAATTCGTAGCAATCGTCGGTCCGTCCGGGTGCGGTAAGAGCACGCTGCTCAAGATTATCGCGGGCCTGCTCCCACCGACCGCCGGATCGGTCCATTTGAATGGCACGCCGGTCCGCGGCCCACAGACAGCGCTCGGTGTCGTGTTCCAAAGCCCGGTGCTGCTTGACTGGCGTACGGTGCTCGACAATGTTCTGGTGCAACTCGAATTGCGCAGTATCGATCCACGATTATTCAGGCAGAAGGCGCATGAACTCCTCTCGAATGTGGGACTCGCCGAATTCGCCAACCGATTTCCCCGCGAGCTTTCCGGCGGCATGCGTCAACGAACGGCGATCGCCCGCGCGCTCATCCACGATCCACCCTTGCTGCTCATGGACGAGCCGTTTGGTGCGCTCGATGCGCTCACCCGCGAGCAGATGCGCATCGACCTCGAAGCGCTGTGGATGCAGTCGCGGAAGACCGTTCTCTTCATCACCCATAGCATCGACGAGGCGGTGCTGCTTGCCGATCGCGTGTTGGTCATGTCACCACGGCCGGGCCGGATCGACCACGAGATCACGATTCCGCTCGCACGACCCCGCGGACTCGATGCACGCAAGAATCCTGCGTTCGCCGAAGCCACGCAGATCATTACCGAGATATTCCTCGCCCGGGGTGTGCTGCGGAAATCCTGAATAACGCCTCGCAGACTGCGTTCCGTGCCGCGCACGGACCCGAAAATCATGGAGAATCGCGCCTTTTGCAAGAAGCGCTTCTGCATGAAGTCTGCATTGTGGAATCTCCCAGGACGAGGGATTGTTGGTTTTGGCATGACGCTGCTCTCGTTCGCTGCTCCTTCAGTGCATGCAGTTGACGACGGACCGGCTATCGTTCTATCGCAAGCTGCATCGTCGCCCGATGAAAAGGCCCAATCGAAAGAGTCTGCCAGACCGCCCGGTACCGGACTCCGATATCCTGCGGGCCGCTGGTACTTCCAGACCTCGGCGTACACGCGCCATTTCAATCCATCACCGCAGCACACGAACCACCAGCGCATGCTCAACTTCGAGTATTGGGGTCCGGACAAATGGATTTGGGGTGTTTCTTTTCAGAGGAATTCGTTCAATCAGCCGACCGAGTATGTATACATGGGGAGGCTGTGGCGGCCATTGGACGTCGCTCCAATCATTCATCTCAAGCTGACCGCGGGGGTGTTGCACGGGTACGAGGGCGAGTTTCGCGACAAGATCCCGTTCAACCACTATGGCTACGCACCCGCCATCGTTCCCGCCATCGGCATTTCCGGCAAGCGGTTCGCGAGCGAGATCATCCTGCTCGGCAACGCGGCTTTCATGATCACCGCAGGGGCATTCTGGGAATAGCGGCCGCGCGCGGTGGCGCGAATCATCGTTAGTTCCGGCCCGGATGCATACGCTAGAATCGCGATTCCCCGCGGGTGTAGTTCAATGGCAGAACGGCAGCTTCCCAAGCTGCATACGAGGGTTCGATTCCCTTCACCCGCTCCATTACCGAGTCGCCGACAGGCGAGCTCCTCACGACCGAATCCGCCGCGCCCTTCGCCGCGCCGTTCAGTCCGTAGTGTTGTAGATCGATCCTCCAGATTGACGCTAGGCCCCCCTTTCGGCACCATGCGCCATGGCTGCGTTCATCATCCGGCGGTTGCTCCAGGCGGTCCTGGTCATGCTCGTGGTCGCGTTCATCGCGTTCAGCCTGTTTCAATTCGTCGGGGACCCGGTCGCCACGATGCTTGGGCAGGACGCCACGCCCGAAGACATGAAGCGCGTTCGCGCCGTGCTTGGCCTCGACTCCCCCTGGTATGTGCAGTTCTGGCATTTTGTCGAGCGCGCGGTGCAGGGCGACTTCGGCCAGAGCTTCAAGTATCGGCGCGCCGTGTCGGCGTTGATCGCGGATCGGCTGCCGGCCACGCTTGAATTGTCGCTCGCCGCCGCGTTGCTGGCACTTGTCGTCGGCATTCCGATGGGCGTCTACACCGCGCTCAGACGCAACACCATGGTCTCGCATGTGTTGATGGCAGTGTCGCTGGTCGGCGTGTCGCTGCCGACATTCCTCATCGGGATCCTGTTGATTCTCGTGTTCGCGGTGACGCTCGGATGGCTGCCCTCGTTCGGTCGGGGGGACACCGTTTCGATCGGCTGGTGGAGCACCGGCCTCACGACGTGGAGCGGCATCAAGTCGCTCATTCTGCCCTCGATCACACTTGGGCTCTTCCAGATGACCCTGATCATGCGTCTGGTGCGGGCGGAGATGCTGGAGGTGCTGCGCACCGACTACATCAAGTTCGCGCGCGCACGCGGACTCACCGATCGCAGCATCCACTTCGGGCATGCGCTCAAGAACACGCTCGTCCCGGTCATCACGATCACCGGCTTGCAGTTGGGCGCGATCATCGCCTTTGCCATCATCACGGAAACCGTTTTCCAGTGGCCGGGTGTTGGGCTCATGTTCATCGAGGCGGTGACCTATCCCGATATCCCCATCATGGCCGCCTACCTTTGCATGGTCGCGCTCGTGTTCGTGGTGATCAACCTGATCGTCGATCTGCTTTACTATGCGGTGGATCCGCGGCTGCGCATCGATCGATCCGTCGCCGCCCACTGAGGCGAACAATGTCCAACCCGGTAGCGTCCATCCGCAGCTTTCATTCCGATCTGGTCGCGATTCGACGCGACATCCATGCGCATCCGGAACCCGGTCTCGAAGAACACCGCACGGCGGCGCGCGTCGCCTCATTGCTGGACGATTACGGTATCGAGGTCCATACCGGTATCGGCAAGACCGGCGTGGTGGGCGTACTTCGCGATGGCAACAGCGGGCGCTCGATCGGCCTGCGTGCCGACCTCGATTGCCTGCGCATGACGGAATCCAATAACTTCGCGCACCGGTCCACGCATCACGGTCTCATGCACGCTTGCGGACATGACGGGCACACCACGATGTTGCTCGGTGCAGCGCGCCATCTCGCCAAGACGCGCCATTTCGACGGTACGATCTATTTCTATTTTCAGCCGGCCGAAGAGGGGCCAGGCGGCGCGCAAATGATGATCGAGGATGGACTGTTCGATCGATTCCCGGCCGAGCGCGTGTTCGCCCTGCACAATTGGCCCGAGTTGGCCCCGGGCAAAATCGTCATCCTCGAAGGCGCGGTCATGGCGGCAACCGACGAGTTCCGGATCACGATCCGCGGCAAGGGGGGTCATGCGGCCAAGCCGCAGCACCTTCGGGATCCCGTCCTCACCGCGGCGCATCTCATCACTGCACTGCAAAGCATCGTCAGCCGCAACATCCATCCGCTCGATTCCGGCGTGGTCAGCGTCTCGCAGCTCGACACGAGCGGCAGCACCGCGTTCAACGTCATTCCGGAAGAAGTGGGGCTGCTTGGCACCGCGCGCTCATTCCTTCCGGAAACGCGCGCGCTCCTTGAGAGGCGGATTCGCGAGCTATCGGCCGGCATCGCGTCGGCATTCGGCGCGGAAGCCGTTGTCGATTACAAGCCAGGGTATCCGGCGACGATCAACGATGCCGAACAGGCACGCTTCGCGACCGGTGTCGCGCGCGATATCTTCGGGCAGGAAAATGTCATCACCGATCATTTCCCCACGATGGGTGGAGAAGACTTCGCCTTCATGCTGCAGAAGCGCCCGGGCGCCTATTGCATGATCGGCCAAGGCGATGGGGGCCGGGGTGGCTTTCTGCATACGCGGGTGTACGATTTCAACGACGATATCCTGCCGCTCGGCGCGGGGTTTCTGGCTGGCCTTGCAGAGGCGGCGCTCGCTCATCCGTAGTTGAACAACAAGGAGGATTGGACATGCAACGATTGGGTCGATTGATCGCGGTAGTTGGAATCGCGTGCGCCATGGCCGCCTCCTTCGCGGGCCCCGCGCACGCCGTCACGCTCAAGTGGGGCGCGCAGAATGACATTCTCACCTTCGATCCGCATTCGCAAAACCACGCCACCACCAACACGATGGTCATGCATGTGTATGAAGGGCTCACGCGTTACGGGAAGAACTACGAAATCGAACCCGCCCTGGCCGAAAGCTGGCAGCAGACCAGCCCGACGCAATGGCGCTTCAATCTGCGCAAGAACGTGAAGTTCCATGATGGCACGCCGTTCAACGCCGATGACGTGCTGTTCTCCTTCGAGCGGATCAAGCAGCCGCAGGGCACGATGCAGGTCTATGTCACCGGCATCAATGAGATCCGCAAGGTCGACGATTTCGCCATCGACATCGTGCTGGCGGGGCCAAGCCCGATTCTGCTTCGCAACATCATCGACTTTCGCATCATGAGCCGCGCGTGGGCGGTGAAAACAAAGTCGGAGAAGATCCAGGACTTCAAAGCCAAGGAAGATACGTTTGCTTCACGCAACGCCATAGGCACCGGCCCCTATATCCTGAAAGTATGGGAGCCCGATCGCCGCGTCGTCTTCAATATCAATCCGGGCTGGTGGAGCAAGCACGACGGCAACGTGACGGAGGTGATCTACACACCGATCAAGTCCGATGCGACGCGCGTCTCCGCACTGCTTTCGGGCGATGTTGATATCGTCACCGATCTGCCGACGCAGGATGTCGCGCGCCTGCGGCAAGACGCGAAGTTGAAGGTCGTGGACGGCCACGAAGTCCGGACCATTTTCATTGGCATGGATCAGCACAGCGCCGAGCTTGCCTACTCGGGCATCAAGGGCAAGAACCCGTTCAAGGACACCCGTGTGCGCCGTGCGCTCAACATGGCGGTCGATGCTGAAGCGATCAAGCGCACCACGATGCGCGGCCTGTCGATTCCCGCCGGCATCATGGTTGCCCCGGGTGTACACGGACATACGAAGGAAATTGATGTGCGCCCGGCCGTCAATCCGGACGGCGCGAAGAAGCTGCTCGCCGAAGCGGGTTATCCGGACGGCATCGAGTTCACGCTCGACTGCCCGAACAATCGCTATGTGAACGATGAGGAAATCTGCCAGGCATTGGTCGGCATGTGGGCGCGCGCGGGCATCCGGGCCAAGCTGAACGCCATGCCGTTCTCGACATTCATCGCCAAGATACAACGACACGACACCAGTGCCTACATGCTGGGTTGGGGGGTCGCGACCTTCGATGCGCTCTACACGTTGCAATCGCTGGTCCGAACCAAGACGACGGGTGCGGACGGCAGCTTCAACCTGGGTCGGATCACCGATCCAAAACTTGACGCGATGATCGATGCGATCAAGACGGAAACCGATGTGAAGAAACGGGACGCGATGCTGCGCGACGCCCTGGTGACGACCCGGGATGAGGCGTACTACATTCCGCTTCACCATCAGATGCGGCCATGGGCCATGAAGAAATCCGTGTCGACCGTGCATCGCGCCGACGATCGGCCGGAATCGCGCTTCGCCCGCGTCGACTGATCCGAGCACTCTGCACGGCAGACCGCGCAGAGTGCCGAAGGCTGACGCCGGGGATCGTAGTGAAACTGCTCACCGCACACGAAGTCGCCAGGTTGATTCAGCTTGCCCAGGCAAGTCATCGACCAACCGGGCCATCGCGTAAGCCTATAGAAATGTGCGCGGCCCGCCGCGCGCATTTCTAGGGGGCGCCGTGGCGAGCGAAGGCGGCCTCGTGCGAGCATGGAATAGCGACCTCGCCTACAGCTTCCGCCACTCGCCGGTCACAGTCGTTGCCGCGGCACTGACGGGCGTCTGTCTGGTCGGCGCACTGTTCGCCCCCTGGCTCTCTGCCCAGGATCCGTTCAACGCATCGTCGCTCAACCTGAGCGACGCATTCATTCCGCCCGCGTGGTTGCCGGATGGTCGCATTGCGTTTCCCCTTGGCACCGACAATCAGGGGCGCGACATTCTTTCCACCATCCTGTACGGCGGGCGCATCTCGCTTGCCGTGAGCCTTGCGTCGGTGGCGCTGGCGATGGTCCTCGGCGTGATGCTCGGCCTCGCCTCCGGGTTTCTGGGCGGGCGGATAGACGCGTTCATCATGCGCGTGGCCGATGTGCAGTTGTCGTTCCCGGCGATTCTCGTCGCGCTCCTCATCGACGGCGTGGCGCGTGTGGCGCTCCCGCGCGAATCACACGATGCGGTGGCCGTTCCGGTGCTGGTCGTCGCGATCGCCCTCTCCGGATGGGTGCAATACGCCCGCACGGTGCGTGGTTCCACCTTGGTCGAGAAGAACAAGGAATACGTTCAGGCAGCCCGGGTCATCGGACGCGCGCCGCTTGCAATCATGTTGCGGCATGTACTACCCAATGCGTTGGGCCCGGTGCTCGTGATCGCCACCATTCATATCGCGACCGCCATCATCACCGAAGCCACGCTGTCGTTCCTTGGCATCGGCGTGCCGGTCACCCAGCCATCGCTTGGCACGCTCATTCGCGTCGGCAACGATTTCCTCTTCTCGGGGGAATGGTGGATCACCGTCTTTCCGGGGATCGCGCTCGTCGTGTTCGTCCTCGCGGTCAATCTTCTGGGCGATTGGCTGCGCGATGCGATGAATCCAAAGTTGCGATGACATCGCCAACGCTGCTTCTGGCCGTGCGTCATCTTCGCGTGGAGTTTCCAACGCGGCACGGCACGCTCGTCGCGGTTGATGACGTGTCGTTCGACATCGCGCCGGGCGAGATCCTCGGCGTGGTCGGCGAGTCGGGCGCGGGCAAATCGCTGACCGGTGCCGCCATCATCGGATTGCTCGAGCCCCCGGGGCGTATCGCGGCGGGCGAGATCCTCCTCGACGGTACGCGCATCGACAATTTGCCGTCGCACGAAATCCGCCGCATTCGCGGCCGGCAGATCGGCGCGGTGTTCCAGGACCCGCTCACCTCGCTCAATCCGCTCTATACGATCGGCGATCAACTCATCGAGACGATCATGACGCATCTCTCGATGACGCACACCCGCGCACGCGAGCGCGCGATCGGGATGCTGGGCGATGTAGGCATTCCCGCCCCGGCACATCGCATCGATCACTTCCCGCATCAGTTTTCGGGCGGGATGCGTCAGCGGGTCGTGATCGCGCTCGCGCTTTGCGCCGAACCAAAGCTCGTGATCGCGGACGAACCGACCACCGCGCTCGATGTCTCCATCCAGGCGCAGATCATCACTCTTCTCAAGCGCATGTGCCGCGAGCGGGGTGCGGCGGTCATGCTGATCACGCATGATATGGGCGTCATCGCCGAAACCGCTGATCGGGTCGCGGTGATGTACGCGGGTCGCATCGCCGAAATCGGTCCGGTGCGCGACGTCATCCACAAGGCCAAGCACCCCTACACCGTAGGCCTCATGAGCGCGATCCCAAAGCTTGGTGAACAGCGCGAACGGTTGGCGCAGATCGACGGGTCCATGCCGAGGCTCACCACGATTCCGCGCGGTTGCGCATTCAATCCACGCTGCCCGCGCGCGGTCGATCGATGCCGGCAGGTGCGTCCCGACCTGATCGCCGTCGAGACAACGCGAGCGGCGTGCTGGTTGTATGGCGAAAAAGAAGAACGACCGTGAGCGGCACGACGACCGGGCCATTCGTAGCGGTCGAGGAGATCGTGCGCGATTTCGATGTCTCGAAGCCCTGGCTCAATCGCGTTGTCGAACGGACACCCCGGCAGATTCTTCGGGCCGTCGATGGTGTTTCGTTTTCCATCGCGAAGGGCGAGACGTTGGCGCTGGTCGGCGAATCCGGATGCGGGAAATCGACCGTGGCCCGCCTCATCGTCGGCCTCTACACCCCTTCGAAAGGGCACGTACGGTTTGACGGTGTCCGTCTCACCGCAAGCAATCGCAGAGACGCGCGCAACCGGATGCAGATGATCTTCCAGGATCCGTACGCGAGCCTGAATCCGCGCTGGCGTGTTCGCGATATCGTTGCCGAGCCGATCGTCGTGCAGCGGATCATCAAGGATCGGGCGGCCATCGACACGCGCGTCGCCGAGCTTCTCGATCAGGTCGGCCTCGCCCGCGAAGATGGCAACAAGTATCCGCATGAATTCTCGGGCGGCCAGCGCCAGCGGATCTCGATTGCACGCGCGCTCTCGTCGAATCCCGAGTTCCTGGTGTGCGACGAGCCCACGTCCGCGCTCGACGTGTCGGTGCAAGCCCAGATCCTCAATCTCATGAAGGACCTGCAGCGCCGCTTCGGCCTGACCTATCTCTTCATCTCGCATAATCTCGCGGTCGTGGCGCATGTCGCCGATCGCGTCGGGGTGATGTACCTCGGTCGCATCGTCGAGATCGCCAAAGCGGACACGCTGTTCGCACACCCCCGGCATCCCTATACCCGGATGCTGCTGGATGCGATTCCCGACCTTGCAATGAGCGGCAAATCACGGACCCCCGTCGGCGGCGAGGTGCCGAATCCGATCGATCCGCCGACCGGCTGCGCGTTTCATCCGCGTTGCCCGCACGCCGATGATCGATGCAAACGGGAAGCACCGGCGACCACCGTACTCGCGGACGGCGGCACGGTTGCGTGTCACGCAGTGAGCGAAAAACGGGTCCCGGCATAGCCTAAGAAAATTTCGTTGACCCTCCGGGATTCCTTGATGCTTGCGGCTCAGATCGACGCGAGCGCGACCAGCGCCCCGATGGCGAATAGGATGCCGATCACCTTTCGCCCGGTCGCCGCCTCCCGCATCACGAAAATGCCAAGCAGCGACGAGACGATCAGTCCAAGTTGAGCAATCGGCACAATCACGCTCGCCTCGCCCCGCGTGAGACCCTCAAGAAGCAACACGAACGCGCCAGCCAACAGAGACGCCGCAGCGAGCGCATGACGAATGGTCGCGTTGTTTGGCCGTGCGAAGCCATCCAGGCGCGCGACCATGATCGTCGCCAGTGCGACGGCCACCGCCGCTTGAACGACCAACATCGCCGCGGGCGTCGATCCCCCCGCCATGGAAATCTTGTAGATGAAGTTGGCGATACCAACGCCCACGGTTGCAACGAGGACGCGCACGAGCGATTCGGCGCTGGCGCGCCGCTCGGCCGCACCGCCACCGGCACCGGCGAGAAGCCATACGGCGATCGGCGCCAAGGAAAGTCCGATGATCTTCATCGTTCCGAGCGACTCGCCAAGCAAAGCCATGGCGAGCGCGGCAGTGATCGCGAAGTTCAATCGAAAGATCGGCGCGTTAATGCTGACCGATCCTTTCTGCAGACTCTTCGCGAAGTTGTAGAAGCCGGTGAATGCGAATACGCCGGCTACCGCACCCCACAATGATGCGGGGGCGAATTCGAGCGATCCGGTAGACCAGCCGTAACAGAGGATGAGAACGCCGTAGGTCCACGACTGCACCATCATGAGCTGGTGGGTCGGCACTCCCGACATGGCGGCGCGCTTATAGACAAGGTCGGATAGCCCGAAGAGGACCAGCGCAGCGAGGGCAAACGGAATGCCGTTGTCAAACATCAAGAGATCTACCGGAAGTGAGCAGGAAGCGAAGCGTCGATGCATTCTCACACGCGGCCACGAAGCGGACCAAAAGGGCCGCCTGAGCCCTGTCTGGAAAAGAAGCCCTGATCGGCTGAAGGTGCCGGCATCTGCAGCGCCGGCGCGTTGCGCGAAACACGCATGGATGCAATCGATAGAATGCGAGCCTCCCTTTGCAAAGGCCTCGCATGTCGGAAGAAACGCCGCACCGATCGATCCGCAGTTTCGTGCTCCGTACCGGGCGGGTCACCGGCGCACAGGAACGTGCGATTGCGACGTTCGCGCCGAGATTCATCATTCCTTACGCCGCAACGCTCCTTGATCCAAAAGCAACATTCAATCGCGCCGCCCCGACGATTCTCGAAATCGGCTTTGGCATGGGCGAGACCACAGCGGCCATTGCTGCCGAACATCCGGAGCACGACTACCTCGGCATAGAAGTGCACACGCCCGGCATTGGTGCGTTGCTGATAAGGATCGAAGCGCTAGGTCTTTCGAACATTCGCATCATTCAGCATGACGCGGTGGAAGTGCTCGAAGCGATGATTCCACTTGCATCGCTTGATGGGGTGCATATTTTCTTTCCCGACCCCTGGCCAAAAAAGCGCCATCACAAGCGGAGACTTCTCCAGGCGCGCACGGTCTCGCTGATTGCTGATCGGCTGCGTCCAGGCGGGTATCTGCACGTTGCGACGGACTGGGAAGACTATGCGACGCAGATCCTCGATGTGCTGGGCGCCGAACCGCTACTTGAGAACATGACGGGCGGATTCGCGGAGCGACCGGCGTCGCGACCCATCACCAAATTCGAGAACCGCGGTAAGCGTCTCGGACACGGGGTGTGGGATATCCTGTTTGCACGTCGCGACCGAATCTGATCGCGCGCTTACGCATCTCAGGTGAAGGGGAAGGGTGATCCCCCTCATTCCATCCTTTTCCCTCCACCCTTGTCTTTTCTTCCAACCCAATACCGATGTCCTCGCCTCACGCCCCCCCGCCGTACCGCTGGGTCATGCTCGCGGCGCTTTGGTTCACCTACACCGGATTCGGCATGGTCAACGCCTCGATGGCGCCGTTGATCACACCTATTTGCGATGACCTCGGTCTTAGCCGCTCCGCGATGGGGCTCGTGCTGGGCGCATGGGCGATGGTGTATATCGCGGCCGCGATTCCATCCGGGACCTTGCTCGATCGCATCGGCACACCGAAGGGCGTTGCGATCGGCATATTCGTCATCGCTGCATCGGGCTTCGCGCGGGCCGCGGCCGTCGACTTCTTCACGCTGTTCATTGCGGTAGGCATCTTCGGGATTGGCGGACCGCTCATGTCGGTCGGCGCGCCCAAATTGATTTCACAGTGGTTCGATTCAAACGAGCGCGGGACTGCCGTCGGCATTTACATGACCGGCCCCTTCATCGGGTCGGCTTTTTCACTCGCATCGGCGAACAGCGTATTCATGCCCCTTTTCAACGACAGTTGGCGACTCACCGTGAGCGCGTTCGCCGTGGTGAGCTTGATATCCGGGATTGTCTGGCTGGCGGTTGCACGCGAACCGGAAACACCAGCCGGTGCGCGCTCAGAGAGCAAAGGACACGCAGGTATCAGGGAATTCGCGCCGCTCTTACGCGTGCCGGTCGTGCAGACCGTTCTCCTGATCGCGCTGGCCGGCTTCATGTTCAATCACGCCATCTCGAACTGGCTCGCGGAGATCCTTCGTTCGCGCGGGCTCGACGCCTCATCAGCGGGATTCTGGGCCAGCATGCCTACCTTGGTGGGGATCATCAGCTCCCTCACCATTCCCCGCTTCGCGATCGGCAAACGGCGGGTCGATATTCTCACAAGCCTATACATCTGCCTGCTCGTTGCGACCCTGATGCTTGCGTTCACCGATGGCATCGGACTCTATGTAAGCCTCGTATTGTTCGGTGTCGCGCGGATCATGGGCCCCATCCTGATGCTGGTATTGATGGAGGCCCCGCGGGTCGAATCGCGCAACATGGGCGCGGCAACCGGACTCTATTTCACCGTCGGCGAGATTGGCGGTGTGATCGGACCGGTGCTTATCGGCATCACCGCCGACCTCACCGGTGGCTTCCAGGGCGGGATTATTCTTCTCGCCGCGCTCGCAGCGTATTTATTCTGCATGACATTCGTTTTGCGTCGCGTACTTGAAAAATCTAGATAGCGGTATGCTTGATCGTGAACGTTATTGAACCGAGGAGGAATGTTTTGATCGCCATTCGAACCATCCGTTGCGCCATCGCGGTCCTGACCACGATTGCGGCAACGACCGTCTTTGCACAAGGCACGTACCCGTCCAAACCGATTCGGTTCGTCGCACCGTTCCCGCCGGGTGGATCGAGCGACGTGCTGGGCCGACTGCTTGGTCAGAAGCTCTCAGAATCGCTTGGCCAGCCGGTCACGATCGAGAATCGTGGCGGCGCGGGCGGCAACATCGGCTCGGAATATGCCTCGAAGCTGCCGCCCGACGGCTATTCGTGGCTACTGGGGAGCAGCCCAGCCTTGGCGACGAATGTACATCTCTACAAGCGCATGGGGTTCGATCCGCACAACGACTTCACGCCCGTCTCGATGATCGGGGTCAGCGGCTCGGTGCTCGTCGTGCATCCATCGGTCCCGGTGAATACGGTGGCCGAGCTGATCGCGTTGGCAAAATCGCAACCAGGCAAACTCAACTATGGGTCGGGCGGTATCGGCACGCCTGCACATGTGATTACCGAAAGCTTCAAGACGCAGGTCGGTGTCGACATGGTCCATGTGCCCTACAAAGGGACGGGTGTTGCGGTGACCGATCTGGTGGCCGGCCAGTTGAATGTAATTTTCTCGGATATGGTGCCGACCATCCCGCAAATCAAGGCCGGCAAGCTGCGTCCCCTCGCCGTCACCCTTGCTCAACGCATCGGCGCGCTACCTGACGTGCCGACCCTTGCTGAAGTCGGCGTAGGCCTCAAGGTGGGTGAAACGTGGTGGGCATTGATGCTGCCCAAAGGCGCGCCGGCACCCATCGTCGATCGACTCAACACGGAAATGGGACGCGTCCTGAAAATGCCCGATGTCATCGAACGCATGGCATCGCTTGGCGTTGCACCCCTTCATTCCACACCCCAGGCGGTGACCGACCGTATAAATCGCGACTCACCCGAATTCGGCAAGGTACTGAAGGCAGCCGGCGTACAGCCGGAGTAACG
>JBJXGX010000111.1:0-12613 GCA_046160305.1 Burkholderiales bacterium
CAGTCTTTCTTGCCGATGGTGCGAAGGAAGGGACTCGAACCCCCACGCCTTGCGGCGCTGGAACCTAAATCCAGTGCGTCTACCAATTCCGCCACCTTCGCGCGTGTGAGGGATCGAAATGGACGCGGGATTCTACCGGACTGGTCCTAAACTGTCATTTTCAATCGCTTGATTTGCATTGAGTTTTTGCTCGACATCATTGGAGGTGGCGTGGGCGCAGGCCATTATGAGAATTTTCCCGTCGCATCGATCATGCTGCCGGGGCGTTTGCGCCGCCCTGTCATCGCAATCTACCGCTTCGCACGAGCGGCCGACGATATTGCTGACGAGGGCGACGCTCCGGCGGAGGAGCGTCTCGCCCAACTGGTCGGCTTCGCGCGTAGGCTCGATCGGATCGCCTCGGGTCAACCAACGCCCGATCCAACCTTCGAAGCGCTTGCCGCCACCATCCGTGAATTTCAATTGCCAATGGCGCTCTTCCACGATCTTCTGTCCGCGTTTTCGCAGGATGTGGTCAAGTCGCGCTATCGCGACTTCGCGCAGCTGCTCGATTACTGCCGGCGCTCCGCGAACCCGATCGGGCGCATGCTGCTGCGGCTGTATGGCGTATCGGCGCCGCGCGATCTGGAGCAATCGGACGCGATCTGCACCGCACTCCAGCTCATCAATTTCTGGCAGGACATCGCGATCGACTATGAGAAGGGACGCATTTATGTCCCGCAGGACGACCTTGCGCGCTTTGGCGTCGCGGAGGACAGCCTCGTCGCGCACAGCCCGTCTCGGCAAGCACTTATCGCCTATCAGATCGAGCGCTCCCGTGCGATGCTAGAATCCGGTGCGCCACTAGCCGCACGCCTGCGAGGCCGCATTGGAATGGAGTTGGGGCTGATCGTCGAGGGCGGCCTGAGCATTGCACGCAAGCTGCGGCGCTTGAACGAGCGCGGTATCCATGCGCGACCGGTGTTGCGTCCACACGACTGGGCGACGATCGTAGCGCGCGCATCGATTCGCCGCCTGCGCGGCGTCATCGCTCGATAGCCGGTTCGCGGCAGGCCGATTCCTCCCTCACCGTTCCGCTCTGCAAACATCCGATGTCCCCTGATCAATACTGCGAACAGAAGGCGGCGGCCAGCGGATCGAGCTTCTATTACGCGTTTCGGTTTCTCCCGCCCGCGAGACGGCGCGCGATCACCGCGCTTTATGCATTTTGCCGCGAGGTCGATGACGCGGTCGACGAGCCGCACGATCCTGCGATCGCACGGGCCCGTATCGGCTGGTGGAGCGAGGAAGTCGATGCGATCTATAGCGGCAAGGCGAAGCACCCCGTGGGTCAAGCCCTCGAGCCCGTGATCGGTCCCTATGATCTGCGCCGCGAACTGCTTGAAGAAATCATTGCCGGCATGGCGATGGATCTCGACCACCGGCGCTATGCGACCTATGAGCAATTGCAACTCTACTGCCATCGGGTGGCCGGCGTGGTGGGCACCCTCGCCGCGCGCATCTTCGGCTACACCAACCCGCGCACGCTCGAATACGCAGAGCGCCTGGGGCTCTCGTTTCAATTGACGAACATCATTCGTGATATCGGCGAAGATGCGCGGCGAAACCGCATTTACATCCCGATGGAAGACCTCGCCGCCTACAATGTCTCGGCCGCGGACGTGCTGCGGTCCCAACCCTCCGAGAATTTTCGTCGATTGATGGCCTTCCAGATTCGCCGCGCGGAGGAAAACTATGCGCAGGCACTCGCGCTGCTTCCCGCCGAGGACCGTCGCCCGCAACGACCCGGGCTGGTGATGGCGGCAATCTATCGCACCTTGCTCACGGAAATCGGCCGGGCACCTGAATTGGTATTGACGCAACGCACCGCATTGCCGCCGATACGCAAACTGTGGATCGCGTGGAGAACCTGGGTCGCCGCTTGATCCTGCGGTTCGATCGTACCGAACGCCGGCACCAAGAAAGAAACCTTCCATGCCACCGGCATATCCCTACTACGCGCAACCGTCGTCACCGTCTGGCCAGCAGATTGCAATCGTTGGTGGAGGGTATGCGGGGCTGTCCGCGGGCGTGACCCTCGCCGAAGCGGGGTACGCGGTAACCGTGTTCGAGGCGACGCGTTCGCTCGGCGGGCGCGCGCGCCGCGTCAATCTCGAAGGGCGCCTGATCGATAACGGACAGCATATCCTGTCCGGTGCATACACCGAACTTTTGGCGACGATGAAGAAGGTCGGCGTCAAAGTCGACGACGTGCTGCTTCGCCTTCCGCTGCATTTGCGCGTCGCGCCCGATTTCTCGTTCGAAAAAGCGGCTGCCTCACCGCCGTGGGATCTCGTGCTCGGCCTCTTCAAGGCCAAGGGACTCGGCTTCATCGATTCCATAAGGATCGCACGCTTCATGTCCGCCATGAAGCGACGTGCGTTCAAGCTCGATGCCGACATGAAGCTCGCGGAGCTATTGGCCGAATACCGGCAACCGGAGCGGGCCCTGAAATACCTATGGGAACCCCTCTGCGTCGCGGCCCTGAACACGCCCGCCGCGCTCGCCTCCGCGCAGGTCTTTCTCAATGTCGTGCGCGACGGCGTGATGGGATCGAACGGCGCGAGCGACATCCTTCTTCCGCGCGTGGATCTTTCACGTCTGTTTCCGGATGCGGCGGCGAAGTTCATCGGCGATCGCGGCGGCCTGGTGCGCACCGCCACCGCGGTGCGACGGATCTACTGGGCTGGAGAAGGCTGGTTTCTCGATGGAATCCCGACCCCGTTCTCATCGGTGATCGTCGCAAGCGCCCCGCAGCACTCCATTTCGCTCCTCAATGAAATCGAAGACATTGAAGCAACGCGGGCGCGTCTTGCCGGCCTGACCTATTTGCCGATCACGACGATCTATCTTCAATACGCTTCCAGCTACTCGCTCGAGTTGCCGATGGTCGGACTCTCCGAAGGTCCGGGACAGTGGGCCTTCGATCGCGGTCAACTCGGCGGACCGAAAGGCATGATCGCAGTCGTGATCAGCGCATCGACCGGTGTCGAGAACATGCAGAACCACGAGCTGTCCCGCACCATTACGGAGCAATTGCATCGGGAACTCGGTGCGCCCACCAAGATTGATTGGCGCCAGATCATCACTGAGCGGCGCGCCACCGTGGCGTGTCGCCCGAACGTCTACCGTCCGGGCAATGTGACCGAGGCATCCGGGCTGCTATTGGCAGGCGACTACACCGCAGGCGAATATCCCTGCACGCTGGAGTCCGCGGTGCGAAGCGGCGTCGCGGCCGCGATGCATGTCATCCACCCATCGAGCGCATCAACTCCACAGCCTCGCTGACGCGCTCGACGACGATCACCTCAAGATCGGCGATCGGCGCACGCGGTGCGTTCGTACGCGGAATCAGCGCGCGCTGAAACCCCAACTTCGCCGCTTCGCGCAAACGATCCTGGCCGCGCGGGGCGGGTCTGACTTCGCCCGCCAGTCCGACTTCACCGAATACGACGGTCTTGCTCGGCAAGGGCCGGTCTCGAAATGAAGAAACGACCGCGAGCAACACCGCAAGATCAGCGGCCGGTTCAACGATTCGCACGCCACCGACCGCATTGACGAATACGTCCTGATCGCCGCATGCGATGCCGGCATGCCGATGCAACACGGCGAGCAGCATCGCCAGCCGGTTTTGATCGAGCCCAACCGACAACCGGCGCGGATTGGAGCCCATTGCAGGATCGACGAGCGCCTGCACCTCGACCAGGAGCGGCCGCGTACCTTCGTTCGCCACCAAGACGCATGATCCGGGTACGCCCTCCCGGTGCTCGGCAAGAAAGAGCGCGGAAGGATTCGATACCCCGCGCAATCCACGTTCGGTCATGGCAAATACGCCCAGCTCATTGACCGGACCAAAGCGGTTCTTGAATGCGCGGATCACCCTGAAGCTCGACGCGGTATCGCCTTCAAAATAGAGGACGGTATCGACCAGATGCTCGAGCACGCGCGGACCGGCGAGTGAACCCTCTTTCGTAACATGCCCAACCAACACGATCGCGATCCCGCGATGCTTGGCGATGCGCGCGAGCTGCGCGGCACATTCACGCACCTGCGCGACCGATCCAGGCGCCGATGTCAACGCATCGGAATACATGGTCTGGATTGAATCGATGACCACCAGCTCGGGCGTCTCGGCTTCCAGGGTGGCGCTGATCCGTTCGAGCTGGATCTCCGCGAGCACGCGCATATGTGCCGCGCCCAGTTGCAGGCGTTGGGCACGTAGCGCGATCTGCTCGGCGGATTCCTCGCCACTCACATAGAGCACCTTGCGCTTATCACCCAGAACGGCGAGCGACTGCAGGAGCAATGTCGACTTGCCGATCCCCGGGTCGCCACCGATCAGGATGACTTGCCCGGAGACGATGCCACCGCCCAACACGCGATCGAATTCCTCGACCCCCGAGCTGATCCGATCAGGCGTCACCGCGGACAGATCGGCGAGCGACGCGACCGTACTTCGCTTGGCGATCGTTGAAAACCGATTCTGTGCCGAACGTTCGATGAGGGCTTCGCTCAGGGAATTCCAGGCATTGCAATGCGAACACTGTCCCTGCCATTTGGGGGATTCGCCGCCGCATTCGCCGCAAACATAGACCGCCTTCGATTTGGCCTTGGTCATGCCGCCTCGATCATGCGCACACGCGGCGCCACCGCGCAGAGGAGCTCGTAGCTGATGGTGCCGGCCGCCGCGGCGACTTCGTCGGCAGAAAGTCCCTCGCCCCAAAGGGTCGCCTGCGTTCCGACACGAGCCTCTGGAAGATCGGTGAGATCGACCACGATCATGTCCATCGACACGCGCCCCACGGTTCGGGTGCGACGCCCGCCGACGAGAATGGGTGTTCCCGACGACGCGTGGCGCGGATAGCCGTCCGCATAACCACAGGCGATAACGCCGATTCGCATCGCTTGCCGGGCAACAAACGCGCCGCCGTAGCCAACCTTGTCGCCGGCTTCCAGTTTCTGGATGCCGATGATCTCGGTGATCAACGACATTGCCGGCAGCAGTCCGAGCGACTCGGCGCTCCGATCGGCGAATGGCGAGCAGCCGTAGAGCATGATGCCCGGGCGTACCCAATCGAACCCACGACCCGAGTACCGCAGTAGCGCCGCCGAGTTCGACACGGTGCGATCGCCCGGCAATCCAACAGTGAGAGCGTTGAATCGTTCCAGTTGAACGTCGATGCCCGCAGCGCCATCCGCATCCGCGAAATGCGTCATCAAGCCGACCGAGCGTACCCAGGGAATCGACTTGACTTCACCAAACACTTTGCGATATTCGGCAGGGCTGAAGCCCAAACGATTCATGCCGCTGTTCAGCTTCAAGAATACATCCAGCGATCCCGGTGGCCGCGTCGCCCGCAACATTGCAAACTGCTCTGGGCTATGGACCACCAGATGGATCCGATGGGCCGCCGCGACCGGTACGTCGGCGGCCTGAAAGACGCCCTCCAGCATCAAGACAGGCTTGTCGGGATGCGCATCCCGAAGCGCGATGGCTTCGTTCAAATCGAGCACCGCAAAACCATCGGCGTCCTGCATCGCCTGCGCGGCGCGCGCCAGTCCATGTCCGTAGGCGTTCGCCTTCAAGACGGCGAGGATGCGCGCACCGGCAGCGTGGCGTCGTGCAACCGCTAGATTGTGCGCGAGAGCGGCAACATTGACCCGGGCAAATATCGGACGTGGCATAAGAGCGCTAGGCGTTCAAGCGCGTGCGATCTTGGATACGTCGGACAACCGGCGCCTGGCAAACGCCGTAAAGGTCTCTACCAGCCGGGATCGAAACTTCTCTTTCGAATGGATGATCGACATCACCCGGATCAAGCGCGGCTCAAGGGGAATCGCGCGGAGCGTTCCAAGCTTGAGCTCTTTCTGCACGGCCGCACGCGAAAGAATGGCATAGCCCACCCCCGTCTCGACCACGCCTTTGATCGCCTCCGGACTCCCCAACTCCATTTCGGTTGCGAGCTGGTTCGGATCGATCCCGGCGCGCGCGAAATAAAGATCGGTGAAGTCACGGGTCCCGGAACCCTCTTCACGACTGATATAGGCGTGCCCAAGAAGCGTGGCGGGCGTAATGACATCCAGACCGGCGATCGGATGACCCGAGGCAACGATGACCTGTAACTCATCGTCGCAGCATTGCTCGACGACGAGGGCGGCGTTATCCGACGGCCCCTCGATCAGTCCGACATCCAACGTATGGGCCGCGACGCGATGCTCGATCGTCTCCGAGTTGGCCACGGTCAGCTTCGCTTGAACGCCCGGGTAGTCCGCTTTGAATTCACCGAGCACCCGCGGCAGCAAAAATTCCGCGATGGTCGTACTCGCCCCGATCAACAAGGGGCCAGAGAGGCGATCCGTCATTTCGCGTACACGCGTGTCGAGCTCGGCGCCGAGCGCCAGGATTTTCTCTGCATAGTCAAGCGTGAGCGCCCCGGCCGGGGTCAACGTTATTTTCCCGTGGCCACGCTCGAACAGACGCGCGTTGAAGTGCTCCTCCAACTGCTTGATCTGAAACGTGACTGCCGGCTGCGTCATGAACAGCACCTCAGCCGCTTTCGTAAAGCTCTGCTGTTTCGCTACAGCGTGAAATACTTGAAGGCGGCGATCGGTCATTGGTGCGTTTAGGTTGTGCTAATCTTCGCGAGCGTATTCAAGCACAAAGCGCGCCCCGAAGATAACGGTAATGGCGGTTGCGGCCTAAACGCGACCGCCACGGCCATAGGAACGATGAGGCGAGCAGCCCTTTCATTGGGAGAGAGTGCCAGGCACCGTGGAGGGTGCCCTGGGAACGGGGCGGCTCGTGAATCGCAGTATTCATTTCCACAGAAGGACGACCGCGGGCATGAAGCGGGGCTTTTACACGATCATGGCGGCGCAGTTCTTTTCCTCGCTCGCCGACAATGCGCTGCTGATTGCCGCCATCGCGCTTCTGCGTGACCTCTCCGGCCCGGAGTGGGTGATTCCGCTTCTCAAATTCTCTTTTACCGTCTCGTATGTGGCGCTCGCCCCGTTCGTCGGCGCCTTTGCCGATTCGATGGCCAAGGGACGCGTCATGTTCCTGACCAATACGATCAAGATCGTTGGCTGCGTCTCCATGCTGTTCTACGCGGCTTTTACACCGTCGGGCGTCGTGCCCTACATCGCGGTGATCCTCGCCTATGCGATCACCGGTCTTGGTGCCGCCGCATACTCTCCGGCAAAGTATGGAATTCTGACCGAGCTCCTTCCCGCCAACAAACTCGTCGTCGCAAACGGCTGGATTGAAGGCCTTACCGTCGCATCCATCATCCTCGGGACGGTGGTGGGTGGCATGCTCGTGAACCCGACCGTCGCGGGTCACCTGATGCTGATCGATATGCCCAATATGGACACGGGCATCGATACCGGACCCGAAGTGGCAATCATGGTTATCGCGGCAATCTATCTCGTTGCGGCTGTCTTCAACCTCTTCATCCCGGACACGGGCGTAGACCATCACGCGATGAAGAAAAATCCGATCTATCTGGTCCATGACTTCGTCCACTGCTTCAGGTTGTTATGGAAGGACAAGCTCGGGCAGATCTCGCTTGCAACGACGACCCTCTTCTGGGGAGCCGGGGCGACACTCCAGTTCATTGTGATCAAATGGGCCGAGACCGCGCTATCGATGACCCTCGATCAGGCGGCGCGACTGCAGGGCGTCGTCGCCGTCGGGATCGCGCTTGGCGCGGTGATGGCAGCCAAGTTGATCCCGTTGCGACGGGCGGTCGAGGTTCTTCCAATGGGCATCGCGATGGGCGTAATTGTCGTCGGCATGGTGTTCGTCACGAAATTCTGGATCGCGGTGCCGCTCATGATCCTCATCGGCGGCCTGGCCGGATTTTTCGTCGTCCCGATG
The DNA here is from genome assembly GCA_046160305.1 of Burkholderiales bacterium. GTDB lineage: Bacteria > Pseudomonadota > Gammaproteobacteria > Burkholderiales > SG8-39 > SHXR01. The sequence goes on from JBJXGX010000111.1 coordinate 7,919, forward strand.
AACGCCCTGCTCCAGCATCGCGGTCATATCCTGATGGGTGCGGGCCATTCGATCGCCGTACAAAATTTCAACGAGAATCTCTCGATCCTCATCATGCTCGCGCTGTACGCTGCGATGATCCGCGCCGATCTTTCCATCTACGTGGTGATCGTGCTATTCGGGCTGTTCGTATCGACAAGCATGGTCCTTGTGCGCAAGCGCCATCAGATGAACCTCGCGGAGAATGCTCTTCTCCACACGGTGATCCCGGATAACAAGCATTAGCCGATGACGATCGGTCGATTGGACAATTCATCCGGATTGGATCGATCGGCCGGAAAATGCTTCACGAGGAGCGCGCTCACCGCCGCTACCCCGTCGAGCGCACCGGCCTTGAATCGTCGGGCACGGAATTCGTCTTGCATCGTGCGGCAGATAGCGACCCATGCACCCTCCCCGACGCGGCGATGGACGCCGCGGTCCGCGACGATTTCGACGCGGCGATCGGCCAGCAACACGTAGATCAGCACCCCGGAATTTTCCTCGGTATCCCAGACACCCAGCTCGCCAAACAGATGAACCGCGCGGCTGCGTGAACCCGTGGAGCGCAGAAGCAGTGCGAGGGAAAGCGACGATTCGACAACGAAGCGCAATTCCCCCGAGTGTGATCGTTCCCCCGCGGCGATCGCCTCTTCGATCGCATGAAGCGTCGCGGCGGGAAAGGCACGACGCACGCTCCAGTAGTCGGTGATGAGATGCCGAAATATTCGTCGCATGGCGCCTGTCCTGATCAATCGTCCCAGCTTCCGGAGGCGCCGCCGCCGCCAAAGCCGCCGCCGCCACCGGACCAGTCACCGCTCGAAGAGCCCCCGCCCGACCAGCTTCCTCCCCCGGAACCCGCGGACCATCCGCCGCGATGCCCACCGCGTCCCGATCCAAAATCGAACACGCGGCCAAGCATCAGGAGGGATAGCCCGAACGCCAGCACGCCCGCCAATCCGCCGATCGCGGCCACGCTGGTGAGCATCCAAGCGCCGCCACCGGCAATCGATGCAACCACACCGGAGGCGATGAAACGACCGAAGATCCGTCGAAGAAACCCGCCCAGTGCGACGATCATGACGATCGCGACGACTACCCAGCGCATCAGATCATTCGGCTCGCGGCTGCCGGCCTCCTCATGCCATGCGGGTGGGAGAGATTCACCATCGATCCGCTTGATGAGCGCCTCGGCGCCGGCACGCACGCCGCCATAAAAGTCATTGTTGCGGAAATACGGGTTGATGACTTCGCGGCGAATCTGATTCGCGACGATGTCCGGAATGGCCCCCTCGAGACCGTAGCCGACCTCGATGCGCGTCTTGCGATCCTGCACCGCCACAAGGATCAGCACGCCGTCATCGACCTTGCTGCGCCCCGCCTTCACCCGTTCAGCAAGCCTAATCGAGTATTGTTCGATCGACTCCGGGCGCGTGGTCGGCACGAACACGATCGAGATCTGGCTGCCTTTGCGCTGCTCAAATGCACGCAGCAGGGCGGACAGCCGTTCGACCTGGTCAATGGTCAATGTCTTCGTGGAATCTACGACCGGCGCGCGTACCTCAGGAAGTGGTTGCAGGTCTTGCGCATACGCGGGAAGTAGCGCCAGCATCGGCACGAAGGCGGCAACGACTCGCAACAATGCAGCGATCGACCGGCGCCTCCCGCAGCGCGCACTCAAATCCGCGCGAGGCGCTTGGCCGGTTGTCCACACCGCGGCAATCTGCACAAAGCCCTTTATCGATTCTTACTTGGCCGCGCCGCCCGGCTTGCCAAAGTCGACCTTGGGCGCCGAAGAAATCTCTTTCTCGTTTTCCACGGAGAAATTCGGCTTCACCTGGTTGCTGAACAGCATGGCGGTAAAGTTGCTCGGAAATTGACGGATCAAGACGTTGTATTCATTCACCGCCTTCACATAGCGTGAACGCGCGACGCTGATGCGATTCTCGGTGCCTTCAAGTTGGGCCATCAAATCCCGATAGGTCTGTTGCGATTTCAGCTCGGGATAGTTCTCCGATACCGCGATCAGGCGCGAAAGCGCGCTCGACAAACCGGCTTGGGCATCCTGGAATCGCTTGAGGGCCTCAGGATTATTCAAAGTCTCCGGCGTGACCTGAATGCTCGTCGCGCGGGACCGTGCCTCGATCACCTGGGTGAGAATCTGCTGCTCGGAGGCCGCCGCCCCCTTCACGGTTTCAACCAGGTTCGGAACAAGGTCGACACGTCGCTGATATTGATTCACGACCTCCGACCAGGCCGCCTTGGTTCCTTCGTCGAGCCGTTGAATGTCGTTGTATCCGCAACCGGCCAAACCTAACATCAATACGGAAATCCAGATGCCAATCCAGCGTCTCATTGCAGCGTTCTCCATCGGGTTGCCATGCGCGTTCTATCTATGGGCGTTTGCCGAAAATTCAACCACCTGTTTGCGGGCTAGGCGCGGCGAGGCTTCGCATCGTCCTGCGCGCAAACAGCAAATCCTCCCAGGCTTTCGACTTGTCCTGGAGGCTGCGAAGTAGGTAAGCCGGGTGGTAAGTCACGATGAGCGGGACTCCCTGGTACTGATAGCGCCGCCCGCGCATGCTCGAAATCGACGCATCCGAGGCAAGCAAGGTTTGAGCGGCGAATCGCCCCATCGCAACAATCAGCTTCGGACGGATGAGCGCAATCTGGCGAATCAGATGCGGACTGCAGCGCGCGACCTCGCCCGGCTCCGGATTGCGATTGCCAGGCGGACGGCACTTGAGCACATTGGCGATGTAGACGCTTTTGCCGCGCGCAAGGTCGATTGCGGACAACATGTTGTCGAGCAAGCGCCCTGCCTGGCCCACGAATGGTTCGCCCCGCGCGTCTTCCTCCGCGCCCGGCGCCTCGCCGACGAGCATCCAATCCGCCTCTTCATCCCCGACACCGAACACGGTGTTGGTGCGCGTCTTGCAAAGCCCACAGGCGGTGCAGCCCGCAACCGCTGCCTTGAGCGCCGGCCACTGCATCGCAAGAATGTTGTCGGACCGGACGCCATCGGCCCCGTTCGCCAAATCCGCCTTCACGACGGGGCGCGCTGCCTTCTCCCCGCGTGGAGGCAAATCGGCGTCGCGGTCGCCCGTCGCTGGATTTGGCGCCGCATCCAACTCGCACGCGCCATCGGACGGCGCCGCGTCGGTTGCGGTCCGCAATCGCCATCGCGGCCCAAGACCCATCTCCTTCAAAATCAGTTCGCGGCGATTCATAGCGCAAGTTTCAGCACGATCGCGTCTTCGCGGCTGTTCAAGCCTGGATAGTAACCACGCCGAATGCCCACTTCGACGAATCCTGCGCGGGCATACAGGGCCTGTGCCGCCACATTCGATGGTCGCACCTCGAGCAACAGCGCTTGCGCCGACTGGCTGCGCGCGACGGTGCATAACTCGGCCAGCAACGCGTAGCCAAACCCTTTCCGTTGGAACGCGCGCGCGATGCTTAAGTTCAAGAGATGCGCCTCGCCCGGGCCAAACATCATGACCGAATAGCCGATGAGTTGTGCATCCAATCGGCATTCGGAGCAGTCGTACCCGGCGCTCATGGCATCGCGCAGGTTTCCGCGTGTCCATGGATGATCATAGATATCGATCTCGATCCGGTGGATCTCATCCAGATTTTCCGCCCGCATCGGAACGCGTTCGAATCGCGATCGCAATACTGCGCTCATCTCGTGGCCATCCTGGCTTCACGCTCGGCGATGGTGAACGCGACCTTGTTCCGAACATACAGCGGTAGCGCGAATTCCGGTGCGCTCGCTCTCCCCGCGGCGAATTCAACGAGTGCGATCTCGAGGACCGCGCGAGCATCCGGTGGATCAACGGACGACACCGCATCGAGCGCAGCGCCCAATCGCTCGCGAATCGCAGGTCCGTGCGCGGCGAACGCGCTACCGCATCCGATCCAGCCCGAACCGCTTGGGATCGATAGCATCCCGGGCTTCGCAAGCGCGGTCTCCAGATCGACGCGCCAAGCGCCGGGCACACCGGACCAGGCCGCGAAGTAGACCTCGCCAAGACGTGCATCAATCGCGGTCACGATCCTTGATTCCACGGTGGGTGATGCCTTATGCGCTCCACGTGCGCAGGCTTCGGCAAGCGCCTGCAATGCATTGACCGCGACCACCGGAATGTCCCGCGCGAGCGCAAGTCCTTGCGCGACGCCGCATCCCAACCGCACGCCGGTGAATGCACCCGGCCCCGCACCAAAGGCGATGGCGTCCAGATCGGCGAGCGCAACGCCCGCATCGTCCAAAAGCGAATTGATCATCACAAGAATATGCTCGCTATGCCGCGTGCCCTCCTGGATGCATCGGTGGAATCGGGCGTTACCTGCCGCGAGCGCGACCGACAGCCGCTCCGAGGAGGTTTCAAGCGCGAGAACATGCTTTTTTGCGGCGGTCATGGCGACCGGCATTGTAGACCAGCGGATCGCACGATCGTGCCCTCGAGTCCGCGGTTCGCGCGGTTGGTGCGGTTCGTATTGACGGCATTGCGCAAGCCGCCAACAATCCCCACTCGTCCACGCAGTGAAGTCGGAGTAGGAATGCCAGTCACCCAGCACCCCCTCCACAGATCCGTACGTGCGGCATTACCGCATACGGCTCCTGCCTTGGGTGGTGACGATCAGACGCTGGTTCGGGTAAGGGTGGCAGATGCG
>JBJXGX010000112.1:0-4319 GCA_046160305.1 Burkholderiales bacterium
GGCCCTGACCTTCTCGAATTCGCGCATGTAGTCCAGCAACCGCTCGACGCCTTCGATCGACATCGCGTTGTAGATGGAGGCGCGCATTCCGCCGACCGATCGATGGCCTTTCAGTTGCAGGAGACCCTTCGCATCGGCGCCTTTCAGGAACGGGTTATCCAGCTTTGCATCGGCCAATGTGAACGGCACATTCATGCGCGAGCGATCCGATGGGCGAACCGGATTCTTGTAGAAGGACGATGCATCCAGAAAATCATAGAGTCTCCTCGCCTTGGCGATATTGAGTCGCTCGATGCCGGCGAGCCCACCCTTCGACTTGATCCATTGGAACACCAGACCCGCGATGTAGATCGCGTACGAAGGGGGCGTGTTCGACATCGATTGCGCATCCGCATGCACCTTGTAATCGAGCATGGAAGGCGTTATCGGCATCGCATGGCCCAACAGGTCCTCGCGAATAATCACGATCACCAGCCCGGCGGGACCGACGTTCTTCTGCGCGCCCGCGTAGATCATGCCAAAGCGCGAGACATCGACCGGCCGCGACAGGAAATGCGAGGACATGTCCACGACGAGGGGGACGTTCCCCACATCGGGAACCCAATGAAACTCGACGCCCCCGATCGTCTCGTTCGATGTGTAGTGCACGTATGCCGAATCGGGCGAGACACGCCAATCGGATTGCGGCGGCGCGTAGGTGAATTTCTCATCTTCGCTCGTGGCGGCAATGTTCACCTTGCAGAAGCGACTGGCCTCGGCGATCGCCTTCTTGGCCCATTCGCCGGTGTGAACGTAATCGGCCACCTTCTTGCCCGCGAGCAGATTCATCGGGATCATGCCGAACTGCTGCGACGCACCGCCCTGCAGGAAGAGCACCTTGTAGTTGGCGGGAACCGCAAGGAGCGCGCGAAGGTCGGCCTCCGCCTGCTCGGCGATGCTGATGAATTCGGGTCCGCGATGGCTCATCTCCATGACCGACATGCCGGAGCCATGCCAGTCGAGCATCTCGGCGGCCGCTTGTTCGAGGACCGGCTCGGGCAGCATGGCGGGCCCGGCACTGAAGTTGATGGCGCGTGGCATGTTGCTAAATCCTAAATCTAAATCCTACAGTCTCAGAAATTCACCACGGAGGACGCGGAGGATACGGAGGAAAAGCCGGCGCAACGACGATACAGATCAATTATGACCCGACGACGCGGAACTTCGCTCGAACCGCAAAGCGATTCTCCGCATTCGTCGGCCCTCATCGACGGATCGTGTTCACGGTTTCTCTCCTTCGCCGCCGCCGCCTTCAACCGGTGGGGGATGGTCGGCAATGATATCGCCGTGATCGCCGTTGCTGCCGTTCGCGCCGTTGCCGTTCTCGACATTGGGTTCTTCCGTTTCGGCGACCCGCTGGATGCCCGCCAGGCGCGTTCCTTCGTCGAGATCGATCAACCGGACGCCCTGCGTCGAGCGGCCCATTTCGCGGATCTGCGATACCTTGGTGCGTATCAATATGCCGCCGGTCGACACCAGCATGAGCTCGTCCTTGTCATCCACGAGCACCGCGCCGATCAATTTGCCGTTGCGATCGGAGGCCTGGATTGCGTTCATGCCTTGCGTGCCGCGCCCATGCCGTGTGTACTCGGCGACCGGCGTGCGCTTGCCAAAACCGTTCTCCGTCGCGGTAAGCACGGACTGCGTCTCCTCGCTCGCGACCACCATCGAGACAACGCGCTGCCCCTCGCCAAGCCGCATCCCGCGAACGCCGCGCGCCGTGCGCCCCATCGGCCGCACATCGCCTTCCTCGAAACGCACCGCCTTGCCGGCATCGGAGAACAGCATGACGTCGTGCTTTCCGTCGGTGATCGCCACGCCGACGAGGAAATCCCCCTCGTCGAGCTCGACCGCGATGATGCCCCGCTCGCGTGGGCGCGAGAAATCCACCAACGGCGTTTTCTTCACCGTGCCATCGGCCGTGGACATGAAAACGAAGTGATTCTCATCGAACGTCTTCACCGGCAGCACCGCATTGATTCTTTCGCCGTCTTCGAGCGCGAGCACATTGACGATCGGTTTGCCGCGGCTGATCCGGTTGCCCTGCGGCACCTGGTAGGCCTTCAGCCAGTACACCTTGCCGCGATTGGAGAAGCAGAGGACGAAGTCGTGCGTATGCGCGACGAACAGGCGCTCGATGAAATCGTCTTCCTTGGTTGCCGCCGCAAGCTTGCCGCGCCCGCCCCGGTTCTGCGCGCGATAATCGGCGAGCGGCTGCGCCTTGATGTAGCCCGAATGCGAGAAGGTGATGACCACATCCTCGGGGGTGATGAGATCCTCCAGCGCGAGGTCTTCGGCGTGGGTGACGATCTCGCTCTTTCGCGCATCGCCGTACTGGGCTTTCATCGCGCGCAATTCTTCGCCGACGATCGCGGTGATGCGCGCGGGCTTGGCCAGGATATCGAGCAGATCGGCAATGAAGTCGATGAGCTCGCCATACTCCTTCACGATCTTTTCCTGCTCGAGGCCGGTCAAGCGGGCGAGCCGCATCTCGAGGATGGCCTGTGCCTGCGTCTCGGAGAGCCAATAGCCTTCCGGGGTCAACCCGCGGTGCGTATCGTCAAGCTTGGTGGCATCGGGCGCGGCGCGTTGCAGCATCGCCTCCACCACCGTTGAGACCCATGCTTTGGCGAGCAGCTTTTGTTTCGCCTCGGCGGGTGTCTGGGCCGCGCGGATGAGCTCGATGATCTCATCGACGTTCGCCAGCGCGACCGCCAACCCTTCCTGGATGTGTGCCCGCTCGCGCGCCTTCTTGAGCTCATACAGCGTGCGCCGTGTAACGACTTCGCGTCGATGCGAAAGGAACGCATCGAGCATTTGCCGGACATTGAGGAGGCGCGGCTGACCATCGAGCAGCGCCACCATATTGATACCGAAACTGTCCTGCAACTGCGTGAGCTTGTACAGATTGTTGAGGACGACTTCCGGAATTTCGTTCCGCTTGAGCTCGATGACGACCCGCATGCCGGACTTGTCGGATTCGTCCTGCACATGCGAAATGCCTTCGAGGCGCTTCTCGTGCACGAGCTCGCCGATACGCTCGAGCAGCGACTTCTTGTTGACCTGATACGGCAGCTCATCGACGATGATCGAGGTGCGGGACCCTTTGTCAATCTCCTCGAAGTGGGTGCGGGCGCGCATGATGACGCGGCCGCGCCCGGTCCGATAGCCTTCGTGCACGCCGCCCAGTCCGTAGATGATTCCCTTGGTGGGGAAATCAGGCGCGGGAATGATGCGAATCAGGTCGTCGATCGTGGTCTCGGGATGCTCGAGCAGCGCAAGACAGCCGTCGATCACCTCATTCAGGTTATGCGGCGGAATGTTGGTGGCCATCCCCACCGCAATGCCCGACGAACCATTGATGAGCAGATTCGGGATCTTCGCCGGCAGGACGGAGGGCTCCATTTCCTTGCCGTCGTAGTTCGGCACGAAATCGACCGTCTCGCTGTCGATATCGGCCAGCAATTCGCCGGCGATGCGATGGAGCCGGCACTCGGTGTAGCGATACGCCGCGGGCGAGTCGCCGTCGACCGAACCGAAGTTGCCTTGCCCGTCGATGAGCATGTAGCGCATCGAAAAGTCCTGCGCCATGCGCACCAGGGCCTCGTAGGTCGCCGTATCACCATGGGGATGATATTTACCGAGCACATCGCCCACCACGCGGGCGCACTTGACATACGACCGGTTCCAGACGGTATTGGATTCTTGCATGGCGAACAGCACACGACGATGCACGGGCTTCAGACCATCGCGAACATCAGGCAGTGCACGCCCCACGATCACGCTCATCGCGTAATCGAGATAGGAGCGGCGCATCTCCTCTTCCAGGCTGACAAGCAGGGTTTCTTTGGCGAACTGGTCCATCGACTCGAATCGTTATCTGGCAATCGTCATCGCGTTGCGGCGATCGATGCGTGCTGGGGCTGCGGCGCTCTACTTAGGCGGCCTGGGCACCAGGGTCCAGGACAGCACGGTTATCGCGGCTCGAAAAACATGGGATTTTAGCATTCACGGCGTGCTTTCCGGACCTATCTTCGATGGTTTAACATGCGACCCGCATGGAGCACTCAAGCCTCCAGCCGCGTGCATATAAACCCAACAATCCGGAGAATCCCTGTGAAGCGACGCATCGCCCTCACCCTGGCGCTCTCTGCGCTCGCCACCGCCTGTGCCGCCCCGGGAGGTTCTGGGGAACCGGCCAACGGGTACGCCGTCGACGGCAGAAACCCGGTCGTCAAGAGCGCATACAACCTTTGCTGGCGCACCGGCTACTGGACGCC
>JBJXGX010000113.1:0-17747 GCA_046160305.1 Burkholderiales bacterium
CCCGGCCACGGACCGATCACCGATAAGAGCGGCATCCGCGAGATGCGCGACTATCTGGCGTATGTGCTCGCCGAGTCGAAAGTGTGCCGCGACGCAGGAATGAACTTCGAGCAGGCGGCGGAGAAGATTTCGCTCGGCCGTTGGGCGAGCTGGGGTGAGTCCGAGCGCATGTATGTGAATGTGCACGCTTGTTATCGCGAACTCGAAGTGAATCCGGCCTCGAGCGAGGACCGTGGCATTCGCATGGCGCTGCTCGAACTCATGGGGAAGCGCTACTTTGCGAACAAGGCCGCGGGCAAACAGCACGATCAGTCGCACGATCATTCGAAGTGCGGCGACGGAACGCACTGATGAAGCTAGTCACCGTGGCGTTGCGCGGCGGCGCGCAGCCACCCTCGTTGCCGATCAAAGTCTAGGAGGATCACGCAATGTTGAAGGAACTCCCGCTGCCGCGCGTTATCGTCGCGGGGCACAACGCCGCCGGGCGCTCGATCATCGCGGCCGACGGTTCGCCACATCGCGTCCGCACGGTGGAAGAGCGTCCCGGCTATCGCGTGAGCAACCTGTGGGCCCTGTTTGGCGCACCAGCCGCCATCGATGATCCGGATCGGGTCGCGGAGGTACAAGGCCTCGCGCCCCCGCCGAACGGCAACGTGATTCGCATCATCGACTATCCGCCTGAGCCAAAAGATCCACTCGAGCGCAAGAAAATGTTCGAGGCGTTGTTCTCGAAGCTCTTTCCGGACGGCCGCCATTTACCGCCAGACGCGGTGCATCCCGGTATGCACGCAACCAAAACCGTCGACTACGCGATCGTGCTGCAAGGCGAGATCTACGCGGTCATGGAAGAGGGCGAAACGCTGATGCGCGCCGGCGATGTGTTGATCCAAAGGGGCACCGCGCACGCGTGGAGCAATCGCTCGAACGATTTCGCGCGCATTTGCTTCGTGCTGATCGATGGGAAGCGGAAGGGCTGAGGAGGAACTGTTGGAACTGTGCGACCGCATCCTCGTGCGAAGCAGCGCGCAGGCTCCAACCATTCAGCGTTTTCTGGGAGACAGTTGAGGCGAACTGACTTATCGCCGGACGGCTCCGCCCGGCAACGCCATGCCTTCATTGAGGATGTCGGCATAGCGCGCGTAGCTGAAGACCCGCCCCCGCCGCTTGAGCGTGAGTTCGGCTACGATCCCGATGCGTTCCATGTGCACCAGCGACTTGTTCACCGTCGCGGGCGTAAAGCCCGTGGCGGCCGCGAGCGACGCAGCAGTGGCAATCGGCTGGCGTTGGAGGGCGCGGTGGATAGCCAGCGCCGATGCCGTGGCACGGCCCAGATCTTCAATACGGCGGCCATCTGCGGAAGCAAGCTCCAGCAGCCGCTTGGCGGAACTGGCAGCCTGCGTGGCGCTGGTCACCACCGCATCGGCGAAGAACTCCAGCCACGTTTCCCAATCGCCCGACAGGCGCACGCTGTTGAGCAACTCGTAATAGGTCTGCCGGTGCTCTTTGAAATGCAGACTCACGTACAACAGCGGTTCACGCATCAGACCGTCGGCAGCGAGTTGCAGCGCGATCAGCAGGCGACCGACCCGCCCGTTGCCGTCGAGGAATGGATGGATGGTCTCGAACTGCACATGCGCCAGTGCGGCCTTGACAAGAGGCGGCGTCGGCCCGGGCTGATCATGCAGGAACCGCTCGAAGTGCTTCAGGCACTCGTCCACCTCGTTTGCCGGCGGTGGTACAAACACCGCGTTACCCGGCCGCGTGCCGCCGATCCAGACCTGGCTGCGGCGAAACTCTCCCGGCGTGAGCTTGGCACCGCGCCCGTGACCCATCAGCACCTTGTGCACCTCGCGCATCAGGCGCAATGAAAGCGGGAAACCGCCGCGCAGCCGTTTCAGGCCATGTTCGAGCGCCGCTACGTAGCGGCTGACCTCGCGCGCGTCCTCCACCGGCACGCCCGGCTGCTCGTCGAGTTCGAACAGCATCAGATCCGCGAGTGAAGACTGCGTGCCCTCGATCATCGATGACAGCACCGCTTCCTTCCGCACAAAGCTGTAAAGCAGTAGCGCCGCGTTCGGCAGCAGATCGGTCACCGCGTCGAGCCGACCTAGGGCCAGCAGCGCCGTATCGAAACGACCGCGGAGCGCCGGCGTCCAGTCGATGTCCGGGCGCGGCGGCAAGGGCGCGGGGACGAAGGCCTTGAACGCTTCGCCGGCTGTGGCGACTTTGAGGTAGCGGCCTTGCAGGGAGCGCTTCATCGGCGGCGGCAACCTAAATTAGCGGCGGACGCTATTTTAGGATGATGATTGTTCGTAAAACAAGCCTCGTGATGGGCCAGACGCCGGTGAAGTCCATTCAGAGCCATAAGATCCAGCGCGACGGGGCCGTGCGTCGCAATGAGCACCTGCCGCTCATAGATCGATGAGAGCGACTGAACGACAGTCTCGATGGCGCTCGGGGTCCTTGCGCAAAACCGCCACCTTGAAACGCAGGCGGGATTTTCCGACGAAGATATCCGGTGCGCTTTCGAATCGATGGTGACGTTCTTGCGCACGGTCGGGACGAGCTCTCGTGCAATCGTCTTGAGCGTGGCATCGCCAAGCACCTTGACGGCGCTGTCGTTGGTCTCGAGCGCGTCGTAAAAAGCCTGTTCGTCATCTGAAAGTCCGAGCCGTTCGCCCCGAGCACCAGCCTCACGCAGTTGCTTGGCCAGGTCGATCAATGCCTCGAGGACCTGCGCCGTCTCGATGGCGCGGTTCTGATACTTGCGTATTGCCTGCTCGAGAAGCGCCGTAAACGAGCGTGCCTGCACGACGTTTCGCTTGCCGCGTGCCTTGATCTCGCCCTTCAGCAGCTTTTGGAGCAGCTCTACTGCGAGGTTCCGCTGCGGCATGCTGCGCACTTCAGCAAAGAACTCGTCGGACAAGATCGAGATGTCGGGCTTCTTGAGGCCCGCGGCAGCAAAAATGTCGGCGACCTCATCGGAAACGACCGCTCTGGAGATAATCTGCCGAATGGCGAGGTCCAGTTCCTCGTCGGTCTTGCGTTCGCCAGCGAGGCTTTTTGCGAGCACAGAACGCACTGCTTGAAAGAAACCCACGTCGTCTCGAATGCGCAGAGACTCTTCGTAGGGGACCGCGAGCGCGAAGCCTTGGGAGAGCTCGGTGACGGCGCGAAGCAACCGATTCTTTCCGTCGTCTTGCGCGAGGATCTGTTCCTGCGCTTCGGGTAACAGCGAGCCCTGCACCAAGTGTTCGCGCAACACGCGGGTGGCCCACTGGCGAAAGCGCGTGCCCTGGCTGGATTTCACCCGGTAGCCGACGGATATGATCACGTCGAGGTTGTAGAACCGGACCGGCTGGTCGGAACCAGCAATGTGCAAATTTTGCACATTGCTTTCCTGACTCAGTTCTCCCTCGCTGAACACGTTCCGGACGTGCTTGGTGACGACCGACCACTCGCGCCCGAATAGCCGACTCATCTGGACCTGCGTCAGCCAGACGGTTTCGTGATCGAGTCGTACGTCTACCCGGACTTTACTGTCCGGGGCCTCATAAAGGAGGATCTCGCCACCGCGAGCTTCGACCGCGTTACTGATACCTGCGCATCCGCTGGGGATTCTTCTGGTGGAGTATTGTCACCTTCGGAACCACCCGGTTCGTAGCGTGATCTTTTCCGAAATCCCGCTTCGACTGCTCGGAATCAGGCCTTATACGTGTGCGTCTCTTTCAGAGCCACCGGCTTGCCGTGCGGCGTTTCGAGGTAAGCCTGCGCCCAGGCGTCCTTGAGCTTAGCGAGCGATATTGAATCGGCGAGCTTCCTGTCGATAAGCAATTGCTCGAAGGTGGTCAGCCAGTCGTCATAATAAGTCGCTTCAGCATCAGGTGCGCCCGCCCTGGCCGAGGTGGAACGCTGCGCGGCGAACCGCTGCGCCCATTCGGGCCAGGTGTAATGCCCCGCATGCGCGAGCTTGTGCGTCAGCGCGAAAATCTGCGCGTGCCAAGGCTCGGTGAAAGGCGCGTCGGGACCCGGCAAGCCTTTAGGCTGGCTCAAGATAGCTTTCCCACAGGTCGATCAGCACGGTGTCGCGTTGGTTGCCCTGCTCACCCCAGAGATCGCGGGCGGACAATTCCACAGTGTAGAGGTGCTGCGGACATTCGCCCTTGAAGTGTGCGTGCGTATCGGGAAACAAATGCCCGCCATGATGCAGGATGACATTTCCTGAATGTCCCCGCGCATAACGCGGCAGGCGTGTGTGTCCCTCCGGATGATTATTGTTCGTGCGCACCCGATCGCCGATCGCAAAGCGCGGCGGCGTATCTACTGCGCGGGTTGCAGGCCTGCCGTTCGCCAGCAGGCTCAGAACCCCCTGTGCGTTGATGGGATCACCGCCGAGATCGTGCCTGCCCTCCGGCTTGCCGGCCCTGATTTCATCCGTCGAAAGAAGCCCCGCTTCGACAGTGAGATCGGCAAGGCTCGTGATCCAGCGCTCATAGTATGAGAACGTCAGATATTGCTGCGGCGAAAGCCTTTCGTTGGCGTGGCGGCCGGCGTCAAGATTCCATTTGCCCCACGCACCCATGACCATGCGCAGCGCCATCGCACGCGCTTCCCAGTCGTGATGAAAGACGGGCTCGTTCTCCTCAATGGGGATCGGCCCGAAACCGTGCATGCCGCCCATGTCGTGAATGGAATTCATGATTCAGGCTCCCGGCATTTTGGGCAATCCGGTGCCGACCATCGAGTCACGGGTCACCAGTGCAGCAAGTTGCTCCTCGCTCAGGCCATCCGTTCCGGCGGGACGCTGGGGAATGACGAGATAGCGAATTTCCGCCGTTGAATCCCAGAGGCGAACCTGTTTCGTCTCGGGAACTTCCACGCCAAATTCGCGAAGAACGCCGCGCGGATCCATGACGACGCGCGAACGATAGGCTGCCGACTTGTACCAGACGGGCGGAATGCCGAGCACGGACCACGGATAGCAGGAGCATAAAGTGCACACGACGACGTTATGCACGTCGTCGGTATTTTCTACCGCGACCATGTGCTCGCCCTGCAGCCCGGTGAAGCCCATCTCGCCGATAACACGGGTTGCATCCTTCAGAAGGGCATCGCGAAACGCCGGGTTCGACCATGCGCGGGCCACAACTTTGGCGCCGTTCTGCGGGCCGATGCGGTTCTGATAGGCATCGATCAGCGCATCGAGTGCTGCAGGATCGACAAGGCCCTTCTGCGTGAGAAGGGTCTCGATAGCCTTCACGCGCAGCGCAGGGTCAGACGGCAGATGCGAATGCGTCACGCTGCCGTGATGATGATCAAGGTCATGGTCATGGTCATGGTTGTGATGATGATCGCCGCTCATGGGCTTTCCTCTAATATGCGCGCCGCCACGCATTCGCCTGTCATCATGGTCGGCGGATTGGTATTTGCGCAAGGCAAATTCGGGAAAATCGACGCGTCGCAAACGCGCAACCCGTCCGATAAGACAATCAAACACCCTTTTTCGCTCACCAGGATCGACGCCGCGCTCAACTGCACCGAGTAAGGCCCGGCGCAGCCGTCCGGTTCCGCCTCTGAAACGTGTTTTATCGAATAGCTTGCTGCGCCCGAGCGCCGGAACGCTCCAACGCGCGCTTCGATGTCATACGCAATCCGCGTCTCTCGATCCGTGCAGGCCGACAGCACCACGGCGGGCGCGGCCAAACCATGCCTGCTACATTTCTTCACTTCGAGCATCCCTTCAACGTCAACGCAACCGGGAATGCGGCAATGCAGATTCTGAAATTCGTGCTGTGGACCTGGCCATCGGCGACGGCATCGGCCGCCGACTTCCTCGATAGCCGCGTGAAGTTCCACCAAGTCCTGGCGCACGAGAAGGTCGATGGCTTTCTCGGCTCCGCCGTGTTCAAGGTCGACAGCGCTCCCTGGGCCGGGGCGTTCCTATTCGAAAACTCCCCTTGGTCGACCGGACACAAAACCGTCTTCGAGGAATGGTACCTGTTCCATGGATCCGCCGCCCTCGATGCCGTGAATGAACGCGTACATATGGGGCCGTATAAAGAGAGCCACGGCAAGTTCCTGCGGCAGGACCTGGGCGGAGAATGCGCCGGACTTTATTACGTGCGCAAAGGAGAGCTGGAGCCCGCCCTATCCGGAACCGGAACTGATTGCACCCTATGGTTCAACAAGGCTTATGCGACCTATGACGATCTACTCGAGCGGCTGGCGCCGACGATGCGCTCAAGCGGATCGGTGCTGTGGCGCCGACTCCTGGTGCTCGGGCCGACGCCCGAGTTCCATCTCGACGTCGACGCGTCGGTCAGCTTGCCCGAAGATCTCAAGTCGTACCGGGTACGACGCAGTCGAATGTGGCCGATGTAAGAAGGTTCCGCAACCTGGTTGCTTTTTTCCGCCGACAGTCCAACCTTCCGTTCGAGTCGACTGCCACCGGCATTTGCCGTGCGTACCCAATTCGTTCATGCCGCAATGGCTGTACGTCGGACCTGCTCGATCGCGACCACCAGTTCGTCTATCTGTGCGGAGCTGAAGAGCCCATCGGGGCCCTTCGGCGTGAGATCGGTGAACGGCGACTCGTACAGAAGCGCTGTGTCCATCACGCCATGCTGCGTCAGACGATCGATGATGAGGTTGACAAATTCGATCTGGTTCGCGCCGAGCCTCTTACCAAGAAGAAAGCCGGCGAGTGCCTCCTTGGCCGCCTCACGGTCCATGCCGATAAGCGATCGCACGAAGAGTCCGAGCCCTTGAGACTCCGCTTTGGCGCGTTCGATCTCCTCAACCGCGCCAACCCCGCTGTCAGCGAACATCCGTTCCAACTCAGCCAAATCCGCTTGCGTCAGGGCCTTGTTCATCCGTAGCTTGTGGATCGCGATGTGATCTTGATGAGCGCGCAGGAATGCCCGTGCCTTCGCTCGAAATCTTGCGAAGTCGGTTCCTTCGCCGAATCCGGGCAGCGCCACCGCACTCTCCGCACCCATTTGGTCCTCGAAATCGGTGTAGATGGGTTTGCGCTTCTCTTTTTCGATGAGCTTGACCAACTCGCGCAGCCTGCGGCGCAGCACTTCGAGCATGGGGACGGTCACGTCCTGCCACCATTCGTCGGTCTGCACATCCTGGATGAGGGCCATCTGATCGCGCACCATCGGTATCGCGGACTTTTCTTCCAACAGTCCGGCGATCGCTTTGACCTGATCACGCAGCCGCGCGAATCCGGGCTCCGCACGCAACATCGCAAGTTGCAGGTTGAGTACGAGGAGGTCGAACCGCTTGGCCTCCTCGCCTTCCGGGTCGAGCTCCGACGGCAGACCTGCCACCTCGTGCGATAGCTCCGAACGCGCCTCCGGCCCAATGAGCGTCCACGCGCCGAGCTCCGCATACTTCTCGACGATGCGGCGCTTCGGCCGCACCACAAAGTTATCGAGATTCATGGAAGCCACCTCACGCTGGAGCAATGCGGCAGTCTGTGCACGCACGTCGTTTTCGGATTCGGGGGGCACAATCGGTGCCGCGTGGTGTTCAAGAAGCGCATAGCGGTTGGTGCTTGCCAATTTTTCATCCAACTCGCCGATCAATTCGAGACGCGCGTTGAACAGACGCTTACCAAGGGATGCGCCCAGCGCACCGTCCGTGGTCTCCGGGTTCTGGCTGAAGTACTCAAGGTTCTGGCAGTAGTCGAAGAGATAGAAGAACTCTTTGTGTTTGCCCGGTGCAAACAGATCTGGGCAGAGTCGTGTTCCCCGGCCCACCATCTGCCATAACTTCGTCTTCGAGCGCACCAGTTTGAAGAACACGAGGTTCACGACCTCGGGAATGTCGATGCCCGTGTCCAGCATGTCCACCGAGAGAGCGATGTGCGGCGCCTTGTCCTTGACCGAGAAGTTGTCGATCAGGCTTTGCGCGTACTCGGTCTTGAACGTGATCACGCGCGCGAACTCACCCTTGTAATGCGGATAGTTCGCGTTGAAACGCTCAGCGATGAACTCGGCATGGGCGTGGTTCTTGGCGAACAGAATCGTCTTGCCGAGACGATCGCCGCCGGAGACTGTCACGCCGCGCGTCATCAGGTGCTCCAGCACCTTATCCACAGTGTCTTTGTTGAACAACCACTTGTTGACCGCGTCGGCCTCCACACGGTCGGGGACGTTCCCGTCTTCGTCCCACTCAAGGGCATCCCACTGGTCCTTGTCCTCCTCGGACAGCTCGTTGTACTTGATCCCTTCGCGCTGGAACTTAAGCGGCACCGACACGGCCTTCGGCGGTACGAGGAAGCCGTCCCGCACCGCCTCTTCAAGCGAGTACGCGTCGGTCGGCACGCCGTTTTCCAGATCGAACAGGCTGTAGGTGTTGCGGTCTACCTCGTCCTTGGGCGTGGCCGTGAGCCCGACCAGAAGTGAATCGAAGTAGTCGAAGATAGCGCGGTACTTCTGGAACACTGAGCGGTGTGCCTCGTCGATGATCACCAGATCGAAGTGGCCAACACCGAAGCGCCGCTGGCCATCCCTCGTTTCGTCGATCAGCCCCATCATCGTCGGATAGGTGGAGACGAACACCCGCCCCTCGGCATCTTTCTCGGTGACCAAATTCACCGGCGAGGAATCGGGCAGGTGCACCTTAAAGGCATTTACTGCCTGCCTGACAAGCGCCGCGCGGTCGGCGAGGAATAGCACGCGCTTCGCCCAGTTCGAGCGCATCAACAAGTCAGCAAGCGCAATCACCGTGCGCGTCTTGCCCGCGCCGGTGGCCATCACCACCAGCGCCTTGCGGTCATGGTCGCGCTCGAAGCTTTCCGCTAGGCGGCGGATGCCGCGCGTCTGGTAATAACGTTCTACGATCGCTGCGTTAATCTCGGCCGCCGCCAACGGCTTGCGGGTGCCGCGGCGCTGGATCAGCAGTTCCAGTTCAGCCTTCTTGTAGAAGCCCTGCACCGCGCGTGGCGGGTAGTTCGTGTCGTCCCAGAGCCAGTGATCGTAGCCGTTGGAGTAGAAGATCAGCGGGCGCTGGCCGAACTGCCGCTCCAGGCAGTCCGCGTACAACTTCGCCTGCTGCTAGCCGACGCGCGCATCGCGGCGCGTGCGCTTGGCTTCGACTAGGCCGAGCGGCTTGCCGTCGTCTCCCCAGAGTACATAGTCCACGAAGCCCGTGCCCTGGTTGTTGGGCATCCCCGCGACTTCGAACTCACGGCCGCGCGGCTGGTCCAGCGGCCAACCCGCTTCCTTGAGCAGCAAGTCGATGAAGTAGTCACGCGTCTGCGCCTCGGAGTAGTCGTGCGTGTCCGGCTGAGCCGCCGCTTTCGCAGCAGCCACTTCGGCGCGCACACGTCTCAGCTCTTCGTCGAGCGTGGTCTTGTCGGCTAACAGCAGAGCGAGCTTCTCGTCGCGCTCGCGCAAGCCGGCTTCGAGCTGCTGCAACTGTTCGGCGGTCTGCTTCAACGCCGGTGCCGGCTGCGGCAACTTGCTGGCATCGAACGCAAGTCCTGGCGTCGGGCGATTCACGCGGCCATAAGTGCGCCCCAACCAGTAGCAAACGTGGAACAACTCGCGCACGGCGACCTGCGCGTCATCCGCCGGAATCGCACGATGGCCGTGCACCGCGCGGTTGCCGAGCGTCACAATTACGCGCGCTTTGCTGAAGACCGCATCGCCCGCGGCCTGCTTGATGCTCGGCTCATGGATCAGAGCCGAAAGGTTGTCCTGATAGGGCAGTCGCAGTCAACCGTCGTACTTGAAGACCCAGCGCACCGCCAGCTCGAGCGCGCGCCGGGCGTGGAAGCATGCGGTGCGCGGATCGGCGTGGAGAAACGCCTCAGCCTGCGCCGCGGCGTCACGCACGGCAGCGAACTCGGCTTGCAGGAAGGCGAAGTTGCTCATGCCGCACCCCGCCTGCGATGAAGCCTGTGTGCCTCCTGCAGCAGGGGCCGAAAAAATGACGCAAGTTCGTCGATCACTTCCGCGAGCGTTGGTGCGTGAAGTCGATTTCGCAACAGGAACGACCCCCACATTTCCTGCCGCTGGGCGTCGCGCGCAAACTGCGGCGTCAACCCGATCGGCGCTGCTTCGGGCAATTGGGTGCCCCTGCGCTCGAATGTGGCGGCGATGGCGCGGGCAACCGTCGGGCCATCCATCGCGCCCTCCCTGGCCAACGCAAGCAGGTCGAAGTAGTCCTTCATCCGGGTATTGGTGATGCCAAGCTGTGTGATCGCTTCGAACTTTTCAGCGCAAGCCGTTTCGCGCGGATACACGCGCAGTCTTGGCACCGGCGAATCGTTTAGAAGACAGGGAAAGTCAATCTCGACAGGCCCCGGGGTCACGACATCGCCGAAACCCACATCAATCTGTATATGGCAGCGGGCATTGCCCAACATGGCCAGAAGATTTACCCGCAAACCGGTATAGCTTGTGTTCTTGCGGATCTCTAGCACACGAATTGAGTTCGTATCGAACTTCAGGCCGTCGTCAAGATCGGCGGCGCAATGCTGCTTCAGGGTGGCGGCCAGATACGCCTCGTCGGGCGGTCCAAAGCCAAGAAAATCGGCATCGCGGGTTGGTCGGTGCGGCTCATTGAACCAGATGCCAAACAGCAGCGCACCCTTGAGCATGAAGTCGCTGCGGCGATCAGAAACCGACAGCCGATAGAGTAGGCGCTCCAGAGCGTAGCGATCCAGCAGTGGCTGAAACTCCTCCCCGCGCGATTTCGCCAGATTGAGCAGGCGTTGCCGGATCGACGCCGCCTGGTCGCGCGGAGTACGTGCGGCGTTCACGCCATTGCCTCGAGATAAGGACGCATCACCCGCGTTACGCGGCAGATGGTGGCTTGTTTCCAGAGTTCGTCCACGTTCGTGCGCCGCTCCCGCAGCGCTTCACGAAGCGCCTCCAGCGCCACGTCGAGTCCGACCATATGGCGGAACTTGAAACAATCCGCCACGGTCTTTGCCACCGAGGTCAGGCGAATCGTCCCTTCCGAGATGGCACGCTCCTCGACGCCGGATTTGAGCGCGGCGGCGGAAAACCGCACAACCCGCAGCGGTGGCCAGTGGAGCCGCGGCGCGCGGTCCTTGTTGCCCACGGCGATCCAGACCTCGAAGGGGGATTGCGTGGTCAGCTCGTGCAGGCGCAGCGCCGTGAGTAGGCAGAACAGCGTCTGCGGCGCCCGTCGCGAGACCACCGCCAGCGCTTCGTTTTCGTCCGGGGAACGACCGGGCAGTCCGTACAGCCCGCGCGCCACTCGCGTGAGCTCTCCAGCCGCCACCATGCGCGACAGTTGGGCGCGAGCTACGCCGGCCGCACCGAGTTCGCATGAGCGAACCGTGCCGTGGCGGCGGGCTAAACTGATCGCGCGTTTGAGGGGAGTAGACACAGTCGGCAGTGTTTCATACTGTCGGTAATTTGTGAATAACTACCGGCAAAACGGAACGGCGGCGAAGCGGCACCGCGATCAAAGCTCGCCGCGGAAGGCGCGGTGCTGGAGGAGAGGGAACGTGCTCACGCCGACGCGTCCAGCGAGCGCGAAAGCCCGACTGACGAGACTTGCCCGCGTTTGCAATGGATTTGCTCCGGAATTGCAACCAGTAGCGCTCCGGTTGCAATCGAGGCTGCGCCGAATTGCTTTCGGATCAATAAGCTATGGGAGCATTTCGAGATGGCGATTGCCAAGATCATCAAGATGGCTCGTTCGAGTTGCAATTCGCTGAAGCGGGACCAGGAAACCAGCGCGCCCTTTTGGTTAGGCCGACGTTGTGAATAGCCTGTTCCTTGCGCAGCTCCCGCAGCAACACCTGAATCTGACAAGTCGTAGGTGGAGAACGACCGCAGCTTCTCCTCGCCCAATCGCTCGATGAAACGCACGAATGCCGGGCTGGCGACCGCGCCGTACAAAGTTAGGCGCACCTCATGAGCGGACGTGCCCGCAAAGCTGGGAAGAGCCTTGCCCTGCCGGATCGCGCTCTCGAATATCAAGTTCATGCCTTGGCCTGAGCGTTCGATCAGCCCGCACTTCGCCAGCGCTTCGGCCAGCCGCCGGTTGCGCGGGTTTTGCTGGTCAAGAATGTTGTCCGGAGTGATGCCTGGCGGCAGCCCACCGGGGCTCACCGCCTCTAGCCTTTGGGAATACTGCCGCACGAAAACCGAGCCGCCGAGCCGATAGTCTCGATGCGCCACCGCATTGAGCAGGACTTCGCGTACCGAAACCTCATCGAAGGTCGGCAGTTCGATGCGGAACAACCCGTCCTGATAGCTTTGCCTGTCATTGCGCAAATTGATCTTGTTCCAGATGGCGTCGTGCCAGAGAAAAAATCCTTCCCGAAATTCTTCGCGGTCCGCGGCCGGGCCGGAAGCCTCCGAGGAGCGGTACTCAAACACCAACTCCGCCTGCGCAAGCCAGCGCCCCAGCGCAGTTCGCGTTCCGAACAGAATCAGCGCTGCATAGGTGATCCGTGCATCGACCAGCAATTCGGCATTGACCAGCGTCTGATCATCGGTCCAACGCACCTTGCGTTCGTCGCGCGTCCTCGTGGCCCATCGCTCACGAAACGCCCTGATCGCGTGTGGCGACAGATCACTCATGCCGGCGCCAAGACACAATTCGGCGGAGAAATCCGGACCGGTTTCGGCGAACATCGTCTTGAGCTCTGCATCAGTCAGCGCCGCCAACTCATCCCCCACGCGCTTGAGGTAACGCCCGTCGATCTGCCAAGCCGTGCCCCGCAGCCGAGGTGGCACATGAACGATCAGAACCCGGCCCTCGTGTGTGCGTAGTTCCTCCACCGGAATGCGATGAGACAGCCGCTCATGGAGTCCGGCTTCGCTTCGCCCCGGCTCGGCGAAGGCGGCCGTGCCAACAATATAGCGCGGGCGCCGGTCGGTCACACCGAGAATGATCTTGCCGCCACCTTCATTGGCCAGCGCCACGCAGTATTCAACCAGCTTCTCGAAGTGGTAGTTGTGCTTCGCTTCCTTGAACTCCAGGCAAGTGCCTTCGGGTTCGGCCAGCCAGTTCTGGAGTTGTTCGCGGGTGGTGGGCATGGCGGTTACAACTCTCCATGGACAGCGGGCCAATCCAACTTGGCGAGCTGCTCAGGCGCGATCCTTCCGTGTCGCGCAAATGCGCTTTCAAGCTGCGTCGTAAGCCAAGCAGCGCCCTCACTCGTCAGCTCCACAGCCGCCTGCTGCCGATAGGCCCGGCGCGGGTCGGTATTGCCCTGGCCCTTGGCTGCGTTGCGGTGCGTCGCCGCGAACGACTGCGCCTTCAGCGTGTCCATCAACGCGCTGAGTGAGACTCCATTGCTCATCGGGCCGCTCACAAACTCCGAATGATGTACACGGACGTAGCGTGGCCAAGTCTTTTTCCAGGGGCGCAATGCGATATCTGCTGGGGTAGCGTCATCACGGCCGGGAACGTGTCGCATCGCGATCGCACGCCCGAACACGCGGATATCGTTCGGCCCCTCCGTCAACCGCCCGATGAAGATGACGGTACCATCGTGCACGCCGGTCGGTCGTTTGCTTGCCGGGTATGCCACGGCCCAATGGCAACCTGCGCGTTTGATTTCCTCGATTGTGGAGAAACCGATGGGCACCCGGTTGTCACCCTCACCCAGGAACTTTACGAAGGACTGTGGCGCTTCGACCACCCAGGGCGGCACGATCGGCGCGTCGGCCGCTAGACCAGCGTCGGCCCCTTCGTCGCCGAGTCCGCCCGGCCGATCGGGCCTGACCCCGGCTACCAGATGGCGTTCAACCCGCTCCTCCCAGCCTTCCAGACGTTGCAACGTCAAGCTTCTGCCCGCGCGCGCCCAAAGGTCGTCGAAGTATCCACTGAAACGCGCGACGACGGCGGCATCATCGGCTACGCACCCGAACTCGTGATTGCGAAGCAGCGCCGAATCCGTCAGGTTTGCCGACGTTACGATCGCTCGACTCGATCCAAACACGTAGACCTTCGCGTGCAGGTTGCGCACTCCACGCACCTGTGCGCCGCGGTCTAGCAGCAAGCGCAGTGCGCTCATGTCGCTCACACCCTCGGCGAAATCGACGAGATTGAAGCGCGTCAGGACTTGCAGCACGCGTGGCCGACTCGCCTTCAGCAAGCGGTCAAGGACACCCCTCTTGATGAACGGGCAGACGATGCGCGCATGGCTGTGGTCAGCCGCTAACGCGGCAGCCAGCTCGCGGTCCCAGCCCGAATCCACGAGTCGAAAGCTCATTGAGCAGCTCCGGGAAGCGCCGCAGCGACCTGCCGAACCAAATGCGGGAAGGCGGTTTCGAACGCTCCGCG
Organism: Burkholderiales bacterium; assembly: GCA_046160305.1. Taxonomy (GTDB): domain Bacteria; phylum Pseudomonadota; class Gammaproteobacteria; order Burkholderiales; family SG8-39; genus SHXR01. The sequence goes on from JBJXGX010000113.1 coordinate 14,290, forward strand.
CACTTCTGCAAAGCGCGCACTATCAAGCGGCTTGCGCGAAGCTACGCGGTTCATCACCCTGCATCCCGCCGCAGTCAACGTCTCGGCCAACGCCTTCTCCAGGGCCGCTACCCGATCGCGTCGATCGTCGTGTTCATGTCGCGACTCCGCTTTCGACTCTTCCTCCAGCGGCCCTAACGCCACTGGACGAAACATGCAGCGTTCGGGTTCGAAACCGTGCTCGCCCAAGTGCCGCCGCAGCATGTTGCTGTTCTCGGCGAACCCGAGATGCTGACCCATTCGGTTGAACGGCGATTGAGCATTGGTCGACGAGCTGTCACCGGTACGGCCCACGTAGTAGAGCGCCGCGCCTTCCGGTGGCGTGATCTCCCAGACATAGAGCCAGAAGCCCCGTCGAAGGATGCCGCCATTGAACTTCACCTCCTGCAGATCGGCAGTCATTCGAGATCACCTCTCGCGATGCGCCGCCAAACGGTGAGCAGCGATGGCCGCATCTCAAGCTCCCCGGTACACGATGTCAGCGTCGAGCTGGTCGCTCAGATAAGGCGTGAATCCGGCGAGGAGGATCGACATCGCCACCAAGTCGCGCATATCGATCGCGCGGAGTGCGCCAGCGGCGTTGCCGCCATGGCGGATCCCGGGGTAGTCCGAAGCGAATCCGTAGAGGCTTTTCAGGGAGGCTTTGATTGCACCGTGTGGCCACGATCCGACTTGGTTGCAAATGCGACCCAGCTCGGTTTCAGTCACCCCCGCGCCCGTTTGTCCGATGGCCTCCAGCAGGTTGATCTGCTTCTGAATGCAGGTCTTGATCCGCCCGTCGGCGCTGTCCTGGCGCAGGTCTCGAATCGCACTCTCGAAGTCCTTCATCAAAGCGTCGAGATGTGCATCCTTGCTCGTCACAACGCGGAGGTCGCGCACTAGGCTCGCGAACAAGCCAGGCAGCGTCGGGCACAGCGTGCAGGGGCGCCGCAGGTCATAGCGCAGGCTGAACTTCTCGATGAAGCCCGCGAGCAGGTTGAAGTAGCGATTCGAAAGCTCGTCACCGCCCAAGTCGTCGAGCGTTGGATAGGCCGTTTCAAGGAAGGTCACGAGTGCGCGCTCGCCGGCGAAGTTGTCCGCGCTCGTCTTCTCGAACGCCTCGCGGCTGTGCACGCGATCGTCGATGATGTCCGCTAGGTCTTCGACCGATGGCCTTGCCCCCAGCGCCGGAGCGAGTTCGCGGTACAGCTCGCAGAAAATGTCTTCGGCGACGTTCTCATGGTCGATCAGCGGAAGCCAGATTTCGCGCCATGTCTCGGACCACACGCCGATGAACTCGCCGCGCATGGCTACAGTTCTCCCCTGAAGGCGCGGTGCTGGAGGGCAGAAAAGAGGACGTTGAGTTCGGCATGGGAAGCGCGATACGCAACTCTCAGCTTCTCGACGGCCGCAAGCCGGCTTGCGAATTCTCGTTGGATCGATATCGGCGGCAGAATCGTCGGGATGCCGAAAACTTTCTCCTGGGAGATGTTCTTCATCGACCCACTTGTACCCGTAGCCCTACGTTCGATTTCCTGCCGCAGCGTCGGAGTCTGAAAGAGCGCCCAGATAAAGAGTGGCTCGACAGTCGTAGGTTGCCGCCAGACGAAGCGCCAAAGCTTGTCCGGCAATAGCAGATTGTTCGGCGCGCTTTCCACGTATGCAACGGCGCCGACAAGCTCCGTCGTGTTGGCACGGCTGAAAAGCAGATCGCCGCGACGAACAAAGTGGTCAATAGGCGGCTCGTAGCTATCGGGAACCGGTTTGCACTCTGAGGCAAGAAACGTCATTCCGGTAACGGCGCTAATCTTGAGCACATAGTTGCGTGATACGACATTCTCACCAATCTCCGATTCAAGGCTCTTCCCACCCTGAAACTCGGCGACATACTCGGATATGCGCCGGATTGGCCACTGCTTGGTGTTCTCGCCTGCGTCGCCGAACATGTCGAGGAAGATGGACTGTGCGAGGGTGTCTAGTTGGGTGAGAGCAGCGCGGCGCTTGGTCCGCAGCGCATCCGTTTTGTCCAGCATCTCCGCAATCCGCCGCTGCTCGGGGAGCGGTGGCAGCGGGATCTTGAGCTCCGCCAGTGCATTCGGACTCAGACGTGGAAGATTGGCGCCGGTAGCGCGTGAACTGGCGAAAGCGACCATCTCGGGCGTCAGGAGAAGCCACGCGAGGTAGCCACGGTCGAGATCCGGGCCTGGAAGAACAGGAAGAATGTCGGTGCTGCAGATGCCCTCAAAGTCCGGGCGGGCGATCTTGGCAAGGTAAGGCCGCAACTTTCCGTAGAGCAAGTGTTGCGGCGTGAACGCGAACTTGCTACTCGCCAACTCCCCCGCGTCTACCGGCCGAACGCCGACAAAGCGACCACCGGACTCGATGTTCTCGAGCCCCACATACAGGGTGCCGCTCTCGATCGCAGTCGGATCGACGATGTCACGCTCAATGACTGCCACGGCATTCAACGTGACCTTTTTCGGCGCGGTCATCCCAGCATCCCCTCCAGCTCCTTCATCCCCCGCTGGATCTCGTCTTCCAGCTTCGCGAGGTCGGCGAGGATCTCCTTCGGCGCGCGATGCTCGACTGCCTAGTGCACGACTTCCTTGTAGCGGTTGAGCGACAGATCGTAGCCCTGCGCGGCGATGTCGGGCTTGGGCACGCAAAAGCTCTGCGCGGTGCGCGTGCGCTCGCGCTCGGCGCTGTTGCGTCCGGCCCAGCGCGCCAGCACGTCGGGGAGGTTGTTCTTGGCGTGGTCGGCCGCGTCAAGCACAGTGCGTGGCACGGGGCCGAGCCTGTCCTCCGGCAGCAGCGGCGTGCGCTTGTCGTCGAGGCTCCAGCCGTCGGCCTCGACGTCGTAGAACCACACCTGATCGGTGCCGCCGGAGTTGGTCTTGGTGAAGAGAAGGATCGCGGTGGACACGCCTGCGTAGGGCTTGAAGACGCCGCCGGGCAGTTTGACCACGGCGTCGAGCTTCTGATCTTCGACCAGCATCCTGCGCAGTTCCTTGTGCGCGGTGCTGGAGCCGAACAGCACGCCATCGGGCACGATCACTGCGGCGCGGCCACCCGGTTTGAGCAGGCGCAGAAAGAGCGCGAGGAACAGCAGCTCGGTCTTCTTGGTCTTGACAATCTGCAGCAGGTCCTTGGCGGTGTTCTCGTAGTCGAGGCTGCCGGCGAAGGGCGGATTGGCCAGCACCAGCGTGTACTTCTCCTCCTCGCCAGCGTGGTCCTGCGCCAGCGAGTCGCGGTAGCGGATGTCGGGGTTCTCCACGCCGTGCAGCAACATGTTCATGCTGCCGATGCGCAACATGGTGTTGTCGAAGTCGAAGCCGTGGAACATGCGGTGATGAAAGTGCTCGCGCAGCTTCGCGTCGTGCAGGATGTTCGGGTGGCGCTCGCGCAGGTATTCGCCCGCCGTGACAAGGAAGCCCGCCGTG
>JBJXGX010000114.1:0-6639 GCA_046160305.1 Burkholderiales bacterium
CCAATAAGACAAAGGGCGAACCGTGGTTCGCCCCGTGGATCGTTTCTGGCGGAGTGGACGGGACTCGAACCCGCGACCCCCGGCGTGACAGGCCGGTATTCTAACCAACTGAACTACCACTCCTTTAATACTCTTTACTACTGCTTCCCGTTGCGACGGAACAGCCGATTCTCTGGTGGGTGCTGACGGGATCGAACCGCCGACATTCGCCTTGTAAGGGCGACGCTCTACCATCTGAGCTAAGCACCCTCATGCAGCGCCACGGCGGCGATGTTGTTTCCGCCGGAGACACCCAAATGAGCGCGTTAGTTTAGCGCATCCTTCAGCGCCTTTCCAGCGCGAAACTTCGGTACGAGCGCGGCCTTGATCTTGATCGGCTCGTTCGTTCTTGGATTACGCCCAGAGCGCGCTTCCCGCTGGCTTACATAGAAGGTTCCGAACCCCGCCAATGTCACCATGCCACCTTTCTTCAAGGCGGTCTTGATGGACGCGACCGTTGCATCGAGCGCGCGCTCGGCGGCCGCCTTCGAGATGTCCGCTGACTTTGCGATGCTCTCGATCATCTCCGACTTGTTCACTTGTTTTCCCCGTTTATCGATACTTCGCGCCACCGCCAGTGGGCGTGCCACGGCAATATTCCGCCGCCGCCACGGCGATTCCTCACCGCAAGCTATAGGGTCCGCACGCCTTTCAGTGCTTCATTAACCCGGTACTGGTTGGCTCTTCGGTAACGACGGGTGCGGGTGGAACCGGCTCCGCTGCCGGTGCGACCGGGAGTGGTACCGGTGGGCGGGCGAGCGCGATCGCCAGAACATCGTCTATCCACTTCACCGGAATGATCTCGAGGCGATTCTTGACGTTGTCGGGAATCTCGACAAGATCCTTCACGTTCTCTTCCGGGATCAGCACCGTCTTGATGCCGCCGCGATGCGCCGCGAGCAGCTTCTCTTTCAGGCCGCCGATCACGAGGACTTCGCCGCGAAGCGTGATTTCGCCGGTCATCGCGACATCCGCGCGAACAGGAATTCCCGTCAACGCCGAGATCATCGCGGTGCAAATACTGATCCCCGCGCTCGGACCATCCTTGGGCGTGGCGCCCTCAGGCAAGTGAATGTGGATGTCGTTCTTCTGAAATGCATCTTCATGCACGCCAAGCCGCTGCGCCCGACTACGGACGACCGACAGCGCCGCCTGAATCGATTCCTGCATGACCTCGCCGAGTTTGCCCGTGGTGATGGTCTTCGCCTTGCCCGGCATGACGGCGACTTCGACGGTGAGCAACTCACCACCAACCTCCGTCCATGCAAGGCCGGTGACCTGACCGACCTGGTTTTCCTTCTCGGCCATGCCGTAGGTGTAGCGACGAACGCCCAGAAACTTGTCGAGCGTCTTCGGCATGACGGTGATGCGCTTCTGCGCGGGCTTGGTGATCAGCAGTTTGACCGCCTTGCGGCAGATCTTCGAGATTTCACGCTCCAGGCTGCGCACGCCCGCCTCGCGGGTGTAGTAGCGCACGAGATCGCGAATGGCTGCCTCGGACACCGACAACTCGCCTTTCTTCAACCCATTGTTCTTCATCTGCTTGGGCATCAGATAGCGCGTGGCGATGTTGACCTTTTCATCCTCGGTGTAACCCGAAAGACGAATCACCTCCATACGGTCGAGGAGCGCCGGCGGAATGTTAAGCGTATTCGCCGTTGCGATGAACAACACTTCCGACAGATCGTATTCGACTTCGACGTAGTGATCGACGAACGTGTGGTTCTGTTCGGGGTCGAGAACCTCGAGCAGCGCGGACGCCGGATCACCCCGGAAGTCCATGCCCATCTTGTCGACTTCATCGAGCAGGAAGAGCGGATTGCGAACGCCGACCTTCCCCATGTTTTGAAGAATCTTGCCGGGCATGGAGCCGATGTAGGTGCGACGATGGCCGCGGACTTCCGCCTCATCGCGAACACCGCCAAGCGCCATCCGCACGAACTTGCGGTTCGTCGCACGTGCGATCGATTGACCTAGCGATGTCTTGCCGACGCCGGGGGGGCCAACGAGGCAGAGAATCGGCCCCTTCAGCTTGTCGACACGGCTCTGCACGGCGAGATACTCGATGATACGTTCCTTCACCTTCTCGAGTCCGTAGTGGTCTTCGTCGAGAATGCGCTCGGCTGCGGGGATGTCGTTGGACACCTTGCTCCGTTTTTTCCACGGCAGATTGGTAAGCGTATCGAGGTAATTGCGTACGACGGTCGCCTCCGCCGACATCGGCGACATCAGGCGCAGCTTCTTGAGCTCGCTCTCGGCTTTCAGGCGCGCATCCTTCGGCATGCGGGCATTCTTGATACGTTTCTCCATCTCATCGAGATCCGCACCCTCTTCACCTTCGCCCAATTCCTTCTGAATCGCCTTCACCTGTTCGTTCAGGTAGTACTCACGCTGACTTTTTTCCATCTGCCGCTTCACACGGCCGCGAATCCGCTTTTCGACTTGCAGGATGTCGATCTCGGCTTCGAGTTGCGAGAGCAGATGCTCGAGGCGCGCTTTCACGCCGAACATCTCGAGCACCTTCTGCTTCTGCTCGAGCTTCAACGGCAGATGCGCAGCCACCGTATCTGCGAGCCGGCCGGGTTCCTCGATGCCGCCAAGCGAGGTGAGAATTTCCGGCGGAATCTTCTTGTTGAGCTTCACATACTGATCGAACTGCGTCACGAGCGCCCGGCGCATCGCTTCGGCTTCGGTAATTTCGATCTCGGTGATCTGCTCGATGACCGGTTGCCCGGTCGCCACGAAATGTGTGCGCTGATCGGAGATCTCTTCGATGCGGGCGCGCTGCACGCCCTCGACGAGCACCTTCACGGTGCCATCGGGAAGTTTGAGCATCTGGAGAATGTTCGCGACGCAGCCGATGGAATACATATCCTCGGGCGCGGGCTCATCCTTCGCCGCGGATTTCTGGGCGACCAGCAGAATGCTCTTCCCCGCCTCCATCGCGACTTCCATCGCCTTGATCGATTTGGGGCGTCCCACGAAAAGCGGGATCACCATATGCGGGAACACGACGACGTCCCGCAAGGGCAGCAGGGGATATTGAATTGACATGGAAGGTTCACTCGAGCCAGGCATCACAAGCCCCGAATTCGTATGGAGGTTAAAGGGTTGAAGGCTTACTTGAAGCCGAATCGCGCCGAGTTCAAGTGGTGGCGCGACCTATATTCAGGCGTTGCCGGCCACTTTCGGCTGATCGGAATAAATCAGCAAATGTTTGCCTTCACCGAGGATGGTCGCCTCGTCGACGACCACTTTGCTGACGTTCTCCAACGTCGGTAGGTCGAACATGATGTCAAGCAAGGTCTGCTCGAGAATCGACCGCAGGCCGCGCGCACCGGTCTTGCGAGCCAGTGCCTTCTTCGCGATTGCGGTAAGCCCGCTCGGCCGAACCTCGAGGTCCACGCTCTCCATCGAGAACAACTTTTGGTATTGCTTGATCAATGCGTTCTTCGGTTCGGTCAGAATCTGAATCAACGCCTTCTCGTCCAATTCCTCGAGGGTCGCAACGACCGGTAGCCGCCCGACGAACTCGGGGATCAAGCCGTATTTGATGAGGTCTTCCGGTTCCCCCTGCCGGAGAATCGCGGTGACATCCTTGCTGTTCTTCAGGCTCTTCACATCGGCGCCAAAGCCGATTCCTGCCTTTTCGCTACGCTGGCGGATGATTTTTTCCAAACCATCGAACGCCCCGCCGCAAATGAAAAGAATGTTCGTCGTGTCGACCTGCACGAAATCCTGGTTGGGGTGCTTGCGCCCGCCTTGAGGAGGCACCGACGCGATCGTTCCTTCGATCAGCTTCAATAGCGCCTGCTGAACGCCTTCACCCGATACGTCGCGGGTGATCGATGGGTTGTCTGATTTGCGCGAAATCTTGTCGATCTCATCAATGTAGACAATGCCGCGTTTGGCCTTGTCGACATCGTAGTCGCAGTTCTGCAGCAGCTTCTGGATGATGTTCTCGACGTCCTCGCCGACATAACCCGCCTCGGTGAGCGTTGTCGCATCGGCGATGACGAACGGCACGTTCAACAGCCGCGCAAGCGTCTGCGCAAGCAACGTCTTGCCTGAACCGGTCGGCCCGACCAGCAGGATGTTCGATTTCGCGAGCTCGATCTCGTCGTTCTTCGAGAGGTGCTTGAGACGCTTATAGTGGTTGTAGACCGCGACCGAGAGGATCTTCTTCGCCTGCTGCTGCCCGATCACGTACTCATCGAGGATCTGGCAGATTTCTTTCGGCGTGGGCAGGTCGGACTTCGCGCTCTTGCCGCCCTTGTCGTTCGAATGCTCTTCGCGAATGATGTCGTTGCAAAGATCGATGCACTCGTCGCAGATAAATACCGACGGGCCGGCAATAAGCTTACGTACCTCATGCTGGCTCTTGCCGCAAAAGGAGCAGTAAAGAAGTTTCTCGCCGCCTGATCGATCCGACATGCAGAGGCTTCCTCCAGGTGATGTTCGTCAGGCCTCGCCGCGCGAGGTGAGAACCTTGTCGATCAAACCGTAGCTGAGCGCCTCCTCGGAGGAGAGAAAATTGTCGCGCTCGGTGTCGCGTCCGATACGCTCGACCGTCTGCCCGGTGTGTTTGGCCATCAGGTCATTCAGACGCCCGCGCAGATAAAGAATCTCTTTCGCATGGATCTCGATGTCCGAAGCCTGGCCTTGAAAGCCGCCGCTCGGCTGATGGATCATCACGCGCGAATTCGGCAGGCAAAACCGCTTACCCTTGCCGCCCGCTGCCAGAAGGAACGCGCCCATGCTCGCGGCAAGGCCGGTGCAAAGCGTACTCACATCCGGCTTGATGAATTGCATCGTGTCGTAGATCGCAAGACCTGCCGACACGGACCCCCCAGGCGAATTGATATAGAAAAAGATGTCCTTGTCAGGGTTTTCGGATTCGAGGAACAGCAGTTGGGCGACCACGAGATTCGCGGTGCTGTCATTGACTGGCCCGACCAGAAAAATGACGCGCTCTTTGAGCAGGCGCGAGTAGATGTCGTAGGCTCGCTCGCCCCGACCGCTCTGCTCGATCACCATCGGGATGAGCCCAAGGCCGGTCGGCGAGCCCCATTCTGCGTAGCTGGATCGTGAGGCAATATTCATTGGGAGAAGCACAGGGACCGTTGTGGAGGTTATGGACTACTTGGTTCTCAAACTGCCGCTCCCCTATGCCGGAGCACCCATCAGTTCTTCGAATACGACCGGCTTGTCGATCACGTTCGCCTTGGTCAAGGCCCACTCGACGACATTTCCCTCGACTGCCAGACCTTCGAACTCGGCGAGCCGTTCCGGCTGAGAATAAACCCATTTTACCACTTCAAACGGCTGCTCGAACGTGCGCGCATGCTCTTCAACCAGCTTTCTCACCTGCTCGGGCTTCGCGTTGAGGCCGTTCTGCTTCACGACTTCGGCGAGGATCAGCCCGAGGCTCACGCGCCGAACGGATTGATCGCGAAAGATACCCGGATCTATCGGCAGCTTGTCAACGTCCTTGAGTCCGCGCGCCTGCAGATCGGCGCGGGCGGATTGCACGAGGCGCCCTTGCTCCATCTCGATCAGCGCATTCGGGATCTGAGGCTTATTGGCATCGAGCAGTCCTTGCATCACACGCTGCTTGAGCGTGCCGGACAAACGCTGCTTCACCTCGCGCCGCACGTTTTCCTTGATTTCGCTGCGCATTTTCGCGAGATCGCCATCACTCACGCCGAGCGTTTTCGCAAATTCGGCATCCACTTCCGGCAAGATGGGCATCTCGATCTTGTGCAGGGTCACCGTAAACTCGGCGGCCTTGCCGGCGACATCCTTGCCTTGATAGTCCGCCGGAAACGTCAACGGAAAGGTCTTTGTTTCACCGACGATCATGCCGGTGACCGCACCTTCGAACTCGGGCAGCATGCGGCGCTCGCCAATGGCGAACACAACACCCTGCCCGCTTCCGCCTTGAAATTCCTGCCCATCGATTTTCCCCACGAAATCGATCGTCGCCCGATCGCCGACTTGAGCGGCTCGCTCCGCGCTCTCGAAACGCGCCCGCTGCTTGCGCAGCGATTCGATCGTACGGTCCACCTCCGCATCCCCCACCTCGAGGACAGGGCGCTCGATGGTCGTCGAGGAAAACTCGCCCAAGGCGAATTCCGGGTACACCTCGAAGGTCGCGCTGAACACTAATTGATCGGGCGGCGTGTCGCTGGTCTTCGGCTCGATCTTGGGATGGCCCGCGATACGAAGCTTCTGCGATTCAACCGCGCTCGTGAATGCCTTCTGGACGGCGTCGCCGATCACTTCGCCGCGGACCTGCGGACCATATTGCCGCGTTACGAGCTTCATGGGAACCTTGCCCAGCCGAAAGCCGGGCATGCGCACAGTGCGCGCGAGATTCTTGAGGCGCTGATCGACTTGCTGGTCGATCTCAGTTACAGGTACGGCCATCGTGAGCCTGCGCTCGAGGCCCTGCAGCGTTTCAACGGGAGATTGCATCAGTCTTTCTTGCCGATGGTGCGAAGGAAGGGACTCGAACCCCCACGCCTTGCGGCGCTGGAACCTAAATCCAGTGCGTCTACCAATTCCGCCACCTTCGCGCGTGTGAGGGATCGAAATGGA
>JBJXGX010000115.1:0-3242 GCA_046160305.1 Burkholderiales bacterium
TGCGCGGCGATGAGCAGCGCAAGCGTCAACACTTTCTTCATGTCTCTCTCCCGGTCTGATTGCTCGGCGGCCGCTACCAAGGGTTGGTCAGAGCCCTTTCGATTTTGCCAACGCGCGCATCTCTTCGATGTCTTTCTTCGATTTCTGTATCGACAGCTCCCAGAGACCCTCGGCCCAGGCGTCTTTCAGCTTGGCCTTCTGTGCCGCCCCCATCTCGACGAACTGCATGCCTTTCGCGGCGAGGGCTTTGTCCTCTTCCTCGGCGAGGCGGGCGTACTCCCGAAACCAGATCGCCTCGTATTTCTTACCAACGTCGGTGAGGATTTTTTTCTCGGACTCCGAAAGCTTGTTCCATGCCTGCAGATTCATGAAGATCGGATTCATGTTGAAACCGAACGATGGTCTCAGTACGTATTTCGCCACCTCATACCAGCGATAGTTAAGCGGCCCGATCACCGGCCATGCGGCACCGTCGACGACGCCTTTATCGAGCGCCGTGTAGATCTCACCGGGCGGCATCTGCACCGGCGTTGCGCCGAGCATCCGGAACACTGCGGTATAGCTTGGTGTGCCACGAATCTTGCGCCCTTGCAGATCACCTGCCGGGCCGGGCGGCTGGCGAAGCAGAATGCCGTATCCGCCGTCCGGTGTCATGGGCGAGGCGACCAGTTTGAGGCCGAGCTTCTGATAGTGCCGATCGATCCATTCCAGAACGCCCGAGGCGCGGCGTGCCTTCTCATCACCGCCGACCCCTTCGAATGCGGTCAGCACGGGCGTTGTACCGAAGTGGTAGGCGCCGTGCGTATAGAGAAAGTGGAACGCGCCGGAGGCCACCGGTTGCAACTGCTCGAATGCCGGCACGGTTTCCGGCCCGCTGTGAATGATCTTGATACTGCCCTTGGACGCCGCCTCGACTTCCTTGATGAAGGGTTCGACGACAATTGGCATCGCCGGATAGTTTCTATCCCAACCGCTGAGCCACCGATAGTCGGCCGCAGCGACGCTTTGCGCAGACAGCAGCAGCGCCAGCATCAACACTCGCTTCATATTCATCTCCATTGTCTCTTTATGTGCTCTCGGATGCGTCGTTGTTCAAGACCTCGACGCCGGCCGGGACTGATTTCCTTGCCAAGCGGAGTCTACCCAGTTTGCAGGATTGGAAATTGGCCGGCCGGCCCAATCAGTCGGTCGACTTTGGTCGGGCATTTGTTCGGCCGGTTCCAAGGTACCGATACGCCCGCGTGGTTGCTTGTCTGGTCCGGTGGCCTGACAATGCAGGTCCTCCAAATTTCAGTAATGGTCAATGTCCTCCACCCCCTGGCGCATCGGTATCGACACCGGCGGCACCTTCACTGATATCGTTGCCGTGCATGGCGCCACCGGACGCATGCTCGTCACCAAGGTCGCGAGCACGCCTGCCAATCCGGCGATGGGGCTGGTACGCGGTGTAAAGGAGGTGATGCGGATTGCGGGCGAGCCGCTTGCATCGGTCGCTACGCTCTCGCACGGTACGACCGTCGCCACCAATGCGTTGCTGCAAGGTGCGATCGAAGGGCTCGGGCTCATCGTCACCGAAGGCTTTCGACATATCCTGGAGATTGCGCGCCAGGCGGTCCCCGATGGCTATGGAAATTCCTACTTTTGGGTGAAGCCGGATCGTTTGGTTCCGCTTGATCTCGTGCGCGAAGCAGGTGGCCGGCTTAACTTTCGCGGCGAAGAGTTGCGCCCGCTCGACGAGGCAAGCGTCGCCAAGGCCGCGCGTTTCTTCAAGCGGAAAGGTGTGCGTGCGATCGGCGTGTGCCTGATTCATTCGTACGCCAATGCGACGCATGAACAACGGGTGCGCGAGATCCTGCTCGCTGAATATCCGGAGCTCGTGATCTCGCTTTCGTGTGAGGTGCTGCCGGAGTACCGCGAGTACGAGCGTGCCGTCACGACCCTGGTTGACGCCTTCGTGAAACCGCATATGAGCGTCTACCTGCGTCGCATCAAAGACGAGTTGGGCGCCGAGCTTGCGGGCAAACCGTTTCTGGTGATGCAATCATCGGGCGGTGTGATCAGCGCGGAGCAGGTGATGGGCAAGCCGATTACGACGGCGCTATCGGGGCCCGCCGCCGGTGCGCTCGGGTGTTCGGTGGTGGCCAAGCTCGCGGGCTTCGAAGACGTGGTCACACTCGACGCAGGGGGCACGTCCACCGATATCTGTCTCATCGAGCGCGGCAGTCCGCATCTCACCAATGGATCATCGATCGGACCATTCCCGGTCCGCATTCCGATGATCGATATCGAAACGATCGGCACGGGCGGTGGCTCGATCGCCTGGATCTCGCGCGAAGGCCATCTCAAGGTCGGACCCAAGAGCGCGGGCGCGGTGCCCGGACCGATGTGTTATCCGGAGGGCGGCGATCAGCCCACCATCACCGACGCCAACCTGGTGCTCGGCCGAATTCCGCCCGGCTTGATCGGCGGCGGAATACCTCTCGACAGAGCGCGATCTCGCGCAGGCATCGCGGCGCTCGGTGAGCGGCTAGGCCGACAGATGTCGGTCGAGCAGCTTGCGGAAGGGATCATCGAGATCGCCAATTGGAATCAGGCCAACTGCATTCGCCAGATGACGATCCAGAAGGGCATCGATCCGCGCCGTTTCGCGCTGCTCTCGTTCGGCGGCGCCGGTCCCGCGCAATCCCCGGCCGTGATGCGACTGCTCGGAATGGCATGCTGCATCGTGCCGTTCAATCCCGGGAACCTGTCGGCGTTCGGGCTTCTCGCCGTCGACTGGCGCACCGATCACATTGCGACCAAGGTCACGCATGAAGATGCGATCAATGTCGGGTCGCTGCGTGAAGTCTTCATGCGCTTGGAGCGCGAGGCGAGCGCGACCCTGGCGCGCGATGGCATCGATCCCGCACGGTGCCGCACGGTTCGCGAGGCTGATCTTCGCTATGTCGGCCAATCGATGGAAGTGCGGGTGTCGGCGCCGGCCGGTGCCATCGATGCGGATTTCGTGGCACGCCTCATCGATGGTTTCCATGCGGCCCACCGCAAGGCCTTCGGCTATGACTATGCGGGCAAACAGAAAGTGGAGCTGGTGAATCACTGCGTATCGGGATTCGGAATGATCGAACGCCCCACGTTGCCGCGACTGGAACCGATGCCAGGCGTAACCCCAGCGCGAAAGAGCATGCGCAAGATCTACTTCGATGGCGCCTGGGTCGACACAGCGATCTATGATCGGGCGGTGT
>JBJXGX010000116.1:0-129977 GCA_046160305.1 Burkholderiales bacterium
TGACTAACCAGCGGAACAAGGTCACTGTTGGAAGTCGGTCAATCGCAAAACTCCATTATATCTCAATGAGTTGTAACACTTGTTACGTCGTGACAAATTTACTTCGAGGTAACGGTTTCGGTTGTTAGTATTTCATGTAAAGGGTGAGATGTTTTGACAAGATATTTAAATGTTGTCACCCAAATTTAACCACGCTTGCCATCGTTATCAGGGAGAGGCGCCCCTTGCTTGCTGAACTATTCTCAGGAAAGAACGCGCCCCTCATTGGGCTCGACATTAGCGGGTCCGCCGTGAAGATGGTCGAGGTCGCGAGTCCGGGCAAGGGTACCTATCGGATCGAACGATACGCGATCGAGCTACTGCCGGCCGAATCGGTCGTCGATGGGAACATCGCCAATGTCGATGCCGTTGCGGAAGTCGTCCGCAGATGTCACAAGAAACTTGGCACACGGACACGCAATGTCGCGATGGCGCTCCCAAGCGCCGCGGTCATCACCAAGCGGATCATTTGTCCAGCGGGGTTGCGCGAAGACGAATTGGAAGCGCAGGTAGAGAGCGAGGCCAATCAGTACATCCCATTTTCATTGGAAGAGGTCAATCTCGATTTCCGGGTGCTAGGCGCTTCAGGCACCGATGGAAACGAGGTTGAAGTCCTGCTTGCCGCATCCCGCAAGGAGAAGGTCGAAGATCGCATCGCGGTGGCGGAATCGGCCGGGTTGCGCACGATGGTGATGGACGTCGAATCCTATGCGATGCAGCTCGCGTTCGAGCTCGTCCGTACCAAGCTTACCCACGGCAAGAGCGAAGCCAACGTCGTATCCGCCGACATCGGGTCGATCGATACCAAGGTCACGGTATTTCGCGACCAAGAGGTCGTCTACCAGCGTGAGCAGGCCTTCGGCGGGGCACACCTCAATCTTGAGATTCAGCGTCATTTCGGTCTGTCTGCCGACGAGGCCGAGACGGCCAAGCGAACAGGCAGCCTGCCGGCGAGCTATGAGGCTGAAGTACTTCGGCCATTTCTCGAAAATGCCGCGCTCGAGGTGCAACGGGCCCTCCAGTTATTTTATTCCTCGACGCAATACAACTCTGTCGATCACATCGTCATCGCAGGCGGGTGTGCGTCGCTACCCGGACTCAACGAGGCGATTACCGCCAAGACCGGCGTCCCATCAACCATCGCCAATCCGTTCGCAGCCATGCAAATCGCCCAGCGGGTCCAACTCAAGCGTTTGGTCGCCGACGCGCCCGCGCTGATGATTGCCTGCGGACTGGCAATGCGGAGATTCGACGCATGATTCGCATCAATCTTCTTCCGCATCGCGACGTTGCCCGCAAGCTTCAACGTCTTCAATTCTTCAGCCTACTGGGCTTTGGCGCCGTTGTCGGGCTATTCGGCTGGGGCGTGGTGCATCTGTTCATCAGCGAACAGATTGGTCACCAAACAAGTCGTAACGATTTTCTCAAGAAAGAGAACGTTCGGCTCGACAAGGAAATCGAGGAAATCAAGAAGCTCAAGGAAGAGATCGCCGCTTTGCTCGCGCGCAAGCAAGTGATCGAGACACTGCAGGGCGATCGAGCGCAGTCGGTCCAGTTGCTGGACGAGCTTGTCAAGCACACGCCCGACGGCGTGTATCTGCGGTCGGTCAAGCAAGAGGGTTCGCGCGTGAATCTCACTGGCTACGCGCAGTCGAATGCCCGCGTCTCGACCCTCATGCGAAACATTCAGAGCTCAGCCTATATTGGGACGCCGCTTCTCGTGGAGATCAAGGCGGCCACCGTCAACAATCGCCGCTTGTCGGAATTCGCGTTGCACTTTTCGGTAAAGCGCTCCATTCAAGATCCCGCGCCGGACGGCGGGAAGACCAGTCCGAAGCGCGCGGCAAGCAGCAGCGCCGCGCCGAACCGCTCCACCGATCGAGGATGACGCGTCGTGGCCTTAGCTGACAGATTTCGCAATCTAAACTGGAACAAGCCCTGGGCACTTCCCTGGCTCCCGAAACTCATGATGGTGGCCGCTGTGCCTACGCTGCTATGGATTGCCGGCTGGGGAATCGATTGGCGGAGCCAATTCGATGAACTCGAGGCCGGACAAAACGAAGAGCTGAAGCTCAAGGACGAGTACAAAGCGAAGAAAGCCCAGGCGGTCAACCTCGACATTCACCGCGAGCATCTGCGCGAAATCAACACAACGTTCGGCGCGCTTCTCAAGCAGCTTCCCAACAAATCACAGATGGAAGCACTGATCGTCGAGATCAACCAGGCCGGTCTTGGTCGTGGATTGCAATTCGATCTCTTCAAGCCGGCACCACAGGAATCAATCCGGGAGTTCTACGCGGAATTGCCGATCAATCTGAAGATCGTCGGCACCTATCACGACCTCGGTGCGTTCGCTACTGACGTGGGCCAGATGTCTCGAATTGTGACCCTGAACGACATCTCTCTTAGCGTATCGAAGGACGGGAATCTCTTGATGGACACTGTAGCCAAGACATTCCGATACCTGGACGACGACGAAGTCGCATCCCAAAAACGCGCTCGGGATGCGGCGAAGAAAGCGACTTCAAAATGACCCGACTCATTGCAATCGCCGCCTTCACTCTTCTCGCTGCTTGCGACGGTGGGGAGCATCGCGACCTTCAACTCGAATTGACCGAACTTTCCAAGGATCTGCGCGGACGCGTGGACCCATTGCCCGCGGTCAAGCCGTACACAGCCTATTCGTATTCCTCGTTTGAACTTGCCGAACCATTTTCGCCGAGCAAGATCAAGCTCGATCCCCGCGCCGAGAAAACCCAAGGAGCAAACGCCGATGTGGCGAGTTTTCACCAGAACCGACCGAAAGAACCACTGGAAGTCTATCCCCTCGAGACGTTGAAGATGGTCGGTACCTTGGAGCGGGGCGTCAATACCCAGGCACTGGTCAAGGCGGACAACGGATTGTTCCGGGTAAAGGTAGGCGGTTACTTAGGACAAAACTTTGGACTCGTCACGCAAATCAACGGTGGGGAAGTCATCCTGAAGGAGCTGGTGCAGGACGGTACTGGAGATTGGTCCGAACGCGTCAGCAGTCTGCAGTTGCAGGAGGCGGAGGCCAAATCAAAATGAATATTATAAATCGATCCCTTTCCAAGTTCCGATATCTGGCCATAACGATCGCATTCGCGAGCGCCTGTACCGAAGCGATTGCGCAAAACGTCATCGAATCACTCGCGGCAACGCAACAGGGTGCAAAGGTGGTGCTGCGAGTCACTTTGAAACAAGCCCTTGGCGCTGTGCCCGCCAACTTTTCTGTTTCGCAACCAGCCCGCATCGCTTTTGATTTTCCGGAAACGATGAACGCCACTGGGCGCCCCACGCAGGACGTCAACCGGGGCGACTTGCGTTCGGTGACCTTGGCGCAGGTTGGCAACCGCACCCGATTGGTATTGAATCTTTCGAATCTCCCCGTGTACGAAGCGAAGGTCGACGGGCGACATCTGCTGATCGAGCTTGCGCCAAATCCCGCCGTGGCAACCGCAGCGCGCCGTGCCGGCAACGCGGAGCAGTTCGGCGATGAGCGATCTGCTGCGGAGCAATCGATCAATGACATCGATTTTCGCCGTGGTTCCGGTGGCGAAGCCCGAATAGTCGTGGAACTGTCCGACCCGCGGACGGCGATCGACGTTCGCCAGCAGGGCGCGCACCTTATCGTCGAATTCACGCGGACCAAGCTTCCCGACAATCTGCGTCGCAAGCTGAACGTTCTCGATTTCGGCACGCCGGTGCACACTGTCAATACGTTCCCGCAAGGCCCGAATACGCGGATGGTCATCGAGCCAAAGGGATTGTGGGAGCACAACGCCTATCAGACCGACAAGCAATTCGTGGTCGAAGTAAAGCCGGTCGAATACGACCCCAACAAACTCGTGCAGGGGTCGCGTGCCGGCTACAAGGGCGAAAAGCTCTCGCTTAACTTCCAAAGTATCGATGTTAGAAGCGTGCTGAACGTAATCGCTGATTTCACCGATCTCAACATCATCACGAGCGATACGGTTCAAGGCAGTCTTACGTTGCGTTTGAAGGACGTTCCGTGGGACCACGCGCTTGACATCATCATGCAAACGCGCGGCCTTGACATGCGCAAGAACGGCAACGTGATCTGGATCGCACCGAGGGACGAGCTTGCGACGAAAGAAAAGCTCGAGCTTGAGGCCCGCCAGCAGATTTCTGATCTGGAGCCCGTGCGCACCGAGACGTTTCAGCTGTCCTACGCCAAGGCCGAAGATCTCGCGAAGATTCTCGGCAGCGATAAACAGCGAATCCTATCCAAACGGGGAAGCGCAGTCGTTGATGTCCGAACCAACCAGATTTTCGTGCAGGATATTTCGTCCACACTGGAACAGGTGCGCCGAATCGTTTCGAAGACAGACGTGCCCGTGCGGCAAGTGATGATCGAAGCGCGCATCGTCGAGGCTGATGACCGCTTCAGCCGCACGCTTGGCGCACGCTTAGGCTTCCGCTCCATGAACGGGACTCAGCCGCAAATGCAGAACGGCGGCAATATCAGCGACACGGGCTATCAAACCGGTCAGATCTCCAGCCCGATTCCTGACTTCCTTCGGGATGGAACGTCGGTAAATCTGCCCGGATCGCCGACCGAGACTGGCGCACAAGTTGGTCAGTACGGACTTACGCTATTTAATGCGGCGCGCACCCGATTCCTGAACCTGGAAATTTCGGCGCTCGAGTCTGACCGCAAAGGTAAGGTGATATCGAGCCCAAGGGTCATCACGGCGGACAAGACGGAAGCCGTGATCGAGCAGGGCGAGGAGATTCCGTATCTTCAAGCGACCTCGAGCGGAGCCACCTCAATATCGTTTCGCAAAGCCGTGCTGTCCCTTAAGGTGAAGCCCCAAATCACGCCGGACTCCAACGTAATCATCGATGTGGAGGTTCATAAGGATGCACGGGGCGTGCAGACCTCAGGCGGGCCTGCAATCGACACGAAGAACATTAAAACCGCCGTGCTTGTTGAGAATGGCGGAACGGTTGTAATTGGCGGTATCTACGTCCAGGACGAAGGTGTCCAGATCAACAAGATTCCCTTCTTCGGGGACCTGCCTGGCATCGGCGCGCTGTTCAGGAACACCCTGAAGAGCGACAGCAAACGCGAGCTGCTGGTGTTCATCACCCCTCGGATTATTGACGATCGTCTCAGCATCCGCTAAATCCTCCCTTTTGGCGGAATTTGAGCCGGGCATGCCCGGCTCTTTTCTTTGGTGCCGTCGCGATGATGGCGAAATTCGCTAGAACGATCGGTCCGCTAGAATGGGCGCACCATGCAAGGTGCACGGAACATTTTCCTCGTCGGATTGATGGGCGCCGGCAAGACGACGATTGGCCGGGCGCTCGCACGCCGCCTGGGTAAGTCGTTTCACGACGCCGACCACGAACTCGTCACCCGGACTGGCGTATCCATTCCAACCATCTTCGAGCTGGAAGGCGAAGAAGGGTTCCGTCAGCGCGAGGCGCAAGTAATCGAGGACCTTACGCGGGTCGATAGCATTGTCCTGGCCACAGGCGGCGGTGCGGTGCTACGAGAAGGCAATCGAACGGCCCTGTCATCGCGGGGCTTCGTTATCTACCTCCGTGCGCAACCCCGGGATTTGTGGATGCGCACCCGCAATGACCAAAATCGTCCGTTATTGCGAAGCGACAATCCGCTGGCGCGGCTGGAGGAGCTTTACCGCGATCGCGATCCCCTATATGAGCGGGTCGCCGATCTCGTCGTCGATACCGGGCGTCAACGGGTAAATGTGCTCATCGCCCAGATCCTTAATCGACTGCCAAGCGAATGCAAACTCTCAGCGTAGCATTGGGTAACCGCGCCTATCCGATTCACGTCGGACCAGGGATCCTCGAAAATATCGAGGGTATCGCGAGACTGCTGCAATCGCCCCACGCCGCGGTAGTCACCAACGACGTCGTCCGTCCGCTCTATGCGGACCAGCTCTGCGCGCGGCTGAAACAGCATGGCGTCACCGTCACGGTGGCCACCCTCGAAGATGGTGAAGAGCACAAGACGTGGAACAGCCTCAATCTGATTTTCGACGCAATGCTGCGTGCGCGCTGTGATCGACGTACCACGGTCATTGCGATTGGCGGGGGCGTTGTCGGGGATCTGGCCGGGTTTGCCGCGTCGACGTTCATGCGTGGCGTGCCGTTCGTGCAGGTGCCGACGACGCTTCTTGCCCAAGTCGATAGCTCGGTTGGGGGAAAGACCGCGATCAATCATCCGCTTGGAAAAAACATGATCGGAGCCTTTCACCAGCCGATCGCTGTTTTTGCCGATACGGACACGCTCTCGACGCTGCCCGATCGTGAGCTAAAGGCAGGTCTCGCCGAAGTGATCAAGCACGGTGCGATTCGCGACCTTGTGTTCTTTGAGTGGCTTGAACGGAACATTGGTCGACTGCTCGAGCGCGATTCAGGGGCGCTCAGCCACGCGGTGATGCGATCCGTGGAGATCAAAGCAGCGATCGTCGCGGTCGACGAACGCGAAACCGGTCCGCGCGCGCTTCTCAACTTCGGGCACACGTTCGGCCACGCGATCGAAGCCGGGCTTGGGTTCGGTGCGTGGTTGCACGGGGAAGCGGTCGCCGCAGGAATGATCATGGCGGCCGATTTGTCCGCCCGCCTGGGTCGCATCGGATCGCGAGAAGTGGATCGAATCCGCAAACTGATCGAACGCGCGGGATTGCCGATCGTTGCGCCGAACCTGGGGGTCGATCGCTACCTGGACCTCATGAGTCACGATAAGAAAGCCCGGTCCGGGCGATTGCGATTCATCCTGCTCGAGCGTCTCGGCGAGGCCTATATTTCGGAGTCAACGCCGCCGGAGCTTGTCCGAATGACGCTCGACGCCGCGACTGGCTAGCGGAGTCGGTCACACCCGCCCGGGATCCCGCCGCGAATCCCTGCCGCATTGCAACAAATCTGTAAATACTTGAGCCGGCAAGGATTCGGCGGTATATTTCTCGGTTCGCCCTACAAAAGCGCCCGCGCACGAGCAGGTTGCGATTGACGGGTGAGCGTGAATTTGTTCACGCTCGATGCTCTGCACACATTTCGTCGAGATTGAGGTGGACCGTGACTGCTGTTCCCAGCGCTCTCCCGGAGCGACAAGGCCTTTACGACCCGGCAAACGAGCATGACGCATGCGGCGTCGGATTCGTCGCGCACATCAAGGGTCGCAAGAGCCACACGATCGTCGAGCACGGGCTCCTCATCCTGAAGAACCTCACTCACCGTGGCGCGGTGGGTGCGGATCCGAAAGCGAGTGACGGCGCGGGCATCCTTATTCAAATTCCCGATCGATTTTTCCGCGAAGAATTGGCCAAGCAAGGTGTGAAGCTCCCGCCACTTGGACAGTACGGCGTCGGGAACGTATTTCTTCCCCAGGAACCCGCCTCGCGTCTTGCTTGCGAATACGAAATTGAGCGGGCCGTCAAAGACGAAGGTCAGATTCTCCTTGGCTGGCGCGACGTGCCGGTTGATGGCGCCGACCTTGGGGAGTCGGTCAAGCGGGTGGAACCGGTCATCCGGCAGGTATTCATCGGGCGTGGCCCAAACGTTACCGTCACCGATGCCTTGGAGCGCAAGCTCTACATCATCCGAAAGTCATCGGGTCACGCGATCCAGGCCTTGAAGCTCGCGCACGGCAAGCAGTTCTATGTGCCCTCAATGTCCGCACGTACCATCGTGTACAAGGGCATGTTGATGGCAGACCAGGTCGGCACCTACTACAAAGATCTCCAGGATCCGCGACTCGTTTCCGCTCTGGCACTCGTACACCAGCGGTTTTCGACGAACACGTTCCCATCGTGGGATCTTGCCCATCCTTTCCGGATGATTTGTCATAACGGCGAGATCAACACGTTGCGCGGCAATGTCAATTGGATCCGCGCCAGGCAAGGCGCGATTTCAAGTCCCATTCTCGATGCGGATCTGGCCAAGATCTGGCCGCTGATCTATGACGGGCAATCGGATTCCGCATCGTTCGATAACGCCCTTGAATTGCTGGTAATGGGGGGATATTCGATCGCCCACGCCATGATGATGATGATTCCCGAGGCGTGGGAGAAGCATGCTGCAATGGACGAAAGCCGCCGTGCTTTCTACGAATACCACGCGGCGATGATGGAACCGTGGGATGGCCCCGCCGCGATCGCGTTTTCCGATGGCCGTGTCATCGGCGCCACCCTCGATCGCAACGGGCTGCGTCCCGCGCGCTATATCGTCACCGACGACGACCTTGTCATCATGGGTTCCGAATGCGGTTGCCTGCCGGTGCCAGAGGAAAAAATCGTGAAGCGCTGGCGCCTGCAGCCTGGCCGCATGTTTCTTGTCGACGTCGAAAAAGGCCGCATTATCGATGACAAGGAACTGAAGGACACCCTTGCATCCGCGCGCCCTTATGGTGAGTGGATCGACCGCATTCGCGTGAAGCTCGATGATCTTCCGGCGCAGGCCGAGAAACGTGAGGCGCCGCGCGCATCATTGCTCGATCGGCAACAGGCGTTTGCCTACACGCAAGAAGATCTGAAGTTCATCCTTGCGCCGATGGCCGCCAATGGCGAGGAGCCGATCGGTTCGATGGGAAACGACTCCCCATTGGCGGTGCTTTCAGGCAAGAACAAGACGCTCTATCACTACTTCAAGCAACTATTTGCGCAGGTCACCAATCCGCCGATCGACCCGATCCGCGAGGATCTGGTGATGAGCCTGGTTTCGTTCATCGGCCCAAAGCCCAATCTGCTTGGCATCGATGAGATGAACCCGCCTCTGCGTTTGGAGGTGAGCCAGCCCGTGCTCGACTTCGACCAGATGGAAGCGATCCGCCATATCGAGCGCTACACCGATGGCAAGTTCCGTTCGTTCGAGCTCGACATCACCTACCCTGTCGAATGGGGTAAGGAGGGGATCGAAGCGCGTCTGGCGAGTATTTGCGCGCAGGCCGAAGACGCGGTGCGTGGCGGCTATTCCATCATCGTCATCTCCGATCGCATGATCGATCGGGAGCGCGTCGCGATTCCGGCGCTTCTTGCGCTGTCCGCGATCCATCAGCATCTTGTCTACAAAGGCATTCGCACAAGCACCGGGCTGGTGGTCGAAACCGGATCGGCACGCGAGGTTCATCACTTTGCGTTGCTGGCTGGTTATGGCGCAGAGGCGATCCATCCTTATCTCGCGATGGAATCCCTGGAAGGCCTCCCGGGCACGACGAGCGACGCCGAGCGGAAAATCGCCGTCAAGAACTATGTGAAGGCGATCGGCAAGGGCCTGATGAAGGTCATGTCGAAGATGGGAATCTCCACCTACATGTCCTATACGGGGGCCCAGATATTCGAAGCGGTGGGCCTCGCGCGACCCTTGATCGACAAGTACTTCACGGGGACGGCTTCGAATGTCGAAGGGATCGGTGTGTTCGAAGTTGCCGAGGAGGCAATTCGCATTCACAAATCAGCGTTCAGCGACGACCCGGTGCTAAGAAGCGCGCTCGATGCGGGAGGCGAGTATGCATTTCGCGTTCGCGGCGAAGAGCACATGTGGACCCCCGATGCGATCGCGAAGCTTCAGCATTCGACGCGCTCGAACTCGTTTCCCACCTACCTCGAATACGCGCAGCTCATCAATGATCAATCCAAGCGGCACATGACGTTCCGTGGTTTGTTCGAATTCAAGTTCGATCAATGCACCCCGATACCGATCGAAGAAGTAGAGTCGGCCGCGGAAATCGTCAAGCGTTTTTCCACCGGCGCGATGTCGCTCGGTTCAATATCGACGGAAGCCCATACGACGCTCGCAATCGCGATGAATCGGATCGGTGGGAAGTCCAATACCGGCGAAGGTGGCGAAGATCGGCGCCGGTTTGCGCCGATCAAAGCGAACGAATCGCTCCAGTCGCGCCTTGGCAGGGGACGGGTCGAGACCGACCCCGTCCTGATAGAGGGCGACTCCCTCAAATCGAAGATCAAGCAAGTCGCTTCGGGTCGTTTCGGCGTCACCGCTGAATACCTGGTTAGCGCCGAGCAGATCCAGATCAAGATGGCGCAAGGCGCGAAGCCCGGTGAAGGCGGGCAGCTGCCTGGCCGGAAGGTCTCCGAGTACATCGCCGAGCTGCGCTATTCGACGCCCGGTGTGGAGCTCATTTCACCGCCTCCGCATCACGACATCTATTCGATCGAAGATCTCGCGCAGTTGATCCACGACCTGAAGAACGCGAACAACCGGGCATCGATCAGCGTGAAGCTCGTTTCTGAAGTTGGCGTGGGGACGGTGGCAGCGGGCGTCGCCAAGGCAAAATCTGATCACGTGACGATATCGGGGCACGACGGCGGAACGGGTGCTTCCCCGTGGTCATCGATCAAGCACGCGGGTACCCCCTGGGAGCTCGGTCTCGCCGAAACGCAGCAAACGCTCGTGCTGAACGGATTGCGTGGTCGAATCGCCGTGCAAGTCGACGGGCAGATGAAGACCGGCCGCGACGTCGTCATTGGTGCAATGCTCGGCGCCGACGAATTCGGGTTTGCGACAGCGCCGTTGGTGGTGCAGGGTTGCATCATGATGCGCAAGTGCCACTTGAATACCTGTCCGGTGGGGGTCGCAACACAGGATCCGGTGCTGCGCAAAAAATTCCAGGGGAAGCCGGAGCATGTCATCAACTTCTTCTTCTTTATCGCCGCCGAGGCGCGCGCGTTGATGGCAATGCTTGGGATTCGCAAACTGGATGATCTGATCGGTCGCGCCGATCTGCTCGACATGAAGAAGGGCATCGAGCACTGGAAAGCGAAGGGACTGGATTTTTCGAAGATCTTCTACCAGCCCAAGGTGGGACCTGAAATCGCGCGCCTGCATTGCGAGTCGCAAGACCATGGCCTCGACAAAGCGATCGATAACCGACTTATAGAACTCGCACAGCCGGCATTGGAGCGCGGCGAGCGGGTGTCGATCGATATGCCGATCCGCAATATCAATCGCACAGCCGGCACCATGTTGTCGAGCGAAGTGGCAAGGCGGTACGGCCATGATGGTCTGGCTGATGACACGATCCATGTTCGCTTTGCCGGTTCCGCGGGACAGAGCCTTGGCGCGTTTCTCGCCCGTGGCATTACGCTCGAGTTGATCGGCGACACCAACGACTATTGCGGAAAAGGACTGTCTGGCGGGCGCATTACGGTTCAGCCGTCACCTAAGTTCCGCGGCGAACCGACGGAAAACATCATTACCGGAAACGTTGTCCTTTACGGTGCCATCGCGGGCGAAGCCTATTTCAGAGGCGTGGCCGGCGAGCGATTCGCCGTGCGCAACTCGGGTGCGCTCGCCGTGGTCGAAGGCGTTGGCGACCACGGGTGCGAGTACATGACGGGCGGCACGGTCGCCGTTCTTGGCGTAACGGGACGCAACTTCGCGGCCGGTATGTCGGGCGGAGTCGCCTACATATTCGACGAAGACGGAGAATTCGCCAAGCGTTGCAATCCGGCCATGGTCGATCTCGAACCTGTTCTCTCCGAAACGGAGCAGCAGATCAAAGTTGCGCGAGACATCTGGCACTTGGGAACAACCGATGAGGTGACGCTCAAGCGAATCATCGAGAACCACGCCAAATACACGAACAGCCGTCGCGCACACGACATCCTCCAGAACTGGGCGCAATATCGGCCGCGATTCATCAAGGTTTTCCCCAAGGAATATCGGCGCGCGCTGGGCGAACTCGGGCAAAGGCGGATGGCCGCTTAATTTTCGATTGCTCGAAGCGAAGTCGGCGAGACGAGACGCGAACGTTGGTCCCGTCATTCAATCTGCAACAAGGATCAGGCAGTCAATCCAGCATGGGCAAAGTAACGGGGTTTCTCGAGTATCAACGTCTGCAGGAGGCAAGCGAGCCACGCGACTCGCGCGTCAAGCACTACCGCGAATTCGTGCTGCATCTGACCGATCAGGAAGCCTCGATCCAGGGTGCCCGTTGCATGGACTGCGGCATTCCGTTTTGCATGAGCGGGTGTCCGGTCAACAACATCATTCCGGATTGGAACGATCTTGTTTTCAAGCACGACTGGAAACGCGCGCTCGACACCTTGCATTCCACCAATAACTTTCCGGAATTCACCGGTCGCGTTTGCCCCGCGCCGTGCGAGGAAGCCTGCACCCTCAATATCAATAACGATCCGGTTGGTATCAAGTCGATCGAACATGCCATCGTCGACAAGGGCTTCGAGCAAGGATGGATCGTTCCGCAACCCGCCAAGGCCAGGACCGGCAAGCGTGTTGCGGTCGTTGGATCGGGGCCGGCGGGCCTTGCATGCGCGCAGCAACTCGCGCGTGCCGGCCATGACGTCGTCCTATTCGAAAAGAATGATCGGATCGGCGGCCTATTGCGCTACGGTATTCCGGATTTCAAGATGGAGAAGTGGCTGATCGATCGGCGCATGGATCAGATGCGGGCGGAAGGTGTCGAGTTTCGTCCGAATCACTGTGTGGGGGAATCCATTGGCCCCGCTGTAAAGGGAGTGACATTTTTTCCGGCAACGCAGCTCGTCAGCGATTTCGACGCCGTGGTCTTGTCGGGTGGTGCGGAGCATCCGCGTGACCTGCCTGTTCCCGGGCGCGAGCTTGAGGGCGTTCATTTCGCCATGGACTTCCTGCCGCTACAAAACAAACGCGTGGCCGGCGACAAGCAGGTTCCCGACCTATGGGCAACCGGCAAACATGTCATCGTGATCGGGGGCGGGGATACCGGATCGGATTGCGTCGGGACGGCCAATCGTCACGGGGCGGCAACCGTGACGCAGTTTGAACTGTTGCCACAGCCGCCTGCGAAAGAGAACAAGACCCTGACGTGGCCTAATTGGCCTGCGAAACTGAGAACGTCATCCTCCCATGAGGAAGGGTGCAACCGTGACTGGTCGATTGGTACGAAGGCGCTTAAAGGCGAGAACGGAAAAGTGAAGAGTCTGGTTTCGGTTCGACTGGAGTGGACAAAGGATGCCGCGACCGGTCAGATGAAGATGGCCGAAGTTCCAGGCACCGAACGCGAATTTCCGGCCGACCTGGTGCTGCTGGCGATGGGCTTTCTGGGGCCGGTTGTCGAGGGGATGCTGAAGCCGCTGGCCATTGATCGCGACGCGCGCGGGAATGCCAAGGCGACGACCGAGGGACCTGGCTCGTATCAAACGTCGCTGCCAAAGGTATTCGCGGCAGGCGATATGCGCCGCGGCCAATCCCTTGTTGTCTGGGCGATTCGAGAAGGGCGTCAGTGCGCGCGCGCGGTTGACGAATTTCTGATGGGTAGCTCAACATTGCCGCGATAAGGATTTACGCGCCGAGCAACGCTGCTTCCCACGGAAGCGCTGATTGCGCTATCTCGCGCAATCAGCATTTCGATATTCCTTAGGTCGTTACGACGCGGCGCGCCCCATTGCTCAGTTGATTCGTAGCCGCTCACGATGCAAGTAGGCGCGTAACGGGGCCCTGAGCGCTCGTCGACTGAACGCGCGGACGGGCAAGCCAATTTGCTCAGCGATGAATCGGGCCGGGCCTCGGGCCCTGAACAAATTGCCTGCCGCGAGGCGCATAGCCCCAATCTGCCATGGTGCCGTAGCGTGCGTACAGGGCGCGGCGGTCATCGCAGTCGACCCATCGTTCAGCAACGCATTGCGCGCGCCACTCTTCAAGACGGGATTCCTCTGCAACGACGATCTGCCGATGGGCGGCTGGAGTATCGACCTGTCGGTATTCGGTGCTCCGCTGGGGTGCGCTGATCGTGGGCGACTGCGGGCGCACAAACTTTGCCGCGGGAACGACCGTCAACTTCGAAAGACCCGGGGGCATTTTCTCCGCTTTCTGGTCATCCGGTGCGGTATCGGAATAGTGGGTTAGCCCGTTCTCGTCGACCCACTTGAAAACGTCGGCCGCGGTGGCCAAAAAGGCGGATGTGATCCCTACTGCCGCGAGCGAGATGATCGCCGCGAATTTGCTGATTGCCATCATCGCAATATCCTCCGTATGCGTGCGCCATTGGGACGCGTCATTCAAATCACGCGCTGACGCAGTGAGGTTACCGCGACCTCGGCGATCACCACAACTACGAGGATGGCGATGAGAATCGCCGCCACGCGGTCCCATTGGAACAAGTTGAGCGCGGTATCGAGGGCCATGCCCACCCCGCCTGCGCCGACCAGGCCAAGCACGGCTGACTCGCGAACATTGATGTCCCAGCGGAATAGTACGATCGCCCAGAACGCGGGTTTTACCTGTGGCCAGAAGCCTTTAAGCGCGATTGAGAGCCACGGCGCACCGGTTGCCTCGAGCGCCTCGATCGTGCCCGGATGCGATTCTTCCAACGCCTCCGAAAGTAATTTCCCGGTGAATCCTATCGAATGAAACGCAATTGCGAGCGTCCCGGCGAGCGCGCCTGGGCCAAACACCGCGACAAAAAATAACGCCCATATCAAAGTGTTTACAGAGCGCGATGACACGAGTATCAATTTGCCGACATAGTTGAGCCACACGTTGTGTGTGACGTTCCGCGCCGACAGGAATGCAATCGGAATCGCCATCATCACGGCAAGCACTGTTCCCATGGTTGCGATATGCAGGGAATCGAGCAGCGCCTCGTGTACGCCGGCGGGATAGAAGCCCCAGGCGACCGGCCACATGCGGCGCAGCATGTCGGCGATCTGTTCGGGTGCGTCGACAATGAACTCGGGGATGACCTCGACCGATTGCAGCGACAGCACGATCGCCAGCACCACGCAGAAATAGACGATGAATCGTGCGATGCGCTCGGTGCGGGAAAAGCGCCGCCACTCCCGATCAATCGCGACAGCGCCCGGCCCACGGACAGGGGTCATACCTTGAACACGTGCTTGATGCGAATCGTCATGACCTCGCCGATCATGATGAGCGCGATGATCGTCAGAACGATCGTACAAACGAAGTCGTAGTCGAAGCGTTGAAACGCGGCGAATAGCGTTCCCCCGATGCCCCCCGCACCGACGATGCCGACCATGGTGGAGTTGCGCAGATTCGCATCGGTCTCATAGGCGATGAACCCCACGAAGCGCGCGAACACCTGTGGTACGACCGCGAACAGGACGATCGACATGAACGGGGCACCGGTCGCGCGCACCGACTCGACCTGTTTCAGCGAGATTTCCTCGATCGCTTCGGTGAAGAGTTTTCCGAGGAAGCCTACCGAGGCGACCGTCAGCGCGAGGATTCCGGCGAGCGCCCCGAATCCGACCGCCTTGACGAAGATAATCGCGACGATCATCGGATGAAATGACCGGCATACGATCATGATGGCTCGCGCGGGCCACGATACCCAGGCGGGCATCAGATTGCGCGCCGCCATGAGTGAGACGGGAAGCGAGATGATGACGCCCAGCACCGAGGCGAGCACCGCGATCTGCAAGCTTTCAATCATCCCCCGCGCCAGCAGATCAGTCTTGGATAGATCGGGCGGGAACAGGCGCGATGCGAACTTCGCGCCATGTTCCAGCCCAGAGGCGAATCGGGCCAGCGAAACGTCGATATGCGACGCGGCATAGACCAGGTACGCGAAGAACAGGAGCCAGGCGAGCCGCGCCCAACGGTTCGGTGGAAACGCCTTGAGTCGTGCGGTTGCTCCGATGTTCATCCGAGCCAATCCTCGCCCCCGTAGATGGACTTGAGCATCGAATCATCCAGTCCGCTTGGCGCACCATCGAAGACGACGCTGCCTCCGGTCATTCCAACAATCCGATCGGCGAATCGACGGGCAAGCTCCACATTGTGGATGTTCACGATCACCGGAAATCCGTGCAGCTCCGACAACGATCTCAAGAGGGTCATGATCTCGACCGAAGTCTTCGGGTCGAGCGACGATGTCGGTTCATCGGCCAACAGAAGCCTTGGATGCTGCATCACCGCGCGTGCGATCCCGACCCGTTGGCGCTGCCCACCTGACAGGCTGTCTGCGCGTGCATGCGCGAATGCGCTCAGGCCGACGATGTCGAGCAGCTCGAATGCACGATCGACATCGATCTGCGGAAAACGCCGAAGCCAAGCCCGGAAGGGAGACACATATCCCAGGCGCCCGCAGAGCAGGTTTTCGATCACCGTGAGCCGCTCGACCAGGTTGTATTCCTGGAACACCATGCCAATGGTGCGCCGAACCGCTTTGAGATCACCCTTGCGCAGCCGCACTAGATCGGTCCCGGCGAAGACGATCGATCCCGCGGTTGGCTCGACCAGTCGATTGATGCAGCGAATCAGCGTGGATTTTCCGGTGCCGGATGGTCCGATGATTGCCGTAACGCCCTGGCCGGCGAAGTCGAGATCAATACCGCGCAGCACCGGCTTGCCGGCCACATACTCCTTGACGAGGCCGCGTATGGCGAGTGCGGTCGCCGCCCGACCCGCCACGGCTGGAAGCGTCACCGCCGGCTACTTTTTCGCGGCCTTCTTCGCCGCGGCCTCAGCCTCCTTCTTTGCGAGATCATCGAGTGCGGCGCGATTGAACTTCTCGCCGGTCCCATCGGCGACCTTGCGAACAATCTCCCAATCCTTCTTGTAGGTGATCGGAAAGAAGCGGTCCGCACCGTCGAATGCCTTCTTCATCTCGGCGGTGAAGCGATAGTCATAGAAGCACTTCACCAACTTGTCGCGAAGCGCCGGCTCGAGATCATGGGCATGCGCGAAAGACGAGGTCGGGAACATTTCGCTACGATAGATCACGCGAAAATCGTCCGCCTTGATCTGGCCCCGCTCGGCCATGCGTTTGAATACGTCGGAGGCCACTGGTGCTGCGTCGTAGTCGCCGGTCTCCACGCCCTTGATCGATTGATCATGCTTGCCGGAATAAAGAACCTTGTAATCCTGATCGGGCACCAGCCCCAACGGCGGGAAAAGTGTTCGAGGCGCGAGATTCCCGGAGTTGGATGACGGTGATGTATGGGCGACCTTCTTGCCCTTCAGGTCCGGGAGCTTCTGCAGGGGACTATCCTTCTTGACGATCATGATGAGGTTGTAGCCCTGCAATTCCTTCTCATCGCCTTTGACCGCGAACGGGACCGCACCGGCGAGATTCACCGCGAAATTGGTCGGGCCGGTCGAGAAGCCTCCGACGTGCAATCGCCCGGAGCGCATCGCCTCGATCTCCGCGGCGTTCGATTGCACTTGGTAGAACACGACGCGCTTGCCGGTGCACTTGGACAAGTGATCGGTGAACGGACGAAAAATGCTCTCGTACACCGCAGGATCTTCCACCGGCGTGTAGGTAAAGACCAGCGTTCCCGGATTCTTGAGTTTCTTCGGGTCCTTGGGCGTATCAGCCACAAGATCACCGTTTTCGTCGCAGTACAGCGCATCGAGTTCGCCCCGGCTCTTGCATTGCTCCTGTGCGATGGCGCTCTGCGATGCAAACAGTATCAGTAGGCCGACAAACAGCGCGCGACGGACCATGGTGCGTCTCCTATATAACGTAACGAAAACCGGCGATCAAGTCTAGCAAACGTGTGATTTTCCCCGGAATGGCCAGCCTTCGCCAGAATTGAATCTGTAAAATCCACTTTCCCCCTTTGTTCCTCCTCCCATGAACGTCGTCATCCTCGCGGCCGGACAAGGCAAGCGCATGAACTCGGACCGCCCAAAGGTCCTGCACACCCTCGCGGGTCGCCCGCTACTTGGACACGTCATCGACGCGGTCCGGGCGATCGAGGCGCAACGAATAATCGTCGTCTACGGTCATGGCGGCGAGGCAGTCCGCGCAGCCTTTCCGAATGGCCCGCACCCGGCGGGCGAGATCGAATGGGTCAAACAGGAACCGCAACTAGGCACCGGTCACGCCGTTCAGCAAGCGGCGCCCTATCTGGACGACCGATGGCCAACGCTCATCATGTACGGTGACGTTCCGCTCACGCAACCCAGCACGCTCGCGCGCATGATTGATGCAGCGGGCCGCGGCCTGGCGCTGCTGACGGTGGAACTTGACAACCCGACCGGCTACGGTCGCGTCATCCGTCGTGAAGGGCTCGTGTGGCGCGTCGTCGAACAGAAGGACGCAAAACCCAGTGAGCTCGCCATTCGTGAGGTGAATGTCGGGATCATAGTGGCGCCGACCGGCCAGCTTCGCAAGTGGCTTGGCGCGTTGAAAGCCGATAATGCTCAACACGAGTACTACCTCACTGATGTGATCAAGCTCGCGTTTGATGAAGGGCGCCCCGTCAACGCGGTTCGGCCTGATCATGTCTGGGAAACGCTCGGGGTCAATAGCCGTGTGCAGTTGGCCGAGCTCGAGCGCAGTTTCCAACGCCATAACGCACAGCGTCTGCTGGAGCAGGGCGTAGCGCTTGCCGATCCCGAACGGATCGATGTGCGCGGTGAGCTCTCCTGCGGCCGTGATGTGGCGATCGACGTGAATTGCGTGTTCGAGGGGCGCGTGGAACTCGCGGACCGTGTCACGATCGGTCCCAATTGCGTGCTGCGCAATGTATCCATCGCAGCCGGCACCCAAATTCTAGCGTTCACCTACGCGGAGGATGCGACGATCGGCGCGTCCTGCCGGATCGGCCCCTATACGCGCATCCGACCCGCGACAACGCTGGGCGATGAAGTCCACCTCGGCAACTTCGTCGAAGTCAAAGCCAGCCGATTCGGGCTCGGGTCGAAGGCCAATCACCACGCGTACGTCGGCGATACGGAAGTGGGAAGCGGCGTCAATATCGGCGCAGGTACGATCGTTTGCAACTACGACGGGGCGAACAAGCATCGCACGGTGATTGAAGATGGTGCGTTCATCGGGTCGGATTGTCAGCTCGTGGCGCCCGTGCGCGTTGGCAAGGACGCAACGCTTGGTGCCGGCACCACACTTACGAAAGATGCACCGGCGGGCAAGCTTACGATCACGCGCGTGCGGCAGACCACCATCGAGAACTGGCAGCGACCGGTAAAGAAAAAATTGTAGCAGTGAACGGGCGGCGACATTCGCGTCGTGTCGCCCGAACTGTTGTCCACCTGATCGATCATTCGGTGATCATTCTTCAGACGTGAGGTTCAAATGTGCGGAATCGTCGGTGCAATTGCCGCGCGGAATGTTGTTCCAGTGCTGATCGAGGGGCTCCGCCGACTCGAATATCGGGGCTACGATTCGTGCGGCGTAGCGGTATTCAATCGCGGACTGAAGCGGGCGCGCAGCGTCTCCCGCGTTGCGGAGCTCGATCGCGAAGTCGCTGAAACGAAGCTGGAGGGCGTGATCGGCATCTCCCATACACGCTGGGCGACGCATGGTGCCCCCGTCACGGCGAATGCCCATCCGCATTTTTCCCGCGATCGCCTCGCGCTCGTTCACAACGGCATCATCGAGAACTACGAAGAGCTGCGCGAAGAACTCAAGGCCCTCGGATTTCAATTCGACAGCCAGACCGATACCGAAGTGGTCGCGCATCTGATCAACCACATGTACGACGGCGACCTGTTTCGAACGGTGCAGCGCGCCGTGAAGCGTTTGCATGGTGCCTACGCAATCGCGGTGTTCTGTCGCGAGGAACCCAATTGCGTGGTCGGTGCGCGTTTCGGCAGCCCGTTGGTTGTCGGTGTCGGCAAGGGTGAGAATTTCATCGCATCCGATGCGATGGCCCTCACCGGAACGACTGACCAGATTATTTACCTCGAAGAGGGTGACGTCGTCGATCTTCGATTGTCGGCCGTTCGAATCGTCGACAAAGACTCGCGCCCGGTCAATCGTGAAGTACGTACCGTGAATGCCGGGACTGGCGGTGCCGAGCTTGGACCGTACCGGCATTACATGCAGAAGGAAATTTTCGAGCAGCCCCGCGCAGTGGCCGATACGCTGGAGGGCGTTGATCGCATCAGCCCCGAGTTGTTCGGAGACGCCGCATTGTCGGTTTTCAAAGAGGTGGATTCGGCGCTCGTTCTCGCGTGCGGCACGAGCTACTACTCCGGGCTCACCGCAAAATACTGGCTGGAGGCGATCGCCAAGCTGCCGACGCAGGTCGAAATCGCGAGCGAATACCGCTATCGCGAAAGCGTGCCCAACCCGCGCACACTGGTCATCGTGATTTCCCAGTCCGGCGAGACCGCCGATACAATCGCCGCGCTGAAACATGCGCAGTCGCTTGGCATGGACAAGACGCTCGCGATCTGCAACGTCGCGACCAGCGCAATGGTGCGTCTTGCGCGTCTGAATTTTCTCACACATGCGGGAGCTGAGATCGGTGTCGCCTCGACGAAGGCTTTCACGACACAGCTCACCGCGCTCTATCTCCTTACGTTGACCCTTGCGAAGCAGCGCGGACACTTGAACACGAATCAGGAAGGCGCCGCGCTCAAGAATCTGCGCCACTTGCCGGCCGCGATCCAGAGCGTACTTGCGCTCGAACCACAGATCATCGCGTGGTCCGCTGATTTTGCAAAGAAGGAAAACGCGCTGTTCCTCGGTCGTGGTCGCCACTATCCGATTGCTCTCGAGGGCGCGCTCAAGTTGAAAGAGATCTCGTATATCCATGCCGAGGCCTATCCGGCCGGCGAGCTGAAGCACGGCCCGCTGGCGCTCGTCACCAACGAGATGCCGGTGGTCACGATCGCGCCGAACGATGTCCTGTTGGAAAAGCTGAAGTCGAATATGCAGGAAGTGCGTGCGCGAGGCGGCCAGCTCTACGTCTTTGCCGATGCAGATTCGAACCTGATCAGTTCCGAAGGGATCCATGTGATTCGTATGCCGGAACACTACGGCGCACTGTCGCCGATCCTGCATGTCGTGCCGTTGCAGTTGCTCGCGTACCACACCGCCTGCGCAAGAGGCACCGACGTTGACAAGCCGCGCAACCTGGCCAAGTCAGTGACCGTCGAATGACGACAACGTACTTGGCGGACTTGGGCGCGGCCAGCGGCGGGCGCTAACCGTTACGCTCGCTTCGCGCCGGATCGCCGACTTGCCTGCGGGCGGGGTTTGACGGTTTCCAGAGGCAACGCCGTCTGATACTTCACTTGCTTCAGCGCGAAGCTGGATTGAATGTTTCCGATCCCAGGGATTCTCGACAGAAAATCCACGATGAAGCGTTCGAGTGCCGGGATGTCGGACACTACGACGCGCAGCAGATAGTCGGAGTCGCCGGTCATCAGATAGCACTCCATGACCTCAGGTCGTTCGCCGATCGCGCGCTCGAACACGCCAAGTGATTTTTCAACCTGCTTTTCCAGCCGCACCTGGATGAACACGCTCACGGTGAGTCCGAGCTTGACCGGGTCGAGCAACGTGACATGGCGACGGATAAGACCTTCTTCCTCGAGCCTGCGCACGCGCGCCAGACATGGCGAGGGCGACAGGTTCACCGCGTTCGCCAGATCGACATTCGATACCCGGGCATCGTCTTGCATGCGTTCAAGAATTGCCCAGTCGGTGGGATCGATCGCCAGTTGCGGCATAAATTTCCAAAAAATTGATGAATTGCGAAATTTTATGCTTCAACCGTCCATCGCTGCAACCGGAAACAGAAGCACATACCACCCGAACCGGCGTAGCCTCGGCGTGAATCCCCTCGCTTGAACGCAGATGCCATGACCAATCTCGCCGACATCAACAAACTTCTCTCGGGTGAATCGCTCGACAGCGACCCGACTGAAACCCGCGAATGGATCGACGCATTCGAAACCCTGGTCGCCGCTGCGGGCAAGGATCGCGCGCGTTACGTCCTGCAGCGTTTGAGCGAACACGCGGCCGCGCAGGGTGTCTCCGCGCGCGCACGCTTCAATACGCCCTATTGCAATACCGTCGAACCACGCGACCAGCCGCCGTTTCCCGGTGACTTCACCATTGAGCAGCGGTTGTCGTCGATCATTCGCTGGAATGCGCTTGCCATGGTGGTGCGTGCGAATAGTGCCCATCCAGAACTCGGCGGGCATATTGCGAGCTTCGCCTCGGCCGCGGATCTGTTCGAGGTGGGCTTCAATCATTTCTTCCGTGGCCACGATTCACCCGGCGGCGCGGACTGCATCTATTTCCAACCGCACTCCGCGCCCGGCGTTTATTCGCGCGCGTTCCTGGAAGGGCGATTGACCGATACGCAGCTCGATCACTATCGGCGCGAGACGCACGGCAAGGGACTCTCCTCGTATCCGCATCCGTGGCTGATGCCGGGCTTCTGGCAGTTTCCAACGGGTTCGATGGGGCTTGGACCGATGAACGCGATCTATCAGGCGCGCTTCATGCGATACCTCGAGCACCGCGGAATCCAACAGACCGAAGGACGAAAGGTCTGGGCGTTTCCCGGCGATGGTGAAATGGACGAGCCCGAATCGCTTGCCGCGCTCTCGCTTGCCGCGCGCGAAAGCCTCGACAATCTAATCTTCGTCGTCAATTGCAATCTACAGCGGCTCGACGGTCCGGTTCGTGGGAACGGGTCTATCGTGCAAGAACTGGAGGGACTGTTCGCCGGTGCGGGCTGGAACGTGATCAAGCTCATGTGGGGGAGCGACTGGGATCCGCTCTTCGCGCGCGATCGTGAAGGGATCATCCTCAGGCGATTGCATGAAACGGTCGATGGCGAGTTCCAGACCTACGCCGCGACCGATGGGCGCTTCAATCGCGAGCACTTCTTCAGCAAGTATCCGGAGCTGCAGGCACTTGTCGCCGACATCACCGACGATGACATCGATCGACTGAAGCGTGGTGGCCATGACCCGATCAAAATCTACTCTGCCTATCACGCGGCCGCCAATCACAAGGGTCAGCCGACGGTGATCCTTGCCCAGACCAAGAAGGGCTACGGGATGGGGTTATGGGGCCAGGGCAAGATGACGACCCATACCCAGAAGAAGCTGGATGACGAAGCCCTGCTCGCTTTTCGAGATCGTTTCTCGCTGCCGCTTACCGACGAACACGTCACCAGCCTCAAGTTTTATCGTCCTGCCGACAATTCGCCGGAGATCCGATATCTGCATGCGCGCAGAGCGCAACTCGGTGGGTACATGCCGCTTCGGCCGGCCCGACCGGCCAAGCTTGCGGTGCCCGCACTCGCGAACTTCGCGCGGGTTCTCGAAGGCTCGAATGGTCGCGAGCAATCCACCACGATGGTGTTCGTGCAGATCCTTGCGCAACTTCTCAAGGATCCGGCGCTTGGAAAACATATCGTGCCGATCGTGGCGGACGAAGCGCGCACATTTGGAATGCAGTCGCTGTTTCGCCAGATCGCGATCTATTCGCCTTTCGGGCAGCTCTATCAACCGGAAGACAAGGAGGAACTGCTCTATTACAAGGAGGCCCGGGACGGGCAGATCCTGGAGGAAGGCATCACCGAGGCGGGCGCCCTGTCGTCCTGGATCGCGGCCGCGACCAGCTACAGCGCGCATGGCGTGCCGATGCTGCCTTTCTATATCTTCTATTCGATCTTCGGATTTCAGCGCGTCGGTGATCTCATATGGGCTGCGGCGGACTCGCGTTCCCGTGGCTTCCTGCTTGGCGCAACCGCGGGACGCACGACGCTCTCGGGTGAGGGCCTGCAGCACGAGGACGGTACCAGCCATCTGATCGCGGCGACCATTCCGACGTGCCGCGCTTACGATCCTTCATTCGGCTACGAACTCGCCGTGATTCTGCGGGAGGGCGCGCGGCGCATGCTGGAAGACGAGGAAGACGTGTTCTACTACGTCACCGTCATGAACGAGAACTACGTTCATCCGTCGCTGCCCGAAGGGGTGACGGATGGCATCCTCCGCGGGATGTATTTGCTGCGCAAGTCGGCGATCGCATCGGGTAGCAAGAGCAAGAGCAAGACGAAGGCGAACGCGAAAGCCACGCTGCGCGTGCGTCTTTTCGGCTCCGGAACGATCCTGCGCGAGTCATTGGCGGCGGCCGAAATTCTCGAGAGCGAGTACGGTGTCGCGGCCGACGTATGGTCAGTCACAAGCTACACCGAGTTGCGTCGCGAAGGCATGGCGGTCGAGCGCTGGAACCGCTTGCATCCGTCATCGGAGGCGCGGCGCTCGCAGGTCGGGCGGTGCCTCGCGGAAGATGACACGCCGATCATCGCCGCGACCGACTATCTCTGCGCGTTGCCGGATTTGATCCGCCCCTATGTTTCCGCACGCTTCGTCGCTCTGGGTACCGATGGCTTTGGTCGCAGCGACACGCGCGCGAACCTGCGCCGCTTCTTCGAGATGGATCGCGC
Organism: Burkholderiales bacterium; assembly: GCA_046160305.1. Lineage (GTDB taxonomy): Bacteria > Pseudomonadota > Gammaproteobacteria > Burkholderiales > SG8-39 > SHXR01. Next base: position 24,210 of record JBJXGX010000116.1, read on the forward strand.
GCACATTGTCGTCGCCGCGCTGAAATCGCTCGCCGACGAAGGCAAGCTCGCCGCCGCACAGGTCGACAACGCAATCGAGAAGCTCGGACTGCAAGCCGACGTTGCGCCGCCGTGGGAGCGTTGAGCAGCGAGCAGCCCGGCGTCCGGATTTCTCGATCGATGGCGGCGCTGTCGCGTGGCCCGCTGTCATAATCGCGCGCTTTCGCCCCTCGATCGCAAATGTCCGCTCAAACCAAGTCGTGGTTGCCCGTCCTCGGGCTGTTCGGTGTCGCGATCAGTCTTGGCTCCGGACATGTTTTCGCGCGGCTCGCGTTCGTGAACGGGGTCAACGTTGTCACCGCGGCTGCGGTACGCGCCGTCGGTGCTAGCCTGTTGCTGTTGCTGTTGCTGCGCATTCGCAAGCTGCCGGTGTTGCCGTTGCCGCGCGAGTTCAAGTGGACGATCGTGCTTGGGTTGTTCATTACCTCGCAAACGGTGCTGGTGCAGACCGCGGTCCTGCTGCTTCCGGTCACGTTGGCAATATTGGTTTTCTATCTGTTCCCAATCTTGATCGGCCTCGCCAGCAGCATGCTGGGTGATGAGCGTTTTACGGCGAGGTTGGCCATTACGCTGACTGCCGCTTTTGCCGGCTTGGCGCTCGTTTTAGGCGTCGACGTCCGCGCCGTGAATCCTTGGGGTGTTGCGGCAGGCATTGGTGCTGCAGTGAGCTTCGCATCGGCACTGGTGCTCACACCCAGACTCGCGCCGACCCTGGCCGCGCCGATTCGCACGTTCTATACGCTCATCGTCGGGGCGGTGATCCTGTCGACCACTTTGTTGATTACGCAGTCGCTACAGCTCCCGCAGTCGGCGAATGGATGGATTGGATTGGCCGGGCTCGCGCTTTGCTACGGTGTGGGGATTACCGGACTGTTCTTGTTGCTTTCGCGTTTGGGGCCAACCCAAACGGGCGTGGTCCTGAACCTGGAGCCTGTATTCGTTGCGGTGATCGCGTGGCTTGCCCTCGGCGAATCGCTCAGCACGCTTCAAATCGTGGGCGGGGCAATCGTCGTCGCTACGATCATCCTCTACCAGTCGACCGGCCATCGATCTTGATGTCGTGCCGCCCAATACGGCCCGCAACTACCGCTTCAGGACGTCAGGATTCATCACATTGATCGGCGCGCCCGCGGCGAACGCATTGATCTGATCGAACGCGGCGTTGAAGAAATTTTCATACCCTGCGCGCTCGACATAGCCAAGATGTGGTGTAGCGATGACATTCTCCATCTTTAGCAGAGGATGATTGCCACCCAGCACCGGCTCCTCGTCATAGACATCGACCGCTGCAAACCCCGGCCGACCGGCCTGCAAAGCGGATTCAAGCGATCCCCGTTCAACGAGTCCCGCGCGGCTGGTGTTGACGAACAGCGCCGTCGGTTTCATCCGCGCGAAATCGGCGCCGGCGATGATCCCTCGCGACGCGGGCTGAAGGAGAAGATGCACGGAGAGAACGTCGGACTCCGCGAATAGCGCCTCCTTGCCTGCTGCGATCTCGAAGCCTTCCTCCCGGGCGCGCGCCTGTGATCCGTCGCGACCCCATACCATCACCCGCATCCCGAATGCCTTGCCGACGCGCGCGACCTGGCTTCCCAGGCGGCCAAAGCCGAAGATCCCCAACGTGTTGCCATGTACGCCCACACCGATCGTCGATTGCCAACGCCCGGCCTTCAAGCCGGCAACTTCTTTTGGAATGTTTCGAAGCGAGGCGAAGATCAATCCCCATGTGAGCTCCGCCGTGGCATGGCCGAGGCCGCCGCCGCCACTCACGACGATGCCGCGCCGCGTGCACGCCTCAAGATCGATGTGAGGCGCGTTCTTGCCGGTCTGGCTGATCATGCGAAGGTTGGCGAGTTTGGCGAGCAGCGGCTCGCCTACCTGCGTGCGTTCGCGCGTCAGCACCAGCGCTTCGGCGTTGCCGATCCGATCGGCAAGAGCACTCCAGTCCTTCACCGTATCGTTGAAGATGCGCACTTCGTGGCTCGCGAGCTTCTGGTAGCAGGCAAGCGTCGCAATGGCGCTTTGATAGTCGTCGAGAATAGCGACACGCATGATGATATTGGGATGAACTCGGTGGTTGGATCAGTTCGTCGATGCAGCGGGCACCTTGCCGTCGGAGGGGCCCTTCAATTCCACCATGTTGCCTTCGGGATCGGCGAGATAAATCGAGACGCCGGTGCCCTCCGATCCGAATCGTGGACGAATCTCACCGACCGCGACCTTGTGCGCTTCCAGGTGCAAGACGATTGCGTCCCGATCGAACGGTTCGACCCGAAAGCAGAAGTGATCGAGGTTGCGTCCTTCCGCGCCGGGCGCTGCACCCCCCTTCTTGCCCAGTGTTCCATCGACGGGCACGAGATCGAGCAGGTCGGACCCGACGCGCAGATGAACCAGGCCCAGATTCGGCCGGCGCCACAGAACCTCCGCGCCGAGTACGTCGCAGTAGAACGCGATCATCCTCTCGAGGTCTCTCACTCTGAGGACGAGATGATCGAGGCCGGTAATTCGTATCGGCATAACAGCTCCTGGCGCAGTTCACGCGAATGACGCGCAGAAGCTTAGCACCCTGCGCAATAGCGGAACCGCGCTACCATTGCATCTGATTACCGCGGAGACTTCGATGCAACCGCAAACGGAATTCGGTCAAGCCGATGCGCTCGCCGGATTTCACCCCGCCGTCCGTGCCTGGTTCGAGGGTGCGTTCAGTTCGCCCACCCCCGCGCAGGCGCAAGCTTGGCCTGCGATCCACGCTGGGCGCCATGTGCTCGTCGCCGCACCCACCGGCTCCGGAAAGACGTTGGCCGCTTTCCTTGCGGCAATCGATGCGCTCGTGCGTGAGGGGGTTGAGCGCGGACTACCGGACGAAACCCGCATCGTGTATGTCTCGCCCCTCAAAGCGCTCTCCAACGATATCCAGCGCAACCTCGCGGCGCCGCTTGCCGGTATTCGCGAAGCCCTCGCGCGGGCGGAATACCCCGACGTCGCAATCCGCACATGGGTGCGTACCGGCGACACCTCGCAGCGCGAGCGCGCGAGCATGCGCAAATTCGCGCCGCATATTGTCGTCACCACACCGGAGTCGCTCTACATCCTCCTCACGAGCAAGTCCGGCCGTGCGATGTTGTCCACGACGCGCACTGTGATCGTCGACGAGATTCACGCTCTGGCGCCGAACAAGCGGGGCATGCATCTTGCCTTATCGTTGGAGCGGCTCGCTGGGTTGGCGGAGCGAAAACTCGCCCGGATCGGCCTTTCGGCGACGCAAAAGCCGATCGAAGCGGTCGCACGTTATCTCCTCGGGGGCGATCCACACGCAACACCCGCCTGCACGATTGTCGATGCGGGTCATGATCGAGAACGCGACATCGCCATCGAGCTGCCGCCTGCGCCGCTCGAAGCGGTCATGTCGAGCGATACGTGGCGTCATCTGTACGACCGGCTTGCCGCGCTGACGCAGGCGCATCGCACGACCCTGATCTTCGTGAACACGCGCCGATTGGCCGAACGTGCCGCGCGCCATCTGTCCGAACGCATCGGGGCGGAAAACGTTACCGCGCACCACGGAAGCCTCGCACGGGAGCAACGGTTCGACGCTGAGCAGCGATTGAAACGAGGCGAGCTGCGCGCGCTCGTCGCGACTGCATCCCTTGAGCTTGGGATCGACATCGGTGATGTCGACCTCGTTTGTCAGCTTGGTTCCCCGCACTCGATCGCCGCGTTCTTGCAGCGCGTGGGTCGATCGGGCCATGCGGTGGACGGCACTCCCAAGGGGCGCCTGTTTCCGCTCTCTCGCGATGACCTCGTCGAATGCGCGGCGCTCGTTGATGCGGTACGCAGAGGAGAACTTGATCGACTGCGTGTTCCTGAGCTCGGCATGGACGTTCTCGCGCAGCAGATCGTCGCCGAAGTATCCCAGCAGGAATGGAGCGAAGACGCATTATTCGAAATGGTGCGTCGTGCCTACCCCTATCGGCAGCTCGGACGGCCCGCGTTCACCGAGATCGTTCGCATGGTCGCGGAGGGTTTTCATACGCGCTTCGGGCGTCGCAGCGCGCATGTGCATCGCGACGCGGTCGGCGGCATGCTGCGCGCACGTCGCGGCGCGGCACTCACCGCGGTGACATCTGGCGGGACGATTCCAGATATGGCCGACTACACCGTTCTGCTTGAGCCGCAGGCGCAAGTGGTCGGCACGGTCAATGAAGATTTCGCGATCGAGAGCCTCGCGGGCGATGTGTTCCAGCTCGGCAATACGTCGTATCGCATCCTGCGGGTCGAGCGTGGCACGGTGCGCGTGGAGGATGCCAAGGGTGCGCCCCCCGGAATACCTTTTTGGCTCGGCGAAGCACCGGGTCGAACCGATGAACTGTCCCGCGCGGTATCTCGGCTGAATGAAACGATTGCGGGCGCGCTAGGACATGGCGATCACGCTTCGGTGCGGCGGCATCTGGAGGCGATGGGGCTTGAACCCGCGGCCGCCGAGCAGATCGTCGAGTATCTTGGCGCGGCGCACGCTGCGTTGGGCGCATTGCCGACCGACCGAACGGTCATCATCGAGCGATTTTTCGATGAGTCGGGCGGCATGCAGTTGGTCATCCACTCCCCATTCGGTAGTCGGATCAATCGCGCCTGGGGGCTCGCGCTGCGCAAACGGTTCTGCCGGACATTCAATTTCGAGTTGCAGGCGGCGGCGATCGAGGATGCCATCGTCCTATCGCTTGCCACCAGCCACAGCTTCGAACTGGCTGAAGTGGCGCGATATTTGTCATCGGGCTCGGTGCGCCCGCTCCTGATACAGGCGTTGCTCGATGCGCCGATGTTCGCGACCCGCTGGCGCTGGAACGCTTCGATCGCACTCGCGCTGCCGCGTTTTCGCGGCGGCAGGAAGGTGGCACCGCAACTGCAGCGCATGCAGGCCGAGGATCTGCTGGCGACCGTGTTTCCTGATCAGGTTGCATGTGGCGAGAACATCGTCGGTGATCGCGAGATTCCTGATCATCCGCTGGTCGCGCAAACGATCCACGATTGCCTGCATGAGGCGATGGACGTCGATGGCCTCGAGCGCGTGCTGGCCGCAATGGAATCGGGCGCGATCCAAATCGTGGTCCGCGATCTGACCGAGCCGTCCCCGCTGGCGTTGGAGATTCTCTCGGCACGTCCGTATGCGTTTCTGGACGATGCGCCACTGGAGGAGCGGCGCACCCAAGCCGTCATGGCGCGCCGCTGGCTCGATCCCCAAACCGCGGCCGATCTTGGCAAACTCGACACGGCGGCCATCGATCGCGTTCGCGAAGAGGCGTTCCCGGAAGCACGTGACGCGGATGAATTGCATGACGCATTGCTCGCGCTCGGATGCATGACTGCAAGCGAGATCGCGTCCCGAGGGGAGTGGGGGCGTTTCCTCGAAGCGCTATGTTCGGCAGGCCGAGCGACGGTCCTCATGGTGACGCCCGACGCGACCTTGGTCGTCGCGGCCGAGCGGCTCCCCGAGCTCGTCGCAATTCATCCGGCGGCGGTCATGCAACCGGTCATCGCAGTGCCACACGACTATCATGCTCGTCCATGGGAACGCGACGACGCATTGATCGATATTGCGCGTGACCGTCTTGGCTGCATCGGGCCGATCACCGAATCGGCATTCGCCGCAACGCTCGGGCTGTCCGCGGCGGACGCCGCTCGCGTGCTCGCGCGGCTGGAAGTCCAGGCCACGGTGATGCGCGGCCAGTTCACAAGCGGTGCGCCCGAATGGTGCGACCGGCGGCTGCTTGCTCGCATCCATCGCTATACGGTCAATCGCCTGCGCCAGGAAATCGAGCCGGTCGAGCCGCGCGATTTCATGCGTTTTCTGTTGCGATGGCAGCGACTCGATACCGAATCTCGCGGCGAGGGACCTGACGCGGTTGCCGCGGTCTTGTCGCAACTGGAAGGATTCGAAGCCCCCGCCGCCGCGTGGGAAACAGAGATCTTGCCCGCGCGGATCGACGGCTACGATCCGGCATGGCTTGATGATCTCAGTTTCGCCGGCAGGATTGTATGGTTGCGCTTGTCGGGCACGAGCAGCACGACCGAACGGACATCGGGGCCGGTACGCACGACGCCGATCGCGCTGGTTACGCGACGCAATCTTTCAACCTGGATCACCCTTTCACCCGCTCGCGAGGATTGCGCCCTAGGCGTGCACGCTGCTGAGGTCGCGGCGTTTCTCGATCGTCACGGTGCGTCGTTCTTTGATGAGATTGTCGGCGCGACGCGTCTGTTACCGGTGCAAGTCGAGGAGGCGCTTGGTGAGCTCGCGACGCATGGACTCGTCAATGCGGATGGGTTTGTCGGGCTGCGCGCTTTGCTGGTTCCTTCCGATCGCAGGCGGGCCGCCGGCGCACAGCCATCGGGCCAAAAGCGACGGCGTCGGACCGCGCTGTTCGGGATCGAGGATGCCGGCCGTTGGGCGCTCGTGCGACGGCACGCGCCCACCAGGCAAGAGGAGAGCAGTGGGGTGATCGAACAAGTCGTTCGCACCCTGCTCAGGCGCTACGGTGTCGTGTTTTGGCGACTGATCGAGCGCGAAGCGAATTGGCTTCCGCCGTGGCGGCTGCTCCTGCGAGAGCTTCGTCGGCTCGAGGCACGCGGAGAAATCCGGGGTGGTCGATTCGTGGCCGGCATCACGGGTGAACAGTTCGCTCTGCCCGAGGCCATCGGTTCGATGCGCGAGATACGCAGGGGCGAGCGAAACGGCGCGTTTGTCACCCTCAGTGGTGCCGATCCCCTCAATCTGATCGGCATTCTTTCACCCGGACCAAAACTCGCGGCGTTGTCGGGCAACCGCGTGCTCTATCGCGACGGTGTGCCGCTTGCGATGCTCGCCGGTGGTAACGTGCGCGTGCTCGATCTGCTCGAACCCCACACTGAATGGGACGTCCACAACCTGTTGGTACGGCGCAAGATCGCACCGGCGCTTGCCGCCATCGACCGATAACGCGCGCAAACCACGAATCCCAAGGTGCAATACGAAAATGAGTAACTCGACATGGGTGGACTTGCGCAGCGACACCGTGACCCAGCCGTCCGCGGCGATGCGGGTGGCGATGATGGCGGCGCCGCTTGGTGATGATGTCTTCGGCGATGATCCCACCGTCAACCGATTGCAGGTTCAGGCCGCGGAAATGCTCGGATTCGAAGCGGCCCTGTTGATGCCAACCGGTACCCAATCGAATCTCGCCGCATTGATGAGCCACTGTGGTCGGGGCGACGAGTATCTCGTCGGGCAGGAGGCGCATACGTATCGATATGAGGCCGGGGGCGGCGCGGTGCTTGGCAGCATTCAACCGCAACCCATCACGAATCAGCCCGATGGTTCCATCGCACTTGCCGATATCGAAGCGGCGATCAAGCCCGATGATGCGCACTTCGCGCGCACGCGCCTGCTCGCGCTTGAGAACACGATCGGCGGTCGGGTCGTAAGCCGCGCATATCTCGAATCAGCGCTCGATCTCGCAAAGCGGCGCGGCTTGGCGACACACCTTGATGGTGCGCGGCTGTTCAATGCGTCGGTGAAGCTGGGAATCGAAGCGAAGAAAGTATGCCGCGGGTTCGATTCGGTTTCGGTGTGTTTGTCGAAGGGCCTCGGCGCGCCCGCGGGAACCATCCTGGCGGGCTCCAAGGATTTCATCAAGGCTGCGCACCGCGCGCGCAAAATGCTGGGCGGGGCGATGCGCCAGACCGGCATCATCGCGGCGGCATGTATCTATGCGCTCGACCACAACGTGACAAGGCTTGCCGATGATCATGCCAATGCCGATCGGCTGGCGCGAGGACTGGCGAATATCGATGGCCTCGCCGTGGAGGGCGGAGAGACCAACATGCTGTTCGTGCGTGTACAAGCGGAGCGGGCGGCGGCCCTTGGGGCGCATTTGACCAGGCACGGTATTCGAACGCTGCCGTCGGCCCGCATGCGGCTGGTGACGCATCTCGATGTCGATGCGAAAGGAATCGATCGAGCGATCGCGGCCTTTGAATCATTTTTCGCCAAATAGCCGGGCATCTGCGCTGCAGACGGCGCAGCTTCCTCACGAAGGACATTGGGCGTTGTAATTCATCTGAGAGCAGTAACTAATGATTGCGAAGCGCCTTCTTGCGGCACCGCATCGATCGACTAATCCATTGCGTCAGTTCACAGAAGTCTTCGCGGCAGACCGCGCAGATTTCTCGCCGCGCGATGGTTGATTCCGACAAGTCGTCCTCGGCGGCACCTGGGCGAACGGGTGTCGCGGTGGTGGCGGGGCCCTTGTCGGTAACGGTGTTGCTGCAGAGCATGACCGCGTTCGGCTTGCATTCAGCATCGGTCTACGCGCCGATCGCGGCACCTGCGCTCGGTCTGCCGCCCGAGCGCGTGAGCATTTTCGTGATGTTCGCGTATGGCGCGGCGAGCCTCGTCGGGCTTGGATGCAGCGGTGTCATTGCCCGCTTTGGGCCGTTGCGAACCGTGCAGATGGCACTCCTTGCGCCGGCACTCGGGCTTGCTTGCGGGGCGATCGGATGGTGGCCCCTGCTGTTCGTCGCCGCGATGTTGATCGGTTCAGGAAACGGTTTCACCGGTCCGGTGAGCTCCCACATCCTGGTGGCGCGTACGCCTCGCTCGGTGCTGTCCTTGGTGCTCTCGATCAAACAGACCGGCGTGCCGATCGGTGGTGGGATTGCCGGTGCCTTGATTCCGCTGCTCGCGCTCTCGATCGGCTGGCGTGAATCGCTTCTGATCGCCGCCTCCATCTATATCGTCTGCCTGTTCGCCTTGCAGCCGTTGCGTAACGAGTACGACCAACATCGCGATCGGACGGTGCGTATCGGCATCGCCAACACGATCCGGCAGATGAAGGAAGCGCTCGGCATGACCTGGGGGCATCCGCGCCTGAAGATGCTTTCGCTCGCGTGTTTCGCCTATGTGGCGGTCCAATGGGTGGTGCTGACCTTCATGGTTTCCCTGTTGCATACGCGGCTTGGCTTCCCGCTCGTCACCGCCGGCTTGGTGTTCTCGGCGGCGCAACTGACGGGCATCCCCGGTCGGTTGCTCTGGGGTGTTCTAGGCGATCGGATGCGCAGTCCGATGGCGCTGCTAGGCTGGCTCGGCCTGGTCATGGCGGCCCTTGCGGCATTGATCGGAAGCTGGAATGCGTCCTGGTCGCTCGAATGGATTTTCCTCGTCAGCATCTTGTTCGGTGTGACCGGCGTGAGCTGGAACGGGTTGTTCTTCGCCGAAGTCGCGCGCACCGTTCGTTTCGAGGACGTAAGCAAAGCGACGGGTGGCGGCCAGTTCATCGGATTTCTTGGCGGTATGCTCGGTCCGGTCGTGTTTGATGCCATTGCAACGACGACATCGAGCTATCAGATCGCGTATTCCGCTATTGCGATCCTGCCGTTCATTGCCGGCGTGACCCTGATTGTCCGATCGCGTGCGTGACCATAAGCGATTGAATCGGCGGGCGGCGCGATGACTGACCGAATCAAGCCTCTCCCGTATCGTTGCAATCCTGGTCGTATCCGGGTTAATCAATTGCTCCCTCAAACCAATGGATAGAAACACTCTTCAGCATCGTTGTGACATTGCGGCCTGGATAGGCGTCGGCATCGGCTTGTTCGCGGTCCTGCGATTGAATCTGTTGCCTGCATTGCTGGCCGGATTGCTCGTCTACGAGATCGTCCATGTGCTGGCACCGCGACTCGGCTTCCTTCGCATCAGCCGTGAACGGGGCAAGGTCGCCGCGGTCGGCGTGCTCGCCTCGCTCATTATCGTGGTGCTTGTCGCCGGTGGTGTCGGCATCGGGGTGTTCTTTCGCAGTGATGCGGGAAGCCTGACAGCGCTTCTCAACAAGCTCGCCGAGATCCTCGATGGAGCGAGAACCGGTCTCCCGAGTTGGATTGTCGAGCGGCTTCCCGAAGGCGTCGAAGCGCTCAAGTCGATGGCCGTTCAATGGCTGAAGGATCACGCACGCGAGTTGCAGTCCGCAGGCAAGGAAGCCGGGTTGGGGGCTGTACACGTGCTGATCGGAATGGTGATCGGGGCGATGGTGGCGCTGCACGACGCCCGACCCGTCGCCGAACTCGGGCCCCTGTCGCGTGCGCTACAGGAGCGCGTGGTTCGTCTCGGTGAAGCGTTTCGTCGGATCGTCTTCGCGCAGGTGCGGATCTCTGCCTTGAACACCGTTCTGACGGGTGTCTTTCTCGTCGCGGTGTTGCCAATGTTCGGCCTTCATTTGCCGCTGATGAAGACGATGATCGTGATCACGTTCTTGGCCGGACTCCTCCCGGTGGTCGGCAATCTGATCTCGAATTCCGTGATCGTGCTCGTGGGACTGTCGGTATCGTTGCCGGCTGCCGCGGCATGCCTGGCCTTTCTCATCATCATCCACAAGCTCGAATACTTCGTGAATGCAAGGATCGTCGGTTCGCAGATCCATGCGAGGGCCTGGGAACTGTTGGTGGCTATGCTGATCATGGAGGCCATGTTCGGCGTCGCGGGTATAGTCGCCGCACCGATCTTCTACGCGTACCTGAAGGATGAGCTGAAGACGCGCGGCGTTCTCTAGGAAGGATAGCTATGGCAATGGGTCTTCCGACGATTGAAGAGCTCGACGCAGCGGCGCAGATTGTCCACGCGGTCGTGCCGCCGACGCTGCAGTACGCTTGGCCGCTCCTTGGCGAGCGCACCGGGGCAACCGTGTGGATCAAGCATGAGAATCACACGCCGACCGGCGCGTTCAAAGTTCGTGGTGGCCTGACCTATTTTGCCAAACTGCGCGATATCGACCCGGGTTGTACCGGCGTGATCACGGCGACCCGCGGCAATCACGGGCAATCGGTCGGACTCGCGGCGCGTCGCCACGGATTACCCGCGACCATTATTGTTCCCCATGGCAATAGCCAGGAAAAGAACACCGCGATGCGCGCCCTGGGCGTCACCCTGATCGAGCATGGCACCGACTTTCAAGATGCACGGGAACTGGCCTCGACACTTGCAATGGAGCGTTCCTTGCATGCGGTTCCCGGGTTTCATCGCAATCTTTTGTTGGGCGTGGCGACCTACAGCGTCGAATTCTTGCGTGCCGTGCCGAACCTCGAGATTGTCTACGTACCGATCGGGCTGGGCTCCGGAATATGCGGGATGATCGCCGCACGCGCCGCCTTGCAGCATCGCGTTGAGATCGTGGGCGTTGTCTCGGACCAGGCGCCGGCGTACGCGCTCTCGTTCGCCGCGAAACGCCCTCTTGAACATCCGGTGTCGACGGTAATCGCCGACGGTCTGGCGTGTCGCGCGACGGAACCGGATGCGCTCGAGATGATCATCAATCATGTCAGTCGCATCGTGCAGGTGACCGATGCCGAGATTGCGAACGCGATGCGCATCCTCTACACCGACACCCACAATCTGGCGGAAGGCGCCGGCGCCGCCGGATTCGCTGCGATCATGAAAGAACGTGACCGTCTTGCCGGGAAGATTGCCGGTACCGTGATGACAGGCGGTAATGTGGACCTCGGCATTTTTAGCAAAGCAGTGGCCGCGTAACGGACCGTCGTAGCGCGTCGTAGCGTATTGACGCCGTATGTTGTAATACCGGTTCTGAATCCGCGCCTCTTCCGATTACATGAATTTTCAGCAGCTGCGTGCCCTGCGTGAAGCCGTCCGGCACAACTTCAATCTGACGGTCGCAGCGGAGGCGCTGTTCACCTCGCAGCCCGGTGTATCCAAACAGATCAAAGAACTCGAGGACGAGCTCGGCGTCATCATCTTCGAACGACACGGGAAGAGGCTCGTTGGGCTGACCGAGCCCGGGAAAGCGGTTCTCGCCATTGCCAATCGCGTTCTCGAGGATGCCGAGAATCTGCGCAATGTGGGGCGCGAGTTCGCGGCTGCCGATGTCGGCACCCTGACCCTTGCCACCACCCACACCCAGGCGCGCTATGCGCTGCCTCGCGTGGTGACGGAATTCAAGGCGCGCTTTCCGAAGGTGCGGCTGGTCATGCATCAAGGCAATCCGCCGCAGCTTGCGCAGATGGTGCTCGGTGGCGATGCAGATGTTGCGATCGCCACCGAATCGCTCGATCACTATCCGGGTCTCCTGGCGTTGCCCGCGTACACCTGGAGTCATTGTGTCGTCGTGCCGCCTCAACATCCGCTCGAGGCGATGCAGAGGGTGACCTTGGAGGCGCTCGCGCAGTATCCGATCATCACCTACAACCCGGCGTTCTCCGGCCGCTCGCATATCGATGAGGCGTTCACCGTACATGGGCTCGTGCCGGATATCGTCCTCACGGCGATCGATGCAGACGTGATCAAGACTTACGTCGAGCTCGGTCTTGGAATCGGCATCATCGCATCGGTCGCGTTCAATGCGGAGCGGGACTTGACGCTAAGGCGCCTTGACGCGAGCCATCTGTTCCGAGTGAACACAACGCGCGTGGCGTTGCGCCGTGGTCGCGACTTGCGCGGCTTCGCGTATGCATTCGTCGAGCTGTTCGCGCCCCATCTCAGCCGCACGAAGATCGAACAGGCGTTGCGAGGCGAGCCGTGATCGGCACGCGCTGCCATCGATGACCCATGCGGTACGCGATCCACCGAAGCATTCTTCGTGACATCGTTCGCCTAGGCTGGCCGGTGCTCGTGGCGCAGGTTGCGATGATGCTTTACTCCGTCGTCGATACAGTCATGGCGGGCCGCTACGGCCGGACCGATCTCGCTGCCGTGGGGATCGGCGCGAGTATCTATATCAGTGTCTTCATCACGTTGATGGGCGTGCTGATCGCGATCGGACCGATCGTGTCGCACCTGTTCGGCGCGAAGCGGCACGCCGAGATCGGCGAAGAAGTGCGGCAAACATTTTGGCTGGGTATCCTGCTCGCGGCGATCCCGATCGCGGTGCTCAACTACCCGGATCCGTTCTTCATGATCACGCAGGCCGAACCCGAAGTGGAGGCGCTGGCGCGAAGATACTTGTCTGTCATCGCGTGGAGCGTGCCGGCGAGTCTTCTGTTTCGCGTGTTCCATGGGTTCGCGACCGCGATCTCGCGACCGCGAATCGTCATGCTCCTCAATCTCTTGGGCCTTGCGATCAAGGTACCGTTGACGTGGGTCTTCATGTACGGGTTGTTGGGCGTCCCGGAGCTGGGTGCCGTCGGCTGCGCACTCGCCACGACCATCGCATCGTGGATCACTTGCATCGCGGCCTGGGTAATCTGCTATTCGCAGGCCGACTATCGTCCATACGGGATCTTCCAGCATTGGTCGTGGCCAAGCTGGAACCGCATTCGGCACGTACTGGGTATCGGCATCCCGATCGGATTCACATTCCTCGTCGACGTGACCGCATTCACGTTCATGACGCTCTTCATCGCTCGCCTCGGCACACAGGCTTCCGCGGCCCATCAGATTGCCGCCAACTTCGCGGCCCTGATATTCATGTTGCCGCTGGCCCTTGGCAGCGCAGTCGGTGTTCTCGTCGGTCAGGCCCTCGGCGCGGGCGATGCAAGGCGCGCACGGCTGGCAGGGCAGATCGGATTGATCGGCGCATCCCTCATGGCCGGTGTGTTATCGGCGATCGTATGGTTCGGGCGCTCGACGATCGCCGGCCTCTATTCCATCGACGACGGCGTTCGCGTGCTCGCGGCGCAGCTACTCTTGCTGGTGGCGATCTATCACCTTGTCGATTCCGTGCAGACCGTCGCACTCAATGTTCTGCGCGGCTACAAACGTACCGTCGTGCCGATGATTGCGTACACCGTCGCGCTCTGGGGCGTCGGACTCGGCGGGGGATATTGGCTGGGATTGACGGCATTGGGCCGCGACAACCTCGCATCGATCGGACTGGCTGAGCCAATGGGTGCGGCGGGATTCTGGATAGCAGCGATTGCGAGCCTTGGGCTTGCCGCGGTGCTCGTTATTTTATATTTCTTGGCGATCAGTCGGCCGGCACGACGATGAACTGATCAACGCGTCCGATTACGCGTACCCGTCACGCGCCGCGTCGCGGCTGGCTTCGCACCGATCTTTGGCTTCTTGGTCGTAATGCTTCGCGCTGCGCGTGCAACGCGCGTGCTTGGCCGACCCGAACGCGAATTCACAAAGGGAGCCAACGCGAGTTCATTCGAATGATCGTGCCGCTTTCCGCGCGCACGCAAGGCCGCTGCGTAAGCGCTTCGCGCCCAAGGAAGCGTCGATGCCGGCGATTCGAGTGCATCAACCGGCACACGATAAAAGCTGAATGTGGCCGTCTTGCCGTTGCGCGAATAGGTGAAGGGCTCGCTGCCGGCTGCTTCAAACTCGGCGCGATTCATCTCGTCTGTTTTGAACCAGAGCATGTCGTCATGCACGATCGCGAACATCAGATCGTCGAGATAGATTCCATGTCCGCCAAACATGCGGCGCGCCGCCACGGTGCCGAAAGGCCCTAGCAACTCGACTGCATAATCGACGAAATCGCGGCCTGAGGACATGGCCAATCGCTAAGAAGTATGCAAGTAAGCATTAGCTTCAGAATAGGATACCCGGATTGCCAGAGATTCACAACGTCGCTGACATACGGCGTTCGATCATATGGCAACAGATCTGTTGGAGTGTTTCGGCAGGATTGCGTGCGTCGATCCCATGCTCGGGCAAATTCCGAGAATCGAATCCCATGCGCGGACCCGCAATCGAGTCGCCGACAAATCGCATTGATGATGGATGACGGCATGGCCCGTCCGTCGCGGAACGCTGGGAGTCTGCGCGCTCGGACGCAGAGGCTTGTCGGTCAATGCCGTCCCCCCTCAGCGTGCAACCCGCAGCTTCCGGATTGGCCAAGCATGCGCGCGGCGCATCGATCGTTTGAATGGGCAGCCTAAGCCCGACGATGGATGGGCGAGACATCAACGCTCGGCTACGCTCACGTCATCGAATTTCTCGCTCAGGAACGGTGATGGTACGACCACTCGAACGAATGTATTTCCGCAACCGCCTTGCCAAGCGGATTCTGTGCGCAGGCACGGCCGTCGGCCTGCTCGGTATCGCAGGACTGCTTGCTGCCTCGGGCGCCACGGCGACGTGGCGGGATGGTGCGGGCGCCGAGAGCACCCCGCCGGCGACGCTGCACCACGCGGCCGCTCACGGGGTCGCAAACGGCGCAGCGATCTGTCGCGCTGTTGATCTTGCCAGCACCCGTGAATGCGCACCGGGAAGTGCGCTCGGGCGTGCAGTACCGCGACTCAGTGAATGGCTTTCGGCGCAGTTGAGCGGGCGCTAGGGGGCGCCATCAAATCGCTCGTTTCGCCATAACCCAAGCGTTGAACTGTCTCCTCAGCCAGCACCAAGCTGGCTAGTTCCCTGGGGATTGCACTATCGCACCGCTCTCCCCAGGCGTTGCGACGCAATCCCCAATTTTTTTGTGGAAACCGGGTGAGCGATCCGCACAGATCGCGCGCCGCCGGTCGCGCGGGCAGCGGTGCGAATCTTCAGCGCGTGGTCCGCTTGGGAAAGCTGCTCATGCCTTGCGTCCTTCCTTCAGCTTGAAGTTGATCAAGGTCCGCAATTTCCCGGGCATGACCGGTTTCGACAGAATATGTACGCCGTCGCGCTTCGCATGGGCGCTTAAGTCCGGCGAAGTGTTCCCCGTTACAAGAATCCCGGGAATGCTCATGCCGAAATGTTCACGCAAAGCAGTTATTGCATCCAAGCCGTTCTCACCTTCTCTCAGGCGGTAGTCGGCGACGATCAGGTGGGGCGCATCGCTGTCGGTATCCAGTATTGCTTTGGCTTCATTCAGGCTTCCGGCGCCGATAACGCGAGCCCCCCAACCCGAAAGGAGGACACGCATGCCTTCAAGAACACTCGCCTCGTCGTCGATCACCGCGATCAATGCGCCGTCGAGACCCGCTGGAGCAATGGTCGTTGCGACAGCGCCAGTCGACAGCGCGGGCGCCGTTCCGGGCAGAAAGCTCACGCGGAAAACCGATCCACGATCCGTTCGTGAATCGAGACGCAACTCCGAATCGAGTAGATGCGCCAGGCGCTTCACGATCGATAAGCCTAGACCCAATCCTTTGCGCCGATCCCGTTCCGAATTGCCGATCTGATAGAACTCTTCGAAGACTTTCTCCTGTTCCGCGGACGATATCCCCACGCCGGAATCCCAAACCTCGATCCACAGGCGCCCCATGCGGGCGCGACATCCCACGACGATTCCGCCGCGCCTCGTATAGCGGATCGCATTGCTCACGAGATTGCGAATGATCCGCTCCACCAGGATTGGATCGCTCAGGATCGCACGGCCGGTGGGCACGAATCGCAGCCGCAGGTTCTTTTCTTGGGCTTCCGGTTCCAGGTCGGTCTTGATTCGATCAAAGAGTGCCTGCACGGCGAAATGCGAGGGGTTCGGTTGAACGACACCGGCATCGATCTTCGATATGTCGAGCAGCTCGTTGAACAGCGCCTCGAGCGCCTCGACCGATGCATTGATGCTGTGGACGACATTGATGACTTCCGGGTCACGCACCTTCTCGACCAGCGCGGAGGCGAAAAGCCCCATTGCGTGCAGCGGCTGGCGGAGGTCGTGGCTTGCAGCGGCGAAAAACTGCGTCTTCGAGCGATTTGCGATCTCGGCTTCGCTGCGGGCCTCCTCCGCCGCGCGCTTCTCTGCGGACAACGCATCGATCAGGTCGAGGTTGGCGAATCGGATCGCAAGGGATCGCCCGAGCGCACGGCTGTAGTAGCGACCGAGCATGATCATCATGGCGACGACAACGATGAGTACGATGCCGATCAGCGTGTGCGGTCCGCCCTCGATCGTCAAGCGCACGGCAAGCGGTACGATCGCCGGAATGAGAAACAGATAGAGGGACGGCTGGTAGGTCGCGAGCGTCGGCACCGTCCCGCTGGCCATGGCAAAGAGGATGCCCATCAAGAGCACCTGATGGAAAAGCGACTGCGCGTCGAAGAATAAAACCCCCGCCACCCCGAAGAGCGCGCCGGATATCGTCGCGCCGAGTAACCACATCCGCGCCCAGTAATCGAACTCGACGAGACGCCCGGCTTGCGCGCGAAAGCGCAGCAGAACCATGACCCGCCACCAGAGATTGGCGAGGACGACGGCAAGCCAGCCGCCAAGCCAAACGGCGGGAACACGCCCCCACATCGCGGCCGCGATCACGACGGCTGCGAGTGTCGTGCCAGAGGTTGCAACCGGCAGCTCGCGGTAAAGGAGGCGAACCTGCTCGGCAAAGACGCGGCCATCGGGTTCCGATCCGCCGGATCGATGCAAAGACCTGGCCGAACCTGTGTCCGGAAGGGTGGTGTTCACTGGAGCTGGTCCGCCGCGCTGCGTACGCACGTGCTCCCCGCCGCGACGGTGCGCGTGCTCCCCCTACTGCTTGGCGGCGGTTTTCAGTAGCGCGTCGATGTGCAGACCTAGCCGACTGGCTTCGACGACCGCCTGGGTCCGCGTGTTGACATTGAGTGCGCGCAGGATGGCGGCAACGTGGATCTTGACCGTGCCTTCGGCAAGATCGAGTTCACGGCAGATGATCTTGTTTGGCTTGCCTTGCAGCAACAACGCCAGCACCTGGCACTGGCGGTCCGTCAGCCCGAGATCGCGGGGCGATACCGCCTTGTCGGGCGTTGGCGAGACGGCGCGAGGAGGGGTCGGGGAATCCGGCATGAGTGCGATGGGCGGCAGATAGACCCCACCGGCCAACACGAGCCGCAACGCGGATAGCATGACTTTGCTCGACGATGTCTTGGGGATGTAGCCCATTGCGCCCAGATCGATCGCCCGCATGACATCTTCACGTCGATCGGAACCGGACAGCACGACCACCGGAATCGTCGGATATTGCTCGCGAAATTCGGCGAGGAGATCGAAGCCCGGTACCTCGGGAAGCCCAAGATCGAGCAGCATCAAGTCTGCATCTTCATGTGCGGCGACGAGCTTTCGCGCGTCAGCGGCGCTCTTCGCATCGTGCAGTTCTACGACTTGATCCAAGGGGGCGAGCGTGTGGCGCAGCGCTTCCAGAATCAACGGATGATCGTCGACAATCAGGACTTTCACGGCCGCTTTCCCATAACCGACAGGACGGTCCGATGGTAACACCCGGACCGGTGCCGGGTTTGGTTCCGAGGCGAATTGCAAAGAAGAGGCGGTCATGGCGGTCCTCGGCAGACTTCGGGAAGGTGTCGCTCGATGCTATACGAGCGCACTCAGTCCTGATATCGGCCGATCGACTAGTCCGAACGGCCGAGCCGCGTCTCAGCGTCGGACCGGCGTTCAAATCGGGCGAGTCTCAAAGTCCGAGCCGCTGCCAGATCGTGGAGGTGAGGGCGGCCTGGTTCATCGTATAGAAATGCAGTCCCGGCGCACCTTCCCGCAGCAGGCGATCGCAAAGGTCGGTGACGATATCGAGCCCGTAGCCGCGAATCGACGCGACATCATCGCCATAGCTTTGCAGCCGGAGCCTGAGCCAGCGCGGGATCTCGGCACCGCATGCATCGGAGAACCGCGCGAGCTGCGAGAAATTGCCGATCGGCATGATGCCCGGAACGATAGGAATATCGATGCCGAGTCGCTCGCATTCGTCGATGAAGCGAAAATAGGCCTCGGCATTATAGAAATACTGTGTAATCGCGGCCGTCGCGCCGGCGTCCACTTTTCGTTGGAAGTTCTCGATGTCCGCCATCGGGCTCTTCGCCTGCGGATGGACTTCCGGATAACACGCAACCTCGATGTCGAACCAGTCGCCCGTCTCGCGGCGAATCAGTTCCACCAGCTCGTTGGCATACCGCAGATCCCCGAGACCGACTGAGCCCGACGGCAGGTCGCCGCGCAGTGCGACCAGATGACGCACGCCGTGCTGCTTATAGTTCGCGAGAATGGCCAGAATCTCGGCCCTGCTCGATCCGATGCACGACAAATGTGGGGCAGCGGCGTGGCCTGCCTGTTTGATCTCGAGCACGGTGCCCAATGTCGGGTCGCGCGTCGACCCTCCGGCGCCATAGGTCACCGAGAAGAACCGCGGCTTGAGTTGCGCAAGCTGTTTCCAGGTGGCCTGCAGTTTCTGCGCGCCATCGGACGTCTTGGGCGGAAAAAATTCGAAGCTGAACGAACGTGAATGCTTGCGCTGCGATTCCATGGCGAATCGACCGTATTGAGTCGTCAACATCAAAACGCCGGGCAGCCCGATGGGCCGACCGGCGTTGCGCTTTCATACCGATCCAGGGCGAATCCTGTCGGCGCTTTTTCGTCGACGCGCCCTGTTGCGTCAGTACCGGTAGTGGTCCGGCTTGTAGGGACCCGACTTGCTAAGGCTGAGGTACTCCGCTTGCTGCGTTGTCAATTCGGTCAGCGTTGCTGCAAGCTTCGAGAGTTGTAGCCGGGCTACCTTTTCATCCAGATGCTTCGGCAGCGTGTAGACGCCGATTGGGTACTTGGCCGTGTTGCAAAAGAGCTCGATCTGAGCAAGCGTTTGATTCGCAAACGACGAGCTCATCACGTAACTCGGATGGCCGGTACCACACCCGAGATTCACCAGGCGCCCTTCGGCAAGCAGGATGATTCGCTTGCCATCGGGGAAAATAATGTGATCGACCTGCGGCTTGATGTTGTCCCATTGGTGATTCTTCAGGCTCGCCACATCGATCTCATTGTCGAAATGCCCGATGTTGCAGACGATCGCCTGATTCTTCATCTTCTTCATGTGCTCATAGGTGATCACATGAAAGTTTCCAGTGGCGGTAACGAAGATGTCGGCTTTGTCCGCAGCATAGTCCATCGTGACGACCCGGTAGCCTTCCATGGCGGCCTGCAGCGCGCAGATCGGATCGATCTCGGTTACCCATACCTGCGCCGAGAGTGCCCGCAGCGCCTGCGCCGAACCTTTCCCCACGTCGCCATAACCCGCTACGACCGCGATCTTGCCCGCGATCATCACATCAGTCGCGCGCTTGATGCCATCGACGAGTGATTCGCGACACCCATAGAGATTGTCGAATTTCGACTTCGTTACGGAGTCATTGACATTGATCGCCGGGAACGCGAGCTTGCCTTCCTTCGCCATCTGGTAGAGGCGCTTGACACCCGTCGTCGTTTCTTCGGTCACCCCTTTGATTTGCGCGAGCCGCTTCGAATACCAGCCGGGGCTCGACGCAAGCCGTTTTTTGATCGATGCGAAGAGGAATGTTTCTTCCTCGCTCGCGGGCTTGGCGATCACGGAGGGATCTTTCTCGGCGCGCGTGCCGATGTGGAGGAGCATCGTCGCATCCCCGCCGTCGTCCAGGATCATGTTCGAGAAGCCGCCATCGGGCCATTCGAAAATGCGGTGGCTGTACTCCCAGTATTCCTCCAAGGTCTCGCCCTTGTAGGCAAATACCGGTGTGCCGCCCGCCGCGATGGCTGCGGCGGCGTGATCCTGGGTCGAATAGATATTGCACGAGGCCCAACGCACGTCCGCGCCGAGCGCGGTGAGGGTCTCGATCAGCACCGCGGTCTGGATCGTCATGTGGAGCGATCCGGTGATGCGTGCACCGCGCAACGGCTTGGCCTTGGCATGCTCATGCCGGATCGCCATCAAGCCGGGCATTTCGGTCTCGGCAATCGCGATTTCCTTGCGGCCAAAATCGGCCAGCTTGAGGTCGGCGACTTTGTAATCCCCACTCGAGATATTGGTGGGTTTCAAAACGGCAGCGTTCATCGGTTACTCCTTGCCTTTGGATATCGATACGGAGCGGCCGGGCGCCCACAGAAGCCTGCAGGCAATCCCGCTCGTCTACCGTGCAACAACATCACGGTTCAACGAGCGCCGTTCGACAGGACCCATTCCGGGTGCCTCGAGCCTGGCGGGAAGAGGATTCCCGTTGCAACGCTCCTCGAGGCGAAGAGGGGCGATTCTATCGCGGACCGATCGTGGTTGGCGCAACACATCGGTGTCCGCCAAACAAAAAAGCCGTCCGATGAATCGGACGGCTTTCGATGGGCAAGCAGCTGGTGCGGCTACTTCAGGCCTGCATCGGCCCGCAGTGCAGCTGCCTTGTCGACCTTCTCCCACGTGAACTCCGGTTCCTCGCGGCCGAAGTGGCCATAGGAGGCGGTCTTCTCGTAGATCGGGCGCAACAGGTCCAGCATCATGACGATGCCTTTCGGGCGCAGATCGAAATGCTTCTGGATCAACGCTGCGATCTTCTCGTCGGAGATCTTGCCGGTGCCGTAAGTGGTTACCATCACCGAGGTCGGGCGTGCGACACCGATTGCGTAGGACACCTGGATCGTGCATCGATCGGCCAAGCCGGCCGCAACGACGTTCTTGGCAACGTAACGAGCCGCGTACGCGGCTGACCGATCCACCTTCGAGGGATCCTTCCCCGAGAACGCGCCGCCACCGTGCGGCGCCGAACCGCCGTACGAATCGACAATGATCTTGCGCCCGGTGAGGCCGCAATCCCCTTGTGGTCCGCCCACCACGAAGCGGCCGGTCGGATTGACCAAATACTTGATCTCACCTTTGATCATGTTCTTCGGCAGCACGGGCTTGAGGATTTCCTCGATCACCGCTTCGCGCAGCTTGTCATGGGAGATATCGGGGGAATGTTGGGTCGACAAGACCACGGTGTCGATCGAATCGGGCTTATCGTTGACATAGCGGATAGTGACTTGCGACTTGGCATCGGGCCTGAGCCAAGGCAACCGCCCATCGCGGCGCATCTGCGCCTGGCGCTCGACCAATCGATGCGCGAGATGAATCGGCAGTGGCATGAGTTCGGGTGTCTCACGGCATGCATAGCCGAACATCAGGCCCTGATCGCCCGCACCTTGCTCCGGGTCAAGACCGGATCCCTCGTTGACGCCTTGCGCGATATCGGGCGATTGCTTGTCGTAGCAAACCAACACCCCGCAGCCTTTGTAGTCGATGCCGTACTCGGTGTTGTCGTAGCCGATGCGCTTGATGGTGTTGCGGGCAATGGTCTGGAAATCGACGATCGCGCGGGTCGTGATCTCGCCTGCCATCACGACCAAGCCCGTGGTACACAGCGTTTCCGCGGCCACTCGGCTTGTCTTGTCCTGGGCTAGAATCGCGTCCAGCACCGCGTCGGAAATCTGGTCGGCTACCTTGTCGGGATGTCCCTCGGACACGGATTCTGAAGTGAAGAAAAATTCGCTCATTGCAACGCTGCTATCCTGTGAAAGTGATTGAAGGCGTCGAATACGGAATGCCGCCTTAGGGTTGCCAAAATAAACACGTTAGCGTAGCAGAAATCCACTTGCCTGCCCAAATCCCGTTGGCAGGGGCGCACGGCTTGCCGTTCCTCGTCCTGTCTGGTTTGATGTCTTTGCTGTTCCGGTTGCTCGCACGCTTGCCATTGCGGGTTTTGCATGCGCTCGGATCGACGCTTGGATGGATCGCCTACGCGGTGTCTGCGCGTTATCGCCATCGTGTTCGAACCAACTTGTCTTATGCCGGCTATACCGACCGGGCTGTCTTGAAGGCCGCGATCGCCGAGGCGGGAAAAGCCGTTCTCGAAATACCGTTCATTTGGTACCGGCCGCGCGAACAGGTGCTCGCACTCATTCGGGACGTTCGAGGTGCCGAGATCGAATCGAGCGCGCGAAGCCTGGGGCATGGCGTGGTGTTTCTTACGCCGCATATCGGCTGCTTCGAATTGCTGTCGTTCTGGGTCGCACGCGAGGCGCCGCTCACCGTGCTCTATCGGCCGCCCAAGCTGCAATGGCTGCGCCCGGTGATGGATGCGGGCAGGGCGCGGGAGAATATCCAGCTCGCGCCGACCAATCTCACCGGCGTGCGCCGTCTGTTGCGGGCCCTGCGCGCCAATGAGGCGATCGGACTTCTTCCAGATCAGGTACCCAGCTTCGGGGAAGGGAAGTGGGTCGAATTCTTCGGTCGGGATGCGTACACGATGACGCTTCCGGAAAGGCTGCAATCCGCGACAGGAGCGATCGTAGTCATAGTATTCCTGGAGCGTCTGGCAAAAGGGCGCGGTTATCGGGTGCACGCCGCGCCGATGCCGGCGACGCAAAGCGGTGAGTCCTACTTGTCCTGCCTCAATCGCGGCATCGAGAGCGCTATCCGGAAAATCCCATCGCAATACTGGTGGGGCTACAACCGCTACAAAGGGTCCAAGGTGAATCAACGCGTTGATTCGCCGGATTCGAATGTCTGACTTCACGGGTCGAATCGGGGGAACACTCGCGGTTGGGCTCATGTGGCTCTTGCACTTTCTGCCGTTGCGAGTGCTCGCCGCCGTCGGCGAAGCGATCGGGGCGCTAGCCTATGGCATCGCCCGCGAGCGGCGTCGCATTTGCATGATCAATCTTGCCAAATGCTTTCCGGAAACATCCGATCTGGAGCGGCGCAGGTTGACCAAGACCCACTTTCGCTTGTTCGGTCGGTTCGTCCTTGAACACGCGCTGCTTTGGTGGGCACCCAGTGAACGGTTTCTGCGGCACGTCACCATGGAAGGGCAGGAAATCTTGCGCGCCCTGCGAGGGCAACCGGTCATCATCCTGGCGCCGCACTTCCTCGGACTCGACATGGGCGGCGCGCGCCTTGCGTATGAGGGGCCGATTGCGAGCATGTACCAGAAGCAGAAAAACAAGGTGTTCGACGCCCGCATTCGCGAGGGTCGCATGCGCTTTGTTCGTCTTTTTCCCGAGTCGAAGTTGTTTTCGCGACAGGATGGCGTCTTACCGGTGGCACGTACGATCAAGCAGGGCGTGGTGTTCTACTACCTGCCGGATATGGATTTCGGATCGCGTGACACGATCTTCGTGCCGTTCTTCGGTGTACCTACCGCGACGATCACCGGTGTGGCGCGTCTTGCCCGCCTCACGGGCGCGAAAGTGATTCCGTGCGTGACGCGGATGCTGCCCGGTGGCGAAGGATATCGTGTCAAACTCTACCCGGCGTGGGACCGTTTTCCCACCGGTGACATCGAGGTCGATACGCGCCGTGTGAATGCATTTATCGAGGAGCGGGTGCGCGAGATGCCAGAGCAATACTACTGGCTGCATAAGCGGTTCAAGACACGACCGCCCGGTGACGCGAGTTTCTACGGACCATGACGTTGCGGAACCACAACTCGCGCGCGGCCATCTCGCACGCGTGCCAGGGCGCTCGTCACGAATGCGCGACCGGTTGCGGGCAAGTTTAGAACGTTCGGGGCGACGCAATAGTGAGAATAAGGTTTTCCAAAATGCACGGCGCGGGTAATGATTTTGTCGTGCTCGATTGCGTACGTCAGCAGGTGAGCATCACGGAATCCCTCGCGCGGCGCATCGCTGATCGGCACACCGGAATCGGCTGCGATCAGTTACTGCTCGTGGAACCTTCACCCGGGCCGCAAGCCGATTTTCGATACCGGATCTTCAACGCGGACGGCGGTGAGGTCGAGCAGTGCGGCAACGGCGCACGCTGCTTCGTGCGCTTTGTGCGCGATCAGGGCCTTACCACCAAGACCGAGGTTCGCGCACTGGTGTCCGGCGGTGTGATCATCCCGCGTATGGAGGCCGACGGCCGGGTGACCGTCGACATGGGTGCGCCGATTCTTGATCCTCGCCGCGTGCCATTTTCAACCGCAGGCATTGCCCCCATCGTCACCAACCATCCTGGACGGGACGAAGCGCTGCCGGCCTGGGCGCTTGAATTTGGCGGGAGGCAGGTGCTGGTGCATGTGTTATCAATGGGCAATCCCCATGCGGTTCGCTTTGTCGATGACGTCGATCAAGCGCCTGTTGCGACCGACGGTCCGTTGACTGAGCGCCACGCGCGATTTCCGGCGCGCGTGAACGCCGGATTCCTGGAAGTGCGCGGTCCGCATCGAGCGCGTTTGCGTGTATATGAGCGCGGGGTCGGCGAAACGCTCGCGTGCGGAACCGGTGCGTGTGCCGCGGCGGTCGCAGGGATTCTCCGCGAGCGGCTCGTATCGCCGGTGACGATCGAGGCGCGCGGCGGGGAATTGACCATCACGTGGGCCGGCCCCAACAATGCGGTCTTTATGACCGGGCCCGCCGTGACCGTTTTCGAAGGCGAGTTCGATACCGAGGCGTTGACATGAATCCGGAAGAAGTCGCACGTTTTCTACGCAGCAACCCCGGATTTTTCGAGCACTACGCGGACGTGCTTGCGCAACTCCACGTGCCCCATCCGCATGGCGGCCGCGCCATTTCGCTGTCGGAGCGCCAGCTCCTCGCATTGCGAGACCGCAACCGCGCGCTCGAGGGCAAGCTGTCGGAATTCATCCAGTTCGGCGAGGAGAACGACGGCATCGGTGCAAAGGTCCATGCGCTCGCGGTGATTCTGCTCCGCGTCACGACATTGGATGGCGCGCTCGGGTGTATCCACGGCACCCTGCGCGACGATTTCGCGGTCCCTCACACTGCGATCCGCTTGTGGCGCGGAAGCGGTGATGAAACCGAATTCGGTGCGGTGGAAGATGCGTTGCGCACCTATGCGTCAAACCTGACGCACCCCTATTGCGGCACAAGCGCGGCGATGGCGCCGGCGACATGGTTCGCTGCCGGTGCTGAGCATGTGAAATCCCTTGCCCTGATGCCCTTGCGCGATTCCGAGAATACATTCGGACTGATTGCGTTGGGCTCCGAGGAGCCTCGTCGCTTCTATCCGGAGATGGGAACGTTGTATCTTGGTCGCATCGGCGAGCTGGTGAGCGCGGCATTGGGCAGAATGTTGTGATGGCGGGCGGTGGCGCCATGATCGAGGGTCACCCGGAACCGGGCGCGCGTGCCGCCGGCACTGATGATCCCGACTCACTCACTGGGCGGTACCTGGGCTATCTCGAACATAGTCGGCGCCTAAGCATGCATACGAGGTCCAGCTATGCATCGGATCTTGCAGTGCTCCGCGCGATTCTCGCAGGCATCCCAATCGATCAAGCAACGGTCCACCAGATTCGCACTGCGGTCTCGCGATTGCATTCGCGCAATGAATCGCCGCGCACCTTGGCCAGGCGCTTATCGGCTTGGCGAGCCTTCTACGCGTGGCTCGTTCGGTTCCACGGTCTTCCGGTGAATCCTGCGGTGGGCATTCGCGCGCCGAAAATTCCCAAGCACCTGCCAACGGTATTGTCCCCGGACAGCATGGCGCAACTCCTCGATAGAACGCCCGTCGATGCGTTCGAAGTGCGTGATCGCGCGATGTTCGAGCTCTTCTACTCGTCGGGCCTTCGCCTCTCCGAGCTCTGCTCGCTTTCACTCGACGATGGTCGAACGATCCTGCGCGATAGCGAAGTTACCGTCACGGGCAAAGGCGATAAGACCCGGACGGTGCCGGTAGGACGGCGCGCCCTGGACGCGCTGAATGAATGGATCAAGCTTCGCTCGGGAATCGCGCGCGCAGGCGAGGTCGCGTTGTTCGTCGGTGCGCGCGGCGAGCGGATCCACCCATCGGTCGTGCAGGCGCGCTTGAAGCGCTGGGGCGTGGCATCCGGTATTGGTGCGGGACTGCATCCGCATGTGCTCCGGCATTCGTTCGCGACCCATGTGCTGCAATCTTCGAGCGACCTGCGCGCAGTACAAGACATGCTGGGACATGCGAGCATCTCGACCACGCAGGTCTACACGCACCTCGATTTCCAGCATCTGGCGAAAGTTTATGACGCGGCACATCCAAGGGCGCGCAAGAAAAAATAGCGCCGCCTCGGCCGCGCGCGGAGTGCGTGCGGCCGTTCCACCGGGGAAAGCCGCCAAGCCCGATTCTCGAGCGCAACGCCGGTTCGATATACCGACCATCATCCTGGCGGCGGGGCGCGAGCGCTCGCTTGCAAGGCGCCATCCGTGGGTATTTTCAGGGTCGGTCGCGCGGGTCGACGGATCGCCCGGGTCGGGCGATCCGGTTCAACTACGTGACGAGGGTGGTCAATTCATGGCGTGGGGCGCGATCAGCCCCGAATCGAAGATTCGCGTCCGGATCTGGTCCTGGCGCGAGGCGGATCGTGTTGATGCGGCCTTCATCGATATGCGCATCGCCGCGGCGATCGAGCGCCGCGGGCCGTTCAACGCGGACGCGGGCCTGCGGTTGGTGAACGCGGAGGCGGATGGGATCCCTGGGTTGATCGTCGACCGATATGCCGATGTCGCGGTGGTCCAGCTGCTGTCGGCGGGTGTCGAGCGCTGGCGATCGACCATTTTCGAATCGGTACGACGCTATGGCCAATGCGGGTCGGTGTTCGAGCGTTCGGACGCCGAAGTCCGGACGCTGGAGGGGCTCGCGCCAAGATCGGGGCACGTGGCCGGCCCGGGATTTGCGCCGATCATCGAATTCGCGGAGGGTTCCGGTGCGACGGGGTGCCGCTACCTCGTCGACGTTCGAAATGGTCACAAGACCGGTTTCTACCTCGACCAGGCGATCAACCGCGCGAAGATCGGGGCGCTTGCCGGCGCACGATCGATGCTCAATTGCTTTTGTTACACCGGCGGGTTCTCGATTGCGGCGCTCAAAGGTGGGGCCAAGCGTGTCGTGTCGATCGACAGTTCGGCGGGCGCGCTTGATCTGGCGCGCCGGAATGCGGAGCTCAATGGCGTCCCGGGCGGCGAATGGATCGAAGACGACGTGTTCAAGCGCCTGCGGATCATGCGCGACGCGCGCGAACTGTTCGATCTCATCGTGCTGGATCCCCCGAAGTTCGCGCCCACCGTCCAGCATATCGATCGCGCCGCACGCGCCTACAAGGACATCAATCTACTGGCATTCCAGCTACTGCGGCCCGGCGGACTGCTCGCCACTTTTTCCTGCTCCGGGGCCATCTCACCGTCACTATTTCAGAGTATCGTCGCCGGGGCCGCGCAGGACGCGCATGTCGAAGTCGAAGTGCTAGAGCAGCTTCGGGCGGCCGAAGACCATCCCGTCGTGCTGGCTTTTCCAGAGGGCGAGTACTTGAAAGGGATACTGGTCCGCCGCAGATAATGGCGATTAGTTGTTGGGTTGCTCGCCCGACTTGGTTAGAATCGCCCCCCTCGCTCGATTCGTGGGAGCAGTGCATCATGGCAGACAACGAGATGGTTCCAGTCACAATCCTTACCGGTTTTCTCGGCAGCGGTAAAACCACGCTTCTCAACCGGATTCTCAAGGAGCACCACGGGCAGCGCATCGCGGTGATCGAGAATGAATTCGGTGAAGCCGGTGTCGACAACGAAATCCTCGTGCAGAACCGCGAAGAGCAGATCATCGAGATGAACAACGGATGCATCTGCTGCTCCGTGCGCGGTGATCTGCAGCGCATTCTCGAAGAGCTCAAGGTGAAGCGCACGGATGGCACGCTCAACTTCGAGCGGGTCATCATCGAGACCACGGGCATGGCCGATCCAGGGCCGGTCGCGCAGACCTTCTTCCTCGATGAAGGGATCGGTAATTACTATCTGCTCGATAGCGTCATTACCCTCGTCGATGCCAAGCATGCGGAGAAGCAACTCGATGACTTCAAAGAGGCGCAGGAACAGGTCGGATTCGCCGATCGTATCCTGATGTCGAAGACCGACCTCGTGAGCGAAGAGGACGTCAACAAGCTGAAGGCGCGCATCGTTCGCATGAATCCGCGCGCGCCGATCAAGCATGTCCACTTCGGCGAAACCCCGATCAAAGAGATCCTCGATATCCGGGGATTCAATCTGAACGCGATCCTCGATCTTGATCCCACTTTTCTCACCGACGCCGAACATGAGCATGACGAGCACGTATCTTCGTTCGTCTTTCGCTCGGGTCGGCCGTTCGATGGGGTCAAGCTGGAAGAATTCCTGAGTTCGATCGTGCAGGTTTACGGGAATGATCTCCTGCGCTATAAAGGGGTGTTGTCCCTCAAGGGGAACGTAAATCGTGTCATCTTCCAGGGCGTGCACATGCTGATGGGCGGCGACATGGGCAAGCCGTGGGGCATGGACGAGAAGCGTGAAACCGTCATGGTTTTCATCGGTCGGGACTTACCCCAAGACATCATCATCCAAGGGCTCGAACAATGCCTCGCGAAAGCACAGTGAAGCGCTCGAAGTCGGAAGCGAAGTCCGAAGCGAAGCCTGTCGCGAAGCCCGACGCGCCGGCTCCTCAAGCGGGAAAGCTGAACGGCGAGGCGCTGCTCAAGATGCCTGCAGCCGACTACATGAATGCGGCCCAGATGGAGTATTTCCGGGCGCACCTGCTCGACACGCGGCGGCAGCTTATCGAGAATGCCGGCCAGACCTCGGAGCACCTGCGTGACAATGACATGGTGCCTGATCCGGCGGACCGGGCGACCATCGAAGAGGAGCACGCACTTGAGCTCAGAACGCGCGATCGGGAGCGCAAGTTGCTGAAAAAGGTCGATCAGGCGCTGGCGCGCATCGAAGACGGCTCGTACGGATACTGCGAAGAGACGGGCGATGCGATCGGTCTGCCGCGCCTGTTGGCGCGCCCTACGGCGACCATGTCGGTCGAAGCCCAACAGCGCCGGGAACTGAAGCAAAAGCTGTACGGCGAGTAAGGCCGGTCGCCCGAGGCCGGCGGCGCGGCGATTCAAAGCGCGGCATCAACGCTTCGCGAAGAATGCCTGCCGCATACGAACAAGCATGCAAGGCCCTTCCTGATGCTTCGAATCGAACGGATTCGCCATCGCTACGGCGCAGCCGAAGTTCTGGCGTTAAACGAGTTTTCAGCAGCGCGGGATGAAACCTGGCTCGTCCTCGGGCAGTCGGGGAGCGGCAAGACGACGCTTCTGCATATTCTTGCGGGGCTGGTGCGGCCGTCGGAAGGAAAGATTTTCATTGACGACCAGGAGCTTGGCGCACTGTCCGGCTCGCGTCTGGATCGGTTTCGCGGCCGGACGATCGGATTCGTTCCGCAACGGCTGCATCTGCTCGGAAGCCTCGACGTACGCGCCAATCTCAGCCTCGCTCGTTATCTGGCGGGAATGGCTGCCGACGAACCACGGGTCGCGGGCGTCCTGTCTCAACTTGGACTCGCGGACAAATCCAAATCGTTTCCGTCCGAGCTGAGTTATGGCCAGGCGCAACGGGTTGCGGTCGCACGCGCGGTGATCAACGAGCCGCGCGTATTGCTCGCGGACGAGCCGACCGCCAATCTGGACGATGCACACTGTGAAAGTACGATCGACCTGCTTGAAAGCCAGGCGCGTGCGTGCCGCGCGCTCCTCGTGATCGCCACCCACGACCAACGTCTGAAGCGACGCGTCGCGCGGCAAATCGTCCTCGGAGCGCCGGCATGAATCTGCTGCGGTTGTCCGTCGCTTACCTGCGAGCCAGACCGCTCAACACGATTCTCAATGTGCTTCTGCTCGCGATGAGCGTCGCCGTGTTGACGATCCTGCTTCTGGCAAGCAAGCAGATCGAAGAACGCCTCACTCGAGACGCGCGCGAAATCAGTCTCGTGGTCGGCGCGAAAGGCAGTCCGCTTCAACTGGTCTTGTCCGCTGTGTTTCATCTGGATGTACCGCCAGGAAACATCAAACTGGCCGACGCAGCCGCCATCAGCACGATGCAGCATGTCAAGCGGACCGTACCGTTGGCGCTCGGTGACACCTTTCGCGGCTTTCGAATCGCTGGAACGACACCCGACCTCCTCTCCGTCTACGGCGCCAAGTTGTCGGCAGGGCGGACCTGGCAGGCGCCGATGGAAGCGGTGATTGGTGCCGAAGTGGCCCAACGCTCGGGCCTTGCGATGGGGGGGCAATTTTCTGGAACCCATGGTCTTGCGGCGGACGGCGACGCGCATGACGGGATGCCCTATAAAGTGGTCGGCATCGTTGGTTTCACTGGGTCGGTACTCGATCGCCTGGTGTTGACCAGCGTGGAATCCGTGTGGGTGGTGCATATGCATCTGCGCCCGGATGAAAAACCGGATGAGGCGATCAACGCCCTGACCGACGATGAAAAAGAGATCACCGCTCTCCTGGTGCAGTACGGCTCACCGCTCGGCGCGGTTACTTTGCCGCGCGCCATCAACCAGAAGACGAACATGCAAGCCGCCTCGCCCGCGGCCGAAAGCGCACGCTTGTTTGCCCTCTTTGGTGTCGCGCTCGATGTCGTGCGCGGATTCGCGATCGTACTCATGCTGGCGGCGGGATTGTCGACATTCATTGCGCTCTACAATGCGCTGGAGGAGCGTCGATACGATCTTGCCGTGATGCGAATGCTGGGCGCCTCCCCGGGTACCCTGGTGCGCTTGGTGTTGATGGAGGGCGCGCTCCTTGCGGTGGCGGGGACGCTCCTTGGACTGTTGGCAGGACACTTCCTGGCGGAAATAATCGGCGCATGGCTCGCGCTTCAGCGGCAGCCGTCAATCAGCGGATTGACATTGCTTCCAGCCGAAGGCCTCATCGCGGGCGGGGCGGTTCTCGTCGGGTTGGTCGCTGCGATCGTACCCGCGTGGCGCGCGTACCGTCGCGACGTCGCGCACACGCTGTCGAATGGTTGAAATTAATCGAGGATGTCGTGATGAACCGGTTTCTCGGACTTCTCATAGCTTGCATCCCCCTTGTGGTCATCGCGCAGGCGGAAAAGAAATCGATTCCTGATCGCATGAAGGAGGAGGCTTCACAGCATCGACGATTGGCCGAAGTTCATGAGAACGCGGCCCGATGCCTGGAATCGGGGAAGCCGGAGAAGGACTGCCACGATCAACTCCAGAAAGAATGCCGGGGCCTGGGCATCGGCAAGCACTGCGGGTTGCGCCATGCCCACTGAATGGTGCCTGGTTCGGTCAGTCGGAATGGCCGGGCAAGTAGGCGTAAGATCGGCGGTTATGCGTGGTTCCACGTCCGCCGTTTGAAGTATGTCGAGGAATCGCTTCGCACCAGATTCAGTGGCTTACTTACTTTCAATCCATGGAGGCGCCATGAAGTTCATCAATTTTGTCGCTGCGGCGTCCGCCGCCCTGGTACCGATGCACACTTGGGCGCAGGCGGCGAAGGATCCTCACGGAGCCGCTGCGCCGGCCGATCCGGCGCAGGTGCAATCACTGACCGAACTTCCCGGCGTTGTGTCGTGGAAGACCCTGTCGCTGGTCGAGACCGTGAAGCAGAAAGACAAGTTCGTTCCCTCTTTCGACAAGTCGGTCGTTCTTCTCGACAAGAAGGAAGTCAAGGTGCAGGGCTTCATGATGCCCCTGGAAACCGGCGAGCGGCAAAAACACTTCATTCTTAGCGCGTCCCCGCCGGGTTGCGGCTTTTGCATGGCGGGGGGACCGGAGGGTGTCGTCGAAGTGCGTACGAAGCAGCCAATCAAGTATACGGTTGATCCGATCGTGATCTCCGGCAAGCTCGCGATTTTGCGAGATGATCCAACGGGCATTTACTATCGACTGACCGACGCAGCGCCAGCGGCCGCCAGGTAGTCTGTCCCTCGCGGTGCCGCGTCCCGTGCGCGGGATCGGGGCAGGGGCGCGCATCCGAGTCCATTGCGTCGATCCGCTTGTCCTCGACCTGCGCGACCATGGCGGAGCGTGGGGGTACACGGGGGTACGGGGGTACATTGGGCGCCTGCTATGGGGACCACGCGGCGGTTAATGGGTCGAATGACATCGACTTGTAAATCCGCCCCATCTGATGATGAATCCCGCACAGGGTCCGCCGACCCCTTACTTTCGGCCGTCTGTAGGCCATGATAGAACCACTGCCTGCCCCTTGATACGCTGGGGCGAGTCCAAGGTAACCAGCGTGGCATTCTTTTCATTCGGAAAAAAGTCAGATCGTCTCCAGAGAGTCGCTGGCCGCGGCAAATCGGCGCGGCAGGCACAGGTCGAGACAGGGATCGTTCAGCGTGATGCCGATCGCGGCGAGGGCGCACGCCCAACGCACGAGGAAAACGGGGCGCCCGCTGAAGGTGCGACATCCGGTCGAAGCAAGCGGCAAGCCGCCGAGCTACCGCCGCAAGCGCTTCAATCACTGGGGCACCTCGCTCCTGACCGACGGGGAAAAAACGCTGGCCGCGATCCGAAATCGAGCGCGGACGCCAATTCCCAAAGCGCCCAACGCAAACTTCACTCGATGTCGGAGCGCGACATGCCGCAGGAGATCGAGGACAGCGCGATCTCGCATGCAAATGGTCAAACCAGTGAGGCGTTGCGCTGCGTGGAGGCGGCGATTGCCGGCGGAAAACTTGGCCAGTGGACGATGCAGGCTTGGCTGATTCGTTTCGATCTGTACATGCAGCTTGGCCTGAGGGCCGCGTACGATTCTGCGTCCGATCGGTTTGCCGAGGAGTTCGAGCGCTCCGCGCCAGCCTGGTTGGCGCGTGATGCGTCCAGTCCCGGTGTGCATGGCAGCGCAATGCCAATTGTCAATATTTCCGGAAAGCTTTCCGGCCGGAGCGCGGCCCCACTGTCGGCTCTGAGCAAGACGGTCGAACGCTACGAGGGCGTCCAGCTGGATTTCGCGCGCTTCGAAGGCGCTGACATCGCGGGCTGTCAACACCTGCTCGCGACATTGCAGTCGCTGGACCGTAGCGGAAAGGTCGTGCGAATATTCAATGTCGACGTGTTGCTCGAGAAGATATCGGCGCACACTGTTCCTGGCGAACCATCCCGCGACGTGTCGCCTTGGCTCCTCAAGATCGAGTTGATGCGAATTCTCGATCGTCAAGCCGAATTCGAGGAAGCGGCAGTCGACTATGCGGTCACCTACGACGTCTCGCCTCCCTCGTGGCCCAACACCCCGGTCGAGGCAAAGGGCCAGGACGGTCCACGGGCGCCCACGAGCGACTGGTGCGCCGCGAGTGGGGACGTCATTGCCCCGGCGGACGAGCTGTTGACGCGCATCCGGGCGCATGCGCTCTACCATCAGCCGCTGGTCATCGATCTGGCCTGGGCTCGGCGCATGGACTTCGTATCGGCCAGCCAGTTCGTGAAGCTGCTTTCGGAACTCAACGATAGCCATCGAGACATCGAAATACGGGGCGCAAACGAAATGGTGTCGACGTTGCTGGTCATGATGGGCGCGGGCGACGTGGCGCGCATCATTCCGCGGCGTTGAGGCGGCGGCGCTACTTCAAAGAGCTTGCAAATCGATGCATCTGCCCCCAATGTACGGCAATGATGCACGCCTCGCTCAACGGGCCTGAAGGCCCCACGTTCCACGGCACCACGATCGTTTCCGCGCGCCGGGGCCGAACGGTTGCCCTCGGCGGTGATGGTCAGGTCACGCTCGGAAATATCATCATCAAGGCAGGCGCCCGCAAGGTCCGCCGGCTCCATCACGACCGAATTATCGCGGGATTTGCCGGCGGGACCGCCGACGCGTTCACGTTGTTCGAGCGTTTCGAAGCGAAGCTCGACAAGCACCAGGGTCATCTTGTTCGGTCCGCGGTGGAACTCGCCAAGGACTGGCGCACCGACCGAATCCTGCGTCGACTCGAAGCCATGCTCGCGGTGGCGGACCGTGAGACTTCGCTGATCATCACCGGTGGCGGGGATGTGCTCGAGCCCGAGCTTGGCGTGATCGCGATCGGTAGCGGCGGCGCCTTCGCCCAAGCCGCTGCACGCGCGCTGCTCGAGAATACCGAGTTGTCCGCGGAGCAGGTGGTTCGGAAAGCGCTTGCGATCGCCGGCGATCTCTGTATCTATACTAATCAGCAGCACACGATCGAAACGCTCGACGCCGAGTAGGCGCATCTGAAAAAATTTGGCGTGACGGCTTGCAATCGGGCCGTGTGCGGAAAGACGGTGGTTCAGTGGCCAACGCGGTTGCGTAATCATCCGTGACGCGATCGCGCCTGCGGTTGCCGCCTGGCAAGAATCCTAACCACGTCGCATCTTCGCAACGCTCTTTGCATCTCTCTTTATCAGGCAGCTTCGGGCCGGGACCCATTCATGACCACGATGACACCCCAGGAGATCGTTCACGAGCTCGACAAGCACATCATCGGGCAGCAGAAAGCCAAGCGTGCCGTCGCCATCGCGCTTCGCAATCGCTGGCGCCGACAGCAGGTGCCGGAGCCCTTGCGGCAGGAGATCACCCCGAAGAATATTTTGATGATTGGACCGACCGGTGTCGGAAAGACCGAAATCGCGCGTCGACTCGCCAAGCTTGCCGACGCTCCGTTCATCAAGGTCGAGGCGACGAAGTTCACCGAGGTGGGGTACGTTGGGCGTGACGTCGACACGATCATGCGTGATCTGGTGGAGATCAGCATCAAGCAAACGCGTGAGTCGGCCATGCGGCAAGTCCGCAGTCGCGCCGAAGAGCTTGCCGAGGAGCGAATTCTCGATGCCCTGCTGCCCGGTGCGCGCGATGTGGGCTTCGTGTCGGGTGGGGATCGGGAATCAACCGATACCGGAACCCGCCAGAAATTCCGCAAGAAATTGCGTGAAGGCGAGCTCGACGATCGGGAGATCGAGCTTGAAGTATCGGCAACGCAGCCGCAAATGGAGATCCTCGCGCCGCAAGGAATGGAGGATCTGACGCAGCAGATCCAGGGCATGTTCCAGAATCTGTCGGGCGGGCGCAAGAAGCTGCGCAAGATGACCATCAAGGAAGCCCTGCGCGCGGTCACCGAAGAAGAGGCGGCGCGCCTGGTGAATGACGATGATCTGAAAAGCCGCGCGCTCGCCAACGCTGAACAAAACGGCATTGTCTTTCTCGATGAGATCGACAAGATCACGAGCCGCTCCGAGATGCATGGCGCGGACGTATCGCGAGAGGGTGTCCAGCGCGACTTGTTACCGCTGGTGGAAGGGACGACCGTCTCGACAAAATACGGGATGGTGAAGACCGATCATGTGCTGTTCATCGCAAGCGGTGCTTTTCATCTCTCCAAGCCCTCCGATCTGATCCCGGAACTGCAGGGGCGATTACCGATCCGCGTCGAGCTCGAATCGCTCTCCGTGGAAGACTTCGAGCGAATTCTCACCAGCACGGATGCGTGTCTCACGATGCAGTATGTCGCCTTGATGAGCACCGAACAGATCCAGCTCGAGTTTGCGCCCGGTTCGGTTCGTCGGATTGCCGAGATCGCGTTTGCGGTGAACGAACGAACGGAGAACATCGGCGCGCGCCGTTTATACACGGTCATGGAAAAGCTGTTGGAGCAGATCTCGTTTGATGCTGGTGCCAAGGGCGCCGAGAAGGTCGTGATCGACGCGGCGTATGTCGATTCCCGGCTGAAGGATCTTTCGGAGAAACAGGATCTCGCGCGCTATGTTCTCTGAGGACTCGAGAACGATACGCGCCGCTGTGCAAGGCAACGTGGGCAAACGCAGGTCGCCTGCTCGCTGTCGAGTTCGGCCGGCGGGCAGGCGATGCACCAGCAGTCTTGGGACGGGCTTGCCGCTCCGCACACAAACGGGGCCTTGCAGCGCGCGCATGTCGAGCACGGGCCTAGCCCTAGTTCCATGAACAAGAACCGGCCATCGCGATAACTCGATCGTTCGGCGAGCGGAACCGGGAATGCAAAGCCCGGTCCGTCGTGAACGAAGCTATGGTATTCGCCGGACTCCCCGCAAGGGTCAACGTCCGCCGGAAGGGCATCCAGCCAGGACTGATCGATCTCTCGGCCGATTGATTCCTCGGGCAGGCGCTCACGATCGATGCAGATGATCATCGCGCGATAGCCGGCGGCGATGAACGCGTGGACTACTTCTGTGGGCGGGCGTCCCCATAGCGGAAACAGTGCTTGGATTCCGAGCCGCGACAGCCACGCCTCACGATAGGCGCGAATCGCTTCAAGGTGAAGATCGCCCGTGGCAATCGCCTCCACACCCGCGCCCCGGAGCTTCTCCACCACGCGATTCATCCGCTGTTCGTAGACAGCGTTCGAAGCGCCGTTCGGCACGCGTACGACCTCGAGCGAACACCGAAGACTCGCCGCTTGCGCCTCGAGAAGCGAGCGTCGGATGCGATGCATCGCCAGTCGATCGGCCTCTTCGGTGAACGTCGCGACCAGTGCGACGACTTGAACCGTCGAATCGAGGCGCAGCGCCGCAAGGGCAAGCACGCTGTCCTTTCCGCCACTATGAAGGAGTGCTACACGTCGCATCGAGAATTCTCAGGGGCTCAAGCCGGTAGTCGTTCCGGATGGACGCGAGGACTGCGCCGATTGCATCGTCCGGGTCTTGAAATGTCGCGTGTCACCTGCATATATGGTGGCGTGGGGAAGCGCCCCCGTCCAATTGATACGAAAGGAATAGCCCTATGAATATCACTCGCTATGAACCAATGCCAACCGTGCGCGATGCATTCGACGATCTCTTCGGCGGCATTTTCACACGGCCGATATCGCGAAGCACGCGATTCAACGAGTCGCCCTCGAATTCGCCGATGCCCGTCGATGTGCGTGATGAGAACGGAACGCTCAGATTGCGCGCCGACCTGCCCGGTGTCAAAAAGGAGGATATTCACGTGACCGTCGATCGCGATGTGATTTCCATCGTCGCGGAATCGCGCGGCGACAAAGACCAGGAAGACGCCAACGGATTCGTGTATCGCGAACGATTCACTGGGCGATACGCTCGATCATTTCGCCTGAATACGGAGGTCGAGCCCGACCGCGCGAATGCCACATACGTTGATGGCGTGCTGGAACTGGTATTGCCGAAGAAAAGCGCCGCCGCGAAGCAACTCCCGATCCACTGAGATTCAATCGACGGAAGGCGTTTATCCTGCGCCCCGCCCATGCCGTGCCATACCAACGGTGTGGGTGGGGCGCCTTTCAGGTTCCGGCTGTCATGACGCTCACCACCTTTGCGACGTGAAACCTGCGAAGCGGACACCGCTGGCCGGTAGAATGCGCCGTTTCCCTCAACGGTGAGTGCAGACTCGATGCCTATCGATTCGGTTTCCGCGCTGGTCAAGGCGCAGACGCTTGCAGAAGCGATGCCGTATATCCGGCGATTCCACGGTAAGACTATCGTCGTCAAATATGGCGGCAACGCGATGATCGACGATGCGCTCAAGAGAAGCTTCGCCCAGGACGTCGTCCTGTTGAAGCTCGTTGGGATGAATCCGGTGGTGGTACATGGCGGTGGACCCCAGATCGAATCGCTCCTCGGCCGTCTTGGAAAAAAAGGCGCATTCGTGCAGGGCATGCGGGTCACCGACGACGAAACGATGGACGTCGTGGAAATGGTGCTGGGCGGCCAGGTCAACAAGGAGGTCGTGACGCTCATCAATCAGGCCGGCGGGCGCGCAGTGGGACTGACCGGGCAGGACGGGGCCTTCGTGCGTGCGCGAAAAATGCTCGTGCAGTCGACCGAGCGACCTAACGAAATGCTCGATATCGGTCAGGTGGGCGAAATCGAATCGATTGATCCAGCCGTTATCAGGGTTCTCGAAGCGGGTGGCTTCATACCGGTGGTCGCACCGATTGGTGTCGGGGAGAACGGCGAGTCTTTCAATATCAATGCCGATCTCGTTGCCGGAAAGCTCGCCGAAGTCCTCAAGGCCGAAAAGCTGATCGTGCTGACAAACACCGCGGGCGTCTTGGATAAAGCGGGCAAGCTTCTGACCGGCCTGACGCCGACCCAGGTCGACGCGCTGTTCGCCGACGGAACGATCCACGGTGGCATGTTGCCCAAGATCAGTGCGGCGCTCGATGCAGCCAAAGGCGGCGTGAAAAGCGTGCACATCATCGACGGCAGGGTGGAGCACGCGCTGCTGCTCGAAATCATGACCGATCAAGGCGTCGGGACATTGATTCGGAGCCACTGAATCAGGATGGCTGCGCAACGATATTCACGCGAGCCGATGTCCCTCGGCCGCGACGATGCCGTCAAGATAGCCGTTCGCGGACGAATAGATCGTCAGGGCCCTGCGCCTCGGCGCAGGGCTGAACGACACATGTACCCATCGGCCAAATTCCAGAATAATCTGGTCGTAGTCGACCGTCGAGTTGACGATCGCGATGGCGACCTGAATGGGTTCGCCGAATCCGGTGCAAACGAAATCGGCGGCCAGTCCCTGTTGGTGCTGCGAACCGGGCGTGCCGCCCACGATGCGGTTAAGCTCGGGACAGCGGTACCCGCTCGAGATTTCGATGGCCGAACCCAACACGACTTGAATCGAATCAAGGCCTGATGCAAGTCGGCGCAAGTTCGGGAGCAGTGACGAAGGCGGCGAGTTGTCGATGCCGCGTGCGATCGCGGTCTCGGAGTAGCAGAGTGATTCGATCGTGATCGGTGTCGGCCCGATCGACATGGCGTCCGGATGTGTCTGACGGTCTGGATGTGTTTGACTATTGGTGCGCACACGCTGATTCTATTCGCACTGGAGAGCCGCGCTGCCCCGGCGCCCGCATAGAGACCCGCCGATTCGAGCCCGCTGATGCTTCGACCCACCTGGGTATTTGACCTCGACAATACCCTTCACGATGCACGTCCCTTGATTCTTCCGCACATCGATCGGTCGATGACGCGTTATGTCGCTGAACATCTCGCGATCGACGAGGGCGCCGCAAACGCGCTACGGATCAAATTTTGGCGGGAGCATGGTGCGACATTGACCGGTTTGATGCGTCATCACGGCACCGACCCGCATCACTTTCTGTGGAATACCCATCAGTTTCCGGACCTCGAAAGGATGCTGATCTCGGAGGGCACCCTGCGTCAAACCTTGCGGCGGCTGCCTGGGCGGCGCATCGTGTTTTCCAACGCACCATTGTTCTATGTCGAGGCGGTGATCGAATTGCTCGGTATCGATCATCTGTTTGACGCGGTCTATAGCATCGAGTCGGTTGGTTTTCGATCGAAGCCGTCAGCCGTCGGCTTTCGCGCGGTGCTCGCCGCCGAACGGGTCGACCCGCGCGCGTGCATCATGGTCGAGGATTCGCTTGCCAACCTCCGCACCGCGAAGCGGATCGGAATGCGGACGGTCTGGGTGACCCGTGAAAGTCGATCGCCGGCCTATGTCGATCTGCGTGTCGGCGCCCTTGCGGCGTTGCCGCGACGTCTTGGCGCGCTTCGCAAAAAGCGGAGCTAGCACTCACACAATCGTCGTCGATTCTGTAGAATCCCGGCCCCTCACCGGGGAGTTAACACATGGCAGTGCGGACGGGCGAACGGAAGCTCCAGATTCTGCAGATCCTTGCAGAGATGCTGCAGGAGCCGAAAGCTGAGCGCATCACCACTGCGGCGCTCGCCGCGAAGTTGCAGGTCTCAGAGGCGGCGTTGTATCGGCACTTCGCGAGCAAGGCGCAGATGTTCGAGGGCCTCATCGAATTCATCGAACAGACGGTTTTCGGGCTCATCAACAAGGTTCAGGGTGACGAGCAGAGCCCCGCCAAGCAACTCCATGCGATTCTTACCATGCTGCTTGGATTCGCCGAGAAGAATCCGGGGATGACGCGTGTGCTCGTCGGCGATGCCCTGGTCAACGAAGACGAGCGGCTGCAGGCGCGCATCAATCAATTGCACGATCGGCTTGAGGCGACCATCAAGCAGTGCCTGCGCCTGATTGCAACCGAAGAGACCGCCGCCGCCGCCGATGCAGGATCAGTCCGTCCGATCGACGACGATACAGCGGCGCGGGCCAATGCGCTGCTTTGCTTCGTTATTGGTCGATGGCATCAATTCTCCAAATCCGGGTTCAAGCGGCGCCCCACTGAGCACTGGGAGCGCCAATGGCCGCGATTGCGTTAGAGTGGTCGCGCGACCGCCGTTATTCCCGCCCGTTGGCGCGGCGGGCGTCTGCGCGACAGTGCGCGCACACGGTCTTAGCGGTATCTGCATACCGGGCAACCCGGATCGCGCGGAACGCGAATGTTCTGCCACTCCATCGCGAGCGCATCCAGCATCATGAGTCGGCCGGAAAGCGGCTTGCCGATGTTCGCCAGGACTTTCAGCGCCTCGGCTGCCTGCATCGTTCCGATGATTCCGGTGAGCGGCGCAAATACGCCCATGACGGCGCAGCGCGTTTCTTCCGGAACATGGGCTTCCGGGAACAGGCAGGCGTAACACGGGCCATCCGGCTGCCGGACATCGAATACCGACACTTGACCGTCGAACCGAATTCCGGCGCCCGACACCAACGGCCGCTTGAACTTCACGCAGGCCCGGTTGATCGACTGGCGCGTCGCGAAGTTGTCGCAGCAGTCGAGAACGATGTCGGCAGCGGCGACTTCTCTCTCGAGCGTCGCACCCTCGAGTCGGACCTGAAGGGCAATCACCCGGACTTCCGGATTGATGCGGGCAAGGGTCGCACGGCCGGACTCGACCTTGGGCCCGCCGATGGCGCTCGTGGTGTGCAGAATCTGGCGCTGCAGGTTCGTGAGATCAACGGTATCTGCATCGGCCAGCGTGATCGTTCCGACCCCGGCAGACGCGAGGTAGAAGGCGGCAGGAGAGCCGAGTCCACCGGCCCCGACGATCAGCGCCCGGGCCGATGCTATGCGCGCCTGCCCCTCGATCCCGATCTCGGGTAGCAGGATGTGCCGGGAATATCGGAGCAACTGGTCGTCATTCACCGCATCGAGGTCCAATGAGTCGATTCTCTGCTGGGACGAATGGGCTCAAGTCGAGCACCCACTCACGGTAAACGAAAAAAGCCGGGCTCAGATGCGAGCGCCGGCCTTTCTTGGGCGAGCCCCCCGCAAGGGGCTCTGCGCCGCAACGCTGGATCAGGTGTTGTCCGGCTTCGCGGCAGGGGGTTGCGAGACGACCGGCTGACCTTTGAGATGATTGATCGCCTGCTTTAACTGGAAGTCGTCCGCAGACCCAAACTCGACGGGTTTCTTTGGGTCGCCGGCGGCGGGTTGTGGCGCCGCGGGCTTGGGCGTGGCCGATGGCGTTTCCTCGGTCTTTCCTGCCTTGGCCGCTTCCTTGTCGTTGTCGAGATGCTTGAGCAGATCGGCTTCGCGAACCCGGCCTTGCGGCTGATCGGGATCATCCACCAGAATATCCGGAGCGATGCCCTTGGCTTGGATCGAGCGCCCGTTCGGCGTGAAGTAGCGCGCCGTGGTCAGCTTGATTGCGGTGCTATTGCCCAATGGCATGATCGTCTGCACCGACCCTTTGCCGAACGTTTGCGTGCCGATGATGGTTGCGCGTTTGTGGTCTTGCAGGGCGCCCGCCACGATTTCGGACGCGGACGCGGAACCGCCATTGACGAGAACGACCATCGGCACCGTTTTGGCCGCCGCCGGAAGATTGCGCAGGAAGTCGTCGTTACGCGCCCGGACGTAGTCTTCTGGTGACGCAATGTACTTTCGCTTGGCATCCTCGGTTCGGCCATCGGTTGACACGACGAGTACCTTTGGGGGCAGAAACGCGGCGGAGATGCCTACCGCACCGTTGAGCAAACCACCCGGGTCGTTGCGAAGGTCGAGAACCAGCCCCTTCATCGGCCCCTCTTTGAACAGGCGCACGAGATGTCGAACGAGGTCATCGCCGGTGTGCTCCTGGAACTGCGCAACGCGTACGTAACCGAACCCCGGCTCGATCATCTTCGATTTGACGCTTTGCACCTGGATCTCTTCCCGCACCAGGGTGAACAGCAACGGCTTATTTTCTCCCTTGCGGCTGATGGTAAGAATAATGCTCGTCTTCGGGCGGCCGCGCATGCGCTTGACTGCGTCATTGAGGGTCATCCCTTTGATTGGCGTATCGTCGAGCTTGATGATCAGGTCGCCCGGCTTGATGCCTGCACGATGCGCGGGCGTATCCTCGATCGGGGAGATGACTTTGACGAAGCCGTCTTCCATCCCGACCTCAATGCCAAGACCGCCGAAGCGACCCTGCGTACCGACCTGGAGTTCCTTGAACGCCTCCTGGTCGAGATACGCCGAGTGCGGGTCAAGACCGGTGAGCATGCCGGTAATGGCCTCGCTGATGAGGCGCCGGTCTTCGACCGGTTCCACGTAATTCGACTTGATAGCGCCGAACACTTCAGCGAAATTGCGAAGCTCGTCAACAGGCAATGGCAGCCGCGTCGACGAATCGCGTTGCGCGACCGCCGAAAAATTGAGGCTGAGAAGCACACCG
Organism: Burkholderiales bacterium; assembly: GCA_046160305.1. Lineage (GTDB taxonomy): Bacteria > Pseudomonadota > Gammaproteobacteria > Burkholderiales > SG8-39 > SHXR01. The sequence continues at coordinate 67,173 of JBJXGX010000116.1, forward strand.
CACAGAATTCCGACGAATACCAACCCGATCTGCTTGAACTTGCCTCTCATTATCTGAGCCTCTCCGCGGTCTATGACCTACCGTAATGACACCCAGGAAAGCGGGTCGATCGCCCGGCCTTGGTGCCTCAATTCAAAGTATAAACCGGCCGAATCGTTGCCTCCGGTACGACCGACGGTTGCAATCGCATCGCCGGTACGCACCGCATCGCCGGGGCGACGCAGAAGCGACTCGTTGTTACCATAGATCGTCAGGTACGAATCACCATGATCGACGATCAACAGATTTCCAAATCCACGCATCCAATCGGCAAATACGATTCGCCCCGACGCTACGGCACGGACCTCTTCACCTTCAGCGCCGCGAATAAATATGCCCTTCCATGATGGCCCACCCTCGGCGCGGGGTGCGCCGAACCGTCCGACTACATCGCCACGCACAGGGAGCCGTAGTCGGCCGCGCAGACTTGAGAATACACCCCGGGTGTCGCCCACTTCAGGAACTTTTTCATTGCGCTCAACGGGCTTAGGCGACGACGGCAGTGGAGCCCTTTCCCGGATTGCGCGACTCAGACGTTCGACCAGATCGGCGAGCCTTCGTTCATTCGCCTGCAAGGTCTGGAGACTGCGCCGCTGCTTTTGAATCTGTGTGGAAAGCCGATCCAGCACGCGTTGCCATTCAACCCGCTCACGTTCGAGCTTTGACCGCTCATCACGTGCTCGGGCTTCGAGTTTCGCCAGCTCCTCGGTTTTATCCCGGCTTTGGCGGGCGAGCTGACTTAATTCGTCGAGGCTCGCGCGCAAGCCCCGGATCAGTTCGCTTTGCGCGCGTGAAACATGCGAGAGATAGTGCAAATCGCGCGCAAGTGAATGCAGATCAGCCCTATTAAGCAGGAGTCGCAGCGTTCCAACCTCGCCGTGAACGTAGCGGAAATACAAAATCCGCTCCAGGCCCTTCGATCGCTGGGTGATATCGGCGTCTGTTCGCCGGATGCGGGCTTCGAGTTCGCGTTGTTCCTCGCGCGCTTTCTGTTGTGCCGCCTGGAATTCGCGATACGTGCGCGTCGCCTCCGAGATTCCGCGCTCGGAATCGCGCAACTGGTCGGCGACTTCCTTCCGGTCGCCTTCCGCCTCCGCCATCTCGCTTTTCAGGACTTCCAACTGGTCGCGGAGCGCTTTCAGCTCATCCTTCTCCGCGGCGATCGGGAAACCCGGCGAAAAAACGAGCAGGAGCGCGATGCCGAACGAGCCAAAGAGTCTGGTGAGACGGACATTCAAGCGCGTGCTGTGCCCTGTTTTGCCACTGCCTGCATCGCGGCGGCGATCCGTGTCTGATCGCCGAGGTAGTAACTCTTGAGCGGACGGAGCGCGTCGTCCAGCTCGTACACGAGCGGGGTGCCGGTTGGGATATTGAGCTCCACGATCTTGTCGTCGGCTACATTGTCGAGATACTTGACCAGCGCACGCAGCGAATTGCCATGCGCAACGATCACCACGCGCTTGCCCGCCCGGATTTCCGGTGCGATCACATTTGACCAATAGGGAATGACCCGCCCGACCGTATCCTTGAGGCATTCCGTGAGCGGGAATGCCATGCCATCAAGATTGCGATATCGGGGGTCCTGTGCTGCTTCACTGGCCGCCTCGGGCTTCATGGCCGGCGGGGGCATGTCGTAGCTCCTTCGCCACACGTGAACCTGCTTCTCGCCGAAACGTCGTGCCATCTCGGCCTTGTCGAGCCCTTGCAGATCACCGTAATGGCGCTCGTTCAGGCGCCAAGACGATCGCACGGGAATCCACATCCGATCCATCTGCTCTAGAGAAAGCCAAAGTGTCTTGATCGCGCGCTTGAGAACCGAGGTGTAAGCCAGATCAAAGTCGAACCCTTCGGCCTTCAGCAGCCGGCCTGCCTCGCGGGCCTCGATTTCCCCGTTCTCGGAGAGGGCTACGTCGACCCAACCGGTAAATCGATTCTCGCGATTCCATACACTTTCGCCATGCCGGACCAGGACGAGCTTATGCATGGATGCATTTCCTATGCGGATTGGAGCAGGCGATTCTATAATAGTCAGTTCCTCCGTCCGCTGGGCGCGGGCGTTTATTGGTCAATGCATCGATTACAGCCGATTGCAGCCGCCCGTGATGCCGCGCTGATCCATGCCGCGCAATTGGCGCACGGTGGCATTGGGGTAGTCGTCCAGTTCCCAGAATCTTTTGAAATCGGGTAATCAGTATGTCGATGAAGTTCTTTACCGAGAATATGTTCTTGATCGCAGTTGCCTTCGTCAGCGGTGCAATGCTGATCTGGCCGCTCGTTCGTCGCGGCGGGGGGAGCGCTTCCATCGACACGGTCCGAGCCACCTTCATGATCAATCGCGAAGATGCGTTGCTGCTCGATGTGCGCGAAACGAACGACTATGCGAGCGGCCATATTCTCAATGCGCGCAATGTTCCGCTCGCGCAACTGGACGATCGCGGCACCGACGTCGCGAAAAACAAGGCAAAGCCCGTGATCGTCTATTGCGCGAACGGCCAGCGGGCCGGCGGCGCGATCGCGATCCTGAAGAAGCACGGTTTCGCGAACGTCGTCAATCTTAGCGGCGGTTTTGCGGCCTGGAAGTCGGCCGGACTGCCGGTGGAGAAGTAGCCATCATGCCTTCGATCCGAATGTACGCAACCGACTGGTGTCCCTACTGTCAGCGAGCCGAGGCGCTTTTGCGAACGAAGGGCGTCACGATCATCGACAAGATCGATATCGATCGAAATCCTGAACGAAAGGAAGAGATGATTGCGAAAACGGGCCGGCGCACGGTTCCGCAGATTTTCATTGGCGAGCGCCATATCGGCGGATGCGATGATCTGCACGCGCTTGACAGCGCCGGCGCCCTCGACCCTTTGCTCGCCGAATAAGCCGCGCCAACGTCGATAACCACCCTGTTCGGTCCCCGCCGCCGGAGCTTCGGACATCCAAGATTTCACTCAACAAGCGGGCTTGCCCCCTCGTAACTCCCCATAACGCACGAGCACGCCGATTACGCGGGATAGCGCAATCGTCCGTTCCCAAGGAAACTGCATGAGCGAGCCACAGCAATCGGGTCAGGTCCTCTCGATCGAGAAAGTCTATGTGAAGGACTGCTCGATCGAAGTCCCTAACGCGCCGCAAATATTTTTCGAAGAAGTGCAACCCCAGATCGATGTGCAGATGCAAACCGGAACCGGTCAGGTCGGCGATGGTCTGTATGAGTGCGTGTTGACGATCACCGTGACCGCGAAGGCCGCCGAGCGCACCGTATTTCTGGTCGAGGCGGCGCAGGCCGGGATCTTTCAGATCCGGGGCTTCGCGCAGCAGGATCTGGACATGATCCAAGGAATCGGTTGCCCGACGACGTTATTTCCGTATGCGCGCGAAACCATTTCCAATCTGGTCAATCGCGCGGGTTTTCCTCCGATCAATCTTGCCCCAATCAGCTTCGAGGCACTCTATGCACAGCGGCTGCAAGAACAGCAGGCTCAAGCCCCGAAAATCGAAATCGCGCACTGACCGGGCGATTCTTTCGCTTCTTCTGGCGTTGTCGTCGCTTAGCGCCGCCGCGGCCGATTTCAAGACGATCGGCATCAGCGGCACCATCCTCTATGACAGCCCGTCGACGCGGGCCAACAAACTGTTCGTCGCGACGGCCAACTATCCGGTGGAGATCATCACCGCGGACGGCGCGTGGGTACGGGTTCGTGACTTCGCCGGCGATCTCGCCTGGGTAGAACGCAAAGCACTGTCCGACCGGCAGGTCGTGGTCGTAACCGTCCCGACCGTGGAGGCGAGGCTGCAACCCGATGATCGTGCCGCGAGCGCCTTTCAGGTCGCACAAGGCGTTATTCTCGATGTGGTGGATACCAACGTGCCGGGATGGCTGCGCGTGCGCCACCGTGACGGGGCGTCCGGATTTGTCCGTCTGCGCGAAGTCTGGGGCTATTGATCCGGACAGCGTGCGCCGATGGTATCGACGTCGCAGACCCTGCGATCCCGCAGATCCTGACAAGGCCGCGCGTCCATGAAGATCGGACTGATCGGCGCGGGTGCCTGGGGACTGGCCCTCGCGGTTACGCTTTCAAAGCGGCATCAAGTGACGCTTTGGGCGCGGAGCGCGTCGCAGCGTAAAGAACTGCGGCATACCCACCGCGATGCCTATCTTCCAGGAATCGAACTACCTGCCGATATCCATGTCGGCGCGGCGTTCGACGAGACGATCGCACTCTGCGATGTCGTGTTGGTGGCGACACCGACTGCCGCCCTTCGAGACGTGCTCGAACAACTCGCCCAGGCATCTGTCCGTAGACCGGTGATCGGTGCGTGCAAGGGATTCGAGCAAGGCACCTCGCTCCTGCCGCACCAGATCGCCGCGACCGTACTAGGAAAAGATCTTCCCTATGCGGCGCTCTCCGGCCCGAGTTTTGCGTTGGAAGTCGCGCAGGGATTGCCCGCGGCTTTGACGCTTGCCTCGACCGATGAAACGTTTGCCGCAGCAATGTCGCGCGAGCTGCATCACTCCCGTTTCCGCATCTACTTCACGCCGGATATCACCGGGGTTGAAGTGGGCGGAGCGGTCAAGAACATCATGGCGATCGCGACCGGTATTGCCGATGGGCTTGCGCTCGGCTTGAACGCTCGCGCGGCGCTGATCACACGCGGCTTGGCGGAACTCACGCGATTGGGCGTCGCGATGGGCGGACGCATCGAAACATTCATCGGCCTTGCCGGCGCCGGCGACCTGGTGCTGACCTGCACCGGGGCGCTTTCCCGCAATCGACGGGTCGGGCTGGAGTTGGCTGCGGGCAAGCCGATCGCCGAGGTGCTCGCCCAGCTTGGCCATGTTGCCGAAGGTGTGTACACCGCTCAAGCAGCCGCCACTGCGGCGCAATCGTATGGGGTCGACATGCCGATCACGCGTGCCGTCTGCGCGGTGCTTTTCCAGAACGTACCGCCACGCGAAGCGGTCGAGCAACTGCTCTCACGCGATCCGAAGTCTGAATAGACATTCCCCTTATCGAGACGCCGCGCGGTTCGCATCTGCGGATCCCGCGTAGTCGCACTGTCTCCACGCTTCGTAGACGACTACCGCGACCGTATTGGAGAGATTGATGCTCCGAATGTTGGGCACCATCGGCACGCGCAGGCGCTCGTTCATACCGAAGTCATCGAGCACCGACTGGGGGAGTCCGCCGGTCTCCCGGCCGAACACAAAGACGTCGCCCTCCACGAATGCCGCCGAGGCAAGCGCTCGCGTCCCGCGCGTGCTGAATGCAAACATTCGACGGCCAGTCATCATCTGGCGGCAAGCGGTCCAGTCATCGTGGATCGTCACGTTGCGTATATCGCCATAGTCCAGGCCGGCGCGAGCGAGATGCCGATCATCGAGCAGAAAGCCGAGCGGTCGGACCAGATGCAATCGTGAGCCGGTATTGGCGGCGAGTCGAATCACATTCCCGGTGTTGGGTGGAATCTCGGGTTGATAGAGGACGATGTCGAACACGTTTCGCTCGGGTGGGTCGATCAGGGATCCAGGAGCGCCCGCGCAACCACCCAGTTCTCGACGTGCAGCGCGCCATGCGACTTGAGCGTTCGGGCCAACTCGTCGAGCGTGGCGCCGGTAGTCATCACGTCATCGACCACCGCGACACGGCGTCCGATGACCGCCGCTGAGGCGCTGAACGCGTTCCGAACGTTGCGTGCGCGCCCGCCGATCGGAAGCTCCACTTGTACCAATGTCTCGCGCACCCTGACGGCGGCATCCACATCGACTTGAATTCCCGTACGGACGCCCAACTTCCGCGCGATTTCCTGGGATTGGTTGAATCCCCGTTCGCGCAATCGCTTCGGTGCCAGCGGCAAGGGAACAATCATATCCACCTTCGGCGAGTCGCCGATGACCTCTGCAAGGAGGGTGGAGAAAAGCGCCGCAACGGCCAGCACGTTGCCGTATTTGTAGGCCTGCATCAAGCGGTCGAGGGGAAACTCATAGCGACAGGCAACGAATGATGCGTCGAAGTGCGGCGGTTGCCGAATGCATGCGCCGCATATCGCGCCGCCGTGGTTTGGCAACGCGCATTGCGGACAGTGCGCGGGCAACCGCGGAATCGCATTCAAGCACGGGCCGCACAGCAGCGCGTCCCGCGTTGATCCCTGGCAAAGGAGGCAGTCCTGCGGAAGCAGGACGTTCGCGATTGCGCTTAGTGCGCGCGAAAAGTGGGTCGTCGCCATCAGTGGATATCGCCCTGCCGGAATGAGGAATTCGGGACGAATCGGAACGTATTGGGCCGAATGATAGACTGCCCAAGCGCAGCCCCGCCCACCCTTCTTCAACCTCGTTGTTGGCCCTGCAAATCGCGGCTGCTTCCGCTGCTCATGCAGAGTCTGGTGAGCATTTGGAATCTGCCCGCCCTTGTTGATGTTTTCTTGGTCCGCCAACCCATACGACGCCCATGCCCTATCTAGCCGAACTCGCGCGACGCTTGGTGCGTGCCGAAACGACGAGCGAAGCGCTGATTGACCGTGCCCTTGCGAATGTCCTCGATCCGGGCGGTGAGGGAAGCCGAACTTTCGTGAAGCTATATGAAGACGGCGCTCGGGAAGCTGCAATCAGCGCGGACCGGTTACGCGCCCGTGGCGTGGTCCCCTCCCCACTTGCCGGCATTCCGATCTCGATCAAGGATCTGTTCGATGTGCGCGGTGAACGAACGACCGCGGGGTCCAAGGTGCTCATTGATGCGACGCCCGCGCAACACGATTCGACCGTCATCGCCCGATTGCGCGCGGCCGGGGCAATCATCGTCGGTCGAACGAACATGACCGAGTTTGCCTTCTCCGGACTTGGGATCAATCCCCACTACGGCACGCCCCGCAATCCCTACGATCGCTCGACGGGCCGCATACCCGGTGGCTCGTCGTCCGGCGCGGCGGTATCGGTGAGCGACGGGATGTCCGAGGTCGGTATCGGCACCGACACCGGCGGATCGGTACGCATCCCCGCCGCGCTCTGTGGGCTGGTTGGCTTCAAACCCACCGCGCGGCGCATTTCGCGTGACGGCGTGTTGCCGCTCTCGACCACCTTGGATTCCATCGGGCCGATCGCGCGGTCAGTTGCCTGTTGCGCATTGGTCGATGCGATCATGGCCGGCGAGTCGCCGGATGTTCCTCCGGCGCTACCGATTGCCGGTTTGCGACTTGGCGTCGTGCGCGACTATGTGTGCGACGGGCTGGAGGACGCCATCGCGACGGCGTTCGAGCGCGCACTTGCAATTCTGTCGAAAGCGGGTGCACACATCATGGAGATGCCGTTTCCCGAGCTCGCGCGATTGCCGGCATTGAATCGGTCAGGCGGATTCGCCGGTGCGGAGGCCTATGCATGGCATCGCGATCTTCTGCGTGAGCGCGAAGCGGAATACGATCCACGCGTGTCGGTGCGGATTGCCGCTGCGCAACGACTGTCCGCGGCCGATTACATTGCGCTCGGCGGGCATCGCGCCAACTTGATCGCGCGGGCACAGCTTGTCGCGACACCGTACGACGCGCTCCTCATGCCGACCACAGCGATGATCGCGCCTCCCATCGCGCTTCTCGAGGGCGATGACGATCAATACAGCCGCGCGAACCTCGCGATGCTGCGCAATCCCACGACGATCAATTTTCTGGACGGATGCGCCCTCTCCGTTCCTTGTCATGAGCCGGGTCAGGCGCCGGTCGGACTGATGATCGCGGGCATGACGGGCGATGATCGCCGCATCCTGCAGGTCGGACAGGCGATCGAAGCCGCGCTTGCCGTGTTGGATCGCTAGGCAATTGAAGACTGAAGACGCCGCTCGAATGGGGCCCTTCATGATCGACACGCCGGCCGCACGCCGTTTCGCCAACCGCGCGGCCCATCGAGCTGCCGGCACGGGTGACGTGGTGGCGCGTGAGGTCGAATCGCGCATGATCGAGCGATTGGCGTTGATGAGACTCACGCCCGCGCGAATTGTCGACGCCGGTTGCGGACGATTCCCCGCCTTCAGGCCGCTGCACGCCAGATATCCCGATGCCGAGATCATCGCGCTTGATAGCGCGCGTGACACGCTCGCAGCAAGTCGCGGGCAACGCGGATGGGTCGAGCGCGTCCGCCATGCGCTCGGTGTGTCGCATCGATGCCTTGTTTGCGCCGACATGGCGATGGTGCCGCTTCCCGACGGGTCGCTTGGGCTCGTATGGTCCAACCTCTCGCTCGGCGCGCAGCCGGACCTGAAACGCGTGTTTGATGAGTGGTATCGCGTTCTCGAAGTCGGGGGGTTGGTGATGTTTACGGCCTACGGTCCGGATACGCTGAAAGAGCTTCGCGCGTCATTCGCCGTCTCGGGCCATCCCGCACCGGTGCACGCGTTCGTCGACATGCACGATCTTGGCGATTTGCTGGTTGGCGCCGGATTCGCGGATCCCGTGATGGATATGGAACTCCTCACGCTTACGTACACGTCAGTCGGGCAGTTGCTCGCCGAAATCCGCGATACCGGCCAATCGAACGCGCTGTCGGCGCGAAGCCGAGGGCTGCACGGCAAGAAGCGTTGGCGGGCGATGCTCGCCGCGTATGATGCGCAGCGTCGCGACGGGCGGATCCCCGCAAGCATCGAAATCGTTTATGGGCACGCGTGGAAAGGTCCACCGAAGAAAAATCGCGACGGAAGCTCGGTCATGCATTTCACGCCCAGCGGGGCGCGTGGGCCTAAGGCGCCAAGGTGAACCCGGCCCGCGCCGGGGAAGACGGTGTTCGCATCCGCGCAAGGGCATCAACAGGTTGCTTGTTGCGGTTGAATTCATCAATGAGCTTGATCCCGGATTCATAGATGTGTTAATTTTTAATGTTTAGGCCGATGCATGTCGCCGGGTGAGTCGCGGCGCGTCGTCCGAACCCCTGGATTTTTGCCCCTCGACGCCGCGCTGATGACCGAGCCAGCAAGCCCCTATGCGCACCCGGACGCCCATGGCGACGCTGCGGGGTTCAGTATTGTCGTCAGGCGCAATCGATCGGTCGCACCGCGGGCGATGTTGCTCTGCGTTGTGGCGGTGGCAGGTTTTTCGTTCGCGGTCGGGCTCGCGTTTGCCTGGTTCGGACTCTGGCTTGTGCTGCCGTTTGTGGGGCTTGAGGTCGCGGCGCTGATTTTCGCGTTTGGCGTGTATTCACGTCATGTCTCGGACAATGAGACTATTCGCCGCGACGAGCACGGACTGGCGGTCGAAATCCGCCAGGGGAACCGGTTACTGAAATATCGGCTCGACGCGCATTGGGCGCAATGCATCCTCGATAACGTGGGGCGTGAGGTGCGGCTGTTGATCGGATCGCATGGCAGGTTCGTGCAGATCGGTCGCCACCTCGGGGAAGCGGGGCAGCGGCAGTTGAGGAATGAACTGAACGAGCGACTGCGCGCGTACCGCGCGGGCCGCGGCTGAATTCGACAACACGCAAACTATAAGGCTTGGGGAAGGAATGAGAAGCGTAGCAGAACGGCTCGGTTGCGGGCTCGCACTCGCAACGACGTGCGGCATCGCGGTCGCGCAGGCAACATTCAGCAAGTACAACTTTCCGCCACCCGCCACGAAGATCGCCGCCGATGTGAACGATCTCCACATCACCATGATGTGGATTATCGCGGTGATTTTCGTCGGCGTGTTCGGGACGATGTTCTATTCGATCTTCAAGCATCGTAAGTCGGTTGGCCATAAGGCCGCCCACTTTCACGAGCACACCGGCGTCGAGATCGCGTGGACGATCGTGCCGTTCGCGATCCTGATCATCATGGCGATTCCTGCGACGAAGGTCTTTCTCGCCATGAAAGACACGGCCCAGCCCGATTTGACCATCAAGGTCACCGGCTATCAATGGAAGTGGGGATACGATTACCTCAAGGGCGAGGGGGAAGGCATCGGCTTCCTGTCGAATATCTCGACGCCACGCGATCAAGTCGAGGGCAATGCGCCCAAAGGGGAGCACTACCTCCTCGAGGTCGACAACCCGATGGTCGTACCGGTGAACAAGAAGGTTCGCTTGGTCATCACCGCGAACGACGTGATTCACTCGTGGTGGGTACCTGCATTCGCCGTCAAGCAGGACGCCATCCCGGGATTCGTCCGGGATTCATGGTTCCGCGCCGACAAAGAGGGCACGTTCCGCGGACAGTGCGTCGAGCTCTGCGGCAAGGACCACGGCTTCATGCCGGTGGTCGTAAAGGTCGTGTCCGAGGGCGAATACAAGAACTGGGTGGCCGAGCAGAAGAAGACGATCGCCGCGGCGGCCGAGGATCCCAACAAGCAGTGGACGGTTGCCGATCTCGTCGCGCGTGGTGAGAAGGTTTATACGGGCAATGGCGGCTGCGTTGCCTGTCACCAGGCAAATGGCGCCGGGATCCCCGGAACTTTTCCCGCATTGAGCGGATCACCCGTCGTGACCGGTCTCAAGGAGGCGCAGATCGGCGCCATCCTGAATGGCATCGTGAAGGACGGCAAGCCCACTGCCATGGCCTCGTTCAAGCATCTTTCCGATACCGACATCGCGGCGGTCATCACCTACACCCGCAACAGCTGGGCGAACAAGGTGGGTGACATGATTCAGCCGGGCGACGTCAAAGCGGCACGCAAGTAACAGATTCCATCCAGGAGCTAGCGGTATGAGCACGGCTGCGCACGCACACGATCACGCCTCCCACGACGAGCATGGTCATGACCATCGCCCGTACGGGATCATGCGTTGGTTGACAACCACGAACCACAAGGATATCGGCACCCTTTATCTATGGTTCAGCTTCACGATGTTCATGGCGGGCGGCTTGCTCGCGCTCGGCATTCGCGCTGAGCTCTTCCAACCCGGCATGCAGCTATGGCGGCCTGAGTTCTTCAATCAGCTCACCACCATGCATGGCCTCCTCATTGTGTTCGGCGCGATCATGCCGGCGTTCGTCGGATTCGCGAACTGGCAGGTGCCGATGATGATCGGTGCGCCCGACATGGCATTCGCCCGAATGAATCTCTGGAGCTTCTGGCTGTTGCCGCCTGCGGCAACGCTTCTCGTGGCATCGTTCTTCGTGCCCGGTGGCGCAACCGCGGCGGGATGGACGATTTACGCACCGCTATCGACCCAGATGGGCGCGGGCATGGACCTTGGGATCTTCGCGCTCCACATCATGGGTGCGAGCTCGATCATGGGGTCCATCAATATCGTCGTCACGATCCTGAACATGCGCGCGCCCGGCATGACCCTGATGAAGATGCCGCTCTTCGTCTGGACTTGGCTCATCACGGCGTATCTGTTGATCGCGGTAATGCCGGTGCTCGCGGGCGCCATTACCATGTTGCTCACCGATCGTCACTTCGGCACATCGTTCTTCAACGCGGCCGGTGGCGGCGATCCGGTCATGTTCCAGCACATCTTCTGGTTCTTCGGGCATCCGGAGGTGTACATCATGATCCTGCCGGCGTTCGGGATCGTGTCCCAGGTGATCCCGGCGTTCGCGCGCAAACCGCTGTTCGGGTACTCATCGATGGTGTACGCGACTTCATCGATCGCGATCCTCTCGTTCATCGTCTGGGCGCATCACATGTACGTGGTCGGCATGCCGACCGCGGGCGTGCTGTTCTTCATGTATGCAACGGTATTGATCGCGGTTCCAACGGGCGTCAAGGTGTTCAACTGGCTCGCGACCATGTGGCGCGGATCGATGACCTTCGAGACCCCGATGCTCTGGTCGGTCGGCTTCATCTTCGTGTTCACCATGGGCGGCTTCACAGGGCTCATTTGCGCGCTGGTTCCAATCGATATCCAGATCCAGGAAACGTATTACATCGTTGCCCATTTCCACTACGTGCTGGTGGCGGGCTCGTTGTTCGGCATCTTCTCGGGCATCTACTTTTGGCTTCCCAAGTGGACCGGCAAGATGTACGACGAAACGCTGGGCAAGTGGCATTTCTGGACGTCGATGATTTTCTTCAATGTCACGTTCTTCCCGATGCACTTTCTGGGTCTGGCAGGGATGCCGCGCCGCGTGCCGGACTACAACCCGATGTTCGCCGACTTCAACATGCTGGCAACGATCGGTGCGTTCGGATTCGCGATATCGCAACTGATCTTCCTCGTGGCTGTTCTCAAGTGCATCCGCAGCGGCGAGAAAGCGCCGCAGAACCCGTGGGAAGGCGCTGATACGCTCGAATGGACGCATTTGCCGAGTCCGGCGCCTTATCACAGCTTCGAGACCCCGCCGCACGTGAAATGAGCGCCTTGCATGCGGACCGCGCAACCGAGCTGCGCGCGCGCAACAAGCGCGCCGGGCTCGTTCTCGCGTCGATCGCGCTCGCGTTCTGTCTCGCGTTCGTAGCAAAGCGGCTGATAGTCGGATGAACGACGAACAAAACAGTGCCGTGCCGGCGGAACCGAAGAGTGAAAACAAGCGGCTGCTCGGAAAATTGTTGGTGGTGTCGGTCGCGATGTTCGGATTCGGCTTCGCGCTCGTTCCTCTCTACGAAAAAATCTGCCAGGTAACGGGGATCCGAAGCCTGCTTCGTCCCGATCATGTGCCGTCCGCAAACACCCAGATCGACCGATCAAGGCAGGTCGCGATCGAGTTCGACACCAACCTCCACAAGCTCCCGTGGACATTCAGACCGCTGTCCTCGCATGTCGACGTTCATCCGGGTGAGCTCACGCGGGTGCAGTACGAGGTCACGAATAATCAGAATCGAGCCGTCACCGGCCAGGCGATTCCGAGCTACGGGCCGCAGCTGGCTGCGCAGTTCTTCAAGAAAGTGGCGTGCTTCTGTTTCGACAAGCACACGCTCGCGGCGGGCGAAGTCCGGCAGATGGAAGTCGTCTTCGTGATCGATCCCGCGCTGCCAAAAATCATCAACACGATCACGCTGTCGTTCACATTCTTCGAAATTGAAGGGGGCGGTGCCCAAGGGACCGGCTCTTGAATGAGAAATTGGTCAGGAAGGCGGGATTCGGGCAGATTGCCAGAGCGGTCATCTGGTCGTTCCTTGGGATTCGCAAGCGATCCGAGCATGAGTCCGACGTCGCGCGGATCACGCCTGTTCAAGCGATCATTGCAGGAATCATTGGGGCCGCGTTATTCGTGCTGACGATCCTGGTGGTCGTTCGCATCGTCATGAGCAATGTGACTACGTGAGGCCGCCGGGCGCACATCGACCGGCGCACATGGGGAAAACGGGATTTACACGGGAAGGTTTGGAGATCAAGAAATGCTAAGTACCAATCCGAAATATTACGTTCCGCAGCCCTCGCTTTGGCCGATGACGGGCGCAATCGCGCTCCTTCTCATGGCCTCGGGTGCCGCGTTATGGTTGAACGGCGCCGGCGGCGGGCGCTGGGTGCTGCTCGCGGGCTTTCTCTGCCTCGTCTACATGATGTTCGGATGGTTCGGCGAGGTCGCCGGCGAATCCGAAGGCGGGTCCTTCAACAAACAGGTCGATTTCGGTTTTCGCTGGGGGATGAGCTGGTTCATCTTCTCCGAGGTCATGTTCTTCGCGGCCTTCTTCGGTGCGCTGTTCTATGCCCGGTCACTTTCAGTGCCGTGGCTGGGCGACCTTGATCACAAGTTGTTGTGGCCGGATTTTGCCGCGACGTGGCCCTCCCAGGGCCCCGGCTTTACCGACAAGTTCACCCCGATGGGCGCCTGGGGTATTCCTGCAATCAATACGATGATCCTGTTGACCTCGGGCGTAACGGTGACGTGGGCGCATCACGCGTTGCGCGCCAATCATCGTGGACAGCTCATCCTTGGGCTATTTGCGACGATCGCCCTTGGGGTCGTGTTCCTCGGTCTGCAAGCGTATGAATATGCGCATGCCTACTCCGATCTCGGTCTCAAGCTGACCTCGGGCATCTATGGATCGACGTTCTACATGCTTACCGGCTTTCATGGATTTCACGTGACCGTCGGCACGATCATGTTGATCGCGATCTTTTTCCGTTGCATCAAGGGTCACTTCACGCCGGATCACCACTTCGGTTTCGAGGGGGTCGCGTGGTATTGGCACTTCGTCGACGTAGTGTGGCTCCTGCTCTTCATTCTCGTATATTGGCTGTAGTGATCAGACAAAGCGCCGCCTGATGCAGCGCTTTGCACGGCTGGCGATCGCTTGGAACGCGCCTAAAGCTTTTCTGGAAAGAGGCCGAAATAGTAGCCGGCCATCAATAACAAGAAGAGCGAGATTGAAAGCCCGACCCGAATCGTGAGCGCGCGAACGGCTCGGTTGCTCTGGCCGCGGTCCGTCATCATGAAGTAGAGCGCGGACCCGAGCGATCCGACGATCAAGACCAGCATGGCGATGACAACGTAGCGCATGCGCCGGAGTGTAGCCGAGCCGACACGTTCCGACCGGACCGAAATCAGTGGCGCGTGCCCATCGCGTAGCCATTGCCGACCCCTCGTTTGCACGCTTTGGGGGCACAATACCCGGCATGCAATCACGGCAATTCAAACCCCGGCTGATCGCGACGATCGGCACCGCCGCGTTTTGCGCAGCGACAATCGGCGCCGGATTCTGGCAACTGGATCGGGCGAATCAGAAGTTCGAGCGTCAACGCGCATTCGATTCCGCCCGAACCGCGGAAAGGATTGACCTGAATCGCGATTCGATCGGCCCTGAACCGCAGGCATGGCAACCCGTTCTGGCGCGTGGCGAATTTCTCCCCGCCAACACGGTCTATCTCGATAACAGGATTCATCAAGGCAAGGCCGGGTTCCACGTCATTACCCCCTTTCAACTTGTTGATTCCCGGCGAGTCGTGTTGATCAATCGCGGATGGATGCCGCTTGGGCCCGTTCGAGACGCGCCGTCGGTCGTGCCGACTGAATCAGGGATCAGCATCATCGAGGGCCTTCTTTCGCATCCGCCCGAGCGCCCGTTTGAGCTTGGGACCTTCGATCCCAATGCGCGCGTATGGCCCAACTTGACGATTGATCGATTCACCAAGAGCCGAGGAATACCGATCGAGCCCTTCGTTGTGCTGCAAACCGGCAATGCCCGGGACGGCCTCATCCGAACATGGGAGCCTCCAACGACCGGTGGGGAGAAAAACCAAAGCTATGCGCTGCAGTGGTTTTCATTCGCCGCGCTCGCGCTGGGTTTTTATGTCGCGCTGAATCTTCGCAAGAGAAGCAATATCAATGGACACTAGCTCGATCGAGCCACAGCGCCCCGCGCCGACTACGCGCGCGCGGCGCGGCAGACTTCAGGCTCTGCTGATTCTCCTCGTTTGCGCCGCGCCGATTGTCGGTGGAACGATCGCTTTCAAGTTCTGGGAATCCGGCCCGACGACGAACTACGGGGAACTGGTCACGCCGAGAAAAGTGGAAATCATCGGGCAGGGGGCCGACCAACGACCGGCCGCACTTTCCGATCACGATGGGAAATGGCGTTACGTAATATTCGATGCTGGTGAATGCGACGAACAGTGCCAGCGGAAACTCCTCTATACGCGGCAGATTCGCCTAGCCCAAGGACGCGAGCAGGGCCGTATCGAGAGAATCTGGCTGATCGACGATCGATCGATCCCCAATGCGGCGCATGCGGCGCTCTATGCCGATGCGCACATCGTCACGCTTCCCTCGCCTTCGGTGGCGTCCGCGTTCGAGCCACAGGGTTCGGCCCGGCAGTACATCTATCTCGTCGATCCTCATGGCAACTTGATGATGCGCTATTCGGCAGATCCGGACCCCGCGAGGATGATCAAGGATCTGCAGCGTCTGCTCAAATATAGTCGGATCGGGTAGCGAGCGGATCACGCTGCGCTCTGGTCTCCCCGCCGAACCGCCACGTGCTAGACTTTGCAGACGTAGCGGCTTACCCCCAACGCTCGTTGCGGTGTGTACCGCCTCGCCGACTGTGCGGTCCGCGATATGAAGCGGCCCCTGGACGATGTAGTTCGAAGCACCCCTAACCTCCGCTAGAGCCTGACTGTGCAACACGCGACCGCCCTACAATTCACGGCCAATCGACTTCGACAACTCTACGAGCTGACCAAGCCCCGGGTCGTATCGTTGATCGTGTTTTGCGCGGTGATCGGCATGTTCCTCGCCGCACCGCGTGACGCCTTGCCAGGCGTCGAGCTCGTGCTTGCGGCGACCATCGGCATCGCTCTCGTCGCGGGTGCCGCGGCGGTCATGAATTGCCTTGTCGAGGTACACATCGATGCGCGCATGTCGCGCACCAAACATCGTCCGCTGCCGAACGGGGATCTGACCTCGACGCAGGCCATCATCTTTGCCGGCCTCGTCGGTGGTGCCGGACTATGGCTGCTCCATGCCCTTGTGAACCCACTCACGATGTGGCTCACCCTTGGCACGTTCGTTGGCTACGCCGTGATCTACACGATCATTCTGAAGCCGGCAACGCCCCAGAATATCGTCATCGGCGGTGCCTCGGGCGCCATGCCGCCGGTGCTGGGCTGGGCGGCAGTAACAGGAGACGTTGCGCCTGAGGCGCTGCTACTGTTTCTTATCATCTTTGCCTGGACCCCACCGCATTTCTGGGCGCTTGCCCTCTATCGCGCCGAGGAATACGCGCGCGCAGGGCTGCCGATGCTCCCTGTGACCCACGGAAGGCGCTATACCCAGTTGCACGTCTTGCTCTATACATTCATTCTTTTCGCGATCAGCCTGATGCCGTTTGTCTACGGCATGAGCCAGTCGATCTATCTGGTCGCGGCGGTTGTACTCGGTGGGTGTTTCCTGGCCTACGCCATTGGCCTTTACCGTCACTACAGCGATGCGCTCGCGCGACGAACGTTTCGTTTCTCGATCGTCTACCTCTCGCTGCTCTTCGCCGCGCTACTCGTCGATCACTACATTCCCCTCTAGCGTGAGCCGGCAGTCCCTGAACCACTTCGCCCTGATCGGTGACCCTTGAGCCCGATGCGAATGACGATCCGAGCAGCGTTCTGTGGCCTCGTCCTGCTGATCGCGACGCTCGCAGGATGCGGTGCGGAGAAGGTCGGGTTCAAGACCACTGACGTAACGGGCGCAACATATGCGCGCGAGTTCGAGCTGACCGACCATACCGGTGCGCGCCGTACTCTCGCTGATTTCCGCGGGAAGGTGACGGCTGTTTTCTTCGGATTTACGCGTTGCCCGGATGTGTGCCCATCGACGTTGGCGCAGATGAAATTGGTCCTCGCGTCACTCGAGGCTGACGCAAAGCGGGTCCAGGTCCTGTTCATTACGGTTGACCCGGAGCGTGATACCAGCGAGGCGCTTGCTCAATACGTAACGGCATTCGACCCGAGCTTCATCGGGCTCACCGGAAGCGTGGACGATATCAAGCGCGTCGCCAAGGAGTTCAAGGTCTTCTTTCAGAAGGCTCCGGGAACGTCAGCCGACAATTACAGCGTCGACCATACCGCCGCCTATTACGTGTTCGATCCTAGTGGGCGCGTCCGCTTGTTCATGCGCCACAACACCCCGCCCGCCGACTTCGCGGCCGACATCAAGCTTCTACTCGCCGGTAAGTAAGGGCCGCGGCCGCGGCGAAGGCACTGAAAAGATAAAGGCCCGCGAAGGGCCTTTATCCTATTGACGGCACGCCGTGATCAGGCGCCCGCGAACGCCGATTTCATCTTGCTGAGCGCTTTGGATTCGATCTGCCGGATTCTCTCCGCGGAAACGCTGAACTCTGCCGCGAGATCGTGCAAGGTTGCCGGATCTTTTTCCTTCAACCAGCGTGCCTCGATGATCCGACGGCTCCGCGGATCAAGGCTGGCCAATGCGTCATTCAACCCTCGTGCGCGCCCATGCTCGGATTCGATCGCCTCGAGAACGTCGGACGGTTCGCCACCCGGATCAGAGAGATACTGGATCGGCGCAAACGCCTCGTCGTCATCCGATGCGGGTTCAAATGCGATATCCCCGCCGGACATTCGCGTTTCCATCTCGACCACTTCGTGCGGCTTTACATTGAGGACCGACGCAACGCGCTTTACTTCGTCCGGACTCAAGGTTCCGAGCGAACGCTTCATGCTGCGCAGGTTGAAGAACAACTTGCGTTGCGCCTTGGTCGTGGCGACGCGAACCAGCCGCCAGTTACGAAGAATGTATTCGTGCATTTCGGCCTTGATCCAATGGATCGCGAAGGACACCAGGCGCACGCCCCGTTCCGGGTCGAAGCGCTTGACCGCCTTCATGAGACCGATGTTGCCCTCCTGGATCAGGTCGGCCTGCGGTAGGCCGTAGCCCAGATATCCGCGGGCGATGGCCACCACCGCGCGCAAATGAGAGAGCACGAGCTGGCGCGCCGCCTCAACGTCGCCCTCGTCGCGAAACTTCCGCGCGAGGTTGGCCTCGTTCTCCGCGGTCAACAACGGAAAACGATTCACCGCCTGCACATACGAATCCAAGCTGCCAAGTGAGCTTGGGACCGGAAACGCCATCGAGCTGTTCATTGCGGGAACCCTTTCATCGCGAGTCGGTGCGCTCATTTTCCAAATTCAGTGCATCCGAGCGTTGTTCGACGGCTCTATACTTAATATTAGCACTCATAACATTCGAGTGCTAAAGGTGACAATGGTTCCAGCGTGATTTTGATATCACAGCGCTGGATGCAACTCAAACCGGCCGGAGCGTTGAACGCAAGTGACTACTTACAGACATGTATGCGCCGAACAGGCCAAGCGCCGCGGCAATCGCGATGGCCAAGCCCCTGTCGGCGTTCAACAGACCGCCCACTTGAAAGGTCGATCCGAAATCGGTGGCTAACCGGCTGATCTGCTCGCCAAGAAGGTCGACCACAAGGCTCGTCAGCCCAAGACCAGCCGCGCCCCCGATCGCGCCGAGCATGATCCCGTAGTAGCAAAACGGCCGCCGAATATACCCGTCGGTCGCGCCAACCAGCCGGCTTACCGCGATCTCCTCGACCGCCCCGAGGATCTGCAGCCGTACTGTATTGAAGGTCACGGCCACCAATGCGACGCCAAGCAGCATACCGAATGCCGCGAGGAACATCCGTCCGATTCCAAGAATGGTCTCCGCCCGGCGGTGGAGCGCACCGTCCCACTGGACGAACGCAACCTTCTCGGTGCTCTTCAGCAGGGAAACGATCCGGTCGCCATCGGCGGCGCGACCCGCGTCGAGTTCCACGATGAAAGCGTCGGGGAGTGGATTGGTCCGCAGAGTCCCGATCGCCTCGCCGAGCCCTTCGACACCTTTCAGACGCTCAAGCGCCGCTTCCTTTGAGACATACCGAACGCCGATCACGCCCGCCGCGCCTTTGGCCAACCCTTCAACGCGCGCGAGATCGGGGCGACCGGCATCGAGCGTCATGAAAATATTCAGGGCGGGGCGGCCGGCGACCTCTCCTGCTATCCGCTCGAGACTCCGCACCGCGACAAGGCCGACCAGCAGCAACGAGACCGCAGCCCCGATGACAAGAACGTTGGCCAGGGTCGACAGGGGATTTCGCAGCAACCGGCGTATCGCCGATTCGATGCCCCGCCCATGGCCTGCGAGCCATCGCCTCATGGCAGGACGGTCCCTTCGCTCACCCGCACCACGCGCGACGCGAAACGCTCGACGAGCGCGCGGTCATGGCTTGCAACAAGAACGGTAACGCCGACCTGGTTGAACGCACGAAAAATCTCGAAGATCTGCACGCCGTATTCCTGATCGACATTCGCCGTCGGTTCGTCCGCGACGAGGAGCCGAGGGCGGCAGACCAGGGCGCGGGCGATGCATACGCGCTGCTGTTCCCCGGCCGATAGGGCGGCCGGATTGGCCCGCTCGCGCCCAAGCAACCCGACTTTGTCGAGTGCTGCGCGGGCGCGCCCGGCGCCATCCTTGTAGGAGTAGCCACCGACCGCGAGCGGCAGCATCACGTTGGCGAATACGCTTCGATCGAATAGCAGCCGCTGATCCTGGAGAACGAGGCCGAGATTTCGCCGCAAATACGGAACAGCCGCGTGACGCAACCGGCTGATATCCTGGCCATGAACTTCCACCGTGCCACTGGTGGGTCGCTCGATCGCAGCGATGAGTCGCAATAGCGTAGTCTTTCCGGCACCCGATGGGCCGGTCAGGAACACCATCTCACCGGCTTCCACCGAGAAGCTGACGCCCTTTAGGCACTCGATGCCGCCCGCGTATTGCTTGCGAACATCGGCAAAGCGCACGACCGGTATCGAACCGGATGACGATCCAGGCGCAGCCATCAGCAACCGACCACTGCAAGAGCAACTCGCGAATCCGGATGCTCTGTGAATCGGCGGATCGCGCGCATCAGTCGAGGAGTGCCCGCGCGAAATCGTCCGCGACAAACGGACGCATGTCGTCCAGTCCTTCACCCACGCCGATGAATCGCAATGGGATTGGCGCACCTTTTCCGGCACCCGCGCGGGCATGTGCGATCGCCACGACGACACCGCCCTTCGCGGTGCCATCGAGTTTTGTCATCAATAATCCGGTGAGGCCGATCGCATCGTCGAACGCCTTGACCTGGGCAAGCGCGTTCTGGCCGGTATTGGCATCCAGAACCAGCAACACTTCGTGCGGCGCGGTACCGTCCGCTTTGGTAATGACGCGCCGGATCTTCTTGAGTTCCTCCATCAGATGCAGTTGCGTCGGGAGCCGGCCGGCGGTATCGGCGATCACCACATCAATACCACGGGCCCGTGCCGCGCTGATCGCATCGAACACCACGGCGCCAGGATCGGCGCCTTCCTGCGAAATCACGGTAACGTTATTTCGGGCGCCCCAAATTGCCAGTTGTTCCCGGGCTGCCGCACGGAACGTGTCGCCCGCGGCAAGCAGGACGCTCTGACCCTGCGCCTGGAAGTATTTCGCAAGCTTGCCGATCGATGTGGTTTTCCCGACCCCATTGACCCCGGCCACCATCATCACGAATGGTTTCGCCGCGTCGCTGACGAAGGGTTTTTCAAGCGGCGCAAGAACGCGCGCGATTTCCTCCCGCAGCGCACCCTTGAGTTCTTCTGCCGACTCAAGCTTTTCGTTCCTGACCCGCAAACGAAGCATCTTGAGCAGGTGCGCGGTCGCATCAACCCCTGTATCGGCCATGAGCAACGCCGATTCCAACTCCTCGAACAGGGCATCATCGATCCTGCGCCCAGTGAAGATCGAGCCGATTTGCGCACGCGTGTTGCGCAGCCCCTGCTTCAGCTTGTCGAACCACGACGCGGCAGGCGCGTCGTCATTGGCAACAACCGGCGGCGCCTCGTTCTTTCTTGAAAAGCCAAACATGGGTACGATGAGATTGTCGAATCGGACGCGTGAAGCCGGGGAAACGAAGGCCGATTCCCGAAAAGGGCCGTCTTGATGCGTCGATTCTATCAAACGTAACTCGGCCCCCCGACCCGGAGCGCCAATATTCGTACCGATCATCATGCCATCGAGAAATCACGGTGCTCGCCGCCGGAATACGCTTCGCATCATTGGCGGGTCATGGCGTGGTCGGCTGGTCCATTTTCCGGATGCCGAAACGTTACGGCCGACCCCGGATCGCGTGCGCGAGACACTGTTCAACTGGCTGGGACAGGAATTGACCGGCCTTCGTTGCCTCGATCTTTTCGCTGGGAGCGGTGTTCTGGGCCTTGAGGCTTTGTCTCGCAACGCGGGCCACGTTACATTTGTCGAGCAATCGCGCGGCGCCTGCCGTGCTGTCGCGGAATCCGCGAAGACCCTTGGCGCAATCGATTTCCAGCTTCATTGCTGTGATGCGCTAGAATTCCTGCATCGCGAGGATCGGCGCCTCCGCGATTCAAAAACCGCAGGTCCGTTCGATATCGTTTTCCTCGATCCCCCATATGGGCAAGACTGGATCGAGACTGTGCTTCCAAGACTCGCCCCGATCGTCTCGCCAGATGCACGCATGTATTTCGAGGCGGATCAGGCGATCACCGAGTTGGAGGGCTGGGCGATACTGAAATCGGCCAAAGCAGGCATGGTTCACTACGGACTGGCAGAGAGGGAGAAGTAATGAGGAAAGCGGTGTATCCGGGCACTTTCGATCCATTGACACGCGGCCATGAAGACTTGGTGCGGCGCGCGTCCACGTTGTTCGACGCGGTCGTCGTTGGCGTGGCGGACAGTCGTGGCAAGCGCCCGTTCTTTTCGTTCGACGAGCGCATCGGGATGGCCCGCGAAGTGCTGGCCGGGTACGCAAATGTCGAGGTCAAGGGTTTCTCGACATTGCTTCGCGATTTTGTCATCGCCGAGGACGCCCGCATCATCCTTCGCGGGTTACGCGCGGTCTCCGACTTCGAGTACGAGTTTCAGCTTGCCGGAATGAACCGCACCCTGATCCCGGATGTCGAAACAGTGTTTCTGACCCCGGCGGACAAATACATGTTCGTATCGGCCACGATCGTCCGGGAAATCGCCACCCTTGGAGGCGACGTTGCAAAGTTCGTGCATCCAATGGTTGCCGCGCGCATGGCAGAGAAGGTCCGGCAATCGCAGTAACCCTGCCGGCCGATGATCCATGGCGCTCCTGATTACCGATCAGTGCATCAATTGCGATGTCTGCGAGCCTGAATGCCCGAACGGTGCGATCAGCCAGGGCGACGAGTACTATGTTATCGATCCCGACAAATGCACCGAATGCGTCGGGCATTTCGAGTCGCCGCAATGCCGGGAGGTGTGCCCGGTCGATTGCATTCCGGTTGATCCGGGGCGCATCGAATCGAAGGACGCTCTTCGGCTCAAATACCTGGGCCTGATGGCACGCGCGGGTACGCCGCACGAATCCACGCCGATCGCTTGAATGCAATCGGACTTACGCGGCGACTGGTAGTTGGGTTTCGTCCAACTTGAGGGTCCGATCAAGCTCGCGAGCGATCTTCTGCACATCCTCGATGTGCGCACGTTGACGGCCCGCCACCTGCTCCAACTCTCGCAGCCGCTCCTCGAGCGTATCGGTTGCGCCATGAACCCGCTTGATCGAATCGAGGCGCCGGCGCAACTGCTGCTGGCGCTCGCGGGTCTGCAACTCGATCGGCGCAATGGCCTCGCGAAACCATTGCTCCGCCTCGCGATTGGCGTATGTGAACACGCGGCGCACCTGGGTGGCAATCGTATCGAGGAACCGCTGCAGCAAGGTCATCGCCTCGGTGGTCAGCATCGCGAACAGCGTGTCGAAGTGTTTTTGGTATAGGCCTTCGATACGCTGGAATTCCTTGTGGTAACGCTCCAGCGAGAACACCGGCGGGGAACCCAGCTTCAGTCCCTGTTCGCTTTCATAGCGCCGGTATGCGGATTCCATCATCTTATGGATCTCGGTGATCTGATGATCCACATCCTTCATCCGGGTCCGGCATCGATCGAAGTATCCGATCATCGCGGTGCGCACCCCGGAGGTAAATCGACTTTTGCGGACTTCGAGCATGGCCAAGCGGGCGTCTTCATTCAGCGCCTCGCTGCCAAGTTGCGCAAAGACACTGTTCGCGTGCTTCGTGTAGATACTGCGAAGTGCCTGGAATTTCGCGAGCCCGCGTTCGAATCGGGTTTTCTCCGCGCGCGCCTTGCCGACCATTTGCGCCACGATCCCGATGTTCTTGCCGCGCAAGGTGATCAGCTCGTCGCGTTGATCGTCGAAACTCTTCAGGCGTGCTTCGAGAATGGATTGAGTACTGGCGAAGATCGTGCCCAGATCGCTTTGGGTGCTC
This sequence comes from Burkholderiales bacterium, assembly GCA_046160305.1. Classification (GTDB taxonomy): domain Bacteria; phylum Pseudomonadota; class Gammaproteobacteria; order Burkholderiales; family SG8-39; genus SHXR01. The sequence goes on from JBJXGX010000116.1 coordinate 90,868, forward strand.
TCGCGCATGATCTCGCGCCGCCGCGGTACCAGGTTGTTCGACAACGCCTGCTCAAGCAGAGGTAGGCGGCTGCGCTGCAGAAGCGGCTCGTCATCCCTTATCTTCGCGAGCAGTCCGCGCTGCGCCGACACCGGAAAGATATTGGCGCCATCGATTTCCAGTTTGCTCGAGCAATAGAAGACCTGCTGCAACACTTCGGCTTCGATCTGCTCCTCGGTGCGGATCCCATCCCAGAGCGCGTCGATCTTGTTGAGCACCGCGAACCGGCATAGCTCCCGCTTTCCTGCCGGCTGAATGTGGCTTTGCCACATCTCCAGATCGCTTTTGGACACACCGGTATCGAGCCCAAGGAGAAAAAGCACTGCATGCGCGTTCGGCAGCAGATCAAGGGTGAGCTCAGGCTCCGAACCGAGCGCATTCAAGCCGGGCGTGTCGAGGATCACCAGTCCTTGCGCGAGCAGGGGATGCGGAAAATTGATCACGGCGTGCCGCCAGCGCGGCACTTCCACCATCGAGCCGTCGCCATCCGGAAGAGGCTCGTCCGGCCCACTGTTGACGAATAACCCGTAGCCCCGGGCCTCGCCGATCGGGATGCGTTTCGTGTCGCGGATGCGCTGGAGCGTGCGAACGAGGGATTCCGCGGAACTGACATCGAGCGGGAAGGTGGTCCACTCGTCGGGGATTTTCTTGAAGTCGCTGATCGATGCCTGGGCGCCGCGGGTTTCGATGGGCAGCACCTGCAGGCTTGGCGGCAGCTCCGGATTCCACTTGATCTCGGTGGGGCACATCGTGGTCCGCCCCGCGCTCGTGGGCAGCAATCGCCGGCCGTAGTCGGCGAAAAAAATGGCGTTGATCAGCTCGGATTTGCCACGCGAAAATTCGGCGACGAACGCGATCGTGAGTCGATCCTCGGCAAGGCGATCGACGATCTGGTTGATGCGCAGTTCAACCTGCGCGTCCGACAGGTCGTGTTCCTGAAGCCAGCGTCGGAAATCCTGGACTCGGTCGGAGACCCGCCTGCGCCATGCGCCGTAGTCTTGAAATTTGTGTGCGAGTGACGGGATCATGCTAATCCCCACTCGCTGCCGACGAACGCGCCATCCGGATTTGGCCGATTTTGATCCTGCGACGTGGGCGCTGAATGTATCACAGCGACGTCAAGCGGCCTCATGCCCGTTGGTCGGTCGGGCGCAATCAGCGGCGCTGGCAGGTCGGACAGAAGAATGTCGAGCGTTGTCCCTGCACGATCTTTCGAATCGTCGCGCCGCATACCTGGCATGCCAAGCCCGCACGGTCGTAGACGAAATGACGCGTCTGAAAATAACCCGGACGTCCGTCTCCGGACACGAAATCACGCAACGTCGAGCCACCGGCAAGGATCGCTTCCTCGAGGGTTTCGCGAATCGACTGCGCTAAGGCATCCATTCTTGACCGATTGATTTTTCCGGCCTGCAGGGTTGGGCGGATGCCGGCGCGAAACAAGCTCTCGCTCGCGTAGATGTTGCCTACGCCGACCACGACCAAGTGGTCCATAAGCAATGCCTTGATACTGATGGCGCGTTTCCGGGACGCGCGGTGAAGCAGCATTCCCGAGAACTCGCTGCCGAGTGGTTCGACGCCAAGACGCGCAAGGAGCGGGTGCGAATCCGGGTCGCCTGCGTGCCAAAGAACGGCGCCGAATCGCCGCGGATCGCGCAGCCTGAGGATTTGGGTACCGACAATGAAGTCCACATGGTCATGGGCGAGCGCCGGCTCCGAACGCGGGACGATGCGAAGGCTTCCCGACATGCCCAAATGGATGATCAACGTCCCGGTGCCGCAATCGATCAACAGATACTTCGCGCGGCGGCTCACGCTCGTGATCAACCGGCCAACCACGGAGCGATGCAGGTTTCCCGGAATCGGCCAGCGAAGTCGATGGTCTCGAACGATCACCCCGTCGATCGCATGGCCTTCGAGAAGCGGCGCGATGCCCCGTCGGGTGGTTTCGACCTCTGGAAGTTCTGGCATGAATATCCTGGTTGTCCGGGGCAAATGGGCCGCTGATCGGGACGATCGATCCGCCGAACGCTATTCGGTCTCAAGCGCGTCAACGGATCGGGCATTTTTTGTTGTACGAGCGGTCAAATGTACCTAAGATGATCGCGCCCTCCAACCCGCCGGACCCCAAATGGCATCTCCAATCCTGCAGCGGCGATTCAATCGCCTGACCGGCGCGTGCGCCACCGCGTTGGCGGCGGCCACGCTGTCCGCGTGCGCCCTGACGGCGGTTCCCACACCCGCTCGGGCATTGGCGGCGGACTCCGTCTCCGAGGTGAGTCAAGTCGGCCCGTTTCGCCGCTCGCCCGAGGGCAGCAGCGCATTCCGCCAGGGTCAGCCGATAACCGAACTCACCGCCGAGGCGCTCTATGAATTCCTGCTGGCCGAGGTCGCGCTGCAACGTGGTCAGCTCGGCGTTGCGACCCAGGCCTACCTTGATCTTGCCAAGCGTTCTCGTGACGCCCGCGTAGCGCGCCGGGCAACCGAGGTCGCGGTGCACGCCAGAATGCCCAACGCGGCGATCGAAGCGGCGCGCATTTGGCATGAGACCGATCTCGAATCCGACGATGCGTTGCGAGCGCTTTCGTCGCTCCTCATCTCGGCGAACAAGCTCGACGAGGCCGAGCCGTACCTGCAAAAAACCCTCGCTCGACGCAAAGCGGATATCGGCGAGGGGTTGATTCAACTGGGACAGTTTCTCGCATCGAATGCTGACAAGCCGGCCGTGCTCCGTCTGGTCAAGCGGCTTGCGGAACCCCACGGCGGTTCGGCTGGAGCGCATCTCGCGATCGCGCAGGCGGCGCTTGCCGCGAACGACGACACGCTGGCACGCGCCGAGGCGCAAAAGGCCGGTCAGCTTCGCGCCGGTTGGGAACAGGCCGCTCTGGTCGAAGCCGCGGTGTTGCAGAAGCAATCCAATAGCGCCGCCCTCGGTTTCATGCGCGATTTCCTGAGCGCGAATCCAAAGTCGCTGGCGGTGCGTGGCGCGTACGCGCGAATCCTGGTCGCCGAACGCGATCTCCCCGTTGCCCGCGAGCAGTTCAAGATCCTTGCCGATGAAAACCGGGGCAATGTCGAGGTGTTGTATGAAGTCGCGTTGCTGTCGATGCAAATCGAAGATTGGCCGATTGCCGAGACGCAGCTCAAGCAGCTCCTGACGATGCCGTTTCGCGACCGGGAACTCCTGCAATTGCATCTGGGGCAAATCGCCGAGGAGCAGAAGCGCTACGACGAGGCATTGACGCGGTACCGCGACATACAGAAAGGCGAGCACCTGCTGAGCGCCCAGATTCGGCAGTCCGCGGTGATCGCCAAACAAGGCAATCTCGAGGGGGCGCGAACCTTCCTGCAACAGGCGAGCCCGGTCAACGAGCAGCAGCGCGTGCAGCTCGTGCTCGCGGAAAGCCAATTGCTCCGCGACGCCAACCAATCGGATGACGCCATCGGCGTGCTCGATCGCGCACTCGCCAAACTGCCGAATAACCCCGAGCTGCTCTATGACCACGCGATGCTGGCCGAAAAGCTCGACCGCGTGGCCGTGATGGAGGCGTCGCTTCGGAAAGTGATTTCGATCAAGCCCGACCATGCCCATGCTTACAACGCGCTTGGCTACTCGTTGGCGGATCGCAACATGCGCCTGCCGGAGGCGCGCGAGCTCATCGAGAAAGCGATGAAGCTCGCACCCGACGATCTCTTCATCGTCGATAGCATGGGTTGGGTTCTGTATCGGCAAGGCGATCTCGACGGGGCGCTTGCACAACTCACGCGAGCCTACAAGGGGCGGCCCGATGCGGAAATCGCGGCGCATCTCGGGGAAGTCCTCTGGCAGCTCGGCCGGCGCACCGAGGCGCTCAAGATCTGGCAAGAGGGCGCCAAGAAATCGCCCGAGAACGAAGTCCTGCAAAAGACTATGCGCCGCTTTCAGGAGTCAACGGCGGTCAAGTGAATAGCAAAGCCGCGGCGATCCCGATGGCTGCCCGACTCGCTACCCTGATCGTCGCGCTTGCGTTCGCCGGATGCGCCGCGATCACGCAGCAACCCGCGCCGTCCAAACCGCCCGAAGCAAACGATATCCACTTCGAAGTGGATGGTCGTTTCGCGGTGCGCTATCGGGACGAAGGCGGGAGCGGGCGGATCGCGTGGGTCCACTTGCCGCAGTCCGATGACATCACGATTTCCAATCCGGTTGGGCAGGGCATCGCGCGCATCGTGCGCCGCGATGGCGTCTACACGCTCACGACTAGCCAGGGGCGCGCGCATTCCGCAACCGATCCGGATCAACTGACCGAACAGGTACTCGGATGGCCGTTGCCGCTTTCCGGCCTGCCATTTTGGTTGCGCGGGCAGCCGGCGCCAGGGCGGCCGGCTGAAAGTTCCGGCGTGAATTCGGAGCGCCCCACCGAACTCCGCCAATCGGGTTGGACGATCGAATACTTGTCGCGACACTCGCTGAACGGACTGCCCGAGCGATTGCGCATCCGTCGCGACGATCTCGATATCCGCCTGGTGCTAGAGGAATGGCGCGCAGTCCAGTGATCGCGTGGGGTGAATGGCTCCCGGCGCCGGCCAAGATCAATCTGTTCTTGCATGTAGTAGGCCGGCGGGACGATGGATACCATCTTCTGCAGACGATCTTTCGGTTTGTCGATCTGCACGACCACTTGCGATTCCGCCCGGCCGAGGACGGCGAGATCCACCTTCTTACGGGTCTCCCAGGCGTGGATCCGCAATCAAATCTCGTGGTCCGTGCCGCGCTCGCGCTGCGCGCGGCAACCGGCTGTCGACGTGGTACGACGATCGAGATCAACAAACACATCCCGATGGGTGGTGGGCTTGGCGGCGGCAGTTCCGATGCCGCCACGACCCTGATCGCACTCAACGCACTCTGGGAGCTTGGCCTGACGCGGGCGGCGTTGATGCGGATCGGTTTGTCGCTTGGCGCTGACGTCCCCGTGTTCGTCATGGGACGCAACGCGTTCGCCGAGGGCATCGGCGAAGCGCTCGTGCCGCTCGATCTCGGACCCGCTTGGTATTTGATTTTGATGCCTGATGTGATTGTCCCGACCGGGCTCGTCTTCAGCGACCCGACATTGACACGGGATACCGAAAGAACCACAATAGCGGCCTTTTTTGCGGGGGAAAAACTCGCAAATGATCTCGAGCCGGTGGTGCGGCGCCGGTATCCACTGGTTGCGCGGCATCTCGATTGGCTGTCTACTCACGGGTCGGCCCGGATGAGCGGCTCCGGAAGCAGTGTTTTTGCGGAGTTTCTGACCGAGTCGGCGGCGCGCGCCGTGGCTGCGCAGCTTGAACCGGGAATGAAAGGGTTGGTGGTTAGCGGGCTGTTGCGACATCCGCTGGTGGAGCCGTAGCACCCACATAATACTGGGGAGTCGCCAAGTGGTAAGGCACCGGATTTTGATTCCGGCATTCGTAGGTTCGATCCCTACCTCCCCAGCCAGTCTAGAAACTAGGCGCGCTTCGCGATAGACCGGACTGCTGGCAGCCGGCGAGGCATCATGCGGCAGTGTCGGGTTTTCGCGGTCCGGTTCGGAAAAATTGCAGTCCTCTGGTTTCTGGCGTCGAACGAGTCATGGCATACGAAAACCTCATGGTGTTCACGGGGACGGCGAATCCCCTGTTGGCGCATCACGTCGTCAAACGGCTCAACATTCCAATCGGGCATGCCACGGTCGGACGGTTCTCCGATGGCGAAGTCATGGTCGAGATCATCGAGAACGTGCGTGGCAAGGACGTCTTTGTCCTCCAGTCGACCTGCACGCCGACGAATGACACCATCATGGAATTGCTCCTCATGATCGATGCGCTGCGTCGCTCATCGGCCGGACGTATCACGGCGGCCATTCCGTACTTCGGCTACGCGCGACAAGATCGCCGTCCGCGGTCGGCGCGCGTTGCGATCAGCGCGAAGGTCGTGGCGAACATGCTGGCGGCGGTCGGTGTCGATCGCGTGCTCACGATGGACCTGCATGCCGATCAGATCCAGGGTTTTTTCGACGTGCCGCTCGACAACGTGTACGCAACCCCGGTCCTTCTGGGTGATGTGTGGCGCCACAACTACGACAATCTTCTGGTCGTCTCGCCCGATGTCGGCGGGGTCGTGCGGGCGCGCGCGCTTGCCAAGCGGCTCGAATCCGATCTGGCGATCATCGACAAACGCCGGCCGCGCCCGAATGTCTCCGAGGTCATGAATATAATCGGTGACGTCGAGGGCCGCACCTGTGTGATCATGGACGACATCGTCGACACCGCCAACACGCTCTGCAAGGCGGCCGAAGTATTGAAGGCGCGCGGTGCGATCAAGGTCGTTGCGTACTGCACGCATGCGGTGCTTTCGGGCGGCGCTTGTCAACGCGTCGCGGAATCGGAGCTGGACGAGTTGGTCGTCACCGACACGATCCCGTTGAGACCCGATGCCGAGAAGTGCTCCAAGGTGCGCGTGCTGTCGATCGCGGGTCTCCTGGCCGAGACGATTCTCAGGATATCGAATGAAGATTCGGTGAGCTCGCTGTTCATCGAGTAGTGCTATAAGAAATTCGTGCCCGTCTGGTCGCGGGGGGTACGTCGTGCAGAGGATGGTCCTTCGCACGGTATTGAAGGAGCAAGTCAGTCATGGCAATCGAAGTTGTCGCAGTAGCGCGCAATCTGCAGGGCACGGGTGCGAGCCGCCGCCTGCGCCGCGCGGGCAAGGTCCCAGGCATTGTGTACGGGGGCAAGGGCTCGCCGGTTACGATCGAAATCGATCACAACTCGCTTTACCATCAGTTGCGGCATGAGAAGTTCCACGCGTCGATCCTGACGCTCAATCTGGATGGCAATGTCGAGCAGGTGCTGCTCCGCTCGGTCAATATGCATCCATGGAAACTGCAGGTGGATCATGTCGACTTCCAGCGTGTTTCGGCGGACGAAAAAATCCACATGAAAGTGCCGCTGCACTTCTTCAATGCGGAAATCTCCCCGGCTGTGAAGGTAGGCGGTGCGATGGTGAACCACGTCAAGAACGAGGTCGACGTCCGCTGTCTTCCCGCCGATTTGCCCGAATTCATCGAGGTCGACCTCGCGAATCTTGTGGCAGGGCACTCGATCCATGTGCTCGATCTCAAGTTTCCCAATGGGGTTGAACCGGTGCTACATCGCGGCGAGAATCCGGCTGTTGCGTCGGCGCCGATCCCGCGCGCAGAAGTGGTCGAGGAAGAAGCTGCGCTCGTCACCACGGCACCCGCGGCGTCCGCTGTGCCTGCTTCCAAGCAGCCTGACAAGGCCGCCGAGCCCGCGAAGGCGGAAGGCGGTAAGGGGGGCGGCAAGAAGTAGTCGTTGCACGCACCGGCGTGGGCGGAAGGCGTGGGGTCATCTCCCCGCGCCTTCTTGTGCTTCAGTCGACGCCTCGCTGCCGAGCCGGGCAATCCGCTCGGTTGACATTCGCCTGGCGCGTTTCGTGAACGCTAATTCCTCGACCCCGCACCCGATATGGGCGCTATCCGACTGATTGTTGGCCTTGGCAATCCCGGGCGCGAGCACGAGCGCGATCGCCACAATGTGGGGTTCTGGCTGGTGGAGCGATTAGCGGCCGCCATGCGGGTCGGCCTTGTGCGCGAGTCCAAGTACCACGCACTGGCCGGCCGTGCGAGCAGGTCGGACGGTGACGCTTGGCTCATGCTTCCGCAGACCTACATGAACTTGTCCGGGAAAGCGGTCGGCGCGCTCGCACGGTTCTACAAGATCGAACCGGAAGAGATTCTCGCCGTGCATGACGAACTGGATTTCCCGCCGGGTATCGTCAAGATGAAATTGGGCGGCGGTGTGGCCGGGCACAACGGCCTCAAGGATATTGCTGCGCAAATGGGTACGCCCAACTACTGGCGCATCCGCATCGGGATCGGGCATCCCGGCGACCGGGATCGCGTCGGGGATTACGTGTTGTCATCACCGAGCCCCGCCGATCGAGCGCTGATCGATGGATGCATCGCGCGCGGCATCGAAATTATTCCGCAGCTTCTGCGTGGCGAGTTCGAAGCCGCGATGTTGAAGCTGCATACCAAACCCGGCAGCGAGCGTCCCAAGCCACCGCGACCGGCAACCCTCCCGGTGAATCCCGGTGAATCGAAAGCGAAGGAATAGCCGATGGGCATGCGGGCCGGAATCGTAGGACTACCAAACGTCGGCAAGTCCACCTTGTTCAATGCACTCACCAAGGCGGGCATCGCCGCCGAGAATTATCCGTTCTGCACGATCGAGCCCAATATCGGCATCGTGGCATTGCCGGACCCGCGATTGCATACGATCACCGCCATCGTGAAGCCGCAAAAGGAGATTCCCGCGACGGTTGAGTTCGTCGATATCGCGGGCCTGGTCGCGGGTGCCTCGAAGGGCGAAGGTCTTGGCAATAAGTTCCTCGCCAACATTCGCGAGACCGATGCGATCGCGCACGTCGTGCGTTGCTTTGAGGATCCCAATGTCGTGCACGTCTCGGGGCAAATCGACCCGATCTCCGATATCGAGACCATCAACACCGAGCTCGCGCTCGCCGATCTCGCGACGCTCGACAAGCAATATGCGCGCTATGCCAAGGTCGCCAAGACCGGCGGCGACAAGGAAGCGCAACGCATCGTCGCGGTTCTCGATAAGTTGCAACCCGTCTTGAACGAAGGAAAGCCCGCGCGTTCCATCAACTTCGCAAAGGAAGAGCTCGTCGTGGTACGACCGTTCTTCCTCCTCACGATGAAGCCCACGATGTACGTGGCCAACGTTGGTGAGAACGGTTTTCGCGACAACCCGCTCCTTGCCCGCGTCGAGGCGTACGCAAAAAAAGAGAATGCGCCCGTGGTGGCGATCTGCGCATCGCTCGAGGCGCAAATTGCCGACATGCCGGACGAAGACAAATCGGTATTTCTAGCCGACATGGGGTTGAAGGAGGCCGGGCTCGATCGGGTGATCCGGGCCGGATTCGCGCTGCTTGGATTGCAAACCTACTTCACGGCTGGTCCCAAGGAGGTGCGAGCTTGGACGGTTCGCACCGGCGCCACCGCCCCCGAAGCCGCGGGCGTCATTCATACCGACTTCGAGCGCGGATTCATCCGCGCAGAAGTGATTGCGTTCGATGATTTCGTCGCGCGAAAAGGCGAGCAGGGCGCGAAAGACGCGGGGAAGATGCGGCTCGAAGGAAAGGACTACATCGTCCGCGATGGGGATGTGATGCACTTCAGGTTCAACGTCTAACCCGAACAGGTCGCTTCAGTGAATTAAAGCGCAAGTTCGGGCGGCCACGAATAGCGGTTGAATCGAATCGAATCGAATCGATCGTGCCCCCTCTCACTGCGTGATCCGGGACAGCGCGCCTCACCAGTCGGGACCGCCCCGCACCGATCGGGTCAGGCGGGTACGGGCTTACCCATCTTCTTGAACACGCCGCTCATCATGTTTTCAAACAACGGCGGATCCGGAGGACCGGCAAGGATTTTGACTTCGCCCACATTCAGGCGCATCGCCAACATCGCGCGTGAGCATTCGTAGACCTTTGTCCCGCGCCGGTCGACGAATAGGAAGCGGCTCTGTAACGGACTCACATAGTGCAGTTTCGCCGAGACCGGTTTCCCGGTGCCGCCTGGCTCGAGGATTTCCACCCAGCATCCCAAGACAATATTGCGCGGCATATCAATCGGTTTCCTCGCAGGTGCGTTGCCTGCGGCCTTGGCGCTCCCTGTCGTTGCCGTGAAATCGAGTTCGTCCACCTGCACTTCGCCCTCGCCGAACGGGTTCTTGATGGTGATGGGCGCGGTGAAATCCAAGTCCTCCGAGCTGCCGGCCGGTGGCGGTGCTTCGATCACCCGCGCGGCGATCGGTGCCGCAGGCGCCGCGGCGCCCGCTGTCTTGGTCGCGGCACCAACCGTCGTTCTGGCTTCTGCCCCAGGTGGCTTGACTGCCGCCGCACCCGCGCCCTTGGCCGCTGTGCCTTTGATACCCGCCGCCTCTTCGGAAACGGCTACTTCGATCGCGCCAGCCGCCTTGACATGGGCTGCCGCGACCGCTTTGGAGGCGTCCCGCCCTGACGCGGTGGCACCGGCGACTTGATGTCTGCTCGCCGCACCGCTCGCACCTCCCGCTTCCGCGGTTGCAACTATTTTCGCGGGTGCCACGCCGCTTGCTTTGATCTCCGCGCCCGCTGGCTTCACAGCGACACTCACCGCCCCTTTTGCGATGACACTTCCGGATGCGATTGCACCGACGCTCCCGCTCGCCCTCGCGTTCTCCGTTCTCGCTACTACGGCATTGGTGGCACTTGCCGTCGCCGCCTGTACAGGCTTTTTCGGGGGCCCTTGAATCGCCGCGGTATGGCACTTCATCAACTCTTTGAAGAAGGCGAAGCAGACGGCATCTTCCACACCCGCCGCAGCGATGCCAGCCTTCACGCTCTTCAGTAGCGTCGGCACGACGCTTGCCAGCATGCGGCGTTCTTCGGTCGTGACCTTGGGCGCGACGCTCCAGACGAGTTGGTCTACTGTTCCGAGCGCGGACGTCCAGGCATCGCTTTCGACGCCGTGACGGACGTGCACCACCACGAGGTACTTGATCCATTGCTGCGCCATGAACTCCAGCACCGGTCGGGGCGGCATCGCGGACAGGACACGCGCTTTGATTGCCTCCCGCCCAACCGCCCGCGCGAGCGCGAGGCTCTCCGATTGTTCGAGCGCCGTTGTCGTCGCCTGCATCGTTACCGAGACGCGCTGGTCGTCCTCGGCGATGAGGGCCTCAAGGTGCCCGCGCACGGTCTCGAAGATCTCGATCTTCTCCTGGAAACCATCCACCAGTTCCTGCATGAATGTTTCGAGGCGCGAATACAAGGGGCTGGTGGACGCGAAGTCTGGCGGCAGCCGCAGTGCGAGTTCACCGAGCATATTCAGCACCTGGCGGGCCGGGTGATCGTCTCGCGAGAAGAACGACTTGTCCGCGATTGCCACCTTGAGCATCGGGATCTGGAGGCGCGCGATGAGGCCCTTGAGGACCACCGGGATCTTGGGGTTATCGAAGAGCTGGTCGAACAGCAGCGCCACGATGTCGAGCGTGACGGCGTCCATCTGGCCCATCCCGGCGCCGACGCTCGTAGCCTTCAGCTCGTGCAGGACGTTGGTAGCGCCGCCTCCGGCCGCGGTGCTGGCCGCAATGAGGGCGGCAGCCCCTTGAATTCCGGCGAGATCTCCGAGCTGGATACGTGTAAGGGAATTCAGCAGGTCCGCGCCTTCGAGAACCGGACCGCCGCCACCGCCACCGCCGCTGGCACCACCACCACCGCCTCCACCCGCGCCCCCCCGGGCGCCGGCGCCCTGGGCAATCATCTGTTGGAGCGCTGCAAAGAAATCGCCCTCAGCGGGCGCGTCGCCTTGGGCATCGGGCGCCCCAGGCACTTTCTTGCCGTCCCTGCGCGTTGCCCCATAGCGTATCTTGGGGAGGATCGAGTTCTGCACCAGCAGGTCGTTGACGTCCCTGTAGACCGCGCGCACATCATCGAGAACGTGATCGTCAAAGAGCTTTAGCAGCACCATCCGTACTGCGATATTGGAGTCGGCATTGCGGCAGGCCTGCTTGTAGGCGCCGCAGATCGCTTCGGGACTGAACGGATTGTCGTTGGGCTGGAGGCTGGCGTCGCCCAGCAGTACGCCCACCCGCTGATCAAGGGCACCGAGCTCCTCGGCGCAGTAGCGCTGCAGTTTCGCGCCCATGTCATTGATCTTGAGCGTTTCGCTGAGATCATCATCGCCGACGATCTCAAGCTCGATCGACGACAAATCGATCTCGGCGAAACTCTGGCCGATCTTCTTGACCCGGTTCGTCCGCTGCTGGAACTCGCCCAGGTAGCGGGTCTTGAACTGCTTCTCGATCACCTCGCGCTGTGATGAAGCAACATCCCGTGCGGCGAGGGTGATCTTCCTTTCTTCCTGGTCCTGGATCGTGTCCAACGCGGTCGTGAGCGATTCGTCGGCCTTGTCGAGCATCGCTGCGAGGGAGTCCGACAACCTGCTGCATGCAAGATCACGGCATTGAACCAGGAGAGCGTCGAACTGCGAAGTTTGTGGCGCCTGCATCTGATCTGGATAGCCCAATAAGCGGTCGTAAATGGTAGCGGGCGGAATGAAAGGGACAAAACAACTTGTTACGAAATGCGCCGAAACATCGCCTAACGGCTGCCCTGGTTAGGGTCGTCGCAGACTGCTGTTCAGTGGTTCGCGAGAACCGCCTTCAATCGATCCTGCTTGCGATGAATGCCTGGCGGCGGCGGGCGTCAGGCCGGTATTTGTGGGCGTGCATTGGGGCGGCGGAACGATTGCAAGGATGATGGGGCGGTCGCAAGCGGCCAAGCGCCGCGTTCCCTTGCCGGCTGAACCCCACGCCGCGAGGCGGACTCGTTGCCCCACTCGTGGGTAAGTTGCTCCACTCACGGGTAGCTGGGCGCGCGCTTCTGCCTAAATGCGTTCACACCTTCGGTGAAATCGGCACTGGCGCGTACCCGATCGCCCATCGCCTGCTCGGCCGCTTCCTGGGCGAGCGTGCGTTCCGCGATACACGTGCTCACATGTTGCTTCACCGCCTGCACCGCGACCGGACTGTTGTCCGCGATTGTCCGCGCCGTTGCCAGTGCGCGATCGAGCAGCGCGTCGGCCGGCACGATTTCGTTGATGAGGCCGATCCGCTCGGCCATCGTCGCGTCGATCAGCTCCGCGGTCAGCAAAAGTTTCATGGCATGCACATGACCGATCTGATGAACAAGCTTCGCGGCCGCGCCACCGAACGGATAGATCGCCCACTTCACCTCCGGAAGCCCGAAGCGCGCATGCGGTGCGCTGAAGCGTATGTCGGTCGACAGCATCAGCTCGACACCACCACCGGCGCAAACGCCGTTCACGGCGGCGATGATCGGCTTTCGGTAGCTCGAAGTCTTGAGCAATGCGCGATTGATGATGCGTGCGGTCTCTTCGCTCACCGAGAGGTCACCGCCGATGTCGGCACCCGCATTGAACGCCTTGTCGCCGGCACCGGTGATGACGATGCAGCGGCATGTCGATGTCTCGAGCTCGTCCCATAGCGCCGCAAGCTCGGCCATCATCGCGCGGCTCATCGCGTTGCGTTTGGTCTGATTGTCGATGGTAATGAGCGCGATGTGAGGTTCGGGATAATCGATCAGGATGGGCATTGCTTGGTCTCCTCGGTCCGCGCAGCGCGGAGGCGCGAGGATACGCTCCCGGCCGGCTGCCCTCAACACGCGCAAGAACATTGCTACTAAACTGGAAACACCTTCCGGTTCGATGGAGCTGATTTGAAATTGCTCAAGTGCTTTGCCCTCATGCTCACGGCCGGATTCTCGACCATCGCGGCCGCGCAGTACCCTGACAAGCCGATACGAATCGTCGTGCCGTTCGCAGCGGCGGGTGTTGCGGACATTCTGGCGCGCATCGTGGCGCAAAAAATCGGCGAACAAAGCGGCAAGACGATCGTCGTGGAGAATCGAACCGGTGCGGGCGGGCGCATCGGTTACGAAGCGGGCGCCAAATCGCCGCCCGATGGCTACACGCTGGTGGCGACCGACGTGACCTACACGATGATGCCCGCGCTCTACAACAGCCTCAACTGGGAGCACTCGGACTTGGCGCCTGTAACGGTGATCGGGCAGATGCCGTTCGTCATTGCGGTGAATGCCAATGCCAAGATCACTTCGATGGCGGAGCTTCTTTCCACCGCGAAGGCGAATCCCAACAAGATCAACTATGGATCGTCGGGGATCGGCAGCGTGAATCACATCGTGACGGAACTATTCATGCGCACCGCCGGCATTGAATTGACGCATGTCCCGTATCGCGGCATGGGCGAGGCGATGGCGGGGCTGCTTGGCGGCTCGATTGATGTCGTCATCACCGCGATGCCGACGGCGATGAACCACATCAAGAGTGGCAAAGCCGTCGCACTAAGCGTGACCGCCCCAGGCCGGGCCGGCCCCTTGCCGAACGTACCCACGACAACCGAGACCGGCGTGGCATTCGCGGCATCGAACTGGATCGGCTTCACGACGCCGAAAGGTGGACCTCGCGAAGCAATCGAGTGGGTGCAGACACAGGTGTCGACGGCGATATCGGTCGGCGATGTCAGGGATCGCATCAACGCGACCGGCGCCGAAGCGCAAGTGATGACAACTGAAGCGTTTGGCAAGCTGATGCAGGATGAGACCCGTCGCTGGGGCGAGGTTATTCGCGCATCCAAGATCAAGGCAGAGTGATCGCGTGTCGGCGCGTATCCTTTTCCTGGACGACGATCCCGTCGTTCAAGTGTTTCGGCAGATCCTGATCGATGCAGAAAATCCATGGATCGCCGATTACTTCGCGCCCGAGATCGTGGATCTGTCGAATCTGCTCGCGGCGGCGAAGGGGCTGCGCCGGCGTGACGGCGCAGTGATAGCGGCCGCGCGTGACGGTGAATTCGAGGACGCCACGGCCATCATATTTCGACGCGGTGCGGTCACTCGGGATTTGCTGGCACGTCACCCACGCCTAACATTGATTCAGCGGCTCGGCGAGAGCACCGAGGACATCGACCTCGCGGCGGCCGCCGAGCGCAATATCCGGGTGTCCTGCCTGCCAAGGCGCACGCTCATCTACACCGCTGAACATGGCATTCTCCTCATGCTCGCGCTTGCAAAGCGCTTGTTCGCGTCCGACCGTGCGGTGCGCGAGGGGGCCGGCAATGCGCTCCGGCCGGGCAGCCCCGGGAGCATCGTGTACAACTGGGCAGCCATTCATGCGACGGGCCTCCATGGCAAGACGCTTGGCATCGTCGGGATGGGACAGGTCGGATTCCTATTGGCGAAGCTTGCCCATGCATTCGGGATGTCGATCCTCTACACCAAGCGCCGGCGCGCGACGCCAGACCAGGAAGCCGCTGTCGGGGCGAGGATGGTAGAGCTTGGCGCGTTGTTGTCCGTCGCCGATTTCGTGTCGCTGATGCTCCCCAATACGCCAGACAATGCGCGCTATGCAGGACCATCATTCTTTGCAGCGATGCGCCGCGATGCCGTGTTCATCAACATGAGCCGCGGCGCGCTGGTGGACGAGGACGCGCTCTACAGCGCGCTCGTGTCGTCCCGCATTGCCGGCGCCGCGCTCGATGTGCACCTGGCGGAACCGCGACCGATCGGCGATCGGTTCGCCGCATTGAACAATGTCATCCTCACGCCGCACCTGGCAGGCGGGGCGAAGAGCGGATTGCTGGATGAGTTTGAAGTGATCGCGCGGAACTGCCATGCCGCCTTTCGGGGCGAGCCAGTAACACATGAAGTGCGCGTCCAATAGAGAGGGATCCCGATGAGTAATCCATTGCAGGCCATCGCGGAGTGGGTGACCGGTCCATCCGTTCAGCAATTGCCGCATGAAGGCGTCGTCCTCATCAAGCGCGCGTTTCTGGACACCATCGCGGTCACGCTGCTTGGATCGCGTCTCGAAGGTCCGCGTATCGTCGCGGCGTTGGAGCAGGAGCGTGGCGGTCAGCCGCAGGCTTCGGTCGTCGGTATGAAAGCGAAGACCGACGTGATCGCTGCGGCGCTCATCAACGGCACCTCGGCTCACGCCGAGTTGTTCGACGACAACAACGGCCCGATGATCGCGCACCCGAGTGCCCCGCTGGTATCCGCTTTGTTGCCGCTTGCGCAGCATCGTGGCGCGACAGGCCGGGAACTTATCGAGGCCTATACCGCCGGATTCGAGATCAGCGTGAAGCTTGGTCGGATGCTCAACCCGAAATTCTACGAGCAGGGCTGGCATGTGACGCGCGTGCTCGGTGTATTCGGCGCAACGGCCGCATGCTGTCGCCTCCTCCACCTGGATGTTAGTCGGACGAGCGCCGCACTCGGGATTGCCGCGTCAATGGCAAGCGGCATTCGGCAGAACTTCGGCACCATGACGATGGGGCTTCATGTCGGGCTCACCGCGCGCGACGCCTTGCACGCAACGATGCTTGCCGAACGCGGTTTCGGCGCCGATCCGTCCGCCCTGCATGGGAAGTACGGATTCTTCCCGGTGTACGGTAACCAGAACCCGGCGCTGTTGCCCCTGGGTGCACCATTCGAGCTGCTCGCCTCGGGAATCATATTCAAGCTTTACCCGTCCGGGGCGCCAACGCTCGCCGCGGTGGATGCCGCAGTGGCCCTCCACAAGCGGTTGCGCGGCGACGTGTCGCGAGTCAAGCGCATTACTTGCCTCGTCCATCCTTGGAATGCGATGACCCTGCGCGACGAAGAGCCGCGCGACCCGCTCCAGGCGAAAGTCAATCTGCGCTACTGCGTGGCCGCCGCGCTGCGCGACGGCGAACTCACGTATCGTCACTTTTCGGCGGAGGGCGTCGCGGATGCCGGGCTTGCGGACCTGCGCCGCCGGATCGACGTGCGCATCTCGGCGGACCTGCCGGACAACAATGAGTTTCCGGCCGAGGTTGATATCGAACTGGAAGACGGTACGTCGATTTCGGAGCGACGCGACGTGCCGCAGGGTGGAGCGACGCTGCCTTTGACGCAGGACCAGATCGAAGCCAAACTGCGAAGTTGTGCCGAGGTCGCTCTACGACCGCACGCGGTCGAGCGTCTCATCGAGCAGACGCGGCGACTGGAATCATTGCAGGACATCGGGTCGCTTTGCGCCGGATTGGAAGGCGATTCGTAGCGGGGCGTGCGAGGAAATGCCAGAGCTCCCGGATCTCACGATCTACATCGAGAAGCTCGACGAGCGCATCATGGGTGCGACGCTCGAACGGGTGCGGGTACTGAATCCCTTTCTCCTTCGCACCGCGGTCCCGCCGATCGCGATGGTCGAAGGCCGGCGTGTCGAGCAATTACGCCGGATCGGCAAACGCGTCGTCATTGCGCTCGAGGGTGGCTTCTTTCTCGTCATCCATTTGATGATCGCAGGGCGTCTTCGCTGGCTTGGGGCCGGCGGCAAACCACCTGGGCGAATCACGCTGGCAACGTTTTCTTTTTCGACCGGCACGATCGCATTGACCGAGGCGGGAACGAAGCGTCGCGCGTCGCTGCATGTGGTGGAAGGCGAGGCTTCGCTGCAAGCAATGGATCCCGGCGGATTGGAAATTCACGCGATCAGTCTCGATCAATTTGCCGCGCGCCTGCATTCCGCGAACCACACATTGAAGCGCGCGCTGACGGACCCTCATTTGTTCGCCGCGATCGGTAATGCCTATTCGGATGAGATCCTGCATCGCGCAAAGCTCTCGCCTATCGCGTTGACGCAGAAACTCGGCGCGGAAGAAACGGCCCGGCTATTCGATGCGGTGCGCGCGGTCATGGCGGAATGGACCAAGCGTCTACGGAGTGAAGCCGGGGATGATTTTCCGGTCGGGGTCACTGCATTTCGACCGGAAATGGCGGTGCATGGACGCTTCGGCAAGCCGTGTCCGGTGTGCGCATCGCCGGTCCAGCGCATCGTATACGCCGAGAATGAATCGAACTACTGCGCCCGCTGCCAGACCAACGGAAAGTTGCTTGCCGACCGGGCCTTGTCAAGACTGCTGCACAAGAGCTGGCCCAAACATCTGGACGAGCTCGAGGGATGACGGCGATGCATTCACTTGCCGCGCCCGTCGTCACCACGTGGATGATCGTCCGCGGTCAAGGTGATCAATCGCACGGGCAATGCCGCGAATCAGCCCTCGCGTTCAAGTTTGCTTCCCGAACTGCCGTTCTAACCCGCGTCCAGACACAAGATCGCGGCGAAGGGCCTCCGGTGAACACATCTAGATTGGTCGACCGACCGGCTGCACCATCGGAGACTCTCGATGGGACGACCGCGGAGCATTACGGCCTGACAGTGAACAAACAGCTTGCCCTCGCCCAATCGATTGCCCGACTCGGCTTCGATTGGTGCTGGGAACAGGACGAGCAGTTTCGATTCGTCGTCACGAGTACGCCATGGCTGGTCGGTGTTCCGGAGCTACCACGGGATCTCGTCGGCAAGCGGCCGTGGGAGATCGAAGGCGCGGAGATCGTGGGGCTCCCGGTGGCAGCCTTCATTGATCTGCATCGCAAGCAGCAGCCCTATCGCGATGTTCTCATTCGTCGCAAAGGCCGGCATGGACGCACCTACTCCGTGCTTGCCTCCGCCACGCCGATTCTCGACGACGCGGGAATTTTCGTTGGCTATCGCGGTGGCGCGCGCGAAGCAACGCATCTCATGCGTGAACGTGAGGCGATCGATCGGGCGCGGAATGCGGCAGACCGCGATAACGCGGCCAAAACCCGATTCCTTGCGTGCATGAGCCACGAGATCCGTACACCGCTCAACGGCGTGCTCGGGATGATCGATCTGCTCATGAAGACGGATCTCTCGTTCGAGCAACGTCGCTTCGCCGAGACCGCGAACGCCGCGGGTGATTCGCTGGTCGCGATCATCAACGACGTTCTCGACTACTCCAAGATCAGCGAAGGAAAGCTCGAACTGGAGTCGCGGCCTTTCGATCTGCGTATCGTCGTGTCTGACGTGATCGGTTTGTTTTCTCCTCGTGCGCGCGAGAAACCAAGCGTCGATTTGCGGTCGGTGATCGCTGAAGGTACCCCGGCGGCGCTGGATGGTGATGCAAACCGGATCCGGCAAATCCTCACCAACCTCGTTGCGAACGCGATCCGCTTTACGGAAAGCGGAGAGATTGTCGTTCGCGTGGAATGCGCCAAGAAGGCGACAGGACCCAAGACCGGGCTGGTCGACATGGAAATTTCGGTTGCCGATACGGGTGCCGGAATGTCGGCTGATGCAGTGTCCAGGCTTTTTCAGCCCTATACGCAGGTTGGTGGCGATGCGGCACAGCGCGCGGGCGGCAGCGGGTTGGGACTGGTGATCGTGAAGCAGCTGGTCTGCGCCATGTTCGGCTCGATCGAGGTCGAGAGTACGCCAAGTGTCGGCACCCGCTTCTCCTTGCGCATTCCGATGCGGATCGCGGACGCTGGATCCCTTGTGGTTTCGCGCAATCGCGTTCCACCCAAGGCACGACGCATACGAAGCGGCGGTCTCGTCCTTGTTGTCGAAGACAATCCGGTCAATCAGGTGCTGGTGCGGGCAATGTTGTCGCGCATCGGCATCGCTTGTGAGATCGTGGCCGATGGCGAGGCGGGCCTCGCGGCCTTCCGATCCGGACGGTTCGACGTCATCCTCATGGATTGCGAAATGCCCATGCTCGATGGATTCGAGACGACGCGGGCGATTCGTGCCGTGGAGCGATCACGGCGCGCCCGCCCGACGCCGATCATCGCGTTGACCGCCAATGCGTTGCAGGGTGATAGAAAGCGGGCCCTGGCGGCCGGGATGGATGACTATCTCGCCAAGCCGTACAAGAGTGATCAGTTGGGCGACATGATTGCTCGCTGGATCGATTCTCCACGTCCGTAGCAACAGCCGGGCGCGGGTGCTCCGCCCGGATCAACGGCTGGCCGTGCTCAGCGATCGATACCGCCGATGCATACGTACTTCACTTCGAGATAGTCCTCGATGCCGTATTTCGAGCCTTCGCGGCCGATCCCCGATTCCTTCATGCCGCCGAACGGCGCCACTTCGGTCGAGATGAGGCCGGTGTTGACACCCACGATCCCGTACTCGAGTGCTTCGGCGACGCGCCAGATCCGACCGATGTCGCGCCCATAGAAATAGGCAGCCAGACCGAACTCCGTATCGTTGGCGATGCGAATCGCCTCGGCTTCGTCCTTGAACCGGAACAACGGCGCGACCGGTCCGAACGTCTCCTCTTTGGCCAGTAGCATCGCGGACGTTACGTTCGTGAGAATCGTCGGTTCGAAGAATAGACCTCCCGCGCTATGCGGCTTGCCGCCCAGCATGATCTTCGCGCCCTTCGCGAGCGCATCCTCGATGTGGCTTTTCACTTTCGCAATCGCCGGCGCGTCGATCAATGGTCCGATCGTGACGCCGGGTTCCATGCCGTTGCCGACCTTGAATTGCTTGACGCGTTCGGCGAGCTTCGCTGCGAAGGCGTCGTAGACCTCGTCTTGCACCAGGATGCGATTCGCGCAGACGCAGGTCTGGCCGGCATTGCGGTACTTCGATGCGATCGCGCCATCGGCCGCCGCATCGAGATCCGCGTCATTGAATACGATGAAGGGCGCGTTGCCGCCAAGCTCGAGCGACACCTTCTTCACCGTGGCTGAGCACTGCTTCATCAAGAGCTTGCCCACTTCAGTCGACCCGGTGAACGAGAGTTTGCGCACCTTGGAGTTCGATGTGAGCTCTCCGCCGATCGCGGGCGCATCGCCTGTGAGGATGTTGAGCACACCCTTCGGCATGCCGGCCCGTTCGGCGAGCTCCGCGATTGAAAACGCCGACAACGGCGTTTGTTCCGCCGGTTTGAGCACAACGGTGCAACCGGCAGCAAGCGCGGGGGCCACTTTGCGCGTGATCATCGCGTTCGGGAAATTCCATGGCGTGATGGCCGCGCACACACCGATCGGCTCTTTCATCACGACGATGCGCTTGTCGGCCTGGTGCTGCGGGATCGTATCGCCATACACGCGCTTGGCTTCTTCCGCGAACCACTCGACGAACGACGCGCCGTAAGTGATCTCGCCCTTTGCCTCGGCGAGTGGTTTGCCTTGTTCGGCCGTGATGATGGCGCCCAGATCGTCCTGCGCGGCGGTCATCAGGTCGAACCACTTGCGCAGGACACCCGCGCGGTCTTTCCCGGTCTTGGCCCGCCACGCGGGCAGTGCCGCGCTCGCGGCATCGATCGCGCGTCGCGTTTCCGCGGCGCCCATATCCGGTACTTCGGCCAGAATCGCGCCGGTCGCCGGATCGGTAACCGGAAAAGTCTTGCCGCTATCGGCATCGCACCATTCGCCATTGATGTAGCAGCGGGTGCGAAACAGCTTGGTGTCTTTGAGGGTTGGAATGCGTTGTGGTGCGTTCATGGCGGTTCTCCTGACGTGCCTCGGAACAGTCTACTCTTTCAATTTTCTACGAACTTCCAGCATGATCTTGCCGACATGCGCGCTCGATTCCATCAGCGCATGCGCGAGCGCCGCCTCGGCAAGCGGAAACACTTTGAAGATCACCGGTTTGGCCACGCTTTTTTCAAGCAGCGGCCAGACGTTTTCCAGAAGCGCCTTGGCGATCGCTGCTTTCTCCGGGATCGTGCGCGGTCGCAGTGTCGAGCCCGTCACGGTGAGCCGCTTCATCATGATCGGCGCCAACTCGATCTCGACTCTCTGACCTTCCAGAAAGGCGATCTGCACCAGGCGGCCGTTTGGTGCGAGCGAGCGCAGATTCTTGTTCGTATAGCTGCCACCGACCATGTCGAGAATGACGTCCACCCCGCGCTTTTCAGTGGCGGTGAACAGTTCCTTCGCCCAATCCTGGGTCTTGTAGTTGAACGCGACATCGGCGCCAAGCGTCTTGCAGGCGGCGGCTTTTTCGTCATTGCCGACAGTGGTAAAGACCTTCGCCCCGAACGCCTTGGCGAGTTGAATCGCGGTAACGCCGATGCCGCTCGACCCGCCGTGCACGAGCAATGATTCGCCTCGTTTGAGCGCGCCGCGATCGAAGACGTTGGTCCAGACGGTGAAATACGTTTCGGGAATAGCGGCCGCTTCCAGGACCGAAAGACCCTTTGGAATCGGCAGGCAATTTGGTGCCGGAACGGCACAGTATTCGGCATAGCCACCGCCCGCGGTCAACGCGCAGACGGTATCGCCGACACGCCACTGCGTAACGTCCGGGGCAATCGCAACGATTTTGCCGGCAACTTCGAGTCCCATGATGGGCGATGCGCCGGGCGGCGGCGGATACTCACCTTTGCGTTGGGCAACGTCCGGGCGATTCACGCCTGCGTATTCCACCTCGATCAAGACCTCGCCCGATCGAACGGATGGTACCGCCGCATCGGCAATCATCATGACGTCCGGCGCGCCACCGGCGCCATGCTCGATTCTTTTCATTGTGTTTGGAATCATCTGAATTTGAGAATCCTGCCGAGAATGCCACTTGGCATGTAGATGATAAAGAGGATCAGCATGATCCCGTAAATAGTGCTATCGAGCGCATGCAGCTCGTTGCCGATGAAAACCCGCAGCGACTCGGCAAGCAGGATAGTGAATATCGCGCCGACCGTGGGTCCGAGCTGCACGAACATGCCGCCCGCGATGACCGCGAACACGATCTGCAGCGAAACCGCGATGCCCGATACGGTATCCGGATTGATGTATTGCTGATACTGCCCGTACAACGCGCCGCCGAGCGCGGTGAGCCCCGCCGAAAGCACCGTGATCATCAGTTTCGTGCGGGTCACGTCCACGCCGACCGAGGCGCTCGCGTCTTCCTCCTGGCTGATCGCCTCCATCGCATAACGCGCCATGCTTTGATCGACCTTCCGCCATACCCACAATCCGAACAGCCACGCGACCAGCATCAGGTAGAGATAACCCGCCTTCCCCGCGAACTGGAGACCGACGAGCGAATAGCTCGATCCTTGCAGCGCCGAGTTTGGTGTGATGCCAAGCGACCCGCCGGTGTGGTCACGCAGCGCGACGATGATGAGGCGCACGACCTCCGATAGGGCGAGCGTCACCAACGCGAAGTAGTGACCGGTAATCCGGAATCGAAAGCAGGGATAACCGATCAGCACGGCGACGCTGACCGCCAGGACTACGCCGATCGGGATGCCGATCCACGGCGATACGCCGAAGTGATTCCAAAGGAGCGTCACCGTATAGGCGCCGATTCCCATGAACGCGCCATGCCCGAACGAGATGAGCCCAAAGCGGCCCATGATCGACCAGCTCGTATAGATGAAGCTCCAGAGCAGGATCAGATTGAGCAGATGAAGAAAATAGTCGCCCATCCCGACAAAGGGCATGAGGCCTATCACGACGGCCGCGGTAACCCAACCCATCTGTTCGCGGCCGACGGTCACGCCTTGGTCCCCATGATTCCTTGTGGGCGAATGAACATCATGACGATGAAAAACACGAACGCGAGCACATAGCCCCATTCGAGATGAAAGCAGGAGCCGCCGATGGCGATGAACTGCGCGAAGATGAACGCGGCGATGAATCCACCGATCATGTTGCCGAGTCCACCCATCACGCACACCATGAAGGTGATCGGTCCGAACGACAGCCCGATCGCCGGGTGCACGTCGTATTGCAAGACGAGAAGACAGGCGCCGAGCCCGGCCAGTCCGCCACCGATCGCCGAGGTGAGCAGATAGATCCTGCTCGGCGCGACGCCCATGAGCGGCATGATCGCGCGGTCCTGGCTGATGGCCCGTATCGCGGTGCCAAGGTAGGTCTTCTTCAGGAAGAAGTAGAGGCCCAGCATCGCCACCAGCGCGGTCGTCGCCGCGAACAGGCGCGAATACGGAAGCTGGATCTCACCCACCGAGAGACTCGGCAAGCTCACACCGAGATTCTTGAAATCGATGCCGAACACGAACGTGGCGGCGGCCTGCAGGAAAAACAATGTTCCCCCGGTCACGAGGAGCTGATTGATCGGTTCGGATTGCAAGACCGGCTTGATGACGAATTGATGCAGCGCCATCCCGGCGATCGATATCAAGACGACGGCCGCGGTGAAGGCGAGGAATAGCGGCCAGCCATGGACCTTATGCAGGAAATAGACGGCGTACATGCCAAGCATCATCAGCTCGGCGTAGCAGATCCACACCACATCGATGACGCCGAAAACCAGATTCAATCCGAGCGCAAGAAGCGCGAGGACGCCGCCGAACAACGCACCATTCAGGATTGCTTCAACGATGAAGATATCGAGGCCGCACTGCATCGGAAGCTCCTAGAGTCCTACATACGCCTTGCGGATATCGTCGCTCGCCAAGAGCTCCGATGCCGTGCCGCTCGCCTTGATGCGCCCCACTTCGAGCAGATACGCGCGATCCGCGACGCGCAGCACCTGCCGCACGTTCTGCTCGACGATCAGCACCGTATAGCCTTGCGCCCGGATGCGATTCACCAGTTCGAACACCTGCTGCACGACCACCGGTGCGAGTCCAGCGGACGGTTCATCGAGCAATAGCAACTTTGGACCGGACATCAGGCCGCGGCCGATCGCGCACATCTGCTGTTCACCGCCCGAGAGGGTTCCCGCCGGTTGGTCGCGCCGCTCTTTCATGCGTGGAAACAAGTCGTAGACGAACGCGAGACGTTCGGCGAATTTCGCACGGGCCGCATGCAGATAGCAACCCATGCGCAGGTTCTCCTCGACTGTCAGCCGTGGAAAGAGCCGCCGATGCTCCGGAACATGCGCGATGCCAAGCTCGATGATCCGATGCGCCTCGATATCGTTGAGGCGTGTGCCTTCCATCGACATTTCGCCCGCGCGGACTTCAATGAGTTTCGAGATGACGCGAAGCAAGGTCGACTTGCCGGCGCCGTTGGGGCCGATGACCGCAACGGCTTCGCCCGCGTTCACGTGCAATGACACGTCGAACAGCGCTTGAAACGACGCGTATCCGGCCGACACGCCTTTCAGTTCGAGCATTACGCGCTCCGCGCGGCAGTCTGCTGCACTTCGACCGCATCGGTGCCGAGATAGACTTCGATCACGCGCGGGTCGCGTGCAATTTCGGTTGGTGTTCCCTGCGCGATCAATTCACCGTGATCGAGCACGATGCATCGATCGACGATCCGCATCAGGACACCCATGATGTGCTCGACCCAGATGATCGTGATGCCGCGTTCGTTGCGGATGCGCAGGAGCATGTCGCCCGCCTGATGCATCTCGCTCTCATCCAGGCCACCGAGGCTCTCGTCGGCAAGCAGCAGCTTCGGCTGCGTGGCAAGGGCGCGCGCGAGCTCGAGCTTCTTGAGGCCGGCCGCCCCGAGACCATCGACCCGCGCATCGCCATCGAACGGAAGCTGGACGAGATTGAGCGCCTCTTCCGCCTGCTTCCAGGCGTGCGCGCGCATGATGCGCGGTTGTTGTCCGTAGAACGCAGCGACCGCCACATTCTCCAGAATGGTGAGCTTCCGGAAGGGCCGCGGGATCTGGTAGGTGCGTGCGATGCCACGGTGGCAGATCGCGGCCGGTGTCAGTCCACCAATTTCGCTATCCTGGAATCGAACCGAACCCCCGCTTGGCGGGACCATGCCGGCGATGCAATTGAAGGTCGTACTCTTGCCTGAACCGTTCGGGCCAATGAGTCCGAGGATCTCACCTTCATTCACGTTGAACGAAATATTGCTCACGGCAGTGAAGCCGCCGAACCGCTTGGTGAGCGAGGCAACTTGGAGCACGGTTCAGAGGATCGTTCTCAAAGGAAGATCGCGGGCAAGCCGGGCGCTTCGCGAATCCGGCTCGAACCGCGCTCGGCTCGAACTGATCGTCGACGATCAGTCAGTTCAATGCGAACGGATGACCTTTTGGCAGCGGCAGGACAGGATCCGTCGTACGAATCGGCGTTGGCCACGCGATGAAAGTCTTGCCGCTCACATACTGCATGACAACGGGTGACGAGCGCTCGTTCTGGCCCGCCATCTTGTGGCCTTCGCCGAAAAATTTGACGCCATAGCCTTGCATGGTGGCACCGAGCGGAATATCGGTTTCGAGCGCCGCCTTGCGCAGGGATTCGGCGTCGATGCCGCCATACTTCTTGATGGCGCGCGGCAGCACGTCGTTCAGAAAGACCCAGGTGTTGTTGAAGCCCATGCTCGCATGCGGGGGCACTTCGCCTGGACCCTTCACCGCCTGATACCGCTTCACCATCTCGTCGGTCATCGTCGAGACACCCGACTTGAGCGTTTTCGGATCAAGGAGTTGTGCTGCGACCGGATCGACGTTGTAGAAGAAGTTGACGTCATCACCAAAGGTTTGCCGGAGCTTATCGATCTGTCCATAACCCGCGCCATGGCCGATCAACGCCTTGAATTTCAGCCCTTGTTCTTTGGACTGGCGCAGGAACAACGAGATGTCCGGGTTGTAGCCGGTATGCAGGATCACATCGGGGCGGGCGCGACGTAATTTGGTGACGAGGCTCGACAGGTCGGGCGCCGTGGCCGCATAGCCTTCCTTCAGCACGAGATTCATCCCGAATCCTTTGCACGCGGCTTCGTTGCCGGCGGCGACTCCGGCGCCGTACGGGCCGTCCTCGTAGATCACCGCCACCTTCAAATCCTTCGGCGCGACACCGAGCTTCTTCTGGCTGTTCTCATTCAGGTAGGCGCAGGATGCCTCACCGAACTGGTCGCTATGCACTTGCGGGCGGAAGACATACTTGAGATTGCGGTCCTTGAACACCGACGACGCAACGCATGTCGTGGCCCACATGAATTTCTTAGCGGCATCGACCTTCTGCGCCATCGGCACGCAATGCGCGCTCGAATAGACGCCGAGAATCATGTCGACCTTTTCCTGATTGAGCAGCCGCTCCGCCTCGTTGATCGCGACATCGGTCTTGGATTGGGCGTCGGCATAGACGGCGCGGATCCGATAGCCTTCGACACCGCCCCGCTCATTGAACATGTCGATGACCGACTTGGTGCCGATTTGACTCGCTTCCGAGCCGCCGGCCGCGAACGGACCGGTCAAGTCATAGATCACGCCGACCTTGATCTCTTTTTGCTGCGCCGCCACGAACCCGGCAACGAACAATGCGGCAAGTGCCAAGCTGACTTGGCATCCGAGTGACCTTTGCATGATCTTCTCCTCTGGGGTGTGCGGAGTGTGCGACGTCTGCGGCGAGCGGCGAGCGGCGAAAACCTCGGGGAACGCCATGTCTCGCTCGCAGACTCGCAAATGCACCGGTCGCTGTCAAGAGCACGCGACAGTGCGCGAGGCAAGTACGCGTCGTTGGAGCGTATGGCACCCCGACGAGCGCTACGCTCGAATCACGATCTTGCGGGTCAGCTTCGCGCCGCGTCCGCGAGCACGAGATCGGCGCCTTTTTCCGCGATCATGATCGTCGCGGCATTGGTATTACCCGACACGACATTCGGCATGATCGAGGCGTCGATGACGCGCAGGCCCGCGACGCCCCGCACGCGCAACGCCGTGTCCACCACGGCGTTATCATCCGTGCCCATTCGGCATGTCGTCGTCGGGTGATACACCGTACCACCCACATCGCGGGCGTAGTCGAGCCAATCAGCATCGGTCCGAACACGATCGCCAGGCGCATGTTCACCCGCGATGTACGGGCGCATCGCCGCCGTCTGCATCATGCGCCGCACGATTTTCAGGCCATCGACCATGCCGCGCCGGTCGGCTTCGGTCGACAGGTAGTTGTACTGGATCGCGGGCGCCTCGTGCGGATCAGCCGATCGAATCCGCACATGACCGCGCGACTCGGGGCGAAGATTGGATACCGATGCGGTAAAGCCTGGAAAAGGATGCAGCACCGTGCCCATCTTGTCGGTGCTGAAATTGATGAAATAGAGTTGGATGTCCGGCCGTGTCATCGCCGGTTGCGTGCGAATGAACGCGCCTGCGTACCCCGCGCTGATGGTGAGCGGACCACGCTTGGCGAACAGGTACTGCAGGCCGACGCCGATCCTGCGCACGATGCTCCCCATATCGTCGTTGAAGGTAATCGGCTTCGTGCAACGCCACATCGTGCGCGCATAGAAGTGATCCTGTAGCCCTTCGCCGACTTGCGGCGCCGCGTGCACGATCGGAATGCCGTGCTGTTCAAGCAGACCGTGCGGACCCACCCCTGAGAGTTGCAGCACCTGGGGCGAGTTGATCGATCCGCCGCAGAGCAAAACTTCCCGATTCGTACGAACCGTTTGTGTCGACCCGTGTGATTCGACTTCCACGCCGATCGCCCGCGTGCCTGCAAATAAAACACGGGTGACGAGCGCCTCGCTCCGCACCTCGAGACTGGCGCGTCGCTTGGCCGGGTGAAGATAGGCGACCGCGCAACTCGCGCGCCGACCGTTGCGCGAGGTTGCTTGAAAATATCCCGCGCCTTCCTGCGTTGCGCCGTTGAAATCAGCATTGCGTGGAATGCCGATCTCTTCGGCCGCGGCAATGTAGGCGTCGGCAAGCGCATGGTGGTCGGGGAGATCGGTCACCGACAGCGGACCGCCTTGTCCGTGGTAGGCGTTCGCGCCACGCTGCTGATCCTCGGCCTTCTTGAAATAGGGGAGCACATCGTCGTACCCCCATCCGGCATTGCCGAGGCGCGCCCAATCATCGAAGTCTTCGCGTTGGCCGCGGATGTAGACCAGGCCGTTGATCGAGCTCGATCCGCCGATCACTTTGCCGCGCGGGGTAAACACGCTGCGACCCTTCAACTGCGGTTCAGACTCGGATTGGTACATCCAGTTGACCGCGGGCATCGCGAAGAGCTTGCCGTAGCCAAGCGGGACATGAATCCATCGGTTGGTGTCGGGCGGCCCGGCCTCGAGTACCAGCACCCGATAACGTCCATTGGCGCTGAGCCGATCGGCCAACACGCAGCCGGCGGAGCCTGCGCCGACGATTACATAGTCGACGACCTGATCGGTTGCCGTCACGACGTACGCGACCCTTTGAAGGCGCGTTCGATCAGATCAGCCATGGCGCCGGAATCGGCGTCGCCATCGTTGCGCAGTCCATCGATGGTGCTTTGGCGATCCACCGGCAGCCGGTTCTGGCTTACCTTCCATTTTCCCATGAGACTCGCAATCGTAAGCTCGACGCCCACGATTGCCTTGAGTTGCATATTCACGAAATCCTCCGGTGCATCCGTGACTTTCCACGGTGCGGCTCGTTTGGACTCGTGCTCGTCCGTGAGCCCATCGAGAAACGCGCGCAACCACGTCGGATCGTCGATTGGGCGGAGCGTCCCGTGGGCGTGCACCACGGCGTAGTTCCACGTCGGCACGACCTTTGCGGTGTCGCGCTTCGTTGCATAGTGCGATGGCGAGATGTAGCGGTTCGGTCCCTGGAAGATCGCGAGCGCGTCGGTGCCGGCCGCGATGTCCCGCCAAAGCGGGTTGGCCCTCGCCACATGCCCGCGCAGTGTCCCGAACGGCGCGGGCGCCGGCGCGATGCGCATGGGAATGTGATTGGCGGCGAGCCGGCCAGCGGTGACGATGACGATCGATGCCAGCGGATGCGCACGAATAAGATCGTGCATCACGTCGACCCGCTGCTCGTCGAATTGCGCCGGTAGATACATGGATTATTGAAGGATCTTCATGATGAATCGGTCGATGGCAGCGGCAAGCTCCGCCTCCTTGCCGGCGTAGTGATGGTCGGCGCCCGCGATCATGACCTGTTCGGATCGCGGGATATGCGCGAGGGCGTTGGCGCGCGAACGAACGCCCGCGAGGGTTGGCGCGAGGTCCCGCTCACCATGGACATCAAGGATCGGCAGCCGCAATTTCCCCGGAAACCACTCGATGTCGAGCCACGGAATGCTGATCAGGCTGGCATCCCAAAAGCGCCCGGTGAGGCCCATCGCGATCCACGCGCGGTACGGTGGTTCGGGTCTCGCGCTGAGATGCACGTTCGACATCCATGCGCCCATGCTGTGTGACGCGAGCACGATGTTGCGATGACCCTTCGACTGCAAGAAGCGCGTTGCCGCCTCGATCCGCTCGCCCGCCTGCGGAAACAGCGCCGGATAGTAATCGTCAACCGATGCGCCTTCGCCTTTCGCCACCGGCATCTGGACCGATAGCGTGGTGTAACCAAGATCGTTCAACTTGGTGCGCAGAATTCCGATCACTCCATGGTCGGGGTGCACGCCAACCCCGTGTACCAGCACGATGGCCGCCTTCGCGCCGTTCGCCTCGGCGAGCAGGTTCAGGAATTTGTGTCCGCCTGAAAGCGCCAACCACACCGGATCGCCGACCACGACTGCCGGAGTGATCTCATCGGCCCAGCGTTTCTCGCGTGCGTAGTCTTGCGCGAACGCCGCCAGACTCATCGCAATGATGATGAACGTCGAAGCGATCGATAGGGGACGGCCTGCAAAAGTCATGAATTCCGCGAAGGCGCCGGGAACAAAAATCCATCATAACGTAAAGATAAACGCGGCCTGCGAGCGCATAGCCATCCAGGGACGGATCGATCGCCGAATTTTTGAATGGCTCCGCCGAAATCGTGCGCAGTGCACGAGGAAGAGTCGACGCGCTCATGCGTAAATGTGGCTTACTTGACCTGGCGATTCTTGCTCCACGGTTTTTTCATCCAACAATTGCGAATCCCTGCTCGTCTCTCCAGGAGAATCTCTGCCATGCGCCCGATCATTGCCGCATCGATCCTTGCCGCTGCTCTTACGCCATCGGTTGCCCTCGCCCAAGGATCCTGGGCACTTGATGTGAACGCCGGCACCCTCGGTGTTGGCGCGGGCCTGGGCATTGGCCTTACGGAACGGTTCACGGCGCGTGTTTTTATTGCCGGTGGAAATCTTTCGCGGGATTTTTCATCGAGCGGTGTCGACTACAAGGCGCGGCTGCAGCTTCGCAATGCGCCGATCCTGCTCGACTGGCATCCCGGTGGCAGCGTATTTCGGCTCTCGGCTGGTGTCGTGTTCAATGACGACAAGCTCAAGGTTGATGCGAAGCCCTCCAGCGCCGCGACCTACACCTTCAACGGCGTCACCTATACGGCCGCCTCCGTCGGCGCGGCCGATGGAACGATCAAGTTCAATCGTGCAGCACCCTATCTAGGGATTGGCTTCGGGCGAGCGGTGGCACGCGACAGCGGCTGGAACTTCGCGATGGATATCGGCGCGGCCTATCTTTCAAAAGCCAAGGCGTCGCTGAATGTTTCGTGTGGTGCCGTCCTGACGGGAGCGCAGTGCGCGCAACTGCAAAGCGACGCGAGCGCCGAAGCGGCACAGCTCAGCGATGATCTGAAAACCTATCGCTGGTATCCGGTGATCCAGGCGCACGTCACCTACGCGTTCTAGCCGGCGCGATCATCGGCGGACGCGCATAGTCCGCCGATGGTCCGCTAATGCCCCGGCACCTCGATCCGCGCCGGTCCGGACAGAGTTCGCCGACGCGGCCGCGGCCGCTTCCCGTCGATTCCGAACGGTCGAAGGCGCCAAGTGGCTCAGTATCAACGATTGGATGCCGATCACCTTTCCTGGTCGGGCGCGTACCTGTCATCGCCGATGGCATGCGTTGAACCCTCTGCTTCGGCAGCCCAGGAAAGGAAAGACGTGGCAGCCCTCAATCCCTACATTGCTCCGAAAGCCAACATCGCTCGCGCCGACGCCGAAGAGTATGGCGAGGTCAAGGCCTTCTCGTCGGTAGGGCGCCTGGGACGTATCCGCTACATCGGCTATTCGATTGGTCTGATGTTCCTCTTCGCTGTCGCGATAAGTGCGATCGCAGCCGTTGCCGGTCCCAAATTGGGCGTGGTCGTCATGATCATCGGCTATGTCGTCATGATGATCGCCATGTTCTTGATGACGATTCAGCGGGCGCATGATTTCAACACCACCGGATGGATATCGATACTGGTACTGGTGCCGCTGGTCAATTTTGCCTTCTGGTTCATTCCGGGCACCGATGGCGAGAACGAGTACGGTCTGAAGACCCCCCCGAACGGGGTTGGCGTGACCGTTCTCGCGATGTTCGTGCCGCTCGCCTTTGTAACGGCCATTCTTGCGGCAATCGCGCTTCCGGCCTATTCGGACCATGTGAAGCGTGCGCAGAACGTATCCGCACAAGTTAAGCGGTAGCCGGGCGATGCATCGACTCATCGACCATCGTTGAACACAAGCCGCATCGGAATCATGGTCGAGCGAACGAATCCGGCGTTTTCATAGCGCCGGATTGCGCGCGCGTTGTCAAAATCGGTGAGCAGCGTGATGCGCAACAGCCCGTGCTCGCGCGCGAAGGTCTTGATGTGATCGATCAACGCGGTGCCGACCCCCTGACCGCGCCACTGCGGATGGACCACGACATCTTCGAGCCAGCCGACCGGTCCGCCGAGGAACGTGCTCTCCGAGTACAAGAGACTGGCCATGCCGATCACGCGCGCGGCGCGGTCGGTTCGATCGACTGCCACGAACAGCGCGCCGATCGATGGATTCGCGAGAATGCGTTCCAACCCGCGTCGTTGGCGCGCCGGGTCGGGCATGAATTCGCGTTCTTGACTGAACAGGATTCCCAGCAACTCGACCAGCGCGGGGAGCTGCTTGGCGGTAGCAAGTGAAATCTCGAGCGCCATGGATGATCTCGACCGTATCTTGCTAGGCTGCCGAAGCGCTACGCGTTGCTGACTGGATCATGATCCGCTCCATGTCAGGTCGTACCGGACGGCGCGAGACGTGCGACCGGGCGCTCGGTGACCGGCCAGCTCAGCAGGGCCGCGACGACGCCCAGTCCGATCGCGACGATCCACACGATGTCGTACGAACCAGTCGAGTCGAACAGCTTGCCCCCCATCCAGCCTCCCAGAAACGCACCGACCTGATGGCAGAAGAACGTGATGCCGGACAGCATCGACATGTTCTTCACGCCAAAGATGCTCGCGACCGTACCGGCGGTGAGGGGCACCGTGGCGAGCCATGTCAGCCCCATGGCGATTCCGAACGCGTAGGCGCTCCACTCGGTGAGTGGAATCACGAAAGCGAACAACGTGATCGACACCGCGCGAAAGCCGTAGATCCAGGTGAGGATCAGCGGCTTTCGCCAACGCGATCCGAGCGATCCGGCCATGTAGGAGCCGAAGACATTCAACAGTCCGACCAGGGCCAATGTCACGGTCGCAACGCCGGCCGAAAGACCTTTGTCCGAGAGGAACGCGGGCAAATGGGTGCCGATGAACGTGACGTGAAAGCCGCACACGAAATACCCGGCCGAGAGCAGGATGAAGCCGCGATGCACGCCCGCCTCGCGTAATGCGCCACCGATGGTGAGGTCGGTCGCATGGGCCGGCGCACGGGCATCATCGAACAGCGCGCTCGATAACGGAATGATGAAAAGGGCCACGAGCGCGAGCAACATGAGTGCGGTCGACCAGCCGAACCAGGAGAGAAGGCCCTGTTCGATCGGCATGAACAGGAATTGGCCGAATGATCCGACCGCACCCGACAGCCCCATCGCCATGCTGCGCTTCTCGGCGGGCACCGAGCGGCCGATCGCGGCGAACACGGTGGCGAACGTGGTACAGCTCAGTCCGATACCGATCAGCACACCCGCCGACAGCGCAAGAGTAACGGCGCTGTGGGAGTGCGCCATCAGCAGC
This sequence comes from Burkholderiales bacterium, assembly GCA_046160305.1. GTDB lineage: Bacteria > Pseudomonadota > Gammaproteobacteria > Burkholderiales > SG8-39 > SHXR01. The sequence continues at coordinate 124,110 of JBJXGX010000116.1, forward strand.
AGCCCGCCCACATAGAATCCGCAGCCGATGAGCGCGGTGCGGCCGGCACCGTAGCGATCGGCGAACATACCGGTGAACGGCTGCGTGGCGCCCCATACGAGATTCTGCAGGGCGATCGCGAATCCGAAGACCTCGCGCCCCCAGGCGTGATCGATGCTCATCGGTTGAAGGAACAAACCGAAGCCGTGTCGAATGCCCACCGAGATGGCAAGCATTGCCGACCCGAAGGCCAGCACGACGAACGGTGTGCGCCAACCGGAATGCGCCATCAAAACGTCCCGGGAAACGCACCGCCGTCGAGAAGCAGATTCTGTCCGATGATGAAGCCGGCCTGGGCGCTACAAAGATAGGCGCATGCATCGCCGAATTCGCCGGCGTCGCCGATGCGCTCAGCCGGGATATGCGCGATGCGCTGCTTGGTCATCTGTTCGACCGAGATGCCATTTTTCTGTGCCATCGCGGCCATCGTGGCGTTCATGCGTTCGGTCGCGTGGAAGCCGGGCAGGATGTTGTTGATGGTCACGTTGTACTTGGCCACCTGACGCGAAATGCCGGCGCAGAACCCGGTGAGGCCGGTGCGTGCGCCATTCGACAGGCCAAGCACATCGATCGGGTGCTTCACCGCGCCCGAGGTGATGTTGACGATGCGTCCAAATCGCTGGCCCGTCATGTGATCGACCGTGCGCCGGATCAGCTCGATCGGTGCGAGCATGTTCGCATCGAGCGCCTTGATCCAGTCCTCGCGCGACCAGTTGCGAAAATCGCCAGGTGCCGGCCCCCCAGCATTGTTGATCAAGATGTCCGGCTTGGGACACGCGGCCAACGCAGCGTTGCGACCCTCCTCAGTGGCAATGTCGCCGACGACAGTCGTTACTGTTGCGCCGGTCGCCGAACGGATTTCCGCGGCCGTTGCTTCAAGCGCATCGCGACCCCGCGCGGTAATGGTCACCTCGACGCCTTCACGCGCGAGCGCCATCGCGCAGCCCTTGCCCAGTCCCTTGCTTGCTGCGCAGATCAGCGCCTTGCGCCCACGTATGCCTAGATCCATCTTGAATTGCTCCGGTTAGCGAATCTGCGTGCGATCAACGCTTGCCCAGGATCGAGCCGAGCACGCCGCGAATAATTTCACGCCCGACTTGCGAGCCGATCGATCGCGCGGCGCTCTTCGCGGCCGATTGCAGCACGCCCTCACGCCGGCCGCCTCGCGGGCCGGTACTGCCCCAGAGCATTTCACCGATCGACCCCATCATCGAACCGGCGTTGCCGCTCTGGTTTGCCGGTGGGGCTTCGGGCGCAGTCTGCGGCGCGGGCGATGAGGCGGGCGCAGGGTTGGTGGGTGTCCGCGTCTGACCGACGCCTTTTCCACCGCCGGTTTTGCCGGTGAGTTTTTCGTACGCGGATTCCCGATCGACCTGTTTTTCGTAGTGTCCGGCGATCGGCGATCCGCCGATGAGACGCTCGCGTTCCGCCGCATCGATCGGTCCGAGCCGGCCGGACGGCGGCAGTATGAATGCGCGCTCGACGATGTGCGGACTCCCCTTGACATCGAGAAACGAAACCAATGCTTCCCCGACGCCAAGCGCGGTAATCACTTCTGCCGTCTTAAACTTCGGATTGGCGCGCATCGTATCGGCCGCGGTCTGTACCGCTTTTTGATCTTTGGGTGTGAACGCTCTGAGCGCGTGTTGCACCCGGTTGCCGAGTTGGCCAAGCACGGTCTCCGGAATATCGAGCGGATTCTGCGTCACGAAATAGACGCCCACTCCCTTTGAGCGGATTAGCCGCACGACCTGCTCGATCTTCTCAAGCAGCGCCTTGGGCGTGTCGGTGAAAAGCAGATGGGCTTCGTCGAAAAAGAAAACGAGTTTCGGTTTTTCGAGATCTCCGACCTCCGGCAGGCGTTCAAATAGTTCGGAGAGCAGATAGAGCAGGAATGTCGAGTACAGCTTGGGCGAGAGCATCAGCTTGTCGGCGGCGAGAATGTTGATGGTGCCGCGCCCCTTCGAATCGGTCTGGATCAAGTCATCGACATCGAGCGCCGGTTCGCCAAAGAAGCTCTCCGCACCTTGTTGCTCCAGTTCGAGCAAGCCGCGCTGAATCGCGCCGACCGAGGCCGCGGAGACGTTCCCGTATTCAGTCGTGAATTGCTTTGCGTTCTCGCCGATAAACTGCAGCATCGCGCGCAGGTCCTTGAGATCGAGGAGCAGAAGCCCGTTGTCATCGGCGACCTTGAACACGATCGTGAGCACCCCTTGCTGGGTCTCGTTGAGATTCAAGAGGCGCGCCATCAGGAGCGGTCCCATCTCCGAGATCGTGGTGCGGACCGGATGCCCCATGGTTCCGTAGACATCCCACAGGGTTGTCGGGCACCCGTCCCATTCAGGCTCCGGAATGCCGAGCGACTTCAAGCGGTCCGCCATCTTGGTCGACAATGTACCGGGCGCGGAGATCCCGGTCAGGTCGCCTTTGACATCCGCCATGAAGACCGGCACGCCGATTTTCGAGAATTGCTGCGCCAGCAACTGCAGCGTGACGGTCTTGCCGGTGCCCGTCGCGCCTGCGATCAGTCCATGCCGATTGGCAAGGCCGGGCAAGAGCGCAACGTCCTTGTCGCCAACTCGGGCGATGATGAGCGGATCAGCCATTTGAACAATCCTTCGGTGAGGGCACGCTGCGAGACGAGAGGTGAATGCTAAAATTATAAGCTTCCCGGTGCCCGAACCTCCGCAACGCGACGATCCGAGCCGCCGCCTGTTCGATTCGCGCCCGGTCGGCACCCAAACGCCCGAGCAAACTCCAGGTTGAATTGCATCTATGGCTGGTCATTCCAAATGGGCGAATATTCGCCACAAGAAAGAAAGGGTCGATGCGAAGCGAGGCAAGGTCTTCACTCGCCTCATCAAGGAGGTTACGGTGGCCGCCCGCATGGGAGGGGGTGATCCGGCGATGAATCCACGCTTGCGCCTGGCGGTGGAGAAAGCCCAGGAATCGAACATGCCCAAAGACAACATCGAACGCGCGATCAAACGCGGATCGGGCGAGCTGGAGGGCGTGAATTACGAAGAGATCCGTTACGAAGGCTATGGCATCGGCGGGGCGGCGGTGATCGTGGATTGTCTCACCGACAATCGCACACGCACCGTTGCAGATGTGCGGCATGCCTTCGCAAAGAATGGCGGCAATCTAGGAACCGACGGATCGGTGGCGTTCCTGTTCAAACACTGCGGCCAGTTCGTGTTCGCGCCGGGCACCAATGAAGACAAGGTCATGGAGGTCGCGCTCGACGGCGGGGCCGAAGACGTGATCAACAACGATGACGGTTCGCTTGAAGTAATCTGTGCGCCGAACGATTTCACGGTCGTGCAGAATGCGCTGGCAAAGGCCGGACTCAAACCCGAAGTCGCCGAGATCACCATGCGGCCGGGCACCGAAACGGCATTGACCGGGGACGATGTGGCGCGCATGCAGAAGTTGCTGGATGCGCTGGAATCGCTCGATGACGTTCAGGACGTCTACACCACCGCCTTGCTCGATATGTGAGGCGCTCCGAGCGTCCCGTTCGGAATTTGCGCGGCCTTACGCGCGGATTCCTCCCTATAATGCCCGATGAGTCTTGAGCATCCGGCGCACGCCACGCTTCGCATACTAGGCATTGATCCGGGGCTGCGCATCACCGGATTCGGTGTCATCGAGAAAACCGGATCCAAGCTTGCGTATGTGACCAGCGGGTGCGTCAAATCGCCGAGCGATGCGGCCTTGCCCGATCGTTTGCGGGTGCTCTTGGAGAATCTGCGGGAAGTGATCGAAGCGCATCGGCCTTCGCAGGTGGCAATCGAGAAGGTGTTCGTCAATGTCAATCCGCAATCGACCTTGTTGTTAGGCCAGGCTCGCGGCACCGCGATTTGCGCGGCGGTGCTGGCGCAGCTTCCGGTTGCGGAGTACACGGCGCTTCAGGTCAAACAATCGGTCGTCGGCAACGGCCACGCCAAGAAGGAGCAGGTACAAGAGATGGTCAAACGGTTGCTGCATCTGGCCGGCCATCCGCAGCCCGATGCGGCCGACGCGCTTGCCTGCGCGATTTGCCATGCGCATGGCGGTCAAGGAATGGGTGGCCTGGTGACCGCGGGATTTCGCGTGCGCGGAGGGCGTCTGATCGGCAAGAGCCCGGCGAGAGTGCGATGATCGGCCGCATTCAAGGTGCGCTGGTTTCCAAGAATCCGCCATCGATCATGGTCGACTGCCAGGGCGTGGGCTATGAGCTCGATGTGCCGATGAGCACGTTCTATCACCTGCCTGCGATTGGTGAGCGCGTCACCTTGCTCACGCAGATGATCGTGCGTGAAGACGCGCACCTGTTGTACGGCTTTGGTTCCGATCAGGAGCGCGGTGCGTTTCGGCAGTTGGTGCGGATCAGCGGCGTGGGGCCGCGTACCGCGCTCGCTATTTTGTCCGGCATGACCGTGGCCGAGATCGCCGAAGCGGTCACGATGCAGGAAGCCGGGCGATTCACGCGGGTCCCCGGTATCGGCAAGAAAACCGCCGAGCGCTTGTTGCTGGAGTTGAAGGGAAAGCTGGGCGCCGATCTTACAACGGACATCGCGTTGAATCGCCCCGCCACCCCGTCGTCGGACATCCTGCAGGCGCTGTTGGCCCTTGGCTACAACGAGCGCGAGGCGATCACTTCGCTCAAGGATCTACCCGAAAGCGTTGGTGTTTCAGACGGCATCAAGCTCGCGCTCAAGCGGCTCGGACGGGCGTGAAACCGACACCGATAGAATTCACCATGCCATCCGCCAACATTACGCGAGCCTTGCGCCGTGGCCATTGAAACCGACCGGCTGATCTCCGCTGCGCCCGCAAGCAAGCAGGAGGAAGTGTTCGAACGCGCACTGCGCCCCAAGGCACTGGCGGAATACGTCGGGCAGGAAAAGGTGCGGGGCCAACTTTCGATTTTCATCGAGGCGGCGCGCGGGCGGAAGGAATCGCTCGATCATGTGCTGCTCTTCGGTCCGCCGGGGCTTGGCAAGACCACGCTCGCGCACATCATCGCCCGGGAAATGGGCGTCAACTTGCGGCAGACCTCGGGCCCGGTGCTCGAACGGGCCGGCGATCTTGCGGCGCTACTCACCAACCTCGAACCGAACGATGTGCTGTTCATCGATGAGATTCACCGGCTCTCGGCGGTTGTCGAAGAAATTCTTTATCCCGCGCTCGAAGATTTTCAAATCGACATCATGATCGGCGAGGGGCCGGCTGCGCGATCGGTGAAGCTCGATTTGCAGCCATTCACCCTGGTCGGGGCAACGACGCGGGCAGGGATGCTCACCAACCCGTTGCGCGATCGCTTCGGGATCGTTTCGCGTCTGGAGTTCTACACGCCGGAGGAGTTGCAGCGGATCGTCTCCCGATCAGCGACATTGCTCGAATGCGAGTTCACGCCGGATGGGGCGCTCGAAATTGCCCGGCGCGCACGGGGGACGCCGCGGATCGCGAATCGGCTACTGCGGCGCGTGCGGGACTTCGCGCAGGTTCGCGCGGAGGGCAAGGTCACTCTTGCGGTGGCCGATGCGGCGCTCGCCATGCTCGACGTCGATGCCATCGGATTGGACGTGCTCGATCGCAAGCTCCTCCTTGCCGTGCTGCAGAAGTTCGATGGCGGCCCGGTCGGGGTGGACAACCTTGCCGCGGCGCTAAGCGAAGAGCGCGACACGATCGAAGATGTCATCGAGCCGTATCTGATCCAGCAAGGCTTCCTGCAGCGCACGCCGCGCGGACGCATCGCCACACAGCTTGCGTATCGTCACTTTGGCCTCACGCCGCCGGCTGCCCCAAGCACACCCGATCTTTGGATTGAATCGCCGGGCGATG
>JBJXGX010000117.1:0-9043 GCA_046160305.1 Burkholderiales bacterium
GAAGGCGTAGCCGTAGGTCCAGCTCTCCGAGTCGAAACGCGCGCCCGGATAGCGGTTCCAGTACCAGGTGCCGCCGACCCCGCTGCCGGATTCGAAGACCCGGACCCGCAGGCCGAGCTCGCGCAGCCTGTAGAGTTGATAGAGACCGGCGACGCCGGCGCCGATGATGACCGCGTCGAGCTCGGGGGCGGTGTCGGGGTTGGTCCCTGGGCGAGCCTCTTGCCGAACCGCGTGCGCCGTATCGATGCTGTCCTCCCTCGTCCCTTGTCTGGCTGGGACGCCACTCTATCTGCGGTCGACGCGGGAATAGGAATTTGAAACCACCTTTTCCCGCACCGGCGACTATATCGCCGGCCCGACGCGCGGTCAATCGCGCGGCGTTTGCTGCAATCAGGCTTACGCCCTCAATCGGTTTTGATCGTGTTGTCCTTCACCACCTTGCCCCAGCGCGCCATCTGTTCGAGCGTCCACTTTTGCAATTCTTCGGGACTGCTTATCACGAGGTCCATGCCAAGGCCCTCGGCGAGCGTATTGCGAACATCCGGGAGATTGAGCACCTTGACCAGCTCGGCATGGAACCGGTCGAGGATTGGCTTGGGTGTCCCAGTCGGCGCATAGATGCCCCACCATGCGTACGCGGTCAGTCCAGGGAAGCCCTGTTCGATCAGTGTGGGCACCTCGGGCATCAGGGACACGCGCTTGTCGCTGGCGACCGCGATCGCCTTCATCTTGCCGCCGCGCACCTGCGGTGCGAGCAACGCCAGTGAGCCGACGCCCATGTCGATCTGCCCGCCGAGAATGTTCTGGTTCATCGGCCCGCCGCCCGCAAACGGCGCGTGCGTGATCTTGATCCCGGCCATCTGCTGCGCCTGCACCAGAACGAGGTGGCCGAGCGTGCCATTGCCGATCGAACCGATGCTGACCGAATCGGGCTTGGCCTTCGATGCAGCCACCACCTCGGTAAAAGTTTTCCAGGGTTTGTCGGCCTGCGTTGCGATCACGTAAGGCGCGGTGCCCACCAGCATCACCGGCGCGAAATCTTTCGCCGTGTCGTACGGCAGGTTGGCGATCAGCGCCTGATTGACGCCGTGCGAATCGAAGACGAAGAGGAACGTGTAGCCGTCGGCGGGCGCCTTCGCCGCCAGCGCAGTGCCGATTGAGCCGCCTGCCCCGGGGCGGTTCTCGACGACGAACTGCTGCTTGAGCGTAACGGACAGCCTGGCGCTTACCAGGCGCGCCAGGGGATCGACCGAACCGCCCGGCGGAAATGGCACCACGACCCGCACCGGCTTGGACGGCCAGTCCTGCGCCGCAGCTGGAAGCCCCGCGAGCACGGCAAGGGCGCAGGCGGTTGCGCGGAAAAATGTGTGAAGCATCTGGTTGATCCTGATGTAAAGAGGGTCAGTCGGCGACGATGCCGGGGCGTTTCACCACGCGATACGCGATTATCGCGCGCCGGCGCGTCGACCGTAACGCCGTTGGGCGCTTGGCGGCTACGCATTACCACCTCGCGCGGCGCGGGCGGACCGCTGATGTGAGTGGGCACAGAATACAAGTGATGCGCGAGTCGAGGTTCCGGCTGCGAGATTGTCGGCGCCCGTTATTTTGATCGGATTACGCAGCGGCGAGAGGCTAGGGCGCCACACCTTCGCTGATCAACAGATCGCGTTGGGCTGCACCCTCGAGGAATCGAAGCGCACGTCGATAGCCCGCCGACTTATAGCAATCGAGTGCTGCTCGATAGCTCGGAAATTCCAACACGCTGCAGCGCGCACGTAACTTACCCTCGACTGGTTCTTGCCGGCCGCCACGCACTAGAAATCGGCCACCGTATTCGAGAACCGGTTCGACCGAGGCCTTGGCGTAGTCCTGGAAGCGATTTGCGTCGATGACATCGGTGTGAACCATCCAATAGCCCTTGGGAGCATTCACCGCCGGTGACACGGCAGGATCGTTGATGCCTTCAACGATGATGAAATCGCCGACGGAGTGCGGCTGGCGCAGCGGACGCGCATGCGTGTACTCCGGCGAGTGATAGCAGCGGAGCGCTTCGTCGTACGAGCTGAATTCGCGCAACACGTAGCGGTTGCGGAGGTTGCCTTCGACGCGCTCCGAGGTTCCGGCGCGCGCGAGCAGCCGGCACTCGAATTTGCCGTGTGCGATCGCGGCCGCGGCCATGTAGGCCTTGTACGCTTCCGGGTTGCTGACATCCAGGTAGACAATCCAATAGCCTTTGAGTGCAGTCATACCCGATCCTTCATTAATTTCGCGAGGCGGGGATTATGAGGGGATTCCGTGTACAGGAGAAATCTGCGGGGTCTCGCCCCCCCTTTTTACCCATGGGTATCCGGTGGGGGCTAACGCATTGGGAACTTAATCAGTGTTTCTTGAGGTCTTCAGCTTCGCACCAACTTTTCGCATGAAATTCCAAATATCTCGTTTTTGCGCGCCGAGTTCTCTGACCTTAGCGGCCGCTTCAATTGCCCATGCCCATTTGGTCTGCTTTGAAACCGCTATCCCTTCGCTTGTCAACCAGCCTTCCAGTTCGCCGACTGGGACGAGAAAAACGCCGATGGAACGCGCATTATTGATTAGCGCGGATAATTCCGTCTCTATTTCTAACGGCATGGCCGCTACACCGCCAGCCTTAATGCGGCGCATTCTGTCCACGTCACCGGCAAGGTCCTGAAGGCGACGCATTACCGTCAGGTCGTCACCTTGATTCCATTCCATCCGTAGTGAACCTACATCGGCTATCCGCCGTTTGACATCATCGGCTGAAATCGTTGGCGGAAGCCCTTTTAATTTAGCCATGAACGCACCCGCTTCTTTTGCAAGCTGCGAGGCGCGCGCTTCATCGCTAAGAACAGCCGCGATCCGCTGCAGTTGGTCAGCATCTTTGATTGCGTCGAGATCGACAACTACTGCCAGAGGAATCTTTAGTTCCTTATAGAATTTGCACGCATCCAGAACTCCGCCGAGGCCCCCAACCGCAGCGAAGTGAATATCCAATTGCATCTCGGTCACCAGTGTTTCCCACACGGCTTGATATACCTCTCGATCCCCGTCGGCTTCAACAACTACAACTCCTTCAGCAAATACTCCGTCCAAAATTGTCTCGGCCCGGACCGTTGGTTTCTTCGTTATTGCCCTTAGCGTAGCGGGCGAGATGTGGTGCGCGTGAAAGCGACCAGCTTGCCTCGTTACCCGAACAATCTGCAAATTGCTGGCGGTTTGAATGACACCGCGAAGTACGTGGCTGCTATGGGTTGCGACAAACGTAGCCCGATCTGACGACGCAGCGGTCTTACCGATGAATCGACCCAAGTTATAGGCTTGTGGCGGATGCAAACACAGCTCCGGCTCGTCGATGAGGCAGACAGGGCGACGCCCTAGAAGAAGGGCGATGCAGGTCGCAACGTACGATTTGAGACCATCTCCTTCTTGCGTGATCTCTCGTTGCTCATCCATTACATCTGCTTTCCGTCGATCTTTATCGGACGGATACGGCGGACCGTCCGCGGCGAGAAATCGAAGGATGTTCGGCTTGGTAGGATCGAGCCAGACCGCCTTAGAGAAAACCCTTGTCGTTTCATCCCAAAGGTCATCCTGTGCTTGGTGGTTGTAGTACAAAACGTGCAAATCGGATTGGGGCGCCTGAGCGTTGCGGTCGAAACCGTTCACTTGTGCCAATGACACGAGCCGCCGATCCAAGAACAATGCTGTCATGAGCATGCGGCCGAATACCATTAGGAATTGACTGCGCTCATAGTCGGCTCGCCCTGGTTGCGCTGAGTACTGCGCAAACCATTGGGCCGATGCATTTGGATCAAATTCCGCTAGGGGCTGCTGGCTATATCCGATAAAGGTGGTTTGCGATCGAAGAACTACGGCGCCATTTGGTTGACGTACCTCGGAAATGTAGCCTTCCCTCTTTAGGCATTCAACTAGCTCCTCGTAGTCTGGTTTTCCGATATCTACGGCTTGCGCGACCACAAGGGTATGCGGCTCTCCAGCTAGTCTCTGTTCTATGTCACGCAGCAATCGCGTTTTCCCGGAAGAGTTTGGTCCGATAATTACAGTGAGACCCGCCGAATCGATCACGCCGATGTCTGGCAATTTGATGCGCTGTAGGGGCTTGAAGTCAACTAAGTGCTTCATCCGATGTCCATGGAGAAATAGAAAAATCAATGGGCCCGTCATCGGCGTCCTGTCCCGATGAAACGGCGTGGATGTAGGGAAGTATCAAAGAGGTCAGCGTTAATTGTTTCGCGAAAAAAATTAACGCTGACCCGTTTAGTCCTATGGTTCGAGCGGGTTTATGTCGCTGGCGCAGTGCCGCAGCGCCAGCATCATCACCCGCTGACAGCGTCGGCCTTTGGCGCTCATGTCGCGGTGATCTTTTCACTGCACCGGCAGGCCCGCATCCTTCACGACTTTCGACCATTTCGCTATTTCCGACCGCACGCGCGCGGCGAGCTGCTCGGGGCTCGACGCGCCCGGATCCACCCCCTGCTCGGCCAGTCGTCGAAGCGTGTCCGGGGAATTGACGGCCCGGTGGGCCGCTTCGGTGAGGCGGGCAAGCACGTCCCTGGGCGGTGTGCCCGCAACGAACACCGCGTACCAGACCACGACCTCAAATCCCGCAAGGCCGCTCTCCGCTATGGTTGGAACGTCGGGAATGCTCGGATGGCGCGCCGCCGAGCTGACCCCCAGCACCCGGACCCGCCCTGCGCGGATCATCGCCATCTGCCCCGGCAGGTTGTCGAACATCACCGGAAGTTGGCCGCCAAGCAGGTCGGCGAGAGCCGGGGCATTCCCCTTGTACGGGATGTGAACCAGGTCGATGCCCGTCATGGACTTGAAAAATTCCATGGTGAGCTGCGGCGACGTTCCCACGCCGGGCGAGCCGTAGTCGAGCTTGCGCGCGGACGCCTTCGCGTGTGCGACGAATTCGGCGACCGTGCGAACCGGGAGCGAGGGATTGACGACCAGGATATTGGGCGTCGTGCCGATCATCGAGAGCGGCGAAAAGTCGCGCACCGCGTCATAGCCAAGCTTGCTGTACAGGGCCGGCGCGATGCCGTGCGTGGCGATGCCCCCGCTCAACAGCGTGTAGCCATCGGGCTGCGCTTTCGACGCGGCATCGGCGCCGACCGTTCCGCCGGCACCGGAGCGGTTTTCCACCACCACCGCTTGCCCCAGGGATTCGGACAACCCTGCCGCGACGATGCGCGTCACTACGTCGACGGCGCCGCCGGGCGGGAACGGTGCAACGAACCGCACCGGGCGCGAGGGGTAGGTCTGGGCCAGCGCTGCAAGGCCGCCGGTAAGAAGCCAGATTGCGATCACGAATCGCACTGCATGGCGCGGTCTCGGCATGGGTTAGGTCCTCCTCCCAAACTATAGTCTGCATCGCCATGACGGATAAGAAAATCTATCCGCCCCTGGCCCCGTGGCGCCCCTCAATGAGTCGCTCGCGGAAAATCTCAAGGAACGGAAAGTATCAGGAGCGGTCGTCGAAACGCTCCAACGAAGCGGACGGTCAGTGCGCCGCCCTGGAACAAGAACATGTGTGTCATCGAGCGGCGAAGTTCAGGATCGCCTGGATGACGGGTGCGCTGTCGCCACACCACCAAAAGTGATCGGCGCCTTCAAGCGGGTGCCAAACTGCGCCGGGGATCTTCTGCGCAAGATGCTCGCCCGCTTCAAAGCGAACCGCTCGATCGCCGCGCCGATGCATCACAAGCGTGGGCACGCCGATGCGGTGCAGATCGGCACGCATGTCGGCGTCGCGCAGGCCGCCTAGAATCGTTTCGAGTCCTCCGGGAGACGCCGCATGCCGCACGATGCGCGCCCACCAAGCGCGCAACGCGGGATCGTCCTTCTCGCTCGGAGCAAACGTCTCGATCCCCACCGGTCCGCCCCATCCGGCAATGAGTCGCTGCAGCCAGACGTCGTAGGCGGATGCGGGCAGAGCCCATGGGTAGTCGGGCGCGGCTGAGCCCCGCGCGAGCGATCCAAACAGGAAGAGGCCCTGGACGCGATCCGGATGATCGATGGCGAGGCGCATCGCTCCAAGTCCGCCCTCGGACGATCCGAAGAGCCACGCCCGCGGCACGCCTGCATGCTCGAGGATCGCCGCGATGTCGGCAGCCATGGCGGCAGGCGTGCTCGTGGCGCGCAAGCGCTCGGACAAGCCGACACCGCGCCGGTCGAACATGATCACCTGGAAGCGATCCGCCAATGCGTCGACAAAGGCGCGAAAGGGCGGGTGCTCCAGCGCGATCTCAATGTGACAGACGAACCCAGGGGCGATCACCAGGGTTTGTTCGCCTGCCCCGAGCGTCGTGTAGGCGACGGCGCCAAAGCCACCTTCGGCGAAATGCACGCGCGGCTGCTTCACCCGGCTGGACGACAGTCGCTTCAGATCTTCCGTCATTCGCAGGTACGCCCTCTCAGTGTGCGGGCCGGGCCTGATGCCGAATTCCGCTCGCAAGACTTCCGCGCAGCGCGTGTAGGCGGCCTCGACGCCGGCGCTATGGCCCTGGAGGGCGTGCAGCTGCATCAGCAGAACATAGCTCGGTTCACGGTACACGTCGAGCGCCACCAGCACTTCGGCAAGATCCAGCGCCGACGCAAACTCTCTGCGCCTGCCAAGCGCATCGATCAGGCGCTCGAGCAGGCGCGCCAGCAAGTGGTCGTGCTCGATCGAGGCTGCCTTGAGCCAGTCGTCGAAGATTTCAGATTCGAAGGCGATGCCTTGCATCAGCGGGCGGCGCGCGCGCACGACCCATTGGCGCGCTTCCATCAAGGTGTTCTCATCGAACGTCGCTGTGGCGACCGCGCGGCGAGCGAATTGTGTGAATCGCAACGCATCGATCTCGACGGTCTGCGCAATGAGCGCGAGGCAATCGTTGTCGGACGACAGGATCCCGCGGCCAAGCGCGTCTTCGATCGTGTAGACCAGCCTGCGCAGGCGCGTGCGCCCCCGCGCTTCGTCGGCGTCCGGCCACAGCATGGCTGCCAGGTGTGTCCGTGGCAGGGGCCCCGTGTTGAAGGCGAGATAGGCAAGCAGCGCGACGGCGCGCTTCAGCGGGAGTCGCGTTTCACGTCCCTGTACGACGGTCACAGGCACGCCGAAGACCTGCAGTTCCAACGCGTGCGATGGGGAGCGCGACAGCATGGGGCGTTATACCCGGGCACGGGTCTGTTGCACAGGGACGCTAAAGGGACGGCCAGTTTCTATCGTTGCGCACAACGCTCTGCCATTCGATCAATCTTCCGCTCACCACGTTCCTGCCTCGGCGCCTAGCGCCGGGGCGTCACCCTGCCGTTGCACAAGGAGATCGCCATGCACGGACTGCTTTCGTTTCTCTACGGCGTGGCCGCCTACGTGGCGTGCCTCGCCACCTTGCTGTACTTCATCGGCTTCAGCGGCAACCTGCTCGTACCCAAGTCGGTCGATTTCGGCGCCAGCGCCCCCTGGTTCGAAGCCCTGGGCACCAATCTGCTGCTGCTGGCTTTGTTCGGCGTCCAGCACAGCGTGATGGCCCGTCGCGGCTTCAAGCGCTGGTGGACACGCGTCGTCCCCCCGGCCGTGGAGCGCAGCACCTATGTGGTGGCCACGTGCGCCGTGCTGGCGCTGATGTTCTGGTTCTGGGTGCCGATCGAGGCACCGGTCGTGTGGCAGGTCGAAAACGGCGCCGGCGCGGCGCTGTTGTGGGGCCTGTTCGGGCTCGGGTGGTTGTTGGTGCTGGTCAGCACCTTCCTCATCAACCACTTCGAGTTGTTCGGGCTACAGCAGGTCTTCGCACGCCTGACGCAGCGCGCCCTGCCTGAGGCCCAGTTCAGGACGCCGCTGCTTTACCGATATATGCGCCACCCGCTGTATGTAGGCCTGCTGCTCGGCTTCTGGTCGGTGCCAGTCATGACGGCCGGGCGGCTGCTGTTCGCCCTCGGGCTCACTGCCTACATCCTGATCGGCATCGCGTTCGAAGAGCGCGACCTTCTCCAGCAGTTCGGCGAGCGCTATCGCACGTATCGCAAACAGGTCGGCATGCTGATTCCGCGCGCGCGATCGCCGAGGCGGACGGCAGGCAATGGCTCGGGCCCGACAGACCCAAGCTCTCGATCAACCAGGGCCTAAGAATGGAACCCGTGGAACACAGGATCATCGATTCACCGAAGTCGAGCGCACCTGATGCAGCCCACGACCCCTTCGACGATGGCCGTGCCCTGCAGGACCGCCTGCAGGTACATTGCTTTGGCTGCGGCACGCTCAATGCACACGGCTTGCACATCAAGAGCCGTTGGGAGGGTGACGAGTTCGTCTGCGTCTGGCGACCCAGGCCCGAGCACATCGGATTCCCGGGTTACGTCTATGGTGGCACGATCGCCTCTGTTGTGGATTGCCACGCCATCTGGGCATCGCTGTCAGTGCATTGCAAAGAGGCCGGTCATGACCTGAGCAGCGGCCCGCCACCCTTTGGCGTGATGACTGGCAGCCTGCGCGTGAACTACCTCAAACCGGCATTGGTGGCCCACCTCGGCCTCCATGCTGTGGCCGCGCTGGGCCGCCCTCACGCGGAGGGCGCGGTGCACCTCGTCGGAGATGTTGCGTACGGTCAGCATGGCCATCTTCATCCCCTCGCCGCGCTCTCAATGCAGGCATTGTAAATTTTCGCCTACATCTGGGTTGGCCAAATAGTTTGATGATGGCGAACGCAGTCTCTCGGTCGCGCAGTTTCTGCGCGACCACGGCTATGACACCTGCATGTCCGGCAACCGGCTCCCTCAGGCCCTGCGCACCAGCGAATAGCGCTCATCGGCGGCAATGCATTCGGCCAGCGGCAGACCGAGTTCTTTGCGGACGATGTTCGTTCCGAGGACGAGCGAGATCATCTTGTAGCGGGAATGGCGGCGGCTCATGCCTTCGCGGCCCATTCCGCAATCAGAGGTAATGATCAGGCGCTCCGCGGGAATATGCTTGAGGGCTTGGCGGATATGCTCGGCAACCTCGTCGGGTCGCTCCACTTGCAGC
>JBJXGX010000118.1:0-8218 GCA_046160305.1 Burkholderiales bacterium
ATCGCGAAGATGTATTGCAACGAGATGGCGATCCGCGTCACGAGCGAGGCGGTCCAGGTGCATGGCGGCTACGGCTTCACCGACGAATTCCCGGTGTCCCGCTTTTTCCGTGGCGCACGCTATGGCACGCTTGGCGGCGGAACGACCGAGACGCTGAAGGATCTCGTCGGAAAAATGCTGATCAGCGACTTCGATGATGTCGATGGCTTCCTTGGCCTGGGGACGTTCTGACATGACGGTTGAGCAACGTCACGCCTCGACCGGTGCACCGGCGGCTGGCCAGTCGCTCGACGGGGTCGTGGTCATCGACCTGTCGCACATCTACAACGGCCCCTACGCAACCTTCCTGATGGCGATGGCCGGCGCCAGGGTCATCAAGGTCGAACCGATGGAAGGCGAGCACCTGCGCCACCGCGCCAACCTCGGCGGCGCGGCCTTGCCGTTTGCGATGCTGAACAGCAACAAAGACGCCGTCACCTTGAATCTGAAGAGCGAACGCGGCCGCGAGCTGCTCTTCAAGATGGTGCGGCGAGGCGACGTGCTGGTCGAGAACTTTGCGCCCGGCGTTACCGATCGGCTCGGCGTCGGTAGTGCGGTGCTGCACGCGATCAATCCGCGGCTCATCTACGCGTCGAGCTCCGGGTTCGGACGCTCGGGGCCATATCGGGACTATCCCGCGATGGACCTCACCGTCCAGGCGATGTCGGGTGTGATGAGCGTCACCGGCTTTCCCGATCGGCCGCCGGTGAAAGCAGGCCCCGCACTCTGCGACTTCTTCGCGGGCGTGCATCTCTTCGGCGGGATCATGGCAGCGCTCTACGAACGCGAGAAGACCGGACGCGGCCGCACGGTAGAGGTGTCGATGCAAGAGGCGGTGTATGCATCGCTCAGCTCGAACCTCGGCATGTACCATGGTCGCGGCGGCAAGGTGCCCCCGCGTACCGGCAACCGGCATGGCGGTCTCGCCGAAGCGCCCTACAACGTGTATCCGACCCGCGACGGCCACATCGCGATCATCTGCAATAACAATCGGCACTTCCATGGCCTGCTCGATGCGATGGGCCGCGCCGAGCTGAAAGAGGATCCGCGTTACGCCAACTTGAAGACGCGCGTCCAGCACATCGAGGAGGTCGACGCGCTGGTTTCCGCATGGACGGCACAGTTCGATCGCGACCAACTGGTGACCACCCTGCTTGCCCACCGGGTGCCCCATGCGCCAGTCCGCGATCTTGGCGAAGTCGTCAACGATCCGAACATGCACGCGCGCGGCACCTTGCAATGGCTCGATCATCCGGAATACGGGCGCGTCGTGCTGCAGCACAGTCCGATCCGAATGGACGGCACCGAGCTTGTACCGCTCCGACCGAGCAGCCGGCTCGGTGAACAGAACGAGGCGGTGTTCGGCGAGTGGCTCGGCCTGAGCGCGGACGAGCTCGCTACGCTGGCGCGCGACAAGGTGATCTGACGATTCTGCGCGGCAGACAACGCACGTTGATGGCCCGTCTCAATGCTTTCCGGCCGGCTTGACCAGGGGTCGGCCCACGATGTTCTCGCGACGCAGCACGGCGATTTCCTCCGTCGAGAAACCCGACTCGGCCAGAATTTCATCGACGTGTTGATTGAATGCCGGCGGCACCCTGCGCACCGCGCCCGGCGTGCTCGATAGCTTCACCGGAATCCCGGCCCAGCGGTATTGATCGCGCTCGATCAGCATCTCGCGATGGCGCGTGTGGGGATGATTCAGCGCCTCGGGAATCGTTTGCACGAGCCCGGCGGGCACGCCCGCATCGAGCAGCGCCTGGCAGAGCGTTGGCCCATCACGCTCGGCAATCGCGGCTTCGATGATCGGCGTGAGCGCCGCATTGTTGGCGACGCGGCTCGCATTGAGGGCGAAGCGCGGATCGCGAGCGAGCTCGGGACGACCGAGCACATCGCACAGACGCGTGAACTGCAAATCGTTCCCGACCGCAATGTAGAGCGCGCTCCGGTTCGTGTGATAAAGACTGTAGGGTGAGATGTTCGGATTGTCGTTACCGGTGAGCCCTGGTGTCTTGCCCGACAGGAACCAGTTCGGTGCGTGCGGATGGGTAAGACCGATCGCGCTATCGTAAAGCGTCGCCTCGACATGCTGCCCGACGCCACTCCGCTCGCGTGCAAAAAGCGCGAGCAGAATGCCGATCACGAGATTGGAGCCCGCGGCCATGTCGACCACCGGGACACCAATGCGCAGCGGTCCGCTCTCCTTGGAACCATTCACCGAAATCAAGCCGGCCCACGCCTGCACCATCACGTCGTAGCCCGGTGCACCGCCAAGCGGACCGTCGGCACCGAAGCCGGTCACGGTCGCATGGATGAGTCGCGGAAACCGGCGCGATAGCACATCAAAGCCGATGCCCCACTTCTCCATGGTGCCAGGCTTGAAGTTCTCGACCACGACGTCCGCGCGCTCGAGCAGGCGGAGCAACACGGCCCTTCCCGCCTCGCTCGCGAGATCGAGCGACATGCCCCGCTTGTTGCGATTGACGTTGATAAAGATCGACGCGGTCTCGTTCAGGAACGGCGGGCCCATCGCACGCGTTTCGTCGCCGGTCGGCGGCTCGATCTTGATCACGTCCGCGCCGTGGTCGGCAAGCGTTTGCGCGGCCAGCGGACCGCCAAGCACGCGTGAGAGATCCAGCACCCGCACGCCGGCCAAGGCGCCGCGGCCCGCGGACTCGGTTGATTTCGATACCGTCATGGCTTCCCCTTCGCTCGCGACCATCCTCGATCGCGCTTCGCCGATCATCGTAACGCGGTTTCGAGGGACGGCATTTCCTACCCGACGACGGGAAGGCATCGCCAGGCTGGCGCCGTTGCACGTCGCTTCGATGAACCTCGCTCCGCGACGTCTTTGCGGATTTTTCTTAGGATGGCCTATGTTTGAGTAAGCCGTTGAATCAACGAGCACACCATGCCGGAGCCCGTGTATGAATATACAATCATGACGCCTTGCAAAGCGTCATTTAGGACAACTCTTACCCCATCAAATGGGGTGGCGACGTCGCGTTAGGCCTTTGAGGTCAGGTGATGGCAGAGTTCAGATCTTGGTGGAGCTTCATAAGATTCATGCATTCGGTGAAGCACGCCTCGAGATATGTTCGAACGGGCGAAACCCAAGCGTTCCTCGACACACTCATTGAAACGAGCGCAAAGCACCATCGATTCCTTAAACTCGGGCATGTCCTTTGGCGCGCGCAATTGGGCGGCGCGGTCCGTAGGCGTGAAGAAGCCGGAATACTGGTTGAAAACCCTGCGCCTTTTGCTAAAGCCCGCATGAAGCCACTGGTGGACTCTGCGCACGAAGGACGAGTCAACCCCAAGGGAATGCCGGTGCTCTATGCGGCGACGGATAAGAAAACTGCAATGACTGAAGTGCGGCCCTGGGTAGGTAGCCACATCAGCTTGGGTCGGTTCGAACTGACCCGCGACGTTACTCTCATCGACTTCTCGGGCGAAGACGACAGTGCGCTTCGCTTCTATCCTGCGGAGCCTGACGCTCTACAACGAGAGAAGGTCATATGGGCTCAAGTTGGACAGTCCTTTGCAATGCCAATTTCGAACGAACCGTCGACTGCGGAGGACGTTCCCACCCAGGTCATTGCCGAGACGTTCCGCGCACGCAACTTCGATGGCATCGTTTACAAAAGCTCGCTTGGGCCAGGGCGCAATGTTGCACTGTTTGACCTAGCGGCGGCGAAGTTAACGGCCCGCTTCCTGCACGAGGTCGAGGCGGTCGGCCTCACCTTCAGCAGGCCCAAGAGACTGCGGCGTGTTAAAGAGAAGGCCTAACAAGTGATTGCAGGAGACGCCTCAAAGCGCTCTGCACTTCGAGGTTCCCTCCGCGGCCTTCGGCCGCTCCGGCGCGCCTGAACCACGGGGGGGGTTCGGCCCCTTACAAGAGCGTCGATCACGCTCCCGACGTGGTTTGCACAGAACCGCATAGTTGTGGCACGCTACGGCGTACTGAACCGATGCGGATGGTGGCTCATGAACTCAACTGTGGAAACGCTAGAAGCTGAAGCGCTGCGCCTTTCTAACGAGGAAAGGGCGCGTCTCGTCGAACGATTGATCGCGAGTCTCGATATAGATTCGGATATTGAAGACGCTTGGGCAACCGAAGTCGAACGGCGTAACGCCGAGATCGAGAGCGGTGCCGTTTCGCTAATTTCCGGTCCCGAGGCCCTCGATCGCTTGAAGGCCGATTTTCGATGAACTACTGGTTGCATCCCGAGGCGGAGGACGATCTGCGGGAGGCAGCCGAGTTTTACCGGAAGAAAGCCGGAGCACCGCTCTCGCAAGCATTCTTTGCGGAGTTTGAGCACACCATCGGTTTGTTGCTTGAGTATCCCAGGTTGGGCGCGATTTGGCGCTTCGGTCGGCGTCGCTTGTTGATGAGGCGATTTCCCTATGGGGTCATCTACACAATGGCCGGTGAGCAGATTCGCGTTCTCGCCGTGGCACACTGCAGTCGGCGGCCAGGCTATTGGCGAAAGCGCGAGTAAGTCCGTGACTAAGGTGCCCAAGCTGACCGTCGCAAGTAGACGGAAGCATCGAGTTCACCTTCGCCAATGGGTATACCGAGCCAAGATCATCGAGCGTACGAGACCGAGCCGGTTCTCCCTTGAGTACTTTGAAGGCGTGGCTTCGTTCGACATCCGCGAATCCGGAGAAGGAGGAACCGACTTGCTACTCATACACCAAGGAGTGGGGCCGCAACAGTGGAATGATGTGCACGCGGGGTGGCTCAATGTATTGTTCCCGCTGAAGGCGATGGTGGCGTTCGGCATAGATCTCCGCAACCACGATCCAAACCGATCATGGGATCAGGGCTACGCCGACCAATGACCATTCTCTCAGCGCGTGCCTGGCGAATCCCGCTCAATTCGCATCTTGTTACCGCGGGAGCATCTCCCGGATCTCGAATGATGAAAAAACCCATACATAGATCGCCAGGCGCACGTTCCGCGCGAAGAGGCGGGTTTACACCAATCTCGCTCGGCGAGTATGTGAAGCTGCACATCCGTTCTAACCCGGGCACGACGAAAGAGGATTTGATTGAGCGTCTACGTTACGCGCTCGATGCGCGTCGAAAAGGGATCAAATGTCGATGCGAAGAGCCGATTTGGGTCATTGGCTCCGCCGAAGCGGGTCTCAGTTGCTTCACCTGCATCACGGGCGAGGCAGAGCCTTATCAGGATTATGAGATCGAAGGAAGTTCTGATGATCTTGCCGGCTAACACCGCGTCAACCGGACCGCCGCAAGCGTAGCTCGCCGTTCCCTCCGTCGCTTCGCTCGGTCGAGTGCCGGTTGGCCAGCTTCAGCCGAAGCGCAATGTACGAATGTACGCTTCCTCTTCGTCGGGGAGGACATCGTCGCAGGGCCGCTCGACGATCCGTTGCACCGCCGCGCTCCACCGCCGCGTTGACGCATCGAGCCGCCGGGCGCTATGATTGTTCTATATGTAGAACGCTCGACATGATCCCCATCGCGACAGGAGGCTTGTGTGGATAACACGAAGTCCGGCAACGACGGTCACTATGAAGTCTATTGGCCGCGCGGCCCGCGGCAGATGAAGACGAAAACGCTCGCGCGGCGCCTCGATACGCTGAACGGCAAAACGATCGCACAGCTCTGGGACTTCATCTTCTCCGGCGACAAGGTGTTCCTCGCGCTGGAGGAAGGCATCCGGGCGCGTTACCCCGGCGTGCGCTTCGTGAGTTGGCGCGAATTCGGCAATACGCACGGCGCTGACGAGCGCAAGATTCTCGCGAGCCTGCCGCAACGCTTCAAAGAGCTCGGGGTCGATGCCGCCATCTCCGGCATGGGCTGTTGAGGGAGCTGCACACCCGCCGTGTTGCGGGTGAGTGCGGCGTGCGAGGCGGCGGGCGTTCCAGCGTCATCATTGGTCTGCGAAGGTTTCATGCGGCAGGCGGCGGCCACTTCGATCGGTCTTGGATTCCCCAAGATTCCGGTTGCGCTGGTGCCAAGTCACCCCGATGCGCTCAGCCTCGATGAGCTGAAGCGCAATACGCTCGAAGTGACGACCGAGCAGGTCATCGCCAATTTGATGCGTGGTGGCGAGCTCGACGCGCTCGAGGCCGAACCGGGTGAACGCGAGATCGTGTTTCGCGGCAGCTTCGAGCAGGTCAACGACTACTTCTGCGACAAGGAATGGAGCGAGGGCCTGCCGATCGTGCCACCGACGCACGAGCGGATCGGGCGCTTCCTGCAATTCACCGATCGCAAGCCCGAGCAGGTGCTCGGTGTGATGCTGCCGGACAACCGCGCGGCAACGGTGTGGAGTGTCGCGGTGAACGGCGTGATGGCGGGCTGCCGGCCGGAGTACATGCCGATTCTCGTCGCGCTGGTCGAGGCGATGGCCGACCCGAGCTATGGCGTCGAGCATAGCGGCAACACGCCGGGCTCCGAAACCTTGATCATCCTGAACGGCCCGATCATCAAGACGCTTGGCTTCAACTACACCCAGGGCGTGTTGCGCGACGGGTTCCGCGCTAACACATCGGTAGGGCGGTTCTGGCGACTGTATCTGCGCAATGTCGCGGGGTTCCTGCCGCACAAGACCGACAAAGGCACCTTCGGCAATACCTTCCGCGTGGTCTGCGCCGAGAACGAAGATGCGCTCGCCAAGATCGGCTGGGCGCCGTTGAGTGCCGACATGGGATTCACCGCGGGCGACAACACCGTGACGATCTCCCGCATGAGCGGTGGCAACGTCATCGCGTCGATCTCGGGCAGCACGCCCGAGCAGATTCTCGACAATGTCGCATTCTCGCTCGCCAATCAAACGACCTGGCAGCTCACCTTCACCCTGGGTTCGGCCTACGGCACCTTGCGGCCGATGGTGCTATTAACGCCGATTCTCGCCGAGACCATCGCGAAAGCCGGCTGGTCCAAGCAGCGCGTGAAGGAGTATCTCTTCGAGCACGCAAGGGTCCCCGCCTGGGAGTTGGAGCGCAACCTGCGCCTCTGGATGAACAAGCCGATCTGGAATCTCGCCGAAGAAACGAAAGCCGGCCGGCTGCCAAAGGTGTTCCATGAATCCGACGATCCCAACCGCCTGGTGCCGCACGCGTGGAAGCCGGACGACTACATGGTCGTCGTGACCGGTGACCCGTTGCGCACCAACGCTTACGTGTTTGCACAGAACGGGCGACTCGGGTTCCCGGTGGCCAAGAAAGTGCCGCTTCCCCCGGATTGGAGTGCCCTGCTCGCCCAAGCGCGCTCGTAGAAACGTTCCATAGCATCGCGAAGGAGACTCGATGAAAATGCGTGCTCACAGAAGCATCAGCGTCGTACTTGCGCTTTGCACCGTGGCAGGTGGCGCGCTCGCGCAGGGCTATCCCTCCAAGCCGGTGAAAATTCTCGTTCCATACGGCGTCGGCTCCGGAATCGATGTGGTCGTGCGTCTGCTCGCCGAGCCGCTCGGCAAAGCGCTGGGTCAGCCGATCATCACCGAGAATCGACCCGGCGCGGCCGGAACCATTGCGGCAGCGTATGTGCTGTCGCAACCGGCCGATGGTCATACGTTGCTGAGCGATTCGTCGTCGCACACCATCGTCCCATCGCTGATGCCCGCCATTCCATTTGATACTGCGCGCGATTTCGCCGGCGTGACCACGTTGATAGAGAATCCACTGGTGCTGGTGACCGCGCGATCAAAGGGCTATCAAACCGTACAGGAGCTGATCGCGGCGGCCAAGGCCAAGCCGGGCCAGATCACCTATGCATCGGCCGGTGTGGGCTCGTCCACGCATATCAGCGCCGAGAAGTTTCGGATCGGCGCGGGCTTCGAGGGGACCCACATCCCGTTCAAGAGCTCGACGGATGGGCTCGTTGAAGTCTTGGGCGGGCGTATCGATTACACCTACACTGCGCTTGCCTCCGCGCAGTCCGGCATTCGCGACGGCAAGCTCGTTGCGCTAGCCATGGTATCGCGCCGCGTGGGTGTGATGCCCAACGTCCCGGCAATCGATGAAATCGTGCCGGGATCGGCGTACAGCACGTGGCTTGGCATCATGGTGGCGAGCAAGGTACCGCGCGATATCGTGCTGCGCGTTCATCAGGCTATCGTGACTGCGATGACTTCTGCCGACATGAAGGAGCGTCTGGCCAAACTGGGTACTGAACCGTGGACCATGTCACCTGATGAGTTCGATG
>JBJXGX010000119.1:0-6742 GCA_046160305.1 Burkholderiales bacterium
CCCCGCGCGCACCGGCTCCGATTGATGCGGTCGCGGCTCCGCTTTCCGAGGGCGTGCGGGATATTCTTGCCCGTATCCGCCCCTCGATCGTGCAGGTCAAAGGATTTTTCGGCTCGAACAGCGCGCACGCATTTCATGGCACCGGCTTCGCGGTTGCGCCGGACGGCGTATTCGCGACCAACTATCACGTCGTCGCGCAGCAGGTCGTCTACCCCGAAAAATACCGGCTCGAATACCACACGCCGGATGGCCAGATCGGCAAGGTCACGGTCTTGGCGATCGATGTCCGGCATGATCTTGCGGTCGTGCGCGCCGAGGGCTTTGCGCCGACCCCGCTACCGATCGATGCCGCGATACCCGCAAAGGGATCGCGCGCCTATGCCATCGGATTTCCGCTCGACGTTGGTCTTACGATCACCGAGGGCATTTCGAACGGCCGGGTGGAAGACGCGTTCGACGCGCGCATCCACTACTCGGGGGCGATCAACGCCGGCATGTCGGGCGGACCCGCGTTGAATGCCCAGGGTGCGGTGATCGGTGTCAATGTCTCCGGCTACCGGTTCGAACAGTTGGTGAGCTTTCTCGTGCCGGCATCGCATTTGCGTCCGTTGATCGATCGCGCGCTCGCACGGCCATCGGGCGAGGGTGAAATGAAATCCTCTGTGGCGGTGCAATTGCGTGCGCATGCCGGCGGGTTGCTCGGTGCCTTCGTGGGCGCGATGCCGACCCAGGTGACCGGGGGATATGCGCTCCCGGCCAAGCTCGCCCCGTTCATGGATTGCAAGGCGTCGGGCGATCCGGCGCCGGATTCGCCGGTGCATTTGATCACCGCGCACTGTGCCGCGAAAGCGGGCCTCTTTGTGCAACACGACTTGTACACGGGCGATCTGCGGTACTCGCATTATGTGCTGACCACCGACCGTCTCGATGCCTGGCGATTCGCCCATCGGCTTTCGGAGCTGTCTCGCGCGAGAGGGACTTTCGGCCGACGCAAGCACGTCGGCCCGTTCGATTGCCAGACCAGCGTTGTGACGCTTCGCCGTTTCGACGCAAGCCTGATGATCTGCGCGCGTGGCTATCGCGCCGTTGAGGGCCTCTATGACATTACCGTGCGCGTCCTCAGTCTGAACGAACCGAAGCGGGGATTCGCGAGCCATCTCGACATGCATGGCGTCGAATTCGCCGCGGGCATGCAGTTCGTCAGGCGATATGTCGAGGCCATGGAATGGACGCAATGAGCGCCGACAGCGTCGTGGTGGAAGTGCTGGGCGGCCACGATCGCGTCCGGGCGCGAACCCGTGTCGCGTTGTCCGAGGTGAAGCGCACATTCACGGTCGGACGCGGCGCGCTTGCCGACGTCATCCTGGATGACGATTTTGTCGCGATCCTGCATGCGCGGATCGAAGTCGGCGAGGGCGGCGAGCTCAAGGTGAGCGATCTTGGCACGGTGAATGGCGTTGTTGTCGCCGGCAAGCGTCATCGCGGTGCGCAGAACCTCGCGCTTGCGAACGGTGAGCTTCAAGTCGGACGTACCCGACTGCGCATCCGTACCGCCGCCGAGACGCTCGCCCCCGAGAAGATCGATGACGAAGCGCTCGGCTCGGCACTTCGCAATCGGGCTGGAATCGCCGCCCTGGGCGGGAGCTTATGCATGGGTCTGGTGGCGTATTCCAGCTGGCTGGGCGCCCCACGCGATACAGCGAGCGTCATGGTGATCTGGCTGATCGCGGCCCTTGGCATCACGGGTCTCTGGGTCACCCTCTGGGCGCTTCTCGCGCGCGTGTTGCAGGGCGAGTGGCGGTGGGTGCGGCACGCGATGATTTTCTTCTGGATGACGGTGGCGTACCTCCTCATCGACAGCCTGTTGAATGTGAGTTGGTTCGCGCTGTCGCTCCCGCATTGGGAACCGCGCGACACGCTCATCGCGCTCGTTGCGATCTCGTTGACCTTGTATTTTCATCTCGCCACCGCCTCCGCGCTCGGCCGCCGCCGTGCCTTCGTGGCAGCCTGCCTGGTCCCGGCATTGGCCGTTGGCGCGGTCGAATGGGTGAGGGGACGCAATCTGGCCCGCGACGTCAACCATATCGGCATCCGGAATCAAATCTACCCGCCCGCCGTGCGCCTGCGCGGCGCGGCAAGCCTCGAGGATTTCTTCAGCGATGCAGTGCTCTTGCAATCAGGTGCCGACAAGAAGCGCAAGGGCATGCGGGGCGACGGCGAAAGCGATGCGGAGGAAGAAGACGAATGAGGGCCGGCCACGACCAGCGCCATTAACTTGGTCATCGAAGGCAAGGGCCCGCGTGCGGGGCGTCCGCTCGCGACCGGACCGTTGCTCGAAACAGCGGATAGGAATCTACGCGGAAGAATGATCTATTCCGCCCACAGACTGGCCAGATCGAACGCGATCGCATCAAACGGCGGCTGCGAGACGCTTGCGTCGTTCTCCAGTACGGTGAGCAGCAGCCATTTGCCGTCGCGGTTTTCGAAAACCTCCAAGGTCCTGAGGTCGGGATCCACCAGCCAGGAGTGCGCCACGCCGTTCTGCGCGTAAAGCGGCAACTTCTCGGCCCGGTCGACTTTGGCGGTGGACGGCGAGAGGATTTCGCATATCCAGTCGGGCGCGAGCTCGAACCAGGCAGCGTCGGGCAGCTTGGGCATGCGCACGCGCTTCCAGCCCGCGAGATCCGGCACCAGAACGTCAGCGCCCAGGTGCAGCTCCGGTTCGTCCAGAATCCACCAGCCACCGGGGCCACGCGTGCCATGGTCAAACGGGCCGCCCAACTTGACGCCGAGAGACGAATACGCCCGGGCGTGTTTCGGGGCGGGTCGAGGGTGGGTGTGAAGCACGCCCCGGATGATCTCGCCTACCAGACGCTCGGGCAGAGCGAGAATGGCGTCGTAGGTGGCCGGCTCGATGGCGGGCAGACCCATGGTGTTTCTCCGGTGGCAATGGATTGGATTGGTCGCCTGCGATCATAACGCGGCCCGCCTCATGCGCTTGCTGGGGGTCTGCACGGCATTGCATGCGCGCCCCTTCAAGCAGGTGCAATTCAAGACTGTTCGGCTCTATTGATTGCTTTGGCCAGCGCCACAACGCGATGCGCGGCCGCGACATGCAGGTTCTCGATCAATTTGCCGTCGACCAGCACGACACCGATTCCGTCACGCGCCGCTTCCGTATGCGCGCCGATGATCCGATGTGCCCATGCCACCTCGGCGGTCGACGGCGCGAACACTTCATTTGCGGTGGCAATGGTTTTCGGATGGATCAAGGTCTTGCCGTCGAAGCCGAATTCGCGGCCTTGCAAGCATGCGGCGGCGAAGCCCGCGTCGTCATCGAGATCCAGGTGAACGCCATCGAGGATGACCTTCTCGTATGCGCGCGCCACGACCAGACACAGGCCGAGGCTCGTTAGCATCGGCAGGCGCGACGGCGTGTGTGCGGCACCCAATTCTTTCGCAAGGTCGCTCGTGCCCATGATGAGGCCCGCGACACGAGGGCCGGCGCTCGCGATCTCCTCGGCCCGCAGGACGCCGCGTGGTGTCTCGATCATGCACCAGAGCGGTAGATCGCGATTGGCACCGGCCTGGTCGAGCAGGCTCTGGAGGGCTAGCACCTGTGCGGCGCTTTCAACCTTCGGAATGACCACGCCATCGGGTTTCACGCCTGCAATCGACGTGGCATCCGCGACGCCCCATACGGAATCCAATCCGTTGATGCGAACCAGAATTTCCCGCCGGCCGTAACCGCCTTTCGCAATCGCTTCCCGCACGTTATCGCGTGCCGCGCCCTTCGCGGACGGTGCAACCGCATCCTCGAGATCAAAGATCAACGCATCGGCAGCAAGCGTGCGTGCCTTCTCGAGCGCACGCACATTGGATCCCGGCATATAGAGAACGGAGCGACGCGGCCGGATCGGGAGTGTCGTCACAGCCCGATTCCGGCACGACCGAGCGCCTTGCTGCGCACGCTCTCCAACGGAAACGCAGGGCCGGGATCCTGTTTGCGGTCCGGCGCGATGTCGTCGTGGCCGACGATGTCCTCGATCGCGTAGGTGTTCGCGAGGATGATTGCGATGTCGTGGCATGCATCGAGCTGCGCGGACGAATACTGATGCCAGTGGGTCATGGTCCATTTCGCGTGCTTGTGCGAAGCCTCGATCACCTGCTCCGCCGGCACGATCACGCCTTCCTCGCCGATGCCGCGCCCGTCCTCCATGCGAACGGACCCGGCGTTTTCAAGCTCGATGCCGATCGAATGCGAATTGATGTCGGTGATCCCGTTCCAGGTGCTCTGTCCGGCATGCCATGCACGCAGATTGAAGTCCAAGAATTGGACGATGCGTCCATCGCGTCCGACGAGAAGATGCGCGGATACGCGGTTGCCTTGTGTCGGGTCCTTGAATCGCGCAACGGTTGCCGCGAACGTGATGGCCGTAAAGTGGAAGACGAGAAACTTCGGCTTGATAATCCCGTCGTGGTTGACGGTCGACGCATGCGTGACGGTCGCGCCCTGCAGACGATGTGCCGCGACGATCAACATGGCCTGTGAATACTCGAAGGTTGAGCCGGCGAGATTGGCAGGTTATCCCGATCGTGGCGAATCAACAACCCCGCGCCGAGAGCGCGGGCAATCTCAAGCTGAACGAGCGGCCGGGTCGATCGCTTTCGACTCGATCGCGATGCCGGAAACGGTAAGATAGCGACCGATGCGAGGGACCGCTGCCTCGGACAGGGCGGTATTGAGTATGCGGTTGGGGAGTGACGGATGAGCCGATTCGACGGCGTGATCATCGGGGCGGGCCACAACGGCTTGACCTTGGGCGCGTACATGGCACGGGCCGGCTTGCGCGTGTGCGTGCTCGAGCGCAATGCGTGGATGGGCGGCGGTTGCACCACCGACGAGCCGATGTTGCCGGGTTTCCGCTGCAATCTGCATTCGAATTTCTACATCGGCTTCTCCGAGGCGCCGCTCGTGCGGGATCTCGAGCTCAATCGGTTCGGCTTCGCGACGATCGAGCCACCGGTGCAGCAAGGCGTGACGATGCGCGACGGCACGGCACTGACCATCCACAAGGACCTCGGGCGTTCATGCGCGTCGATCGCGCGCTTTTCGCAGCACGACGCCGATGCCTTTCGCGCGCTGCATGAAACGTATGCGGTGAAGATGAAGTCGTTCTTCACGTCGGTCTTATATAACCCGCCGGTCGCCCCGGACGAAATGCGCCGGCATCTCGCTGGTCCGATGGGGAAGGAATTTCTCGCCCACGCGCCACTCGATCTATTTCAGGCAGTCGATCGGCATTTCGAAGATCACCGTATCCGAACGTTCTTCAAGCTGTTCATGCATGTGACGACCGGGGAGAACGTTCCCGGAACAGGGCTGATCTTTCCCACCATCATGGCGTCGATCTCGCGGCTCGCGTTACCCGCCAGCGGATCCGCGTCGCTGCCTCTTGCCCTCGCCCGTCTCATCGAAGGGGCCGGCGGCGAGGTGCGTACCGGGGCGGACGTCCGCGAGATCGTCGTCGAGGGCGGACGTGCGGTTGCGCTGCGGCTCGCCGATGGCGCCCGCATCGACGCCACGCGCTTTGTCGCGAGCGGGATCGATGCGCCGACCACGATTCAATTGGCGGGTGAGAATAATTTTCCGGCGACCATCACCGACAAGCTCGCGAAATGGCATTGGGGTGACCACAGCCTGGTGACGCTCCACCTCGCCTTGAATGCGCCGCCGCGTTATGCATCCGCGAAATTCGATCCGGACATCGAGCGCGCCTTCAACGTCTTCTTCGGGTTCGATGACACCGAGCAGGTCGTGCGCTGCTTCGATCAATGCCGGCGCGGGGAGTTTCCCGACGTTCCGATGGGCAATGGGGCCTGCAATTCGCTCTTTGATCCGACCTACGCCCCCGCCGGCAAACACGTCGCGTTCTGGTGGCCGTTTGCGCCGTACGCCTTGCCGGGTGGGCCCGCCGAATGGGACCGTCGCAAGGACGAATACACGGCGCGGCTCCTTGAGGCGTGGCGCGGCTATGCGCCGAACCTCACGGCCTCGAACGTGCTCGCTACCCATCTGTTCACACCGCTCGATATCGAACGTCGCAACAGCAGCATGAAGAACGGGGCGGTACGCCTCGGTGCGTACATTCCTTCGCAGCTCGGGATCAATCGCCCGCACCCGCTGCTTGCCGGCAATCGCACGCCGGTCGAGGGTCTGTATCTCTGCGGATCGTCGAACCATGGCGGCGGGGCCAACGGCGGTCCCGGCTATAACGCAGCCAATGCGATCGCGACCGACCTCAAGATCCATCGGCCCTGGGTTCCGGTCGCGCCGCCCGAATGGAACGGATAGGAATCGGTGGAAAGCGCTCCGGATAAGGAAGCAGCCCGGCGCGCTGTAACGGTGCCGTTAATCCCTTCAATGCGTGGCATTGACGCGATCAAGCTGTTCGCGCGAATGCGCGGATTGTTGTTTGATGCTTCTGCGCTGCCCGATGGACCCGGTTCGAGCGACCGGGCAAGCCTGATCGAGCTCGGGCAAGCGGGTGGGTTGTCACTGGCGGCGCGTCGGTGCTCGCTGTCAGCGCTTGCGAGCGCCGATTTGCCTGTCATCGGCAGCGTCTCCCCCAAGGCCTATTTTGTCATTGAGGCTGCTACACGCGAATCGATCCTGATCCGCCCGGAAGGGAGCGTTGCACCGACCAAGATCGATATTCGCCGGCTTGAGCCAGGCTGGACC
>JBJXGX010000120.1:0-7355 GCA_046160305.1 Burkholderiales bacterium
AGAATCGACCGGGCGCGGCCGGAACCATTGCGGCAGCGTATGTGCTGTCGCAACCGGCCGATGGTCATACGTTGCTGAGCGATTCGTCGTCGCACACCATCGTCCCATCGCTGATGCCCGCCATTCCGTTTGATACCGCGCGCGATTTCGCCGGCGTGACGACCTTGATCGAGAACCCGCTCGTGCTCGTGACCGCCCGCTCGAAAGGCTACCAAACAGTGCAGGAGCTGATCGCGGCGGCCAAGGCGAAGCCTGGGATGATCACCTACGCGTCGGCGGGGGTGGGCACGACCACGCATATCAGCGCCGAGAAGTTTCGCATCGGCGCCGGATTCGAGGGTACCCACATCCCGTTCAAGAGCTCGACCGATGGACTGGTCGAGGTGTTGGCCGGGCGCATCGACTACACCTACACGGCGCTCGCCTCCGCGCAGTCGGGCATTCGTGACGGCAAGCTTGTTGCGCTGGCGATGGTCTCGCGCCGCGTGGGTGTCATGCCGGACGTCCCGGCCATCGATGAGATCGTGCCCGGCTCGGGATACAGCACATGGCTTGGCATCATGGCCTCGAGCAAGGTCCCGCGCGAGATCGTGCAGCGGGTCAATCAGGCAATCGTGGCGTCGCTCACCTCCGCTGACATGAAGGAGCGGCTGGCCAAGCTCGGCACCGAGCCTTGGACCATGTCACCCGAAGAGTTCGACACGCTGCGCCGGCGCGAGCTGGTGGAAAACGACCGGTTGATTAAGACGGCCGGCATCAAGATGCAATGACCTAAGCCGGCCTCTTCCAACATGACTTCCAGCCGATCCGCTAGCGCAAGCAAGCAGAGCCGCGCACCGGACGAGATAACGCTCCCGGCGCCAGCGGTGGCCACTGCGGTGCGTATCCTCGATTTCCTATCAAAGCAGACACCGCGCGCGGGCGTGACCGAGATCGCGCGTGCCCTCGCGACCAACAAGAGCACCTGCTTCAACATTCTTCTCACGCTCGCGCACTTCGGTGTCGTGGTGAAATTACCCGGTTCCGCGCAGTATCAGCTTGGGCCGCGCTTGGCGGAGCTTGGCGGCGCGTTCCGGCGCCGCTATGACTACCGCGATTCTCTGCGCCGACAATTCGCCGGGTTGGTTGCGGAGACGCAGCTCGTATGCGTGATCGGCCAGGTGCTGGGCGATGCGTTGTCGTTTGTAATCATCGATCAGGTCGCGCCTGCGGGACCGCGCTCGCGGGATCCCGCGCCACGGGTTGGAACGGTTTTTCCGCTCACCGGACCCGCGATGGGCGGGGCGTTGCTCAGTTGCTTCGACGAAGACGATGCGATCGCGATCGTGCGCAATCTCTCTTCGCGGTTGACCCCAGCGGATGAAGCCGCATGGCGCACACGCCTGCACGAGGTGCGGCGCACCGGCTACGCAGCGAGCCGCGAGCAGTACAAAAAGGGGGTGAATGCACTCGCAGCCCCGATCAAACGCGCCGGCGAGCCGTACCTCGTTGCCGCGCTGATCGCCCATCCGCGCGACCTGTCGAGTGAACGCATTGATGCGCTTGGCCCCCGACTCGCCCACGCCGCGCGCCGGCTCGGTGGCGGATTGCGGTTGGCCGAGCGCCCGATGGACACCGCATGATCGGCGACGGGCCGCTCGCTGGTGTAAAAATTCTTGATCTCAGCCGCGTATTGGCGGGTCCATTCTGCTCCATGATCCTGGCCGATCTCGGTGCCGAAGTCATCAAGATCGAAGAGCTCGGCCGCGGCGATCAGACGCGCACGATTCCGCCATTCGCAAACGGCGAGAGTCATTATTTTCTTGCGATCAACCGCAACAAGCGCAGCGTCAGCATCGATCTGAAGAAACCGGAAGGTCGTGATCTCGTTCTAAGAATGGCCGGCAACGCAGACGTGGTCCTGGAGAATTTTCGCCCCGGCGTGATGGATCGATTGGGCCTTGGCTACGAGGCCCTGGAGCGCGCCAATCCGCGCCTGGTGATCTGCTCGATCAGCGGATTCGGCCAGACCGGTGCGATGCGTGAAACGGCATCGTTCGATCTGGTGACGCAAGCGATGAGCGGCGTCATGAGCATCAACGGCGAAGCGGATGGCCCGCCCACCAAGATGGGCATCCCGATGGGGGATATCGGTGGTGGCATGTGGGCCGCGATCGGAATTCTGTCCGGACTGCAAAAGCGCAACGCGACCGGACACGGGTCGAGGATCGATCTCAGCCTGCTCGAGGGCATGATGGGCCTCCTTGGCTACCTCTCGCAGATCTACTTCGTGACGGGGGAAAGCCCGACGCGTGTCGGCAGCAACCATCACAGTGTCGTGCCCTATGGGCGCTATCCGGTGAAGGACGGCGACATCGTGATCGCACTCCATGTCGGCAATTTCTGGCGCAAATTCTGCGGTGCGATCGGGCGTGAAGATCTTATCGAGGATCCGCGTTTTCGCACGACCGCCGATCGCCAGACGAATCGCACGCAGCTCGAGACGATCGTCATTGAAATTCTTCGGACCAAGACCGCAAAGGAATGGACCGAGGTCTTCACCCGCGCGGACATCCCGCATGGTCAGGTCAATACCGTTGGCGAGGCGATCGAGCAGGACGTGATCCGCGAACGTGGGATGGTCCGGGAGGTCCTGCATCGCCACGCCGGCACGGTAAAGCTCCTCGGGTCGCCGCTTCGCTTCGCCGAATTCGATGCGAGCAACTATCGTGCTTCACCGCTGCTCGGTGAACATACGCGCGTTGTGCTTACCGAGCTCGGCTGTACGTCTGCCGAAATCGATCGCCTGATCGCCGATGAAGTCGTCGGCATCCCCGAGCAACCTGGATCCAAACGCACGCTTTGACATCGAGAACAGCATGACGCAACCTGCCGAGATGCAAGAACCCGTCCACACCGGCCGCGTGACCGATGCGGAGCTCGCTCGTGTCCGCACACTGATCGGCAAGCGGGTCGAAATCAAGGAACCGCCCTATCTCACCGAGGTCACGCGCGACGCGGTGCGTCACTGGGCTTGGGCGACCGGCGACCGCAATCGCCTGTATCTCGACGAACCCTACGCCAGAAACTCGCGCTTCGGGGGCATCATCGCACCGCCCTCGATCCTCTATGCATTCAGCCGCCTGTCCATCGGTTACCGCGGTGGACTGCCGGGTGTGCATTCGATGTTCGGTGGCACACATTGGCGCTGGAAGGAACCGGGCCGCCTTGGCGATCTCATCACGCCGGAAGTCACGTTCAAGGATTTGATCGAGCTGCCGAGCCGATTCGCCGGCCGCATGTTCAAGCAGATATCGAGCATCGACTTTCGCACCGCGGATGGCCGCTCGCTTGCGCAGTCCGAGTCCTGGGGCATGCGGATGGAACGTACCAAAGCCAAGGAGAAAGGCAAGTACAAGGCACTTGAGATCAAGCCCTATACGAAAGAAGAAATCCAGAAGATCGCCGATCAGCTGGCGGCGGAACATCCCCGCGGCGCCGACCCGCTTTACTTCGAAGACATTCACATCGGTGCGTCAGTGCCTGAAATCGTTCGCGGCCCCTATACCGCGACCGTCGCCGTTGCGTTCGAGCAGGCCTGGGGTGGACTGTTCGTTTGGGCGCACGGGTATTGGTACGACTACCTGCGGCGGCACCCGGCTGCCGGGGTCCTCAACCACTACGGTATTCCCGAGCCGCCCGAGGCCGTTCATTGGGACTCGTCGCTTGCACGCAGCGTGGGCGTTCCGGAAGCCTACGATTACGGACCCGAGCGGATCTCCTGGCTCTCGGTGATGCTGACCAATTGGATCGGCGATCAGGGTTTCCTCGAGGAACTCTATTGCGAAATCCGGCGCTTCAACATGATCGGCGACACGACCACCTGTCGCGGGCGCATCATCGGGAAGGAAGCGCTGACCGATGGGCGAGGACGGGTGAAGATCGCGATCGAAGCGCTCGACCAGCGCGATCAGGTGACCGCCAAGGGGTGGGCTGCCGTACTCCTGCCGCAACGACCAGTGTGACGCGCCAACTCCGATCCCTCGACTCGAACATCGGCACACGATGCAGGTCAATCCACTTGGTCGCTTGCTCCGACCCGGTGACACGATCCTGGTTGGAACCGGAACCGGCGAGCCGCTCGCACTCATCGAAGCGTTGATCACGGCCGCAACGGAACTTGGACAGGCCGCCCGCGTCCGCGTGATTCAAGTGATGACCGGCGGCACCGAGCGACTCGCCGAAGCGAGCGGCGGCGCGCTCCGCGTCGCGACACCCGTTCCAGGACCCAAGACGCGCAAGGCGATCGCGGAGGGCCGGGTCGATCTGCTTTCCGAACCGATGTCCGGGCTGCTGCGCGGCATCGTCAGCGGATCGCTCCGCATCGACGGTGTGTTGTTGCAGGGGCGCGCACTCGACCGGCGACATGCGACCCCCGGCCTGATTGCCGACATCATGATTCCGGCCTGGGAGAAGGCCCGATTTCGGGCGCTCGAACTCAACAACTGCCTGCCCCGCATCGCATGCGACACACCGATTGAAATCGCCACGGCCGACCATGTCGTTCATAGCAGCCGTGAGCCGAACGAATTGCACGAGGACCCGGTCTCCGGCGAAGCGGCGCGAATCGGTGCGTTCATCACGGAACTCGTGCCCGATGGTGCGACGATCGAACTCGGTGTGGGCCGCGCCCTGGCGGGCGTCGTACCGGCACTGATCAAGCGACGACGCAATCTCGCGATGCACACCGGCATCGTCGGCAACGCCGCGATGCGGCTCATCCAGGCGGGCTGCGTCACCCGACGCGTGCGCGGCACGGCGATGGCCGTGGGAGCGACCGCAATGGGCACGCACGCCTACTACGCATGGGCCGACGACAATCCGCATATCGCGCTGGTCGATTCGCGCCTTGCCCACAATAGTGATCATCTTGCCGCACTGCCCAGTTTCGTCGCGATCAACGCAGCGCTGCAGGTCGACCTGCAAGGCAACGTGAATTCCACTTCGCACAAGGGGCGCGTGGTGAGCGGAGTCGGGGGCGCCGGAGACTTCGCGCAAGCCGGCGCGCGCGGCACGGCCTCGATCATCGCGCTCTGCTCCACGCGACCCGATGGAAGCTCAACCCTCGTGCCCTTGGTGGACGCGATATCGGTACCGGGCCGACACGTCACGCATGTGGTCACCGAGTACGGCATCGCATGTCTGCGCGACGAATGGGGAAGCGAACGGGGTCGCGCGAGCATCGCGCTGATCGCGGCACAGCAGCATCGCGCCGCGCTGATGGGTTGAAGCGCCCCGGATCGCCCGGCACGCGGGCGATCACATCGGGCGCGTTGCCCGATGTGGACTCGCCGCCGGTCGATACGTAACCACTCAATCGGACTTCACGTTCGCCCGACGCGCAATGTCGGTCCACTTCGCGACTTCCGCCTCGACGAAGACCGACCATTCCTTGGCGCCGCGCGGGTCAGGCACGGTACCGCGATCGAGCATACGACGCTGGATCGCCGGATCGTTCACGATGCGCCCGACCTCCGCACTGATCCTCTCCACGATCACCGCCGGGGTCGCTTTCGGTACCGCCATACCGCCCCAACCTTCTGCCTCCGCGCCGGGGAAGCCCGCCTCGGACACCGTCGGTGCGTCCGGCATGAGCGGCACGCGTTGCGGCGCGAGCGTGGCAAGCACCTTGATCTTGCCGGCGCGTGCGTTCTGCAAGGTCGCCGCGACCGTGTCGATGAGGACCATTACATGGCCGCCCATCAGATCGGTCGTCGCCGGACCGCTGCCCTTATACGGTACGCCACCAATTTGCGCGCCGCTCCGTAGCTTGAATAGCTCGGCGCCGAGCTGCAATGAGCTTGAACCGTACCCCCATTGAATCGTGTTCGGATTGCGCTTGGCGGCGTCGACGAGATCGGCAAGTGTGTTGTACGGTGCGCTCGGATGCGCGACGATGACCCACGGCACCGAGAACACGCCGTGCACCATCGTGAAATCCTTCGGCGGGTCGTAGGGTAGCTTCGAGAAGATTGCGGGGTTCACCGCGAACGAGCTGCTCGTTCCGAACGTGATGGTGTAGCCGTCCGCAGGTGCATTGCGACCAACCATCGTCCCGGGAATGCTATCGCCGCCCGCACGATTCTCGACGATCACCTGCTGGCCCCAGGCCTTCGTGAGCTCATCGGCAACCAGGCGCGCGATGATGTCGGTCGCTTGACCGGGCGGGAAAGCCACGATCATGCGTACCGGCTTCGTTGGATAGGTGACCTGCGCATGGACAACGCTTGCCATCACGGCGAGCGCGCCAGCCAGCATCGCGACGACGCCGAGCTTTCGGTTCATCATTCTCCCCTCGCGCCCAATCGGGTCGCCCAGTCGAACGGCAATTGAATCTCTTTGGTCGTGGGCACGGTATGGCCCCCTTCGAACGACATGAGTCGATTCCGATTCGGGTCGCCGCAGACAATGATGTGCACGATATCCGGACTCTTCAATATTCGGACCATGTCGGCGGGGGCACCCAGATATTCGGGAGGCAAGACGCCAGCCTCCGCCTTCTGACGGACTGTCATACCGCGTGGAAACGTATGGTGTGTGATCCATTCGAATTCGCGAAGCGGCATGCGGGCGTGTTCATGCACGTGCTCGCGAATCGCCTTCTTCGAGTAGCCCGCATCGGCAAGCAGCTTCGCAACCGGTGGCGATAGCACGAGCGTGACCATCACCGTTTCCGCCTTCGGTCCGATGGTCGGAAAATCGTAGAGCCGGAATTTCTTCGGTATCTCACGGCAGAGAAGCTCGAGCGCCACCTCCGCCGCTGTCATGTCGGGTGTGCTTGACGGCTCGGATGACGGCCCCCAGTTGTTGGTCACGCCGATTGTCACCGTGCTGGCGCTCCGGTCAAAGCCGCGCTCGACGTGGAACGGTTCCCATGGTGTGTTGGACTCATCCTCGGCCAGCGCAAAGGCGAGCGGATAACCGAACGTCCCCATGTAGTTCTTCCCGGGACGAAATCCTGCGATGTTCTTCACCATGAGTCCGATTGCACGGCCGATCGCGGTGTTCGGTCCGCGCGAGATGAGCTGGCCGCCGAATTCCAGACCGAGCTCGCGCACGATCGGCCCATTCAACAGGATGAAGGGCACAAGCCCGGAGGTGCTGCCAATGTTGTAGAGGTTGCAGTGCTCGTCGGCGAGCGCTTCGGCCGCTGCGATGAGAAGCGGCATATGCTCGGGACGACAGCCCGCCATGACTCCGTTCGCCGCGATGTTGAGTGGTACCGCGCGCAGATTCGCGGCGGGAAGGATGCCGATCTCGGCCTCGGGTGCATGGTTGGTGTACGCGAGAAACCGCGCGATGCGTTCCATCGTCGG
>JBJXGX010000121.1:0-4678 GCA_046160305.1 Burkholderiales bacterium
ATCGGTTGCACACTGCCTGCACAGATCGACAACGATCGGTCAGACCACTCCCTTGAAAGGCAGGAACATGACGACGAACCGCGCAATGCACGCCACCGCCAAACCAACACTGTGCGACTCGACCCCCGCGGAAACCGGGACGCGGATCAGCGCACGACAACTCGCCGCGCTGCTTCGTATTTCCGTGGATGACCAGCCGATCGTCGCTTCGGTGTACTTCACGACCCGCCGCGTGCACCAGGCCGAGAGCCTCTTTCGCGCCGGCGACGCGTTTCAATCCCTGTATGTCGTGCGGTCCGGTGTCATGAAGACCATCTCCCTCGATGAGTCGGGCGCCGAGCAGGTCATGGCTTTTCCCATGCGAGGCGATGCGATCGGGGCCGACGGCATTGCGTCCGGCCGCTACGCCTCGGAGGCGATCGCGCTCGAATCGAGCGAAGTGATCGTCGTGCCGCTCGCCACCATCCGGCGATTTGCGCGCGAGTGCCCGAGCCTGGAACACTTGGCGTTTCAATTGATCAGCCGCGCGATCGTGCAGGAGCAGGCGCTGCTCTGCATCATGGGTACCCTTGGTGCGGAAGGGCGCGTCGCCGCGTTCCTGCTCGCCCTGTCCGAGCAGATGGGTGCACTCGGCTATTCGCGCTCTTCGCTCGTACTGCGCATGACCCGCCAGGAGATCGGCAGCTATCTCGGGTTGCAGCTTGAAACGGTGAGTCGCGCGTTCTCCGCGTTCGCGGCGGCCGGGCTGATTCGCGCGAATCTGAAGCAGATCGACATTCTCGATGCGGCAGGGCTGCGCCGCGTCGGCCATGAGCCGGTAACCGTCCCGCAGCGCGCGCATGCAGCCCGCGTCGGTGCATCGTCGAAGCACCGCACGCCGGTCACACCGCGCACTCTTCAATCCATGTTTCCATTCGCCGTGGCATGACGGGCCGGAGGTCTTTGCACAATTGACGCGAATCTTTCTCGTCGAGGACCATGCCGGCTTGCGCCAACGGGTGCGCGATGCGATCAATCGCGTCCCGTCCCGCACGCCCTGCGTGCCCTATTCCCCGCACGCATCGGGCGGCTGAACGACCCGCCAGACTGAAGAAATATTCTCAAGGTATAGCCTTTCTTTGACAGACCTTATGCGCCTTTCTCGCGGTCGCATTGCTCGATTTCTTTCACATGCTGCCCTATCTTGGGATGCCGGCCGTCGTGACGCCCGCCTCCGCGGAGAAGGCCATCGCCTTTTGGCTGGTGGCAAGGCTCACCGCAGCACTGGCGCTGCTCGCCGTCGCGCTGCTCCCGGCGCTGCCAAGCTTTAGCACGAGCGCGCGATGGCTGCTCCTTGCGGGCGCGCTTGCCATCAGCGCAGCGGCAACCGCCGTGATTCTGTTTTTTCCGCACTGGCTACCCGGGACATTCATCCCCGGACAAGGCCTCACGCCGTTCAAGGTCGTATTCGAGTACGTCTTGGTGGGTTTGTATGTCGCCGCCGGCGTTCTGCTCATCGCGCCACGGATCCGCTCGGCCATTGACGCGCCCGACATGCACGCCTCGCTCGCCCCGGCCGCTATCGTGGCGGCGATGAGCGAGGTCTTCTTCACCTTCTATGCGTCGGTCTATGACGCCTACGCGGCCGGGCATCTCTACAAGGTCATCGCGTACTACCTTGTCTATCGGGCGCTGTGCGTGGGCGTGCTCCGTGTTTCCCATTTCACCGCGTCCGAGCTGCGCCGGGAATTGAGCGACTCGAGAGAGCATTTGCAGGAAGCGCGTGCGGCGCTTGGCACGAACCGAGACGGAGGTTCGGGTCGAAGTCCGCGACGACGGCCAGGGCTTTGCGTCGACCATGGCGCCCAAGGCGGATTCCTTCGGTCTGTTCGGCATGCAGGAACGCGCGACGCTGGTCGGCGGCTCTGTGATCGTTGAAAGCGCGCCGGATGAAGGCACGGCGATCAGTGGCCGGTCCCCCGTTGGGCGCGACGAAGGGACGGGTTCGTCGCTGCATTGACGGGCAATACGGCGAGCACCAGCGCCACCATGCCGGCCACGATGAGGCCAAGGTCTTGCGGCACGGCGAGGAGCCACGCCGCGCTGCCGCCGATGCCGGACCACAGAATCGGGATCACCCAGATCGTTCTTGGGAACGGCGCCACGACCATACCCAGCAGGCCGACCGTAAAAATGGTCGTCGGGCAAGGCAGACCGAATGTCGGGCCGCCCATGAGGCCGTGCCCAAGCCACGCGCTCAATGCGGGATAAATAAGCAGCGCATACCCGATCAACACCGCCGCGATGGTTCCCCGCAGCGGCCCGGGCCAACCAAAGCGAAGCTGCCACTTGGCCAGACCGTGCCATCCGAGGAGCCCCGCCTGCGCGAGGAAGAGCGTGCCGAACAACCACGCCGCAGGAGTGATTCCCGAGAAGAAAAGCATGTGATAGGCGATGCCCATCCAGGCCCAGAGCACGACGAGAATTCCCACCGCGATGCGATCAGCGGCCAGCGTGCGAGGAAAAAAAGCAAGCGCCACCGCGCCTAGCCCCAAACCATAGAGGACGCCTTGCATCGGCCAGACAGCATCGTTGTACGCGCGAAAGACGGCAAAGAATTGCTCGACGGTAAAGGGTAGCGCCATCCGTGAATGATTGGCTCAGTAATCGTAGCCGGCTACGGCGCTGACCAGCACATCACATTCGCTGCGATTCACGATTTGGCGCGCCACGCCGCCGACCAGGACATCGAGCCCTCTGATCGGTCCGTGCCGACCGAGGGCGACGAGATCGACATCCCCACTGCGCGATCGTTGCAAAATCACATCGGCAGGCTTGCCCTTTTGCACTTCGGGCGAGACGGAAACGAGTTGATCCGTAAGGTGCGCGACCAGCGCCTCGATCTTCCCGAGCGCGTCGACGCGCGTCTGTGCCCAGAATTCCGCCAGATCTTCGTCTCCCGTGCCGAATAGACTGATCAGGCCATCAAAGTGCGTATTGATCGCGTGCAGCACCGCCAGACGCGCGCTCGGCACGATTCTTACCGCAAGCTGCATCGCGGCGACCGAGGCATCGGAAAAATCCATGGCGGCAAGGACGCCACGGTAGGGCTCGGACGATTTGTTCCGCACGACCAGAATGGATTTTCGAGTCGCCCGCAGCATCCGCGCACCGGTCGTGCCAAGCATCGTGTGCCGAAGCGCATCGTTGCTATGCGCGCCGATCACGACAAGCGCGACGCTGCGCGCTTCCGCCATGTCGGCGATCACGGTGTGGGGCCGTCCGACGATTACTTCGGAATCCACATCGAGCTGATAACGCTTTCGCAGCCGCTCCAGGCTCTCGGCAAGCTGCGATTCCACCCGCTGGAGGGCGGTGCTCTTTCGCGCTGCCGTCCATGCGCCGGTCAGCGCCTCCATCGCGCTGATTGAGCCGGCATCCATGACGTGCACGACCGAGAGCGGTGAACCGACTTCCGCCGCGATCATGGCTGCCCGCTCGACGACCCGCACCGAGAAATTCGTCAGGTCCGTCGCAACGATAATTCTTCCAAGGGTTCCCATGACGCCTTTCTACGCTTCGGGCAGGCCGGATCGTTTGTCGAAAATCAATGACCGCCCTCGCCGAGCAGTGCACATGATCTAGGTCAAACGCCGGGGTCACGCAATTCCGTACCATCGGCTTCAATGCCTCATCAAGGAACGACCATGACCACCCATGTGCCCGAAGTCGGCGCGCCGGATCCCGAGTTGAAGTCCTCGCCGATCTTCGATGAGGAGGACGACATTTCGCTTGATCAGGAACTTGAATCCGGCGCCTGCTACTTCAACGATGTTGCCTATCCGATCGGCACATACGTGCGGAGCGGAAGTGAGCTGCTGCATTGCGAGGCGCGAGGAATCTGGGTTCGTGCCGGAGAGATTCGCCCCGACTGATGCCACTGCACTGAATACACCCGCTTTCCAGGAAGGAGCTTACTCATGGCACTCACGCAAATTTCCAAGACGCAATGGCAGGCGTTCTTCGATCGTGTCGCGAAAGCGCTGCCCGCCAAACAGGTCGAGATCGAAGTCGCCGGGCTCGGACTGGGCGACCGGATCGCCGCTGAATGGGTCCCGCTGATCGGCATGTCGTACGACCCGAAGGGCGATTTCTTCATCATCAGCGCTGAAGGGGTCGAACATCGCGTCCACCATCCCAAGCAGATTCACGCGGACGCCGACGCCGACACGCTGCATAGCGTCGAGGCGATCGATGCGGAAAACAATCATCACATCGTCCTGCTCAAGGATCCGCTGCGGCTGCCCGCGCCCTAGGACGGACCTGTCATGCAAAGCGTCCTGGTACCCACCGATGGGTCCGAAGCCTCGCAACGCGCACTGCGCCTTGCACTCCAGCGCGCCAAGGGCGGCAAGGATAGCGAAGTGGTGATCGTCAACGTGCAACCCGATATTGCATCATGGCAGGCACATCTGGTTGCCCAGTCGCTGGTCGACGAGCACATGGAGCGCATGTCCGAATTC
Organism: Burkholderiales bacterium; assembly: GCA_046160305.1. Lineage (GTDB taxonomy): Bacteria > Pseudomonadota > Gammaproteobacteria > Burkholderiales > SG8-39 > SHXR01. Next base: position 4,503 of record JBJXGX010000121.1, read on the forward strand.
GCGCTCGCATCGGCCCGCGACATTGCCGCGAGCTCCGGGGTTTCACACCGATTCGTGAAGGTCAGCGGCGATCCGGCGAGCGAAATCGCGACCGTTGCCGGCAACCAGCATGCGACCGAGATCGTGATGGGCACGCGAGGACTCGGCGGGATCGCAACGCTCATGCTGGGTTCGGT
>JBJXGX010000122.1:0-12707 GCA_046160305.1 Burkholderiales bacterium
CCTGCTCGAGGTACCTCACCATTTCAGTCGCCGCGACCGCCTGGAAATACGCCCGGCGCGTCTCGAACGCAACGTCGAGCACGCGGCTCGACACTTCCAGCTTGGTCTGCTCGAAACGGTGCGCTTCAATCGTTCTGCGCAACGGCATCGTGAGCAGATCGATGATCGGAAACGTCAATGCCCATTCGATCGACTTGCTTTCGCTGTTGCGTACGTTCAAGTACGCGAAATGGGGATTGGTCAGGCGACCGGCCTGAACGAGATCGGCCTCGGCGATGCCCAACTCTTCGTAGGTACTTTGGAGCCCGCGATTGCTGAGCAGCGCGACTTGAACCGCGTCATCGACCGACAGCGGCGCATTCAAACGCTCCCTTATGAAGAGATCCACGCTATTGCCGTCTTTCGACGCGCGAACGATTTTGGCGTTGGTCCCCAGGCGCTCCTGCGCGGTCGCCTCGACCGCGCCGAAGCCGCCGTCTTGCGAAAACGTCGCGCAGCCGGCGAGGACGAGTGCGCCGAAGGCTACGAAAGCTGCGCGCAACGGTATGACACGAATGGATCGCATCGATGTTTTCTCCTAATGCTTGTGGCTTGAATGGCCAGAGCTCGGCGTGCTGACCGGCTGCGGCGGGGCTGGCTCCCCGCTGGTCGCCGTGCTCGATCGTTCCGGAATCGCGGCAGGTTTCGCGGCGCCGGGCGCGCCATCCTTGATGTGTCCGGCGTGTCCACCGAGCCCAAGGACATGATCATTCAGCTCACGCCAGGGGGCGGGCTTTTCGTCCTGGTAGCGTCGATAACTCGCAAACGGCGAGACATATTCAACCGTTGCTGATTTGAGCTTCGAGTCGGTCGGATCGGGTCGACCCTGCGCAATCGCACCGCCGATGACGCCGCTCAACGCAATGACAGATAGAAGCAGTTTGCACTGGATGTTCATGAGACTCCTCGCGGGTGAAGGCACGGACGACCGTTGCCCGAGCGGGCACGAAATCGTTCGGCTCACAGATCGGGAGGCTGCGGACGCAACCCCCCGTCGCGGCGCTCTAGGCGACGCGTGTGGAGCGAGGCGCTAGTGGCGGGCGCTCGAGGGTCGCGGGGATTCGACCCTTGAAGTGGCTAAAGTTTGAAAAGGGGCGCGACCGCGAGGCCTCGAGAAAACTGCCAAGCAGAAAAACCGGAGAGGTCATGCCGGCGGCGGTGCAGCACGCGGCACAGACGCTGCAGTGGCAGTCCCAGCAGCCGGGGTCATCGGCAGCGTGAGGAGCCGATTCGTTGCTCGGTTGCTCGCCGCCACCCGAGGCGTCCGGCAGCGGGGCGTTGTGGTGAGCGCTATGCCCTTGAAGCGCCTCCGGTGCATGCATCGCATCGCCATGCCCACCGCAAAAGATCATTCGCGCCGCGGCGAATCCCTTGAGCGGGATCGCAAGCAGCAGCAAGCAGAGAATGACCGATTTCAAATACCGCACGCGGGGTTCCTCGAATACTGGCAACCGATGATACCGCTTTGGCAGGCAAATGTTGAGCTTCGCCATGCATGGGTCGCCCGACCGACGGCTTTCATCTTGCAGAAACTGGCGAGTACCTGCCGGTGATTCTCGATGTGATGACGCCTGGGTTGGATGGCTGGACTGTGCGGCGAGCGCTGTGCCGCTCGAAAGAAACGCCGGGGTGATGAAAAAAGATCGATCCGTGATAGTCCCGTGAGGAACGTTGGCTAACTTCTCTCTCCCTCTGTGCGGGACCCGGTGGGCGATCAAGCGCCGCGCGTGAAGCGTTTGGCGCGACTCGAATGCGACGGCATCTCAATCTTCAGGCGGCACGATGAAACGCCTGATTATCCTGGCATTCACGAGCTTAATTGGCGCAACCTCTTTCACGGCGAACGCGGGGCGCGACGAATCGCAGATCATGGCGTCGCACCGCCAGCATGAAGCCGTCGTGGCAGAGCGCGCTGCAAAACAGAACGCCCAGCGGCCAATCGACGAGCAGGCTCGGATCGTGATCGTGGGACGGGACCGCGTGCCGCTGCGCCAATCGCTATAGCGCAGTCCGTATCCCGCGGAGGAACATCGACGCGGCGGTGCTGCACAGTCACTTATCGCGGGCGGATGCGTAGTCGGTGCATCTCAGATTCGTCGCGCCGCGCTAATTGCCGATGTTCGAGCGGGCGACGGATGTCGCATTGCAGAGGTTGTCACAGCGGTTGTCATCCTTTCCGATGTCGTGGCCAGACCGAATTCCACAATGCATCGGGTGATCGTCGATGAGCACTGCAGGCTGCCGGCCGGCTAGGTCGCGCGATGCGCTGCTTGACTTGTGCGTAACGCACATCTTTAGGCTTCGAATAGCTGCCGGGTATCAGCCGACCTCGTTGGAATCCGGACGGCGAGAGCGCCGAGGAGCCGACCAGATGAAAGTCACGGACGTCGCGCGTGCAACGGGGACGAGTCCCCATGCGGTGCGCTACTACGTGCGCCTTGGCTTAATACAACCCAGTCGTCGCGAGGCAAACGGCTACCGGGAATTTCATGCATCGAATCTCGCACGGATCGCCTTCATCCGCACGGGAAACCGGGGTCGATCACAGTCACACCTCCGACTTCACTGCGTTTTACCTTCAAGCTCCCGCGGAGCAGCCTACCCGCCGTTCGTGGAGCTAGTGGAACGCCTCCTCCAGAAGGGCCATATGGGCAACCGAGTAATCCCGGCATAGGTGCCAGGTCTTGCGATATCGCAATCCCACATAGATCATCGATCCACTCGGGCGGGTGACCGACATCAGCTTCGATGCCACCTGGAACAAACCCACCAGCATCACCCACTATCTGGATGGCCGACCGATCGTCAACCGCATGGACTACGACCCGGCCAACGGCAATCTCACCCGGCTCACCGATGTGCTGGGCAACGAGACGCGTATGACCTATAACGCCCGGGGCCAAATCGCCTCGATTCCGAACGTCGCGCTCAATCAGACCACCACCCTCAGTGACAACGAAGCCGGGGATCTCATTGTGATCCGCGATCCGCTGGGCAATGAATCGCGCATGGCGGTCGATGCGTTGGGCCGCACCACCGGCAGCGTCGATTCGCGCGGCTTTGAGACCAAGAGCGAGTACGACACGATCGATCAGCTGACCCGCATGACCGATGCCAACCTTGGCATTACCCAACTCAACGTCGATGGCAGGCGCGACCTGCGCGCGGTGGTCAATCCCTTGGGCCAGCCGATCGAGTCCTACGAGTACGATCCCCTGCATCGTCTCACCAAGAGAATCGATGCCCTGCTGAAAGAAGAGACCTACGGTTACGACGCCAACGGCAATCTCATCACGGTCCGCGACCGCAAGGGTCAGCAACATACCTTCAGCTACGACGAGCGGGATCAGGTAATTCAAAGCGATTTCGCCGGCGCCACCCAAACCCGGCGCTTCGATGCGCAGGGCCGGCTGATTGAGGTGCGCGAGGCCGACTCGGGCGTGCAGATCGAGTACGACACGGTCAACCGCCCGATCCGCTTCATCACCGATGCGCCCGGGGTGCGCAGCGAACTGATCGCCGAATTCGATGCCTTGGATCGCAGAATCAAGCGCACCGTGCTGGTGAACGGCCAGCTTACCGAGGAGACGAGCTTCGGTTACGACGATGCCAATCGCTTGATCAGCCAGACGCATCGTGCGCCGGGTGTGGGCCAAAGCATCGCGCAGACCATCACCTAGGTGTGGGACAACGGCAACCGCCTCACCGAGAAGACGCTGCCCAACGGCATCAAGCAGACCTTCGGCTACGACGCGCGAGCCGGCTCACCGAGCTTCGCTACACCAAGACCGATGACACGCCGATCGAGACCATGAGGATGTCGGGGTCAGGGCGACGTTTCTTTGCACGATCGAAGTAGGAGCGTATTGGGTGCGCGTTCACGGTTATTCCTTCTTTTCGCCCACAAAGTTTTGGCGAAACGCAGAACTTGACCAGTTCTAACCACCTGCTCTGGTCGGTTGCCTTTGCCTCGCCCCTCGCGTCGCGAATCCAGTCTATGTTCGCGTCCACAACCCGGTTCGTGGGAGGTCTCGACCGCGATTCGGGTCGACTTGCGCACGCAACGCATCGAGGCCACCAAGGGCTGCGAACACGACCTTGCGCGGGCCTCCGACGCGCACCCGCTCATCCCACGCACCGGGCCCGCGACTGACGACGTCGATGCCGATCGCGCGATAGATGCGCAACGCCGCCGCGATGGCCCATGCTGAGCGCCACGGCAAGTGCGCCAATCCCACCTGCGCCGAACGGTAGTAGCGATCTGCTTCGGCAAGCAGTTGGCGCGTGACGCCGGCGATGCGCGGTCGCATTGCGCGCTCGGTCATCGCGTTTTCGGCAACGCCCGCCGCGGCTAGCCAGGAGCGCGGCAGGTAGACGCGATCGACACGCGCATCCTCGATGACATCGCGCGCGATATTCGTCAGCTGAAACGCGATGCCAAGATCGCAGGCACGGTCTAGCGTGCGTTGTTCGGTCGCACCCATCACCATTGACATCATGATGCCGACCACGCCCGCAACGTGATAACAATAGACCAGCGTCTCCTCGAGCGTCTCGTAGCGTCGGCCGGCCACGTCCATCGCAAAACCCTCAAGAAGTTCCAGGGGATAACGACTTGGGATCGCGTGCATCGACACGACGCGCTGAAACGCGACGAAGACCGGATCCGTCACGGCTTCCATTGCCAACGCGCGTGCGGTCTCGCGCCGCAAGGTTGCCAGGCGCTCTGCGGGTGAGTCCGCAAGATCGTTTGCCATGCGTCCCGGCGAGGGGTCCGATGCTGCGGGCGGGCGAAAACCGAGCACCTGCCCGTCAATCACGTCATCGCAATGGCGGCACCACGCGTAGAGCATATAAACGGATTCGCGCGTGCGCCGATCGAAGAGCCGGGCCGCCGCGCCAAAGCTCTTCGATCCGCGCGAGAGTGCATCGTGGCTTGCTGCAACGACGCTATCCATAGGGCTGCTCCATGCGTCCCTGCGCCAGCGCCGAGCGAGCATCATCGATCATGAGCCGGGCCGTTGCTTTCGCCGAGCCGACCACACCGGGGATCCCCGCGCCCGGATGCGTGCCAGCGCCGACCAGATAGAGGTTGTCGAGCACGGCATCGCGATTGTGTGGCCGAAACCATGCGCTTTGCGTGAGGATCGGCTCCACCGAGAACGCCGAGCCATGGTGAGCATTCAACACATCGCGGAAATCGAACGGCGTGAGGATGCGACACGTGACGAGGTCGCGGTGCAGATTCGGGATGCAGTGCGCTTCCAGATACGCGAGGATGCGGTCACGGTAGCGTATGCCTTCGACTTCCCAATCGATCGGCGCGCGTCCAAGATGCGGTACCGGCGAGAGCACGTAATACGCGCTGTGTCCGGACGGCGCCAGGGAACTATCCGACACCGATGGCGCGTGCAAATAGAGTGAGAAGTCCTCAGGAAGGCGCGGACCTGAAAAAATCTCGCGGATCAGCTCGCGATAGCGTGGACCGAACAGTATCGTGTGATGTTGCATGCCCGCAGGCGGCGCCCCACGCAGGCCGAAATAGATCACAAAGAGCGACATGCTATGCCGCATGCCCGCCAATCGCTTGCCCTCCCGCACACCGCGCGGATGATCCGCGAGAAGTTTGCCGTACGTATGCACGACGTCGGCGTTGCTCGCCACCATGTCGAACTCGCCTTGCCAACCATCCACGGTCGCCAACCCGGTGACTCGATCGCCGCGGGTGAGGATGCGTGTTACCGGCGCGCCAAGGGTCAGTCGCCCACCAAGATCGACAAAGAGTCGCACCAGCGCGCGTATCAACGCGCCGGTTCCGCCGCGCGGAAAGAACACGCCCCACGTGCGTTCGAGCGCGTGGATCAAAGCGTAGATTGCCGAGCTGGCGAACGGATTGCCACCCACCAACAGCGAATGAAAACTGAACGCCTGGCGCAGTTGGTCGTCGCGCAAAAATTTGGCAACCATTGCGTACACGCTGCGCTGGCTTTGCAGTTTCATGAGCTGCGGGGCGACGCGGACCATGCTCCAGAAATTGAGGAACGGGACGTGCCCGAGCTTCACATAGCCTTCCTGAAAAACTGCCTCGGAGTAAGCGAGGAACCGTCGATAGCCTGCGACATCGGCCGGTGACTTCACGGCGATCTGCCGATCGAGCTTTGCTTGATCGTTCGTGTAGTCGAACTGGTAGCCATCTTCCCAACGCAACTGGTAAAGCGGATCGATCGGCAGCAGCTCGACGTAGTCCGCCATCCGCTTTCCGGCTAGCGTGAACAGCTCTTCAAGGGCGGTCGGATCGGTGATCACCGTCGGACCGCCGTCGAAAGTGAAGCCGTCGTCCTCATAGACGTATGCACGACCCCCCGGCTTGTCGCGGCCCTCGATCAGTAAGGTCTCGATGCCGCTCGCCTGCAACCGAATCGCGAGCGCGAGTCCGCCAAACCCGGCACCGATGACCGCAGCGCGGGTCGCCGTCACGTCGGCACGCTCCCTAGCGGAGGCACCGCAAGCGAGGACTCACGCATGCATTTGATTGCCGCCCAGATCGGCACGGGCGGGCGACCGACGAGCAGACGCAGCTTGTCGGCCAGGGTGAGATGGCCGGCGTAGAAGCGCTGGATGAGGCCCTCGGAAAGGCCATAGAAGCGCTCTAGCACACGGTAGCGCTCGGCAGGCCTTGCGGCCCGAAACAGCATGCGGTTCAACAAACGAAACATCTCGCCATTGCGCCAGTGCTGGGCGGCCATGCGTCGAGTGAGCGCATGGACGCTCCCCGCATCGATCTTTGGTAGCGCGGCGATCGCATCGGCCAATCGCACCGCTTCGGCAAGGGTGTAACCAGTGGTGGGATGAAACAGCCCGGCCGAGATGCCCGCACGTCCGATCGGCGGATCGGTTGGCCAATCGATCAGCGGATCCCCACCGAGCGCGACGGGCAGTACGCCTTGCTCTTCCCGCTCGATGGCGGCGATTCTCCAACCTTCGGCCTGCGCATACGATTCGATCTCGGCGCGATTGCTGCGAACGTCGAGCGCGGGCGTATCGCTGTACCGCGTGTCTTCGATCAGCAATCGATCCGGAGCAAACGGTAGCGTATAGAGAAATCGAAAACCGTCGACCTGCGGCACGGTGGCATCCATGAGGATCGGCCGCACGAGGCCGTGCGGCGCGGCGAGGCGCAGTTCGAGGCCGACGAACTTCTGGTAGCCAAGCGTAAGTCGAAGACCGCTCGGATCGCCACGACCGTCGACTACGGCTTGGGCTGGTATCCGTTCACCGCCTGCAAGCGTCACCGATCCCGCATCGAATGCACTGACCTCCACGCCGTTACGCACTCGATCGGCCAGCCGCGCACCGATGTGCTGTGCAAACGCGGCGGAGCTGATCGAGCAATAGGTCGTGTCCAGACGCCGCGTGCGACCGGGAAAGCGAACGTCGTAGCCTTGCCATTGGGCCACGATTAGCGGTGCCAACCACTGGTGCTGCGCGCGCGTAACGTCCGTCGCGTGGAAGGACCAGGTGTGATTCCCACCCAGCGCCCCTTCGCGCTCGAACACGACAAGCCGGATGTCCGGTCGCAGCACGGCCAATCGATAGGCAATGAGCCCGTTTGCGAGCCCGCCCCCGACCAGTGCAAGATCGATCACGGGTTTGCGTTGGGTCGCGCTGCTCATTGCCGCCCTCGCTTGGCGAGACGGCGCGTACGCAACTCGAGTGCGAGTCGATCAGGCCGCGCGGCATAGAGAAAGCCAAATGACACGGCACCGTCGCGTTCCCGGCTCGCGTGATGGATGCGGTGCGCCTCAGTCAGTCGCTCGAGGTACCGCCAACGCACCGGCAGGCAGACCGGATAGCGCCGGTGCACCAAGCCATCGTGAAACACCGAATAGAGAACACCATAGAGGGTCATGCCGACCGCGACCCACCAAAGAACGCCGTACCGATACGCATCGAGCCAGAAGAGCAGAATCGAGATCCCCGCGAAGACGAGCGCGTAGAGATCGTTCTTCTCCCACCGGCCACTCGACGGCTCGTGATGCGAGCGATGCCAGCCCCAACCAATGCCGTGCATGACGTACCGGTGCGTCAGATTCGCGACGAGTTCCATCACCACGACGGCCGCGATCACCACCAGCGTGTTCACCAGGATGGTCATGAGCATCGGACGCGCACCGTCATACGCGCCCCGCGCGCCGCGCCGCCACGTGCGCGAGCCAGAGCGCGATCCCGCCCATGGCGGCGAGCACGCCCCACGCCGGCAGGAGCGCTACAGCCGCCTCGCCGCGCCACAGCGCACCATAGTAGGCCTCGATCGCCCAGGCGTTAGGCGTCCACCAACTGAGCGTTTGCAGCCAACTTGGCATGAGAAAGCGCGGCACCATGCTGCCACCGATCGCCGACACGATTAGAACGAGGAATGATGCGAGAGTCTGGGCCTGCTGGCGAGTCGTGCAAAGAGCCGCGAGGGCGAGTCCGATGCCGGCCGCCGCAACGGCTGCGGTCACGGACGTAGCGGCCCAAGCCCCGATACTGGCGGGCAGATCAATCCCGTAGAAGAGCCAGCCGACCAGAAAAATGATCGACGCCTGCATCAGCCCCTGTCCGACCAGGAATAGAAACTTGCCGTTCAAGAGAACGGCGGCATTTCCCGGCCCAAGAAGCAGCCGATCCATGATGCCGCTCTCGCGCTCGTCGATGAAAGTCGCAGCGCTTTGCATCGCCGAGACCAGCAAGAACAGAATCGACACGGCGCCGGCGTAGTAGGTCACCGCTCCGCTCGCGCTGCCGCGTCCGGTCAGCGTCTCGCGTTCCACGAGGGCTGGCATTGAGCCCGCAATCTGCGCGATCACGATCCGCTGGAGATGCCCGCCGACGATATCGGCCGCCATCGCGTGCGTCGCGTCGGCGACGACGACGATCGGCGCCGGGCCGTTGCCCGGCGCTGCGAGATCGCCGCGCAGAATCACGCCGACATCGACGGCACCGCGACGCACGCGTTCGCGCAGCGACGCAGCGCTATCGAGCAGCTCCAGATCGACGTTTTTCTCGGCGCGGAGCGTTTCGGCGAGGCGCTTGACAGATTCGGTGCCGGACTCAGTAGCAAGCGCGACGCGCAGGCGCACCTCTGCGCCTGAGGTGCCCGCGAAAATTGCTGCGAAGATGGCGAAGATCGCCGGTGGCAGCAGGAATGCGAGGACGAGGGCGCCACGGTCACGCGCGAGGCCAAGGATCATCACCCGCAGAATCGCCGAGATCACAGCGCGGGTGCCTCGCCGGTAAGACGCACAAACAGCGTCGCAAGATCGGGGACGCGGAGGCGCACCTCGCGCAGTTGCAGGCCGCGGCCACGTAGCGCGGCGGCGAGGACGCCCGCGCCAGCGGGATCCGGTGCGGCGATCATGGACCACACAGTGGGTACTCGATTCGGTTCCAACCCGATCGAAGTGAGCACCTCTCGCTCGATCGGATCGGGCTCGGTCCGCAAGGTGACCTGCAACTCATGCTGCCCGCCAAACGCATTCGCGACGAGCGCAGCGGGGCGCCCCGAGCCGACCACGGTGCCCCGCGCGAGGAATACCGCGTGCGTCGCGAGTGCTTCGGCTTGCTGTAGATCGTGGGTGGTCATCACGAGTGCCATGCCGCCTGCGCGTAACGTGCCAAGCGAGGCATTGACTGCGCCCTGCGCCTCGACATCCACCCCGACCGTCGGCTCATCGAGAATGAGCAGACGCGGCTGGTGGAGGATCGCAGCCGCAATGTTGGCAAGACGTTGCAAACCGCCGGAGAGCGCCTCGACGCGATCGTGCGCCCGCTCGATAAGGCGGCACATCGCCAGCGCGGCGGACACGCGACTGGCCACTTTCGAGCGCTCGACCCCTGCAAGCCGCGCGAACACCTCGAGGTTCTCGCGGACGGTAAGGTGCCGGTACAGTGCGATCTGCTGTGGGACAAAGCCAATCGCGCACCGGGCTAACGGATCGTCAAGCGGGTCGCAACCGAGAACATGCACCGTCCCGGCGGCCAGGCGTACGCGCCCGATGATCGCTCGCAGCAACGTCGTCTTGCCCGCACCGTTCGGACCAAGCAACGCAACACACTCACCTGCGTTCGCACAAAGATCGACACCAGCGAGCGCCGTGCGAGTGCCGTAACGAGCGACCGCGCCACGGACTTCAACGACCGGTGTGACGGCGGTCGCCAGCATGGTCGCCGCGGCGTTCGTAGCGGTTTCACGAACACCGAGTGCCGTGCTCACTAAGGGAGCACTTGCGCGAAACAACCCTGTACCAGTGTCGCCAACTGGCCTCCGGAGGCGCCCGCGCGTGTGAGCGCTGCGAGCGCGCCATTCACATGGTCGGCGAGGCGCTGGCGCACGCCGTCACCTCCGAGGGTTTGCGCGATGGTGAGCTTGGAAATATCCTTGCCGACATCCTTACCGATCTCCGCCGCGCAACCGCTATCGTCGAGCAGATCGTCGGCGATCTGAAATGCGAGGCCAAGATGTCGACCACATTCGCGCAGCGGCGCCAGGCTGTTGTCGCTCAAGCCGGCTATGCGCCCCGCACCTTCAAGGCTGGCCGCGAATAGGACGCCCGTCTTTTGATAGTTAAGGGCCTCCAGGGTCTCCGAACAACGCCTATCAGCCGCGAGGTTCAGGTCGTTCTCCTGACCCGCAACGAGGCCATGTACGCCAACCGCGTCGACCAGCAAGTTCACCAGCTGGAGGCGCTTCAGCCGATCGAGTTGCGGCGCTTGCGCGATCACGCCGAACGCGCCGTTGAGCAACGCCACCGAAGCGAGGATCGCGGTGCCCTCGCCGAAGTGCCGGTGAGTTGTTGGCCGACCGCGACGCATCAGTGCGTTGTCCATCGCGGGCAAGTCGTCCATGATCAGCGAGGCGGTGTGGATCATTTCTATTGCGCAGGCCGGATCGAGCACGGCGTCGAACGAGGTGCCAAGATCGCTCGCCGCAACGATCATCAGCATGGGCCGGAGTCGCTTGCCCGGCGCTAGCAAACTGTAACGCATCGCTTCGCACAGGCGGCCCGCCTCGCCTCGCAATGAAGGGACGAGCGCATCGAGCCGCGTGTTGATGCGCTCTCGCACCGCGTCAATCGGGGGCGTATGCCCGGACCCGAACCCAAGTCTGGGCGGCAATACGTTCAGATTGACCAACCAATCATTCGCTGGGTTCATGCGTAGGTGAGGACGGTAAGCGCCCATGTCGCGCAACAGAGTGCAACTGTATACGGTTAGCGCCCAGAACAGTCAATTGAACGGTTGCGCGCTCCCGGGCCGCGCATGAAAAGACATCGCTGCCGCGTGACCTAACCGAAGATAGATCCCCGGTAGCGATCGTCTGGAGGAGAGTAATTTCAAACCCCGTTTTCCTCGAATGAGCGCCGTACATTGGGACCACCGTGGAGTCAATTGGCGTCTGCGCACCCGGGTTGAGGCGCCCTATGTAGGGCAATCGGCGCGTATTCAGGCGGTAATGACTCGAGTGGTCGATGCGCTCGGTGCCAATCCGCCGCGAATTGCTTGAGCGGCGCGAACCTGAGTCGAGCCTGACCCTCGGCCGCGCGATGGAACCGATTCCGATCGACTGCGGGGATGGCGATTTCCGAGCCGCCTGCAGAGGCGTGAGCGCCGTATCGGCGTCGATGTCGGCCAAGTAGCGCACGCCTTGTTCTTCGATGAGCAAGCCTCGACGCGTCAACAGCCCCATGCGGCGCACGATAATCTTGCCGAGCAAGCCCTGCAGCGTTTCGATGCTGGGCGCGGTCGCTGCTTGGAAGACCGGCGCGTGCTCGGTGCACTGATACACCCCGTCGCGGACCAGGCAGTGTAGGTGAATGTTCAGATTGGCCGCTGATCCGAATCGTTGAATGAGCGTGACCGCGCCGGTGCGGGCCTCGGTCCGTTCCAGTCCGGATCGTTTGATCAGAAAGGTCGCGATCACCCGGTGTAGAGCTGGCGCGTCTGGGGGTGCACGCCCAGCGCACGCGCCGTTTGCGCGATCCTCAGGCCTTGGCGGTCATGGTGATCGCGAATCTTGCAGAACATCTCGTAGTCGATCATCGCGCCGACTTGAGTTGTGCGCGCAACGCGGCGAAGCGCTCGCGCGCCGGCTCGCGAGAGAGTTCGCGCAAAGGATCGCGTGAGGGCGCCGACACAACGGGAGCATCCAGCGCGAGCGCCTGGTCGAGCGGGGGATCAAAGGCGATGCGCCCCAGGCGCACCAGATCGGCGCGCGCCTGGCCAAGCCGCCCCGGCTCGATCGACAGGCGAGGGGCGATCGAGGCCTCCGCGTAGTAGCTCAGCCCCTGCGCATCGCTCACCGTGACCAGAAACAGGTATAGCGCGCACGCGGTGGCATCACGGCGCTCGATGTGCCGATCACGCACCAGGCGCTGATCGAGCCAACTGAACTGCGCCGAAATCCGCCGTACCCGCTGCACCGACAGCACGCGTTTGATCGTCATGACCGGCTCGCCCCTGCAAGATGTCCTGCCCCAGTTGTAGCCGCCGCCGGGGGGGGCCTGGCGATGTCCTCTTGCAACGCACTGTCGGTGAGGTGGGCGATTAGTCCAATCAAAACCGTCGGTTGGGCGGCCAAGACTTCTTGTAACGCAGTCGGTGCGAAGAACTCTGAATTGCGAGATATT
>JBJXGX010000123.1:0-4737 GCA_046160305.1 Burkholderiales bacterium
AGGTTGTGTTCCACCATGAGGATCGTCCGGTCACCCGCAAGACCGCGAATAAGCTCGGTGATCCGCCCAATGTCCTCACGCCCCAGGCCCGATGTCGGTTCGTCGAGCAACAGCACTTCCGGATCGAGTGCAAGCGTCGTGGCAAGCTCGAGCGCGCGACGATGTCCATATGGTAGTTGCGCGGCGGACTCATCGAGAAATGCATCGAGCCCCACCGAAGCAATCAGTGACTCCGCGCGATCATTGAGCCGATCGAGGCTGCGTCCGCGACGCCAAAAATGGAAGGACGTTCCGAGCGCGCGTTGCAAGCCGAGGCGAACGTTGTCCCGCACGCTAAGATGCGGAAACACCGCCGAGATCTGGAACGATCGCACGAGTCCGAGGCACGCGACCGCCGCCGGATGGAGCCCGGTGATGTCCCGCCCTTTGTAGAGGATGCGCCCCGCGGTCGGCGCGAGAAACTTGGTGAGAAGATTGAAGACGGTGGTCTTACCGGCACCATTCGGTCCGATGAGGGCGTGAATGCGGCCGCGTTCGATGCCAAGCGACACGTCGTTCACCGCGTAGAACCCGCCGAATTCGCGCGAGAGCCCCACGGCCTCGAGGACGAAGCTCGTCATGGCGAGATCACCGCCTTCGCGTGCGACCGCTACTTCTTGACCATGCCGCAGGCGCTGTCTGCGAGCGGTGAGAACACCTCGCTCGCCGGGACCTTGCCGATGATTTCGTAAAAATCGCCCGGAAACTTCGATTGATCGGGCGCCTTCACCTTAGTGAGGTACATCGGGCGAACGAGCTGATGATCCTCGCGAATCACGCCGCCTTCGATGCTGAACATGTTGATCGGGCCGGCCTTCATGATCGGCACGACCTTCTGCGCATCGTCGGTGCCGGCTTTCTGTACCGCACGAAGATAGTGCAGCACGCCTTCGTAATCGGCGACCTGCGACCATGCGGGCAGGCGCCCGGCACGATCCTGAAAACGCTTCGACCAGGCGCGGGCTTCGGCATTCATCTCCGGATAGAAAGGCATGACGAATGCGATCCCTTTCGCGAGATCAAGTCCCATGCCTTCGATGTCAGGACCAAACAGCGCGAGCGAGACGAACGCAGCGCCGGACTTCTCGATGCCGAACTGGCGTCCCGCCTTGACGATGTTGATGAGATCCGAACCGCCGAAGCCCACCGCGATCAGGTTCGCGCGCGAGGATTGCGCCTGCAGCACGAACGAGGAGACGTCGCCCGCATTGAACGGCACGCGCACATCCCCTACGATCTTGCCGCCCCCCTTCAGAATTCCATCAGCCGCGGCAGCGCGGGCGGGTGGACCGGCTGCCGTGTCCTGCACCATGATGAACCAGCTCTTGCCGCCCTGCTTCGTCATGTAACGCGTGACCGCTGCGGCGAGCGCGTACGAGTCGGGCGCCCAGTGGACGGCATTGGGTAGGCAGCTCTTGCCGATCAGCTCCGAGGTAAGCGGTACGGTGTGCACCACCGTGCGGCTCGGGCGGTCCTTCGCGATCGCTTGCACCGCGAGCGCGACCGATGATCCCGCCAGGCCGAAGACGGCGGACACGTTGCTGCGGTCGAACCACTCTGTGACGAGCGAAGAGCCGACGCTCGGTTTCATCTGGTGATCGGCCGAGAGGATCTCGATCTTCCGCCCGAGCACGCTTCCGCCGAAGTCCTCGACGGCGAGCTGAGCAGCAATCACCGAGCCCTTCCCGGAGAGATCGCTGTACGCGGACGACATGTCCGTTGCGACGCCGATCTTGAATGTGCCGCCGACTTGTGCGATCGCCGGAGCGGCAAGGCAGATGCTTGCGGCCACGATGATGTTCCGGAAAAGTGTCTTGGACGCGCGTGCGCATACGTTGTCGTTCATCTTGTCTCCTCGCTATGAATCGTTTGGTCCCAACCGAGGCGGTACCGTCGCGCTTCGACGCGCGGACGGCCCGTACTCGCGGAACTCTATCACCTGTCGAAGTCGGCCGGTTTGACCTAAAGTGCGTGTCCGCGCTTGCGTGGAGGCTGCGGCGCGGTTCATACTGTTTTGCCGCACGTAAAAAGGAGAGATTCGATGGCCACCAGGATCACGATCGAGCGAAGCGGGCCGGCTCCCTATGCGCCCGCACCCCGTGCAGTCAGAGCGGGGGACTATGTCTACACTTCGTCGATTTATCCGATCGACGCATCCGGGCACGCAGTCGCCATCGACGAGCGACACGGTGAGGCCGGACCTTCGCTCATTGAAGCGCAGACGCGTCATTGTCTGGAAACGCTGAAATCCGTCCTCGGCGATTTCAAGAGTTCGCTATCGCACGTCCTCAAGGCAGACGTCCATCTCGTCGATGCAGCGGAATTCTTCGAGTTCAAGCGTGTATGGAAAGAATACTTTCCGAAGGATCCGCCTGCACGCACAACGGTCGAGATCGGGGAAACATTGCCCTTTCCCGGTGCGCGACTGAACCTGGATGTCGTGGCACTCGCAGGCGATTCAAAACTGAAGCGCCAAGCGCTCAACGATCCCGAGAACCCCGCATCGATGGAAGCGGAATGGGCCTCGCATGCGGTGCGCGCGGGCAACTTCGTGTTCTGTTCGGCGTTCCCTGCCAACGACTATAAGACGGGCGTCGCGGTCGGCAAGCCTTCCGGGTTTCCCAACTACGGCAGCGATGCCGAAATGCAGGCCGAGTACATTTTCTCGCGTCTGAATCGGGTACTCGCCCAAGTGGGCACCTCGGTCGAACAGGCGGTCGAATCGCAGCTCTATGAACCGGAGCTGATCAACTTCCACGATGTCGATGGCATCTGGGCCAAGTACATGCCGCTGCCGCCGCCGCGGAGCTCGATGGGCGTAAAGGGACTCGTCCTTCCTGGTGCACTCTGCGCGGTGAATCTCACCGTGCTGATACCCGACACCGAGCACCAGAGGCAGGAGTCACACAAAGGCCTCAAGTGGCATCCGGTCCAGGTACGCAAGGTCAACTTCTCGCCAACGATGAAAGTCGGCCCATGGCGATTCATCGCCGGGCAGGTGGCGACCCCCGACATGAAGTCGGCAATCACCGTTCCCCCCGCGCTACGCAATCATCGATCGGACATCGAGGAGCAAATCCGGTTCACGATGGGTATGCTGACCGAACAGCTCGAGGCGAATGAGACGAACTGGTTGCACTGTCACCACGTCCGGGTGTATCTCACCGAGCCGCGACGCGACTACCGTGCGTTCACGCGCGTGTGGCGCGAATACTTTCCAGACGCGGCAAACGCGCCGGCGCTGGCGTTTGTGCCCTCGAGCGGAATCATGTTCGAAGGTCCGCTGATTGAAATTGATCCGACCTGCGTGATGAGTGGTTAGGGCGAGCTACAAGAGCTTCGCGAACACCCAGGGGATGCGTCACGCACCGTGCTAATGCGTGGTTGCACGATTTGAGTGCGACGATCGCACGCCCTTGTCAGTCGGCGTTGCCCCGGTCCATACTGGATCGAAGCGATGAATTTGGTATGCTCGACGTGACGGGGCTCTTCTCGATGGCCCTTGCACATTGAATGGGGCATCGACATTGAATCGAGCACGTAGGAGACCAGACCGTTGAGTGCAGCGCAGCTCGTCGAGCTATTCGTCGGCGGTCTCGCGATCGGTTGCATCTACAGCCTCATCGCGCTCGGCATGACGATGATCATCCGCGCCACCGGGATCGTTCACTTCGCGCAAGGCGAAGTAGTGATGGTGGGTTCGGTGCTCGGCCTGTCCGCGCTGTTGGCGTTGCATCTTCCGTTTGTTGCGGTGTTGGTCATTGGCATGGTTATCGCGGGAATCGCTGCGGTCGCCATCGAGCTGGGCATCTATCGCACCCTGCGGATGCGTGGCACGCCGCTCTCCAACATCATCATTGCCACCATTGGTGTGTCGATCCTGCTGCAAAACGTCGTGCAACTTGCCTGGGGCTCGGAGCCGAAGTCGTATCCGAAACTCTTCACGACCGACCACTACAGTTTCGGTGCGGCCAAGCTGTCGCCACAGCTTATCTGGATCATCGTCCTCGGCGTCATCGTGATGCTCGGGCTCCAGGCATTCTTGCGCTGGACGCGCACCGGCATCGCCATGCAGGCGGCCGCGCAAGACCCGGAGGCGGCACAGCTCATGGGGATCAACCTGACCAAGAGCACCGCGATCACCTTCCTCATCGGCGGGGTTCTCGCAGGGGCAGCGGGTGTGTTGCTGGGCTCGATGTTTTTCGCTTCGTTCAGCATGGGTTTCCTGCCCGGGATCAAGGCGTTCGTTGCCGCTACCTTGGGTGGGTTGGGCAGCATCGGCGGTGCGATGGTGGGCGGCGTCCTGTTTGGTCTACTGGAGACATTCGGTGCGGTATGGATCTCAACGGCCTACAAGGATGCAATCGGCATGGTGCTGTTGATTGTCATTCTGTTGGTGTTCCCGCAAGGGCTTGCCGGATTGGTGCGCCGTGGACGATAAATTCCCGCCCGCCCTCGTCTGGACCGGTCGCATCGGCGTATTTGCCTTTTTTGTGGCGCTGCCGTTCATAAGCCAGCAGGATTACTTCATCCACGTCGTAAGCCTTGCACTCATCTTTAGCGTTGCCGCGCTCGGTATGCAGCTCCTGCTTGGCTACGCGGGATTGCTGTCGGTCGGGCAGGCGGCGTTCCTCGGCATCGGCGCTTATACGTCGGCGATGCTCACCAAGGAGCATGCGTGGCCATTCCTCGCAGCGT
>JBJXGX010000124.1:0-28146 GCA_046160305.1 Burkholderiales bacterium
CGATACTGCCGCTCATATGGCCGTCGTTAGAGTAGATGAGCAAGCCCACGACTGCCTCGCCGAACGGTAGCGTCGGTGCGCGGCCATCGTCGTAGGTGATCGTCCAACGGGCCAATTGCCAGGCGCCAAAGAGTCTTGAACGGGAATCGCTCATGGTGGGAATCGAGAAGCGAGTCGTGGTTGATCGTGGAAAGAATAGCAGAGCATCACGGAACTGCGGGCACGCATATCCGTCGTTCGAATTTCAAACCCGCCCCAATGATGCCCAAGGTTCCGATTCGCGATAAGCTGCGGCCGATTGATCCCGCACCGCGGCGGGCATCGCTGACACGACCCAACAATGAAACCTCCACCATTCAAATACGTTGCCGCGCGCACGCTCGATGAAGCAATCGATGCACTCGCGCGCGCCGATGGCGACGGCAAGGTGCTGGCAGGCGGGCAGAGCCTCGTGCCGATGCTCAATTTCCGGCTGCTGGAGCCGGCGTGGCTGGTGGATATCAATCGCATTCCAGGGCTTGACGGCATTCGCGATGCGGCCGGATCCGTTCACATCGGTGCCCTCGTCCGCCACAAGACGACGGAATGCGCAGCGCCGATCGCCGAGCATTTTCCGGTCGTGACAGTCGCGATGTCGCATGTCGCTCATTTCGGCGTACGCAATCGCGGCACGATCGGCGGCAGCCTGTCGCACGCGGATCCCGCGGCCGAGTTGCCGATGCTGGCGATGCTGCTCGATGCAACGATTACGACGAGCTCAAACCACGGTCCACGCACAATCGCCGCCAAGGATTTTTTCCTCGGTACACTCTCCACGACGCTTGAATCCACCGAAATCGTCACCGAGATCACCTTTCCTAAGCTCCCTGCCGGAACGGGCTGGTCGTTCGAGGAAGTCTCGCGCCGTCCAGGGGACTTCGCTGTCGCGGCCGTGGCTGTCACGATCACGCAGCAAGCCGGGCGCTGCGCGGATGCACGCATCGCATTGGCGGGGGTCGGCGCGACACCCATGCGGTTTGCGAAAGCTGAACGCCTGCTGGTCGGGCAAATTGTCGGACGAGAGATCAGTTCGGATCTCGTGCGCGCGGCTGCTCAAAGTGTTCGCGACGAATGCGCGCCACAATCGGATCTGCACGGCTCGGCCGACTACCGGCGTCACCTGGTCGGACACCTCACTTCGCGCGGCATCGACGCCGCTGCGAAGCGCGCCTTTGGAGCACGCGCATGAGCGAATCACAGCGGATTCGCGCCACCGTAAATGGCGTTTCAGTCGAGCGCGACATCGAGCCGCGGATGCTCCTTGGCGATTTTCTTCGCATAACGCTGAATCTTACCGGCACGCACTTTGGCTGCGAACATGGCGTCTGTGGGGCATGCACCGTCATCGTCAATGGCGACAGCACGCGCTCGTGTCTGATGTTTGCGGTGCAAGTCGATGGCGGATCGGTAGAAACGGTGGAGAGTCTTGGCACCATCGATGCGCTGCATCCGTTGCAGGAGGCGTTCCGCACGCATCACGCGCTGCAATGCGGGTACTGCACACCGGGCATGCTGATGAGCGCACTCGATCTGATCCGGAAGCGGCCGCTCGAAAACGATGCCGAAATCCGGGACGGACTGTCAGGCAATCTTTGCCGGTGCACGGGATATCAGAACATCGTGAAGGCGGTGCGGGCGGCAGCGACGGTCATGCGTTCTGCTAGAGCTCCTAAAACCTAAGAAATTCACCACGGAGGACGCGGAGGAAACGGAGGAATTCTGGGTTCAAGGGCTGCATGTCGATGCACGGGAACGCCAGGTACTGAGTTCACGCGAATCCATGAACCCTCCGTCTACCTCCGTTTCCTCCGCGTCCTCCGTGTCAAATTTCTGAGTGCCTGAGCGAATTGAAAGCCTGAACCTATAGATGCTAGAAACTACCCGCCCCAAACTCGTCGGTGCCAGCGTCAAGCGCGTCGAGGATCCGCGCCTGCTCACCGGTCAAGGCGCCTACACCGACGACTTTCGTCCCACGGGGATGCTCCACGTCGGCCTCGTGCGAAGCGTCCATCCGCTGGCGCGCATTGTTCGCATTGACACCATGGAAGCCAAACGCATGCCGGGCGTCGTTGGAATTTTTACCGCCGCCGATCTCGAGGGCGCCGCCAAACCGATCCTCGCTACGTCGAAGATGAAGGAATATCGGGCAGTCCCATTACCCATTCTCGCGAAGGACGCGGTCCATCATGTGGGCGAGGCAGTGGTCGCGGTAGTTGCCGAGTCGCGCTATCTCGCCGAGGATGCGCTGCGCAAAGTCGAGATTGAATACGAGCCGCTGCCCGCTTGCACCGATCCCGAAGAAGCCGCCAGACCGAACGCACCCCTCGTTCATCCCCCACTCGGTTCGAACATCGCGCTGGCACGCGAATTCGTTCGCGGCGACTTGCCGGCTGCCATGGCCTCCGCGCATGTGAGGGTCAAGGCGCGCTTCCGGTTTTTTCGCAAGGCCGCGCTTGCCCTGGAGAGCCGCAGCTACCTCGCGGAATTCAACGCGGGCCGGCGTGCGCTGACATTGCATTCGTCGACCCAGGTGCCGGGCATCGTCCGTGAATCGCTCGCCGAGCTGCTCGATCTGCCCGGCAACAGTGTGCGGGTCATCGCACCCGATGTTGGCGGCGGATTCGGTGCGAAGACCTCCGTCTATCCCGAGGAGATTCTCGTCTGCGTGCTTGCCCGGCGGCTTGGCAAGCCGGTCAAGTACACGAGCGATCGACTGGAAGATCTATCGTCGACCTCGCAGGCGTTCGACGAAATCATCGATGCCGAACTCGGTGTTGCCGCCGATGGCACCCTGCTCGCACTGAGCGCCGATGTCACGGGCGATGTCGGCGCGTATTCGGTGTATCCGTGGACAGCGGCGATCGAGCCCGTGCAGGTCGTGAGCTTCATGCCGGGCCCCTATCGGCTGGGGAATTACTTCGGCAAAGTACGCGGCGTCATTACACCAAAAGTGCCGCTCGGACCCTATCGCGGCGTCGGACGCCCGGTTTCAACCTTCGTCATGGAGCGCCTCATCGACATGGCGGCGCGGAAGCTCGCGATCGATCCGGTTCAAATGCGATTGAAGAATCTGGTTCGCGAAGATGAATTTCCATACAGGGCCGCCTCCGGCATCATCTGGGATCGCTCGGCGTTCATAGAATGCCTCGAACTCGCGTGCAAAAAGCTCGACTACGCGGCCCTTCGCGTGATGCAGCAACAAGCACGCGCCAACGGTCGTTGGATCGGCATCGGCATCGCCTCCTACGCGGAGCTCACCGGCATCGGCTCGAAAATTCCCGCGGCACCCGGCATGCCGGTGAACACCGGCACCGAGACGGCGACCATCCGCATCGATGCCACCGGCGCGGTCACTGCGATCTTCGGCGTCGCCTCGCACGGCCAGGGACTCGAGACCACGCTCGCACAAGTGGTGGCCGATGATTTGGGGGTGCGGCTCGAAGACATCCGCGTGATCCAAGGCGACACCGCCGGGCGCGCCTATGTGACCGGCACCTACGCCAGCCGCAGCACCGTTCTGGCTGGCGGGGCGGCCAAGATGGCAGCGGGCGCGGTGCGGGAGCAGGTCATGCGTGTCGCCTCGCATCTCATGGAAGCGGCCGTCGAAGATCTCGATGCCTCGAACGGACTGATCTTCGTGCGCGGTACGGATCGACGCATGACCTTCAAGGAGCTCGCTCGCAAAGTCTATGTCGAGTTCGCGCGTCTGCCGAAGGACTTGCAACAGGAGCTCGAAGCGACGCGCCTCTACGATCCGGTGGTCGGTACAACATCGAGCGCGGCCCATATCGCAGTGGTGGAAGTCGATCCGATTACTTATCAAGTGCAGGTGCTGAAGTACGCCGTCGCCGAAGACTGCGGCCGCGTGATTAATCCGATGATCGTCGAGGGACAGGTGCACGGCGGTGTCGCGCAAGGAATCGGCGCCGCGCTGCTGGAGGAAGTTGTGTACAGTGAGGACGGCCAGTTGTTGACCGGCAGCCTGATGGACTATGTTCTGCCGTCGGCGACGGAAATCCCCGATATGGACGTCTTGCATGTCGAGGCGGAATCGCCCACGACCTTGGGCGGCTTTCGCGGCATGGGCGAAGGCGGCACGATCGGCGCGCCGGCGGCCATCGCCAACGCGGTGAGCGATGCCCTGGCGCCACTCGGGATCGAAGTGAACGAGCTGCCCGCAACGCCGGAACGGATCTTTCGATTGGTGCAGGGGGCTCGAAGTAAAATCCCTTAAGCATTCACCACAGGGAACACAGAGGAAAGGCAATTGGGGATCGGCATTTTGCGAGGTTGTTCGGCAACCTGAGTGGATTGCGGCTGCGAAACATCACCAACCATAGACGTTGATTTTCCTTTGCATCCCCTGCGTCCTCTGTGGTGAAAGTAATTCTTAAACTAGGAGCACCCCTTGGACTACGCACTCAAAGGCAAAGTAGCACTCGTTACCGGAGCGGCCCGCGACACCGGCCGGGAAATCGCGCTCGCATTGGGAGCCGAAGGCGCGACGGTTGCCGTCAACTATCTGCATTCCCAGAAAGACGCGGAAGAGACGCTCGCACAGATCAAATCGAATGGCGGCAAGGGCGGGTTGTACAAAGCCGATGTCACCGATTTCTCCGCCGTGAAGGGCTTGGTCGATGCGATCGTCCGCGACCATGGACGCCTCGACATCCTCGTCAACAACGCGGGCTACGTGCAGCGCCAGCGGTTCACCGATACGACGCCCGATGACTGGAAAAAACAGATCGATGTCGGCCTCTACAGCGTGATCCATTGCTGCCACGCCGCCGTGCCGCACATCGCCAAACAAAGTGGCGGCCGGATCATCAATCTCGTCGGGGATTCCGCGCGCGTGGGTGAATCGGGCCTTGCCATTACCGCGGCGTCGCGCGGTGGCGTGCTCGCCCTCACCAAATCACTCGCAAAAGAACTCGGACGGAACTGGATTACCGTGAACGCGGTTTCGCTTGGCCTGATCGTGACGAGCCACTCCGACCCGAAATGGCTGGAAGCGAACATGGACAAGATCATCCGCAACTATCCGTTGCGCCGGCTCGGCAAAGCGCAAGACGTCTCGACCCTGGTTGCCTACCTCGCATCGGACGGTGCGAGTTGGATCACCGGACAAGTGGTGAGCGTGAGCGGCGGCTTCAGTACCGTGGGTTGATCGAACCAAACCACCTGGACGATCCGCCCATGACCCGCCACATCGGCGATATCCGCATCGATCGCGTCATCGAAGAAGAAGGCCCGGATTTCATCGCCTCGCGCCTCCTGCCTGATGCGACACCCGCGGCCCTCGATCCGCACCGGCACTGGCTTGAACCGCGCTTTCTCGATCCGGCCACCCAGAAGCTCGTGCTCACCATGCAATCGTACGTACTGCGCACACCGCAGCACACGATTCTCGTGGACACCTGCGTCGGCAACGACAAGGCGCGTCGCTTTCATGCGCCCTGGAATATGCGAACGCATACGACCTGGCTCGATCGGCTCGCAGCGGCCGGGGTGCGCATCGAGGATGTCGACTATGTGATGTGCACGCATCTGCACGCCGACCACGTCGGCTGGAACACGCGGCTGGTCGAGGGCCGCTGGGTGCCGACCTTTCCGAATGCGCGTTATGTGTTCTCGAAAACCGAGTGGCGCCATTGGGAAGAGCTCAACAAGAAGGGCGCGAAATACAGTGACGGCTGCATCAACGACAGCGTATTGCCGGTGGTCGACGCGGGACAAGCCGTGTTCGTCGACAGCGATCATGCGTTCAACGACCAGATCCATTTCGAGTCGACCGCGGGTCACACGCCCGGTCACATCGCCATCAAGCTCGCTTCCGGCGGAAAGGCCGGCGTACTGAGCGGCGATGTGATCCACAGCCCCGTTCAATGCGCGCACCCTGAGTGGAGCGCGGTCGGTTGTTTCGATCAGGAGCAATCGCGTCAGACGCGCCGCGCGTTCCTGGAGCGTTATTGCGAGACCGATACACTGGTGATGACGGCGCATTTTCCATCGCCATCCGCGGGCTATGTCGAGCGGGCGGGGAACGCGTTCAAGTTTCGGTTCGAGCCGGAGGCGTAAGACGGATCCCCTTCACCCTTCACCCTTCGCCCTTCGCCCTTGACGCTTTATTTCGGCACCATCACTTTCAGTCCGAGATATTTCACCAATGGATCAAAGTCGCGATCGTGGTGCAGAAGCGTATGTTTCTGCTCTATACAAAACGTGGCAATCAGGACGTCCGTGGCGCTCCGAGGCGTCACGCCGAGCCGACGCAGCCGTCGATAGTTTTGCGCCGCATTGACGGCTATTGCCGCTCCGCCGAGATCAAAGCACGGCAATTCGCGAAGGCTCGCACTGACTTTACGGTACTCGGCCTCGTCGCGCACACCCTGCAGAACCTCCTGGAGTACGCGATCGCACAGCACCACTTCCTGGTTTTCAAGCAACACCGCAAGCGAATCAGCGTGTGGAGCACTCGAACCACGAAGGAAATCCACCCAGACGCTGGTATCAGCGATCACCATTTGGATCGTCAGCGGCCCTTGGCCCGGCGAAGCGCTGCCGGGTCGCCTTCCCAGCGCACCTTGCCGCGCAATGCGAGGATGTCCCGATACGCCTTCTTGCCGGCGAGCATGCGTAATCCCTCCTCGACAGTTGCTCGTTTGGTCTTGAAGCCACCCACCTTCATCGCCTCGGCCAGGAGGCGATCATCGATTTCTATGTTTGTACGCACGCTCAACCTTGTGTACCAGAGACCATTATTCTACACATTCTGAAGCCGGCTTCCGCAACGCCGTCAACTGCTCTTCGTAAGCCGATACAATCGCGCATGCTCAATCGTCTCTATGGTTGGTTCGAGCGCCGTGTCCATGCGACGGCTGCACCGACCGGTGGTGCGCCCCCCGCCACCCTCGCTGCCTTCTACTGGCATTTCGTTGGACCGCACCGGGCACTATTCGCCTCGATCCTCGCCACCGGGTTCGCGGTCGCGATCGTCGATTCGCTGATCCCGGTGTTCATCGGCCGCCTGGTCTCGCTGATGGCCGAGTCCGATCGTGCTGCCGCGCTGTCCGCGTCGATGCCGATGCTGCTCACGATGGCGGTGGTGATCCTCGTGGGACGGCCGCTTGCCAATTTCTCCGATCTGCTCGCCCGCAACAATGCGATCGTGCCCGGCGTGACCAGCCGCATCCGGTGGCTCGCGCATTGGCATGTCATCCGGCAAAGCTGGGCGTTCTTTCAGAACGACTTCGCGGGCCGCATCGCCAATCGCGTCATGCAGACCGCGAGCGCGATGCGGGAAAGTGTCGTCTCCAGCATTCGCGCGGTCTGGTATATCACGATGTATGGCACGAGCGCGCTGATCCTGATGGGTGCCGCCGATCCTCGCCTGGCCGCCCCCACGCTTGCGTGGATCATCGGCTACCTGTTTTTCCTCCGCTACTTCGTCCCGCGCATGAGAAAGCTCGGCAAGGCGAGTGCCGAGGCGAACTCGCAGCTCGTCGGGCGCATCGTGGACAGCTATACGAACATTCTCACGGTGAAGCTCTTTGCACGCGCGCGCGACGAGGATGCCTATGTGCGCGACGCTGTCGATGAGCACAAGGGCGCGATCGCCGCGCATATGCGTCTCATCAGCAATTTCATCATGACCTTGCAGATCATGAATGCCATGCTGTTGGTATCGACCGCGGCGGTGGGCATCGCGCTATGGGGGCGCGGCGTGATCGACGTGGGCGTGGTCGCGATGGCCCTGCCGCTCGCTTGGCAGATCGCGAACATGGCGGGCTGGGTATCCTGGGAAGTGACCAGCATTTTCGAGAACATCGGCAATGTTCAGGAAGGGATGATGACGCTTGCCGTCCCGCATGCGCTGGTCGATGCGCCCGATGCACGCCCACTGGAAGTCACCCGCGGCGAGATCCGCTTCGAGGGCATCACCTTCGGCTACGACCGTCGACCGCCTGTCTTCGCAGGCCTCGACCTCATTATCCGGCCCGGTGAACGGGTCGGCATCGTCGGTCGCTCCGGTGCCGGCAAATCAACCCTGGTGAACCTGTTGCTCCGCTTCTTCGACTTGCAGGCGGGCCGCATTCTGATCGACGACCAACCGATCGCGACGGTCACGCAAGAGAGCCTGCGCGCTGCGATCGGCGTGGTCACCCAGGACACCTCGCTCCTGCATCGCTCGATCGCCGATAACATCAAGTATGGCCGGCCGCACTCGACATCCGCCGAGATCGAAGCCGCGGCCCGTAAAGCACAGGCCCATGCGTTCATCACCGGTCTGCGCGATCAGAACGGCCGTGACGGCTACGCCGCGTTGGTGGGCGAGCGCGGCGTGAAGCTGTCGGGCGGACAACGACAACGTGTCGCCATCGCGCGCGTGTTATTGAAGGACGCACCGATCCTCGTGTTGGATGAAGCCACGTCATCGCTTGACAGCGAAGTCGAGGTCGCCATCCAGGAGCAGTTGTTGGGATTGATGGCGGGCAAGACGGTCATCGCGATCGCGCATCGCTTGTCGACGATCGCGCGCATGGACCGATTGATCGTGCTCGATGAAGGACGCATCGTCGAGGAGGGCACCCACGAGAGGCTGCTGCAAACCGGCGGACTCTATGCCGATCTATGGGCCCATCAATCGGGTGGCTTCATCGCGGTGTAGTAGGCAGGGTGACGCGCGCGCCATAAGGAATCTGCGCGGTCCACCGCGCAGATTCCTGCCCGGTCAACGCCGCTGCGCCCTCCGGATCAACGCCAGCAGCCGCTCGGGCGTTACCGGCAGATCGCTGATTCGTACGTCGAGCGGTCGAAGCGCATCCTCGATTGCCGATACCACTGCGCTTGGCGCACCGATCGTTCCGCTTTCGGCGGCACCCTTTACGCCGAGCGGGTTCAGCGGCGTTGGCGATTCCATGTGGTGAATCTCGACACGCGGCACGACATCGGCGGTCGGCAACAGGTAATCGGCATAGGTAATCGAGATCGGCTGGCCCGCATCGTCGTAGCGCATCCACTCGAAGAGCGTCATGCCGATGCCGTGTACCACCCCACCCAGCACCTGGCCCTCGACCATCATCGGATTGATCATGTTGCCGCAGTCGTGTACGACCACATAGCGATGGAGGCGCACATTGCCGGTGGCGATATCGACCTCCACCTCCGCCACATGGCAACCGTTTGTATAGGTGATCGCAGGCGGTTCGTAATCGCTCGAGGCGGCCAACCCTGGTGTCACGCCCTTGGGCAATGCAAAGCCCGGTGCACCGTTGAGGATCTTGGCGATATCGCCGAGGCTCTTCTTCATGGCGGGCACACCTTTCACCTGCACGCAGCCATCGACGAGATCGAGGTCTTCGGGTGCCACTTCAAGAAGACCCGCGACGGTCTTCTTCGCCTTATCGGCGACCAACCGCGCGGCAAGAAATGCGGCATTCCCCGCGGTGACCGCCTGCCGGCTCGCGAATGCACCGAATCCGAGTGGGCTCGCATCGGTGTCGCCATCGATGACATGAATATCGGCGGGACGGACACCCAGTACCCCGGCCACCAATTGCGCAAGCATCGTCTTCGTGCCCTGTCCTTGCGCGGTCGCACCGGTGGTGACCACGATCTTTCCCGATGGTCCGATGCGTACGGATGCGCTCTCGAAGGGTCCGCGCCCGGTGCCTTCGACATAGTTGGACAGTCCCAGGCCGATCCACCGACCCGCTCGTCGTGCGGCGGCCTGACGTGCCGGAAAATCACGCCATCCTGCTGCGGCGAGCGCGCGCCGCTGGCATTCAGGATAGTCACCGCTGTCATAGGTCATCGGCAACCCATCGCGCGTGACGATCGAGGTGATGTACGGCATGCGATCGGCCGGGATCAGATTGCGCCGGCGAATTTCATCACGGCCGATTCCTGCGAGTGCCGCGGCACGATCGAGCAGGCGCTCCATGACGAAGGTTCCCTGCGGCCGTCCCGCCCCACGCGTAGGCGCAACAGGCGCCATGTTGGTGAGACACCATGCAATTTCGATCTGATAGGCAGGCAGAATGTACGGGCCGACGAGATTCGTCACAGCATTGAAGGGCGTCGCCATGCCATAGGGTGTGCAAGCACCATGGTCGTGAAACAACTTGCCGCGGATTGCGCGCAACTTGCCGTCCGCATCAAACGCGCCTTCGACCTCCCACTCCTGATCGCGCTCCATCGCCGTGGTGAAAAAACTCTCCATGCGATCTTCGATCCATTTAACCGGCCGCCCGAGCAGACGCGCGACCGCGGGCAACGCCATTTCCTCCGGATGGATGACCGCCTTGGGACCGAATCCGCCGCCCACGTCCGGGGCAATGCATCGCACCTGGTGTTCGAACAAACCGTACAACGCACAGAGAAGCACCTTCACGCGATGCGGAGCTTGCGTGCTGTCCCAGACGGTAAAGTGATCGAGCGTCGCGTCATAGTGCGCGACCACGCCACGCGGCTCGATCGAATGGCCGCCTCCTTTGTGCAGGCGGAATCGCTCGGTGATGCAGTGGGCCGCGCCCGCGAATGCCGCGTCCAGATCCCCATATTGGACAACCGTGTGCCCCACCCTATTGTTCGGACAGTCGAGACGCGCCTTTGGCGACTCGGCAAGAAGTCCAAGACGCGCATCGACGACCGCGGGCAATGATTCGAGATCGAGCTCCACCAACCGCGCGGCATCTTCAGCGAGGCGGCGCGAATCGGCGATGACGATCGCGATCGGCTCACCAACGTAGCAGGCTTCGTCGTTGACCAACCATGGCGGATCGACATGGAACTTGATCATCCCGGATGCAAGCGCCGCCGGTACGCGGTCCCCGGTCATCTGCGGGCGCAGGTCGGCGTAGGCGAGCACCGCATGCACGCCATCGATTGCACGCGCGCGCGACGCATCGATCCCACGCAGGCGTGCGTGCGCCATGGGGCTTCGCACAAAACACGCATGCAGCATGCCGGGGAGAACAATGTCATCGATGAAGCGCGCCGCACCGCGCAGCAGCACGCCGTCTTCAACGCGCGGGACGGAACGCGAATCCCATGACAGGCTCGGGACCGTGTTCATCGCATCACAGGCCATGCTTGCCTGGATGTCTTTGCATGACCTCCACGACGGCGCGAGGGAACTCGTTCGCTCATTTGTATTGCGACCTTGAATAGCAACCTTGAATACGACGGCGGCCCACCCGAATGCGGCTGACTATAACAAAGCAAGTGTCCTGTCGTGGGGGATACGGGTGAAACGAGGATCGCCGAGTGCGCGTTCGTCGGCCGACATCGCCCAGTCATTACTTGCACAGGCGGTGAATCCGCTGATGGAGACTACCCTGCTTCGGATCAAACCGGACGGAGCATCGCCAATGGACTGGATTCTGCAATCGATGAATGAAATTACGGGTGGCGGGCTATGGGCCTTCTGCATTGTCCTGGTCCGCGTCATCGCGATCATCACCGTCGCTTTGATCGCGCTCAGGCTCGCGCGGCGCGCCAGCGTGGCGCTCGAACATGTCGCGCCAGGCCGGCATATCAATGGTGAAGATGCCAAGCGCATCGAGACCATGGCACAGGTCATTCGTTATGGCGTGACCGTCATCGTGACCCTCGTGGCCGGCATGTTGATCCTGAGCGAGTTCGGGATCTCGATCGCACCCATTCTTGGCGCGGCGGGCGTAGCCGGCATCGCACTGGGCTTCGGCTCGCAGAGCCTGATCAAGGACTATTTCACCGGGTTCTGCATCCTGCTTGAAAACCAGATCCGACAAGGCGACGTGGTCGAAGCCGGCGGCAAGAGCGGGCGGGTCGAGCGCATTACGTTAAGGCACCTGCAACTGCGCGACTACGAGGGAAATGTCCACTACGTACCGAATGGCCTCATCACGACCGTCACGAACCTTTCGCGCGACTACGCGTATGCGCGGGTCGACGTCGACATCGCGGGCACCGAATGCGTCGATCGCGCATTCGAGGTGATGCGCAAGGTGTCGGATTCACTGCGTGCCACCGATGCATTCGCGGAGCGCATCCTTGCCGACATCGAGATCGCGGGAATCGAGCGCTGGGACGATTCCGGTGTCACCCTGCGTGCACGCATCAAAGTCGTTCCCCTGGAGCAGTGGTCGGTTCGTCGCGAGTTCATTAGGCAATTGAAGGTCGCATTCGAGATCGGCGACATCGCGGTGCCGAATTCGCGCCTGACGCTCTATCAAGGCATCGCACCGGAACGTTCCGCGCATTCTTCTCGGGTGAGTGGGATCATCGCGGGCGAACCCGCCGCAGCTTGAGCCTGCGGCACATTGAAACCTGCCTCCTGGACTATGATGCCGGGCCAACGAGCGATAACCGGAACGCTCGGGCCGCCGCACATTGATCGAGGAGGATCCCATGAATCAACGAACGCAGCGTGGCGCCGTTTTGGCGCTCGCCCTCACCCTCTCCATCGCCCCGTTTGCCGTCGCGCAAAATGACATCAAGATCGGCTTTCATGCACCGCTGACCGGATTCGCGGCATCGGACGGCAAGTCCTCCCTGATGGGCGCCGAGCTTGCGATCGAGCAGATCAACGCGGCCGGGGGCGTGCTCGGCAAGAAGCTCTCGCTTGTCGTCCTCGATGATCAGGCGCGCCCCGATCAGGCGGTCCCGCTCGCCAACAAACTGATCGGCGAAGGCCATAAGGTTGTCATCTCCGGCAGCTACTCCGGACCGACGCGCGCCGCGGCCGGTGTATTCCACGGTGCCGGGATTCCCTATGTTGCGGCCTATGCGATTCATCCGGACATCACGCGGGCCGGCAACTTCGTGTTCCGGACCTCCTTCATGGGTGAAGTGCAGGGCCGTGCCGCGGCCAAGTTGATCGGCGAGAACCTCAAGAAGAAGAAGGTCACGATCGCCTATGTCAACAACGACTTCGGACAAGCGCTCGTCGCAGGCTTCAAAGAGGCGGCGCCGAAGTTTGGTTTGCTGGTGGCGAGCGAGTACAGCTTCGCGATGGGTGATCGCCAGTTCGGATCGATCGTAGCAAGCATGAAGCGGGACGAGCCGGAAGTGATCTACATGCCGGCGTACTTCTTCAACGGTGGCCCTCTCGCCGCCCAGCTGCGCGCCGGTGGCGTAACGGCACCGATCGTCGGCACGGAAGGCATCGATACCGAGAAATTCATGGAGATCGCCAAGGGCGCGGCCGAGGGCGTGCTGGTGACGACATCGCTCGATCGCGATTCGAAAGATCCTGCGATGCGACAGTTCATCGTGGATTTCCAGAAAAAAAACAACGTGCCCGCGGACATGGTGGCCGCATCGACGCACACTGCGGTTCAAGTTGTCGCCGAGGCGATCAAGAAGGCGGGAACCGCCGACGACGGCGCGAAGATCCGTGAAGCCATCGCGGGAACGAAAGATCTGCAGACCGCGACCGGCAAGATCTCTTTCAACAGTCTGGGCGAGGTCTACAAGTCAGCGGTGATCCAGATCGTGAAGGACGGGAAATTCCGCGGATACGCGGTGATCGACGATCCGGTGTTACTTGCGCCACCCACCAAGTAGCGCCAGGAGTTACGCGAAACCGCACGGCGGGGCAGCGATTGATCCCTCGAACCGCCGCGCCTTCTCGCATTGATTGAGCGGCGCGATGTTCGCGATAGAGCTCACCGTCGTGGGACTGGTCTGGGGCTGCATGTACGCTATGATGGCGCTCGGCCTCACGCTTGTGTACGGCCTCTTGCGTATCCTGCATGTGGCCCATGCGACGATCTTCACGCTCGGTGCTTATATTGGACTGTTGGTCGCCAATCACACCGGCAGCCTTCCGATCGCGTTCGCCTTGGCGATGCTCGTGGCCGGAATCTTCGGTCCGCTCATCTACCGGCTCGTCTACCAGCCGATTCTGCATCGCCCTCCTCATGTCGCGCTGATCGCATCGATCGGGTTGCTGATCGCGATGGAGGACGGCTTTCGATTGCTGTTCGGGCCATATGGTTTGTCGTTCTCCGCTAACGATTGGTTCATGACCACCTATGCCTTGGCCGGCATCACGATCAACCAGGTGCAGGTGTGGATCGTCGTGGCGGCGGTCGTGCTGCTGTCGGCTTTCGGGATCTTCAGTGTCCGTTCGCGAGCCGGCGTCGCATGGCGCGCGACCGTCTCCGACCCGGCGATGGCAGCGAGCTTCGGGGTCGATGCAATCAAGGTCCGTTATCTCAATTTCTTTTTTGCTTCGGTGCTCGCGGCGGTGGCGGGTGTGTTGGTGGGGCTCCTCAACAATCTCGTCGAACCGGGGATGGGCGGGGTCATCAGTTACAAAGGCCTCGCGATCATCGTCCTTGGAGGACTCGGGAATGTGCCCGGCACCTTGATCGCGAGCCTTCTGCTTGGGGTGGTGGAAAGTTTCGGCACGATCTATCTCGACAAGGTGATGGATCGTGACGCGATCGCGTTCCTCTTTCTGATTCTCGTGTTGATGGTGCGCCCGCAGGGCTTGCTTGGAGCGCGCCGATGAATGCCTATGTCGTGAGTCTCGCGACGTTCGCCGCGCTCAACGTCATCCTCGCGCTCGGCCTCAATCTGATCAGCGGGTTCTGCGGGCAGATCAGCCTGGGACATGCCGCGTTCTACGGCATCGGGGCGTACGGCGCCGCGCTGGCCGCGGTCAATGGCGCGCCGTTTTCACTCGCGCTCCTGATCGGAACCGCATCGGCCGCGATCGCCGGCGTCATTACCGGCATCGCGAGCCTGCGCGTCCGCGAAGATTTTCTTGCGATCGTGACCATGGGCGTCGGATTTCTATTTATCGGCGTCGTGCGAAAGGCGCCGTGGTTCGGTGCGGAGATGGGAATATCGAAGATACCGGCCGCGCCGTTCGGCAAGGATGGTCTGGCGTTGCTCGCGATCGTGTTCGCCGTGCTGCTGATCGCGCTCAGCCTCCATGTGCGCAGGAGCTGGATGGGGGAATCCTTTCGCGCCGTGGCGGAGGACGAGGACGCGGCGCGCACGATCGGGCTCGATGTCGCGCGCTTCAAGCTCGCTGCCTTCATGATGGGGACCGCCGCGGCAGGTCTCGCGGGCGGCTTGTATGCGTATCTCACGCAGCTCGTCGTGCCTGACACATTCGGATTCGTACAATCCGTGACGATCCTCGCAATGGTGGTGATCGGCGGCATCGGTTCCACATGGGGCGTCGTCGTGGGCGCCATTCTCCTTACCTTGATGCCCGAGCTGTTCCGCTTTATCAACGACTACAAGCTGCTCGTGTACGGCGCGCTTCTGCTTCTTGTGATGCGCTTCAGCCCCGACGGCGTGGCCGGGCTGGTCGGCAAGTTGGCAAGAGGTCCCCGGTGATGCTCGAGGTCCGCGACGTCAGCGTTGCGTTCGGCGGGGTGCAAGCGGTCCGCGGCGTGTCGATCGCGGTCGCACAGGGAGATCTGCTCGGATTGATCGGGCCCAACGGCGCGGGCAAGACGACGTTTCTTCGGATCGTTGCAGGCATTATCCGTGCTGATGCGGGCAGCATTCGCCTTGCGGGTCGCGACATCACGCGCACTGCAATCCATCAACGCGCGCGCCTGGGGATGGCCCTGACGCACCAGATCGTTCGCCCGTTTCGCGGCATGACGCTCCTCGAGAACGTCATGATCGCCGCGGCGCCGGCGATCACGGCAACGCCCTGGAAGGCGATGCTGCATGTCGATCGTACCGAGGCGCGACAGAAGGCGCTGGCTCTGCTGGAGCGATTCGGCATTGCCGATAGCGCGGACCGGCCGGCAAGCGTATTGCCGCTTGGATACCTGAAGCGCATGCAGGTGGCGCGTGCGTTGGCATTCGATCCGGATCTGCTCATGCTGGACGAGCCGCTTGCGGGCCTGAACCACACGGAGGCCACGCGGCTCGCCGATCTCATCGGCGCGCTGCATCGCGAAGGACGAACGATCATGCTGGTCGAGCACAATATCGCCGAAGTCGTTCGAATCGTTACGCGCCTTGCCGTGCTGCATAACGGTGCGCTGCTCGCCGAAGGGGCGCCCGCGGCCGTGATCGCGCGCGACGATGTGCGGGCCGCCTATCTTGGCAAGGTGAAGCATGCTTGATCTCTTCAACCTCGCGTGCGGGTACGGCAATATTCAAGCGGTAGACGGGCTCGACTTGCATGTCGAGCGAGGACAACTCGTGGCGTTGCTCGGACCCAACGGCGCCGGGAAGACGTCCACGATGATGGCGATCGCCGGTCACGTCGAAGTGCAGCGCGGAACGATCGCGCTCCACGGGCACGACATCACCAGGGCATCGCCCGTGGAGCGCACGCGCGCGGGGATCGGTCTCGCGCCGGAAGGCAGGCGGATCTTTCCCGATCTCACCGTGGCCGAGAATCTGCTGGTCGGCGGCTATACGCTGTCACGCGAGCGCGCGCGCGACGAAGAGGGCAAGGTGCTTGCGCTTTTTCCACGACTGCGTGAGCGCTATCGCCAGCGGGCGGGCTCCCTTTCAGGTGGAGAGCAGCAAATGCTCGCGATCGGTCGAGCGCTCATGCCGGCACCGCGGCTTCTATTGATCGACGAATTGTCGCTTGGATTGATGCCGACGATGATCGACGCCTGCCTCGAAGCGGTAGTGGCCCTCAAGGCGCAAGGGCTCGCGATACTGCTGGTCGAACAGAATACCGAGCGGGCACTGGAAGTCGCGGACCAGGTGACGGTGTTGGTGTCGGGACGAGTCGCCTATCGTGCGACGGGCAGCGAAGCGCGCGCCGATTCGGGACTGGTCGATTCGTTCCTCGGGCTCACATCACAGGCGTCAGCGCAATAACGAGGCGCCAATGGACGCGCCAATGCCGCTAGAAGCGATATTCGGCGGTGCCGTAGATGACGCGGTCGGCGAAGTCCAAGGCGTTATCCGTGGAGTCACGCTTGGACTGAAGGAGTCCGACGCGAGCCATCCAATTCCGGTTGGGTGTCCAACGTGCGCTCACCCGCCAGAATTCGAGTTCGTCATTGCGCACCGGCGTCAGACCGGAAAATTCCCGCTTCCACCGCTCGTAGGCGACTTCAATTCGAACCGTCGGCACGATTTCCCACCAGGGTGCGATACCGTAGATGGTGGTCAGATAGGCGGTACTCGAGATAGCCACGTCCTCGAATATGCCGTACTCCTTGCGCGTGTTCAGATTGAGTGAAGTCTTCGGACTGAAGCCCCAGTTGAAGTCGATGCGCCAGTTCGGGTTTTCCTGGTTGTTGCCCGGAATGTCGGGATACTCGCGCTTGGTTCGTACGTAGCGGCCGGTAAAGTTGGTGGCGTCGCTGACCTGATAAAGAGCCTCGATGCCGATATCCCGCTGCTCGAATTGGTCGTCCAGCGTGGGAGTTTGTACGCGCTTTGGATACCTGCCATCGGCCTTCGCGTAGAAGGCTCTGATGTAATTCAATCCGGTCGCGTTGTACTTGACACCGAACTCGGTCATCCGCTGCCGCAAGTCGCCGGGCGCAAAACCCGTGTCGCCGTTTTTCGCCGAGTAGCCGCTTAATCCGCCGGTCAGCGCCCATCGTGGCGTCACCGCGAATTCGGCGGATCCCAGCCAATTCTCATACGTCCTGACGTTCTTCGTTGTCGGCCGCACGTCGATGAAATCGGCCAATCCGTTTTGATGGTCGTAGCGCAGTACACCCTTCAGACTATCGCCAGCCTCCCAAAGCCAGCCCGCTCGATAATCGATCGACGTGTAATCAAGATAGCCGTGGCTTTGAAATTTATATGCGTTACCCGTCACCTGGCCAAGGAATCGTTGGCGGCTCACCGGCAGGTCGATATTGCCTTGCGCGTAGTAGCGGCCGATCCACGACGAATTCGAATAGGCGTTGCCGGGCGAGATGAGAACCTGTGATGGACGCCCGGGCACGCGATAGATATTGTTGTCGTAGGCCATGTCGGAGCCCGCGGCAAGACGATACCGGCTTCCGCCCTCCAACTGCGGCATCAAGAGCGCGCCGAAGTCGGTGGGTAGAGGACCCGGGAGGGTCTGTGCCGCGGCCCAATGCGAGCCGGTCGCTGCGATGGCGAATAGGAATTTCGCGAGTGTCGATTTCATAGGTCGCTGGTCGAGGAAGGGACAATCCTCGGCGACTATATCAGAGCAATTGCGGCATCGGACCGATGATCATGGTTTTTCAAGATCCCGCTCGAGCGCATGCATGACGATGAGGATCGATCGAACGCATCACAAATGAAAACGCCCGGCCGGTCTTGCGACCGCCGGGCAATTTTTTTGGGAAATGCCGGACTGCTATTTCTGAACGGTCACTTTCATTTCCGCATTGCCGAAGACTCCGCGGACCGGCAATTCATCGAACGTTCCAATCTTATGGCCGCCGATCAGATTGCCGATGATGTTGTGCCGCGACGTAAAGAACGAAACTTCGGAAGCGTCCAAGAACGATATCGAGTCGATCGTCGTTTCCATCTTGATCGCGAAGTTCGGCCCTGCTCGCCACCAGTTCGCGACAAACGGCTCGGCCCCGGGGAATGGCTTGAAGGGACCGTCGAACGTTCCCTTGACCAGCCACTGCGGCGAATGCTCCGTGTTGATCGCGGCGAAAACTCTACCCTTCGACACTCCGGCGCGCGGGGCCTCGTACATCAGGTCGGGATCGAACTCCGCCGGAATTCCCGCATTCTGCAATTTCGCAACGAGTTGCTGGTGATCGCTGGCATACGCAATCGTGTAGTTGTTGATGTTGGCGCCCTCAACAGGCGCCACGATGTTGATGCCGATGTGGGCCACCGTTCCGGGCTTTCCATGACGGCCATCGACCGCGATTGACCCGCAGTGCGACACACGCACGACAATCGAGGATTGACCGGGAATACCGTAGAAGCTCGCGATTTTGAATCGATTCGGAACAAGGGCGTCGGCCTTCGCGCCGTCGACAGACCCGACGCCGACAAACTCCGTGCACTCCTTGAATGTAACGTCGAAATTCTTACGAGAATCCGTCGCACTTGCCTGACCGGTGACACCGGCCGCGACGGCGATAGAACATGCAATCCGCAGAACGCTATTTCTCATTGGGAAGGGCTCCTTGACTTTTATACAGCGAGCCGATCTTGCCCTTCGACACATCGTTGCAACAAGTGGCGCCTCGGAACTCCTTCACGTCACGATAACGTAAAAAACCAAAGTGGCGAGGGTCCCCTATTTCATTTTGTTAGACACTTCCCTTCTTGATCGATTGTCGTCTGTGTTGATTTTCGTTCGACAGTTTTTGTGTGCGGATCCCGACTAAACCGATGTCATTGCGTCAGATCGCCGGCGCTGCATCAGCATCCGGATTACCGCTTCAAATAAAGCACCGCGCGACGCGGACCCAGGTTTCCGATTGAGAGCGGAACCTCCTCAGTAAGCGGTGAGGCCCCCATCGAGCAGCATCGTCTGCCCGGTAATGTATGCGCCCGCCGGACTCACCAGATAGCGCACCGCCCCGGCCATCTCTTCGGGCGTGCCAAAGCGTTTGATCGGAATGCGGTCGATCATGCGATGCCGGATTTCGGGGTCGGCGAGAAGTGCCGCACGCGATGGTGTCTCCACCGTTCCCGGCGCGATCGCATTCACCCGAATGCCGTGTGGCGCCCATTCGATCGCGAGCATGCGGGTCATCTGCACGATGCCGCCTTTCGAGATGCCGTAGGTCGAGCGTTCCGCGAATCCAACGAAAGCGAAGGTCGAGGCAAGGCTTACGATGCATCCGGGCCGTTTGTTCGCAACGAGATGCCGTCCCACCGCCTGCGACATGAAGAACGCGCCCTTCAAGTTCGTGGCAATGACCTCGTCCCATTCGGCGGGTGTGACGTCGAGCGCGGATCGCCGCAACTGCACGCCGGCGTTATTCACCAATACATCTACGCGTCCGAGTGCATCCGTGGTGCTTTTCATCGCACGGTCGATGCTTCCCGCGTCCCGCACGTCGAGCGCGATTGCAAGCGCCTGCGTACCTGCCGCCTCAACCGCGGATCGCGTGGCCGTGAGCTGGGAGACATCGAGCTCGGTGATCACTACATCGAAGCCGTCTTGCGCGAGCCCGATGGCAATCGCCGCGCCAAGTCCTTGCGATGCGCCGGTGACCAGCGCGGTTTTCCTGTTGGACATGCTCAACGCCTCAATCGACTTTTGCACCCGAGGCTTTGACGAGCCTCGCGAATTTGTCCTGCTCGATCCGGATGATCGATGCGAGTGTTTCCGGTGAATCACCGATCGCCACAATTCCCAATCCTGCGAGCTTTCGCACGATCTCAGGTTCCTTCAGCACTTTTGCGACCTCGTCGTGCAGCCGCATGACGGCGTCACGTGGCGTGCCCGCGGGTGCCAGCATGCCGATCGTGACCGTCAGGTCGAAGTCGGGAGCGCCACTTTCCGCGGCGGTGGGCAGATCCGGCACGAGCGAAGAGCGCGCGACGGATGACACCGCGAGAAGCTTCGCCTTGCCTGCGCGCACATGCGGCTGGATGGAAGGCACACCAACGAGAATGACCGAGACATCGCCGGCAAGCAGCGCCGGCACCGACTGCGCGACGCCCTTGTACGGGATATGCACCATGTCGATCTTGGCGATCAACTTCAGCATTTCCATGCCAAGGTGGTGTGGACTGCCATTGCCCGACGATCCATAGTTGACGGGCTTGGCTTTCGCAAGGGTGATCAGTTCTGCCATTGTCGACGCCGGTAGCGCGATGTTCGCGGCAAAGACGAGCGGCGTCGAGGCGATATGGGACACCGGCACGAAATCGCGCAGCGGATCGTAGGGGAGCTTCGGGATCAGCGCGGGACTGATCGCGTAGTGGCCGGTGTCGGCGATGAATACCGTCAATCCATCCGCGGGCGATTTCATCACTGCTTCGGCGGCCACCACGCCACCGGCACCGGGCCTGTTCTCAACGATCACCTGCCAGCCCGCTGTCTCGCCAAGACGCTGCGCTAGGGTGCGCGAGACCACATCGGGCGCGCCACCCGAGCCGTACGGGACGACGAGGCGTAGCGGCCGACCGGTCTGCGCGATGCCATCACTTGGCACAAGAGCGATCGCGGCCATCGCAAGGGACATCATCCAAACGAGTTCCTTCATCCGACAATCCTTCCTTGCGGTGAAAAACCGTTGATCTTATGAACCGCAAAGGACGCAATGGACAAACGTGGCCCTGAGAGTGGATCGACGCACAGCCAACACTCTAAATCAATGGGTACATTGGTCTTCCTTTGCGTCCTTTGCATCCTTTGCGTCCTTTGCATCCTTTGCATCCTTTGCGTCCTTTGCTGTTCAAAGCTTAACAAGGCAACCAACACTACTGCACCTTCAACCCCATCAAACCCGCAATCAGATTGCGCTGCATCTGCGACGTGCCCGCCCCGATCGTCGTGCTGCGCGCATCGCGAAAATGACGCTGCATATCGAATTCCATGTTGTAACCGTTACCGCCGAGAATCTGCATCCCCTGATTCGCGACTTTCACATACGTTTCGGATGCGAACAGCTTCGCCATGGAAATTTCCTTCAGTGCGTCCTGCCCCGCCGACAGCATCCACGCCGCCCGCCACATGAGCATGCGCGCGGCATCCACCTCCGTTTGCATGTCGGCAAGCATGTGCGCGATGGCCTGGAACGAACCG
Source organism: Burkholderiales bacterium (assembly GCA_046160305.1). Taxonomy (GTDB): domain Bacteria; phylum Pseudomonadota; class Gammaproteobacteria; order Burkholderiales; family SG8-39; genus SHXR01. The sequence continues at coordinate 21,689 of JBJXGX010000124.1, forward strand.
ATGGGCCTCCCAAATTGCTTGCGGTCTTTCGCATAGGCGAGCGCCATATCGACGACCGCCTGTGCCGCACCGCAGTGACCGGCAGTGGAGGTGATGCGCTCGATGCGCAGCCCCGAGAGGAGGCACTTCCAGCCGTTGTTGACACCGCCGATCAGCCGATTGCCCGGCACGCGTACGTCGGTGAGAAAGATCTCGTACGTGCCGACGCAGCGTCGGCCCAGCATGTCGAGCTTGCGCAATTCCAGTCCCGGGCTGTCCTTGTCGACGAGAAAGAGCGAGATACCTTCCTGGTACCGCGCCTTGGTATCCGTCTTGACATAGAAGTTGATCACATTGCCATCGGCGCCCGCACCGGTCGCCCATACCTTCTGGCCGTTGAGGATCCAATCATCGCCATCCTGTCGCGCGGTTGAACGCATCGCACCAACATCGGAACCGGCCTCGGGCTCGGACATCGAAATCGACATCTTCAATTCACCCGACAACAGCTTCGGGATAAAACGATCGATCTGCTCTTGTGTGCCGTTGCGCGCGACATTGAGACCGCAAAATACGCTGCCGCCGTACGCGGTGAAAAAATCGAAGCTCTTGCGCGCAAGCTCTTCGGACACGACGACCATGTCGAGGACGCTGCCACCGACGCCACCGTGCTCTTCGGCGAAGGGCAGGCGCAACAGGCCCATCTCGGCCCAGGCGTCGTAGAGCTCGTAGGGATACGCGGACTCGCGATCGAGGCGGCGAACGTATTCGGGGGGGGCGTGGCGTTCCATCATGCGCCGGACCGAATCCTGGAGCATGCGTTGTTCTTCGGTGAGTTCGAAGTTCATTCGTCAATCCCAAGACTTAAAGAATGAACCACAGAGGACGCAGGGGACGCAGGAGATTCGACGCAAACCTTGTGGACACGATCGTGCCACGCATAGCTCGCATTTTGCACATAGCTGGCTCCTGCCCTTCCTCTGCGTCCTCTGCGTCCCCTGTGGTGAATCGCTTTTCGCGTCACACCACCCCACTCCCCCGCAATCGCGCCACCTCATCGTCTCCATATCCCAGCTCCCGCAGTACCGCCGCCGTATGCTCACCCAACGTGGGGGCGGCGCTATCCGTCGGGCCGCGACCGCCGTCAATTCGCACCGGACGATGAATGCCGATTTGCGGCCCTTGCGTGGGATGCGTTGTCGCATAAAACGTTTCCAGATGCCTGACCTGAGGATCGTTCTCGACTTCCCCCAAGCCGTACACCGGCGCGCACGGAACATCTTCGGCCGACAGCAGACGAATCCATTCGTCCTGCTTGCGGGTGAGGAACGCACTTGCCAGCTCCGCGCGGAGAATCTGGTAGTTCTGCATACGGTCCATACGCGTCGCGAAGCGTGGATCGCTTGCCAGTTCCGGACGACCGATCGCGCGCGTGAGGCCTTGCCAGAACTTCTCGGGCGAGGAGAGATGAATGGCGACCAGCTTGTCGTCACTGCATCGCAATGCATAGGACTGCGATGCCGACGAACGCGAATAAGGCCCCTGCGGCATATCGAGCTGATGGAAGTTCGCGAATGGATCGGGCATGAACGCCATCGCCGCCTCCAGCATGTTGACTTCGATCCGGCGCCCTTTGCCCGTTCGCACCCGTTCGAACAGCGCGCCCAGAATGCCATAAGCCGTGTACATGCCCGAGACGTTATCGACGATGGTCGGACCGCGCACCTGCGGATCGTCCGGATCGAAGAACAAACTGCCCATCCCTGAAAGGGCCATACCAACCGTATCGAATGCCGGCCGCTCGACATAGGGACCCTCGGCGCCAAACCCGGTAATCGATGCATGGATCAGGCGCGGATTGCTGGTTGTCAAGGTTGCCGCATCGAGTCCGAGCCGCGCCATCACGTCGGGCCGGAAATTCTCGAGCAGCACGTCCGAACCGGTGACCAGTTTGAGCGCGATCGCCCTTCCTTCCGCATGCTGCAGGTTAAGCGTGATGCTGCGCTTGTTGCGGTTGTAGGCGGTGAAGTGCGGGCTGTATTGTCCCCCGCGAAACGATCGGAACGGATCGCCACCCTGCGGATTTTCGATCTTGACAACCTGCGCACCCAGGTCGGCGAGCATCATGCCTGCAAGCGGTGCGGTGATGATCTGGCCCAACTCCAGTACGCGAACCCCTTCGAGTGGATGGCCGGCTATCGTTGGCATGACGAATCGAATGAATGTTGGCTGGTATTGTGCGGACGGTACCGCATTTCAATCATTCCGGCATCGGTGGCATCATTCGTTCCAATGTCTCGCAATCTTCCCCTCATTTTCAAGCGATCGACCCTCCCATAGTGAACCGCCTCCTCATCGTTCTCGCCACCGCTCTCGCGACGCTTCTACCGACGACGGGATCGGGCCAAACCTATCCGTCACGACCGGTGCGCATCGTCATCGGATTCGCCCCGGGCGGCACACCGGACGTCTTCGCGCGCCTCATCGCCCAGAAGATGTCGGAGAACTGGGGCCAGGTGATCGTGGAAAACCGCCCGGGTGCCACCGGGAATCTCGCCGCTGAGCATGTCGCGCGCTCCGCACCGGATGGCTATACGATTTTCTACTCCGACAGCTCGAATTTCGCGATCAACCCGCATCTGTTCACCAAGCTCACCTTCGATCCGTTGAAGGATTTCGCGCCGGTCATCATGACCTCGGTGCTCCCCACTTACGTTGCGGTGCATCCAAGCGTGCCCGCCAATACACTCGCTGAATTCATCGCCTACGCGAAGGAGCGGCCCGGCAAGCTGTCGTATGCATCGGTCGGCAGCGGATCGATCCATCACATCACCACCGAGCTTTTCAAATCGATGACCGGAACGGACATCCTGCATGTGCCGTACAAGGGCGCGGGGCCGGGCGGACAAGCCGTGCTTGCAGGCGAAGTGCAGGTTGCCTTCCTGAGCTATACCTCGGTTGCGCAGCATGTGAAGGCGGGCAAGGTGCGGATTCTCGCGATCAGCATGAGCCAGCGTTCCGAGGCCTTGCCCGACATTCCGACGATTCATGAGGCCGGCGTACCGGGCTTCGAAATGCATTCGTCGCTTGGCGCGCTGGCACCAGCCGGCACGCCGCGCGAAATCATCGCGAAGCTCAACGCCGGAATCGCGGCCGCCATTGCGCACCCAGACGTCGCCGCACGCATGACCGGATTCGGCGTTCGAAATGTAACGGGTGGAACGCCCGAACAATTCGGCGCGGTAATCCGTGCAGAGCATGAAAAATTCGGCCGCCTGGTGAAACTGTCGGGTGCGAAGCTGGAGTGAGTGTTGTCCGTCCTTCACGGGAGGATGTGAATCACGAGGACGCATGGGACGCAGCGAAGAACGGGAAATGCCAATCCGCTTCTCCTTGTTTTTCCTCTGTGTCCTCCGCGTCCCCCGTGGTGAATTTCTGAGAAGCCTTACGCCTTAGAGGGACACATATGGCAATCGACGCAACCAAACCCGACCTCAAAGTCGGTGTCGTCGGCACCGGCACAATGGGTCGCGGCATCGCCCAGATCGTCGCGCAAGCCGGCATCGAGACCCGCATGTTCGATGCAAATCCGGGGGCGGTCGATGCGGCCCGCGCAAGCATCGCCGACGTGCTCGGCAAGCAGGTTGAAAAAGGCCGCCTCGCCAAAGACGCCTTCGATGGCACGATGGCCCGCCTGAAGGGCGTCACCGCATTGGGTGAGCTTGCCACGTGCGACATCGTGATCGAAGCAATCATCGAACGGCTCGATGCCAAGCGCGAGCTCTTCAAGGCGCTTGAAGGTATTGTTCGCGCCGATGCGATCATCGCGAGCAACACGTCATCGCTTTCGGTGACGGCGATGGCGGCCGCCTGCACAATGCCCGGACGCGTAGCGGGCTACCACTTCTTCAATCCCGTTCCGCTCATGAAACTGGTGGAGGTGGTCGATGGCGTCATGACCGAGCCTCCGGTCTGCGATGCCCTCACGAAACTCGCCACGCGCATGGGCCACACCGCCGTGCGCGCGAAAGATATGCCCGGCTTCATCGTCAACCACGCGGGGCGCGCCTTCGTTCCGGAAGCGCTGCGCATCCTCTCCGAGGGCATTACCGAATTCCATCAGATCGACAAGATCATGAAGGAGGTCGCGGGCTTTCGGATGGGACCATTCGAGTTGACCGATCTGGTGGGGCTCGATGTGGGTCATGCGGTCATGGAATCGATCTATCACCAGTTCTATGAAGAGGCGCGCTTTCGCATTACACCCCTTGCCACGCAACGTGTCGCCGCGGGGCTGTTCGGCCGCAAGGCAAAGCGCGGGTTCTACGACTACACAAGCGGCGCGGCGCAAACCTTCCCGGACGCGCCCGTCCCGCGAGCGACCAAGCATCCGATCTGGGTGAGTAGATTCGAGCCGGCGTTCGCGGAGAAAGTACGATCCGCGTTCGTCGATGCGGGTGTTGAATTCGAAGGCGGATCGAAGCCGTCGCCCCACGCACTCATCGTCGTAACGCCGTTGGGCCAGGACACGACGACGACCGTCATCGAACAGGGACTCGATCCAAGTCGAACGGTCGCGGTCGACGGCCTCTTTCCCCTCGACAAACGCCGCACGCTCATGACCTCGCCCGCCACCGCGCCCGAGTTCCGCGACGCCGCGCACGCGATGCTCGCCGCGGACGGCGTGGCGGTGTCGGTGATCAAAGACAGTCCGGGTTTTGTCGCGCCGCGGATCGTCGCGCAGATCATCTCGATCGCTTGCGATATCGCGCAGCAACGCATCGCCTCACCGAAAGACATCGATCTCGCGGTACGTCTCGGTCTTAATTATCCGAACGGGCCGCTCGCGATGGGCGATGTGCTCGGCCCCAAACGCATTCTGGCGATTCTGGAGGGGCTGTACACGTTCTACGGTGATCCGCGCTATCGACCGAGCGCATGGTTGAAGCGGCGCGCGATGCTTGGGCTGTCGTTGCTGGCGGAGGATTGATTCATGGAGCTCGGACAGACGCGGCGCCAATCACCAGCGATCTGCGCAACGCCAATTGCCATCGCGAATTAACCAGATCGATTGCCACGAAGAAGCTGTTCTGTTGTGTCCCGATTTACGCAAAATTCCGTGAACTAACGTAACAAGTTGTCACGCATTGCGAATTGCGTCGGGAACGCGATCATCTCTCGCGAGGGAAGAGTTTTCTCACGTGAGATAATTCCTTTTGGCGCCGCGGCCCTACTGCCGGGGGCGATTCCATGGTTTCCGCCAGTACGGATCGGCAGGGATCCCCGCGACAAGACAAAAATCGGGGCCCATTCGATCGTCGCTCCGGCGCGTGGAGGGAGGTAACAATGAATTGTCGCATAGCGGTTTTCGAGAGAAGCGGCGCCTAGTGTGCATTGCGTAACCGCTCGTGCGTACCCTAACTGAATCGGGCCGTTGCGTGGGCCAGTCTCACCGTTGCTATCGCGGGTCCCCTCGCAGCGCAGGATCGGGAGCCGATCCAGCCGATCCCGATCGAATCGAATCTCGATTCCCGCAAAGTTTCCCTCGGTGAGAGGCTCTTCAACGAAAAACGACTGTCGCGCGACAACACGATCGCTTGCGCTTCGTGCCACGACCTGACAAAGGGCGGAACCGATCGTCTATCGTTCTCGATCGGCGTCGGTGGCGCCAAAGGGGCCTTCAATGCTCCCACCGTCTTTAATGCTTCCTTAAACTTTCGCCAATTCTGGGATGGGCGTGCGAACTCGCTCGAAGAACAAGCCGCGGGACCGATCCACAATCCGGCCGAGGTGGGAAGTAATTGGAAAGACGTGATCGCCAAGCTCGGCGGCGACAAAGCGATGAGCGCGAGCTTCAATGAAATCTATCCCGATGGCCTGCAACCGAAGAACGTTCAAGACGCCATCGCGACGTTTCAGCGGTCCCTCACCACGCCGAACTCCCGGTTCGACCGGTACCTGCGCGGCGCCAAATCGGCGGTCACCAGCGAAGAGCTCCGAGGCTACGAACTATTCAAGAACTACGGTTGCGTTGCATGTCACCAGGGCGTGAATGTCGGCGGGAACATGTTCCAGCGGATTGGCGTAATGGACGACTATGTTTCGAAACGCGGCACCCCGACCGCGAGTGACCTTGGACGATACAACGTCACGAAGAAAGAAACGGACAAGTTCGTCTTCAAGTATTGTGGACCCCTGAATCAAGACAATACTTCACCCAGTTTAAGCTGCACATTCGACTTCGCTCGCAGCTGAATGGCGCTGCCCCGGTTTTGCCTTTGCTTTGGTTCTTGCTGTTGCTTCTGCGGTGGAGGAAACCCCCGTGGAGCGTAGCGGAACGGGGGTTTCCTCCACCGCGCCGCCGAATTTATCCACGATCAATGCCCCACCACCCATAGCGCTTCGATACACGACTGCCGGCGTCTTCTGACCGAGTGACTGGTGCGGACGCTCGCCGTTATAGAAAGCAAAGTAGTCGA
>JBJXGX010000125.1:0-16940 GCA_046160305.1 Burkholderiales bacterium
GGGACGGCGCTCGACACCTTCGGCATGCTGATCCTCTCGCTCCCGTTCGTCATGCCGGTCGTGATCGCCGCCGGCGTCGACAAGATCTGGTTCGGTGTATTCGTGGGCGTAATGGTCGAGCTGGCCGCGGTCAGTCCGCCGGTGGGCATCACTGTCGCGGTCATGCGCTCGATCGCACCCGACGTGCCAACGCGCGACATCTTTCGCGGCTGCTATCCATTCCTGTTCCTCACGCTCGCGCTCGGGCTGGTGCTGATCTGGTTTCCGTCGCTTGCGTTATGGTTGCCTAAATTTGCGCGCGGCGTCACGTAATTCACGTGCTGCGCCATGCCGGGACGAAGCGATGGGCAACGCCGGCCCGTTCGGCCAGGCTGCGCCCGAGTCGCTCAGCCTCGAGACAGATAGCCTGACTATCGGCCACGCGCGGGAAGTGCCCGTCTCGATACACGATCACGCCGTTCACCAGCACCATCCGCGCATCGGTGCCCTTGGCCGCGCAGACGAAACTCGAAATTGGCCGATGCAGCACGCCGACATGCGGCCGGCGCAGATCGAACACCGCTATGTCGGCGCGCTTGCCGACTTCGAGCGAACCGATCTCGGCCTCCATCCCGAGTGCGCGTGCCGCGTTGATGGTCGCCATTTCGATCACCTGTTCCACGCCGAGGCGCGTCGGATCGAGATGGCGCACATGCTGCATCAGCATTGCAACCTTCATCTGCTCGACCATGTCGACCGAATAGTCGACCATCGGTCCGTCAGTACCCAGCGCGATGTTGACGCCGGCCCGGTGCGCGTGTGCGAACGGTGCGATCCCGCCGCCGCGGATCGATTCGCTGGTCGGGGTGTAGACGAGGCTCGCCCCAACCCGCGCGATCTGCTCGATGTCGAGGTCGGTGGCGTGAATACCATGCTTGAGGATCCAGTGGGCATCGAGCACGCCAAGCTGCATGAGGTACCGCGTGTCGGTGCGACCGGTCTCGCGCAGGTACTTGAGCATGCCTTTCTCGAGCGAAAATGTCCCGCCCGAGATGTGATCGGCGATCCGCAGCCCGAGCTTGCGTGCCAGCTGATAGCCCGCGACGATTAACGACTCGGTACTCATCCCCGCAGCCACCCAGTGCGCTGCCGACTCGATCACCATCGCCACCCGAACCAAACCGTCGGCATGGCCGTCCCAGCGTCGCGCTTCCTCCTCGAACACCGCGGTCGACTCGTCAAGCGACATCGGATGATGCGGATTGCCGGGCGTGTTGCAGCGAAGCTCCTTGGCAAATACATGCCGGATGCCAAGCGCGACCTGCGGCTCGATTTGCGCCTTCACGAGCGCGGGCGAAGTGGTGGCGACGGAATGATTGAGCGAACACGTCGTGCCGGTCGCCAGCATCTCCATGCCGGCCACCATTGCGGCGAGACGATATGCGTTCTCGTCGAGCTGCAAGCTGAGCGGAAGCAGATAATCCGTTACCCAGTCTTCGAGCAACATGCCATCGGCGCCGCCCTTGAAGAGCGTGTACCAGTGGTGCTGGTGCATGTTGATGAGGCCAGGGAGCACGATGCATCCGGCCGCATCGATGACTTCATCGAAGTTTGCCGCCGCCGGCGCAGAATCGGCCGGACCCACGCTTGCAATGCGCGTGCCGTCGATCGCCACGTGTCCCGCAGGGAACACGCGCCGGGTGCCGTCGACGGTGACGACGGTCGCGTTTCGAATCAACGTGCGGGGCATGGGCGTCCTCTATTTGACCGCGTTGAGCAATCCCTTCGCGGCCTCCGCCAGCACCGTGCCTTCGAAGTAGTCCGGATTCATCGACAGGTGCATCATCGCCGGATTCACGAACGTGAGATCGCGGAAATTATCGGTGGTCAGCAACTTGCTGTTCACCAGATTCCATGCCTCGCTGAGTACGCTGGTCGCATCGAGGACATCCCAGTGGCCGATATCGGAGCCGAACACCGGCTTCAGCACCTTGCCAAGCGGATTGAGTCGTCGATTGAACGCCACCGAGATCATTCGATCATCGGCCTCGCAACCGAAGTAGAACGGATCGACGAACAACGACTTCAGCGTCCCGATCTCGGTCATCGCGCAGGCCGCGAATTCATCGAACGGGTCGGGCCGCTTGATCATCAGTTGACCGTGCGGATTGGCGCGGATTCGTTCCGGTGCCAACCGCGGACTGCCGAACTCGCGAAAAAGACGTTCGAGCAGATCGATGTCAAGCAGATCGGGATTGAGGTTCTTCTCCAGGGCATTGACATTGCGCTTTTCCCAATGCTCGACGATATCGTTCAGCAGATTGACGGCCCAGGCCACGCCGCCTTCGAGAAACCCGAACGAGAGCCCGGGAAACCGGCGCGTCACGCCGCTGAAGAAAAGCGAGCGGCAGAAGAACTCCGCGCCGTTCGCGAAATCACCAAGATGGTTGAAAACATAGTTGCTGGGCGATGCGCGATAGCCGATGCCACGCGAAGACGTGTGGCAGACCGGCGTCACCTTCAATTCGATGCAACGGCGCCAGAACGGATCGAAGTCGTAGGGCGAATCCATCACGATCGAGCGCGTCGATTGCGTCGGTTGAAGAAACGGGTCCTTGCCGGTTGCCGAGCGTGCGGGCCCGCGCAACTCGGTGCCGATGTGTATCGCCTTGTGGCCGAGCTTCAGCACCGCGAACTCGAGCTCTTCGATGGCTTCCTCGGGCGAATAGGTGGGAATCACCGCGACGGGCCGCAGGCGATCGCCGACCTCGGCATACATTTCGGCATAAAGCATGTTGAGCGCACGACAGCTCGTCCGTCGCGCTTCTTCGTCGACGATGTAGAGGTGGCTCAGGCCGCGCGTCGTATAGCAATGGCCGAAATCGATGCCAAGCTCGTCCATGCGCGAACGCAGGTAGCGCGGCAACTGCGCCATGGCACGATCGCCGGTGTGCGGGCCCGACGGGATGCCCCACCAGAAGCCGCGCACGGTTGGGCCCGCCGCCGCGATCACGGCGGAAACCTTGTCCACCATTCTCTCGCCACCGAGCTGGCGTACGAAATCAAGGTGCGCGAAATCGCACTCGACCACATGCGCATCCGCATCGATCACCGGATGATCGAGTTTGGCGCGAACGTCGCCGCCGGGAAAGCCTTCGAATCCTGACATGATTCGCCTCCATCCAGTCCGATTCCAATTAGCAGTTGCTCAATTGGAGCGAGTACCGCCAAAATACCCGAGCCACCCCACTTCGGCAATCGGCATCAACCGCGGCATCAACCGCGGCTTCAACACTGGAGGCGTCATGCAGGGTCTACGGAAAATGATCGTGTCGTTGGCCGCACTTTGCGTTGCAGGTGGCGCATTCGGCCAAGGCACGCAGGAATTGCGCATCGGCAACGGCACGGCGAACGATGCGCAGGCCGCCGCGAATGAAAAGTTGGGGGAGCTCCTCGGCAAGTACTCCAACGGTGTCTTCAAGGCCACCATTCATCATGGCGAGTCCCTCGGCAACAACTCCCAGATGATTCGAACACTCCAGGCCGGTTCGGTCCATGGAATGATCCTGCCGGCCGGCTTCCTCTCGCCGGTCGTCCCGGAGCTTGGTCTGTTCGATCTGCCGTTTCTCCTGCCCGGCGAGCCGGCGAGAATCACCGCGTTCGCCGCGCAAAGCAAGGCAGCGGCCGCGATGATCGCCGCCGCAGCCGAGCGAGGCATTCATGTCCTTGGCTTTCACGGCATCGGGGCACAGAGCTTTCTCACCAATTTCCCGGTCACGAAGCTCGCCGACATACAAGGCAAGAAATTTCGCGTGATTCCATCCCCGCCTCGGGTCGGCGCCTATAAAGACTGGAATGCGGTGGCCCGCCCGATGGAACTGGGCGAGGTCTACACCGCGTTGCAGCAGCGCACGCTCGATGGCATGGAGAATCCGCCTGATGTCATTTTCAAGATGAAACTCCACGAGGCGGCCAAGTTCTACACGATCACCGAGCATTTCGCGTTCGTCTCGGCCGTCATCGTGAGCAAGAAATGGTTCGATGGTCTCTCGAAAGACCTGCAGGAAGCCGTGACCCGGGCAGGCCGGGACACTATCGCATTCGCCGATCCGGCCTACACCAAGTCCCAGGCCGACAGTCTCGAGGCAATGCGAAAGGCGATTACGGTCACCACGATGCCGGCGGCTGAAGTGCAGAAGATGAAAGATCTCGCGTTCAAAGGCGTGTGGGAAAGCTTCAATGACGACCCCAAGCGCGGTCCGATCGTCAAGTTGCTCCGGGCGGATCAGGCAAGTTTCAACAAGTAGCCGGCGCGGGCGCTGTGTCCAATCCCCCTGTTGGCGCCGGAGGATCGGTGGGTCATGCAGGCGATCGGCGCGGTGCGGCGGTCTTTCGACCGCTCGATCGCATCGTGCAATTTCTTGCATACCTCTCCAACCAACTGTCGGCGTTCATCTGTGCGGTGCTGATCGCAGCGACCAGCATCGCGATGATCATCTATCAGCTTGGTATCGCCATTGCCTGGCTCGATGATCTTCTGCGCCTTTTGTTGATCTGGCTCGTCTATCTGGGCACGGTATCGTTGTGCCTCGATAACGACCATATCGCGATGGATGCGTTGTATGTGCGCATGCCCGCTTCGGTTCGCAAGGTGATGGATGGCTTCATCATGCTGCTTGGCCTGGGCCTTTGCGTTTTCACCGCCAAGATCGGCTTGGACAGCATGCTGCAGGCGGTACGCTTCGATGAGTTGCTGCCTAGCGGGTATCACCCGGCTTGGCTCCTGTATCTCGCGATCCCGCTCTGTTTTGCTTTCATGGCGCTCGCCTATCTCAGCGCATTCGTCGCGCTCCTCTCCGGGCGCCATCGCGCGCGTCAGGCGAACACAGGCTCAACGCCGGACACGCTCTGATGCTGACTGCGATCGCCATCGGTGCGTTTGTCATGTTGTTTCTTGGCATTCCGCTCTGGATGATTTTTCTGACCTTGGCGATTTCCGGGATGGCCTGGAAAGGCGTCTCGATGGATGTCGTCATCCAGGGTCTGACCGGCTCCATCAACAAGCTTGTCCTCCTTTCAGTACCCGGATTCATCTTTGCCGGCGGCGTGATGGGCCAAGGCGGCATGTCCGCCCGTCTCATCAATTGGATTTCCGCCTTGCTTGGGCGCGTACCAGGTGGCCTGCCGTTGACCACCGTGGCCGCCGCCGAGGTCTTCGGCGCGATTTCCGGATCCAGTTCCGCAACCGTTGCCGCGCTCGGCAAGATCCTCTATCCGGCGCTCCTGAAGGGCGGCTATGGAGAAAAATTCTCACTCGGTCTGATCACCTCATCGGGTGCGATCGCGATCATCATTCCGCCCAGTATCACGATGATTCTCTTCTCGGTGATGACGAACGCATCGATCGGGAAGCTGTTTCTCGCGGGCTTCCTGCCCGGCATCGTCGTTGGACTGTGTGCCGCGGTGTACTGCGTCTGGTTCGCATTGAAGAACAAGATTACGTCCGGGCGCACCTGGAGTCTCGAGGAGATCGTCCGTACATCGCGCGAGGTGGTGTGGACGCTCGGCGCACCGGTGCTGATATTTGCCGGAATCTACGGCGGCTTCATGACGCCGACCGAAGCCTCGATGGCGGTATCGGTGTACGCGGTACTGGTGAGCGTGTACGTCTACGGCGAGCTTGGCTGGCGCGACGTCTGGGTGATCACCCGGGAAACCTCCGTGCTTACCGCGAAGGTGTTTGTCATCGTCGCGGCATCCGGTGTGTTCGCCTGGGTTCTCACCGCCGAATCGGTTCCACAGAAACTGGTCGCGGTCTTCGAGCCGCTCAACCTGTCGCCGGTCATGGTTCTCATCATGATCAACGTCGTTCTCCTGATCGTGGGCATGTTTCTCGATCCGAATTCGGCCGTCGTGCTGTTCACGCCGCTGCTCTGGCCGCTCGCGCAGCATGCCGGCGTCGATCTCATCCACTTCGGCATCATCTTCACCGTGAACCTTGCGATCGGCATGTTCTCTCCGCCCTTCGGCCTCAACATCTTTGTAAGCTGCAGCATCTTCAACGTCTCGTCGACCCGCGTGGTGCAGGGGCTGATGCCGTTTTTTATCATCTACATCATCGCACTTGCGATCATTACCTTCGTGCCGTGGCTTTCCCTTGTATTGCCAAATTTGCTGCTGGGGTAAGACGCGACGCGAATTGATCGCGAACCGTAGAATGTGTACTTGGTGTTCAAGTCGTTTCAGCCGGGAGTGCAATGCATGACGACAATACTTACTGAAGACAGTGTGATCGAAGTCGACGCCTCGTATGGGCTTTGGCTGGACGTGCGCGATGCCGAGCGCGCGACCGGCTGGACCCTGAAACCGGAGGGCATGTGCCGCGATGAGCGTTGCGTCCCATTGGCCGGCAACGCCGTGCGTGGCGGCAAGGTCGATGTCGCGGCATTCTGGCAGCGGTTAGGTGCGCCGATCGTCCATGATGACGCGAAGGAGGTCTGGGTCCTCGGCGCGAGCGCCCACGATCGGAACACCGCGCTCGCCGGAACCCTCGCGCCTGATTTCACCCTGCCTGATCTGACGGGCAAGCCGCATACGTTGTCGGACCTGCGCGGGCGCAAGGTTTTTCTCACCACGTGGGCGAGTTGGTGAGGCTGTCGACTCGATCTGTCCGTGTGGCAGGCCTTGTACGACGATCTCAAGAATGCAGGCTTCATGGTGGTGGCGGTGGCCGAGGAAAGCCGTGGCGCCGAGCAGGCGCGATCGTGGATCGAGCAATCCGGCGCGACGTATTGGACATTGATCGACCCTGAGCATCGTGTGTCCGCGCTCTACGGCATGGTCAATGTGCCGCAGGCGGTGTGGATCGATGAGCGCGGCAGGATCGTGCGTCCGGCCGAAACAGCCGGATCGACCGATCATTTTCGACACATGGATCGCGTCACGAAAGTGCTCTCGCCGGAAGATTTTGCCGCGCGGGCGGATGCCCGGGCGTTCTATCTGGACGCGGTACGCGACTGGGTGCGAACCGGCAAGCATGCGCTCGACCCGAAGGCCGTTGCGAGAAAGCAGCCACGCATCACCACCGACATCGTTCTCGCGCTCGCGCATTTTCGCTTGGGCGTGTGGTTGCGCGAGAAAGGTCGAACCGCGGAAAGCGATCGCCATCTCGCGGAAGCCAGCCGGTTGCATCCGAATTCCTGGTGCCTCTGGCGGCAGGCCGCGGATCTCGAAAAGGTCGGCAATGCAGTGAGCCCGGCGTTCTGGGATCGGGTGGATGCGCTCGGTGGCAAGGCCTATTACCCACCACCCGACATTCCCGGCTTTCGCGCGGCGTAGCGTTTGATCAGCGGGAGCGGAACGCCGTTCCCGCCCTCGACGATTCACATCGAACAGGGCGTCGCCACGTTTCAAGACGCTCCGCGCGATCACCATGCGGTGGATCTCGGAGGTGCCATCGAAGATCCTAAAGATGCGGGCATCGCGGTAGTAGCGCTCGATCGCAAGATCCTTGCAAAAACCCAGGCCGCCATGGATCTGCACGGCGCGATCGGTGATGCGACCGAGCATTTCGGCGGCTTGCACCTTCACCTGGAAATCCAGTCGCGTGCGTCGGCGCCCTGGTCGATCATCCACGCGGCATGCAGGACGGCAAACCGTGCTGCATTGATTTCGATCACGCTGTCGGCCAACATTTGCTGGATCATCTGGTAGTCGCCGATCGCTTTACCGCGTCGCGATACCCGCTGCGTCCGACCCGGCACCGGGCTCGGTGAACGCCAACGCGCAGACGCGCTCACCCCGCACCTCGGACAATAGCCACCGCTCGATCTGCGCCCCTTTGCATTCAAACAGCACTTCATAGAGATTGCCGAACGCGCGGCGAATCAGGATGTCGGTGGTATGGCCGAATTGCTCTTCAACCAGCATCGTGTCGAGCGCCGAGAGCCCGCCGCCGCCGAAACGCTCCGGGACGTTCATTCCGTACAGGCCAAGCGCCTTCGCTTTCTCGTGGATGGCGCGCGCAAGCGCCGGGTCGAGCACGCCCGATTCCTCGACCTGCTGCTCGATCGGCTGCAGCGCCTTCTGGATAAAGCGTCGAACCGTGTCGATCAAAAGGCGCTGCTCGGGGGAAAGCGAGAACTCCATGATGTCGGGTTTCGATCTGCGCCTGAGAATGCTATGGTCGAAATTATCATTCACCCCTACCGCCCTTCTGCGACGCGATCGCATGTGCGGCACCCGCCCCGAAGGAATCCATGAATAACCCCCAAGCCTCCGATCTCCGAACCCTCGATGGCGAAACACGCATCATCGCCGTCCTCGGCGATCCGATCGCGCAGGTGAAATCACCCGGCATCGTCACGAGAATTCTGCAAGCCAAGGGCTGCAACGTGGTCGTGGTGCCGATTCACATTGCCGCGGATCACTTCGAGGCCTTTGTCCGCGGCGCGAGTCTTGCAAAAAATATCGATGGCTTGATCGTAACGGTCCCGCACAAGTTCGCGGTCGCCAGGCTTTGTGCAACGACTTCCGAGCGGGCACGCCTGCTCGGGGTGGTCAACACGGTGCGCCGCAATCCGGATGGCACTTGGCATGGCGAGATGCTTGATGGACTAGGATTCATCGCGGGCATCGAAGCCGCCGGCTGTCAGACCAAGGGCCAGCGCGCATTGCAGGTCGGTGCCGGTGGCGCGGGCACGGCAATCGCTTTGGCGCTGCTCGATGCCAATGTCGCCTCGCTGTCGATCCACGATTCCGACGCGAAACGCCGGGATACGCTCATCGATACGATGCGCTCGAAGCACGGCAGCAAAGTGCAGATCGGATCAGCCGACCCCACCGGCTATTCATTGATCGTGAATGCCACGCCCGCGGGAATGAAACCGGGCGATCCGCATCCCGTCATGTTCGAGAAATTCACCACGACCATGTTCGTCGCGGACGTGATTACCGCGCCCGAGGTGACACCGATGCTCGAGGCAGCCCGACGCCTGGGATGTCGTACGCAGACCGGGATCGGCATGTTCAACGGCGTGGCGGCGCGGATGGTTAGTTTTTTTCTTGAGGAAGGTTCGCTCGCGATGGTGCGGCGCTGAGCTGCGTTGATCGCGTTGGCCGTTTTTCGTCCGGCGGCATCCGATGCCGAACCCAAGCGAGCCATTCCCTTATCAGGCCCGGATCCGGAGTATGCTTTGATCGTTGCGAGGACAGCCGCGGTTCGCGCAATGCCCAGGGCCGGTCCCATGCTCCATGAACACGGGTGATCGAGACACGATCGCGGTTCGAGACATCGAGTTTCAAGCAAGGAGGAGAGACAGCATGATACGAAGCATATTGTTGTTGCTGATTGCTTGTGCCATGACGATGGGGACGGCGTTGTCGCAGGAGCCGATCCGCATCGGTGCGATGTACCCGCTCACCGGTGGAGGCGCCGTCTACGGCGTGCCCGCGATGGCAGGCCACCAGCTCGCGATAGAAGAACTCAATTCCAAGGGCGGCATCCTCGGGCGCAAGGTGGTGTCGATCGAGCGGGACGACAAGATGAATCCGTCGGCCGCCTCGTCCACGATGAAAGAGCTCATCACCAAAGACAACGTGCACATCGTGCTGGGCGGCCTCAGCTCCGCGGTGGGGCTTGGCATGTCGGAGGTCGCCAAGCAGGAGAAGGTGGTCTACATCTCGACCATCCCGAAGACCATCCAGATGACCACCGACAAGCTGCACAAGTATGTGTTCCGCACCGCTTCGAACACCGACTTCGAAGGCGACACCATGGCCCAACTGGTCGGCAAGTACAAGCTCAACAGGCTTTGCCACCTGCAGCTCGACTACGCCTATGGCAACGATCTCGAGGCGGGTATCCTGAAATCGCTGCCCAAGTACGCGCCTAACGCGAAGGTGATCCTGACTCTGAAGCCCAAGCTTGGCGCAACAGACTTCAATGCGTTCATTCCGCAGGTCATGGCCGCAGGCTGCGATGGCGTGATTTCGGGTCTCTGGGGGCCCCACTTCGTCTCGTGGGTGAAGCAAGCCAAGCCGCTTGGCTTTTTCAACAAGATCAAGTGGATCTCAGGTGGAGAGATCGCCTCGCACGAGATCGCCGGTGAGCTGAAAGACGACTATCCGGACAACGTGATCTCCAATACGTACGAGCTTTGGTACCACGCACAGGACGCGTCCCACAAAGACTTCCAGACCCGGCTCGCGAAGAAACTTGGCACACCGGAGACGCCGCAGTGGGCCCTGCTCGGATACATCGGCGTGCACTTCGCGGCCGCGGCGATGGAGAAGTCGAAATCCACCGATGCCGACAAGATGTCCGCCGCGCTCGAAGGCATGACGCTCAAGACGCCGGTCGGACCGCTCACCATCGATCCGAAGACCCACCAGGCCAACACCGGCCAGTTCTGGGGTCCGATGATCAAGAAAGCCGGGCGCGCCTACCGGATGATGGATCCGGTCGAGTACATCCAGCCCAAGTAGCGACCTCCCGCGTCGTCCCGCGTTCCCTGCATTGGCAACGGTGCGGGGTTCATCGCGCCCGCATGCCTGCCGATAACGATCGATGAATACCACCATGTTCGCCCTGAATGCGTTCTACGGCCTTGCCCTGGCCATGAACATGTTCGTTATTGCCTCCGGACTCAACCTGATCTTCGGTGTCCTTCGTGTCATCAACTTCGCGCACGGCATGTTCTACATGTTCGGCGCTTACATCATCTTCACCGTGACGAAGTCGTGGGGGGCCCCGTTCTATATCGGGGTGCTCGCGGCGGGCGCGGGCCTTGCGGTCATTGCGCTCGCCATCGAGCGGCTCCTGCTCAAGCGCCTCTACGACAAGGAGCATCTGATGCAGCTCCTGTTCACCTTCGCGCTGGTGCTGCTGATGAGTGACGCCGCGAAGATGATCTGGGGTACCGACCAATACTCGGTGGGTTATCCGCCGGGCTTGGGCGGCGCGGTCGACTTCGGCTTCGTGCTGCTGCCGCAATATCTGCTCTTCCTCTGCGCGATTGGTCCCTTGATCGCGATCGCGATGTGGCTTCTGGTCGACCGTACGCGTTGGGGCCGCATCGTGCGCGCCGCCACCCAGGATCGGGAAATGCTCTCGGCGCTCGGCGTCAATGTCCCGATGGTGTACACCGCGGTATTCACGATCGGTTCGGCATTGGCCGGAATCGGCGGCGCGCTGGCCGCACCGCGGATCGCACTCGCGCCCGGCATGGATGCGACGATCATCAACGAGTGCTTCATCATCGTCATCATCGGCGGCCTTGGAAATATGTGGGGCAGCTTTCTCGGTGCGCTCGCTTTCGGCTTCGTCGTCCAGTTCGGTACCGTGTGGGTGCCGAACTGGCAGGACGTGCTGCCGTACCTGCTGATGCTCGTTGTACTGCTGATACGCCCATGGGGATTGCTCGGCCGGCCTGAAGCGGGGCACTGACCATGCCAAAGCGCAATCATCTGATCGCCGCCGTGGTGATCCTCATTCTGCTTGCGCTGCTTCCGCTTGCCGGCAGCCGCTATGCGGTGGATCTCGCGACGGAAGTATTGATCTACATACTGTTCGCCTTGAGCCTGAATGTCCTCATCGGCTTCACCGGGAATGTGTCGTTCGGTCATGCCGCCTACTTCGCCATCGGTGGCTATGCGTGCGCGATCCTGCTCACGACGTACGGCTGGCCACTCGCCCTGAGTCTGCCGGCCGCGGTCGTCCTCGCCGGAATCGTGGCGGCGGTGGTTGGCTATTTTTGCGTGCGGCTCACCGAAATCTATTTCGCCATGCTGACCTTGGCATTCGCGATGCTCGTGTGGGGTGTCGCGTTCAAATGGAAGGAAGTGACCGGCGGCGATGATGGTTTCACCGGCATCAAGCTGCCGGCCGCGCTCGCCAATCACACCAGCTATTTCTACTTCACCTTGGTCGTCGTATCGGGCGGGATCGCGGCGCTCTGGATGATTTGCCAGTCCGCGTTCGGACTCACCCTGGTCGCCGTGCGCGAGAACGCCATCCGCGCGGGCTTCATCGGCGTGGACACGCGTCACATGCGCTGGGCCGCCTTTACCGTCGCCGGTACGTTCGGTGGCTTGGCCGGCGCGCTGTTCGGCATGTATCACCGCGGGATGTATATCGAGAACGCCTTCTGGACCGAATCGGCCCAGGTGCTGATCATGGTGCTCCTTGGCGGCATCCATTCGTTCGTGGGTCCGATCGTCGGCGCCGCGGTGCTTTACCTCCTGCAGGTCTTCACGAATCAATACACGACCTACTGGCCGACGGTGCTCGGGCTCATTCTCTTGTTGATCGTGATGGTTCTGCCCGAGGGGCTCGTCGGCCTGGCCGGCCGGCTCAAGGCGTACCGGAGCCGCACATGAGCACGATGCTGAAGATCGGCGGCCTGTGGAAATCGTTCGCCGGGTTTGTCGCTACGCGCGATGTCGCGTTCGAGCTCGCGACCGGCGAGACGCACGCCGTGATCGGCCCCAATGGTGCCGGCAAGACCACGTTCTTCAACCTTATCACCGGGCATCTGCGCCCCGATCAGGGGAACGTCTCATTCGAAGGGCGCGAGCTGATCGGCCTGCCGCCGCAGAAAATCGTTCGGATGGGCATCGCCCGGTCGTTCCAGCGCATCAACATCTATCCGCGCCTCACCGTGTTCGAGAATGTACAGGTCGCGCTGATCGCCCATGAAAGCCAGCAATGGAATCTGTTCCGCCCCGGCCGCTCGTTGCATCGTGAGGAAACCGCTGACCTGTTGAAGCTCGTGGGCCTGCCGAACGAGGCCGCTGGGATTGGCGGTGAGCTGAGTTACGGCAAGCAGAAGCAGCTTGAGCTCGCGATTGCATTGGCATCGAAACCGCGCTTGCTGCTGCTCGACGAACCGACCGCCGGCATGTCGCCACAGGAAACCGGCGAAACGATCGCACTCGTACGCGATATCGTCAAGGCGCGTGGATTGACATTGCTGTTCACCGAGCACGATATGTCGGTGGTGTTCGGTATCGCGGAGCGGATTTCGGTGCTGCACCATGGTGAGATCATCGCTTCGGGGACGCCCGATGCGGTCCGCAACGACAAGGAGGTCAGGCGCGTATACCTCGGAGGAGGGACCCATGCCTGATCTTCGCGTTGAAGGCATTCACACCGCCTACGGTTTGAGCCAGGTGTTGTTCGGCGTATCGCTTGAGGTGCGGGCCGGAGAATGCGTGGCGCTGATCGGTCGCAATGGGGTCGGCAAGACCACGACCATGCGCTCGATCATCGGGCTCACGCCCGCGCGGCAAGGTCGTATCGTCTGGAAGGACCGTGACATCGCCCTTCTTCCGCCGCACCGGATCTGTCGACTCGGCATCGGCTTCGTCCCGGAGGATCGGCGCATCTTTCCCGAGCTTTCTGTCTGGGAGAATCTCGACATCGCACGGCGATCTGGCGCGGGCGGCAAATCGACCTGGCGAGAAGAGCAGGTATTCGCGCTGTTCCCCGATCTGGCCGAGATCCGTGACCGGCGCGGTGGGGTGCTGTCGGGCGGACAGCAACAGATGCTCACCATTGCTCGCACCCTGATGGGAAACCCGGAGCTGTTATTGCTGGATGAGCCCTCGGAAGGACTCGCGCCGCTCATTGTCGAGCAGCTTCGCCTGCGTGTGGGCGAACTCAAGGCAACCGGGCTCTCGATCGTGCTGGCCGAACAGAACCTGGGATTCGTGATGGCTCTCGCCGATCGCGTGTATATCCTTGAAAAAGGCGAGGTCCGCTACACCGGCACGCCCGCTGATCTGCGTGCCGATGAGAGCATCGTGCGTCAGTATCTGACGGTATAGCGGTATAGGAATCCGCGCTGCGTGGCGCGGACTCCCGTTCATGCCCCTCTTTGCCCGTTACTGCAGCGGTGAGAAGGCGGCCGGCAAGAGCAGCTTACTCTCCTGCACCAGCAGATCGTAGCCCTTGCCGCCGTCCTTCACGTCCTTCACCGAAGGCGGCCAATTTCCGGTCGCATAGGCCTTGTCGCGAATCTCGTCGCGCTGCGCCATCGAGGCGTAGGGCCAGATATGCACGAACGTATTCAGACCGCCGAACTCCGAATACCAGAGTGCGCAAACAGGTCCGAAGGCCGTGCGCACCGGGAGTGCGTTTTCCCAGGCACGAATGATCTTGGGGAGCTCGCCGACCGGATGCGTGTAGGTGCGCATTTCGTAGTACGGCCCCATCTTCGCCGGCTTCAGTTCGGGCGAATTCGGGAAGGGCATCATGATTTCGGATTTCATCCGCACGACGAACTCACCGATCTTCGCCGGCCACTTGCCTTCCTTGCCCGACTCGGCGCGAATGCGTGCCCGCTCCGCGAGATCCTGGTAGGGCCAGACATGGATGATCTGATTGAGCGGGCCGAATTCGGTATGCCAGAACGCGGCCAGGGGTGAAAATTTCTTGCGATATTCGTAGGCTTCGCCGAAGCGTTTCTCGACTTCAGGCAACGAGCGTGGCTTCAGATCGTAGGTTCTCATTTCGTAGATCATCGCGGACCTTTATGAATTGGGGAACGGGATGCACGGGCTCTGGCGAAAAGCGCGACGCCTGCGCATGCAACCGCAACTTTACCGCGTTCGTGAGATCGGGCGCGCAGGCGCTCGCGGCGGCGCGGGCATCGTCTGACGACTTCATGGTCCGGGAGCCGAACTCAAGGCCTACGATAGACTACGCGCGCACCCACTTGGCGAAAATCAACGCGAATGAAAATTTCTCTGCACTACAGCCTCCAGGTTGCCGAAGGCGAGCGCACGCAGCAGGTAATGACCGATGGACTTGAAGATATTGCCTGGGCCGACCAGAACGGATTCTCTGCGGTCGTGTTTGCCGAGCATCACTTCATGGAGGACGGATGGATTCCGCGTCCGATGATCATGGCTGCCTCGGCCGCCGCGGTGACCAAGCGGATTCGCGTTGGAACGGACATCACCTTGATCGCGCTTCACCATCCGGTGGCGATCGCCGAGGAGGCCGCCGTCATCGACAATCTGAGCGGCGGACGATTCATCCTGGGAGTCGGGCTGGGATGGATGCCCAATGAATATGCGGGCTTTGGCGTTCCGTATAAGCAACGCGTAGCTATTTACGAGCGCTCGATCGGCCACGTTCGCCGGCTCCTGGCGGGTGAACTCGTCAGCGATACGACCGGGCATCATCGTTTTGAGAATGCACGCATCCGCCCTCTTCCGGTGAACCCAACCGGTGTGCCGTTGTGGATGGGTGGGGTCAAAGATATCGCGCTGCCGCGCATCGCCCGCTTGGCCGACGCGTGGGTCATGTGGCCCGGCGCGACGTTGGGCGAGCTTGTTCGACAGCGAAAACTCTTCCTGGAGTTACGTGCCGCGGCGGGATTGCCACCGCCCGCCGAACAACCATTCCGCCGTGAAGCATTCGTCGCCGCGACGGACGAGCGGGCGTGGACGCTCTACGCCGACGGGCTGCGCCACGAATACGGGCATGTCTACAAATCGCTCCACCCGAGCTATCCCGCGAATGATTCGATCGATAATCTGCGCCGATGGGGCGAGAACATGTTCGTGGTCGGCTCGCCCGAGACCGTCGCTGCACAGCTCGCCCAGTACGAAGACGAACTCGGCGCAACCGAGTGCATGGTGCGCTGTCAGTTGCCGACCGTATCGCGTGATGCCGTGCGTGAAGCGTTGCGAGGCTTTGGTGAAGTCATCCGCATCCTGCAACGCCGCAAGGATCGGCCGACGGCCGGATGAAAGCGATTCGTCTTTCTCGGCCCGGACCCCCCGAGGCGCTCGAATGCATCGAGATGCCGACTCCAGTCCCCGGGCCGGGCGAAGTGTTGATTCGTGCGCACGCGATCGGGGTGTGCATGCCCGAGGTGCTCGTGCGTCGGGGCGAATACTATTGGATGCCGCCGCTTCCCACGATTCCCGGCATCGAAATGAGTGGCATCGTCGAAGCCATTGGCGAAGGCGTCACATCGATCGAATGTGGATCCCCGGTATTTGTATCGGCACGCGAGCTCCCACATCGCAGCGGTTGTTATGCCGAATATCGGACAGCGCCTGCCGAGGCGGTCTATCGCCTGCCCGCTGCGGTTGATCTGGATGCCGCGGCGTGTCTTTCCAACTATCAAGTCGCCTGGCACCTGCTGCACTCGGCAACGCGAGGGATGCCGTTCGAAACCGTCTTGGTTCCGGCTGCAGCCGGTGGCGTGGGCTCTGCGATCGTTCAACTCGCGCGCGTCGCGGGCAAGCAAGTCCTCGGCGTGGTGAGCTCGCCCGAGAAGGCGGCATTCGCTGAACGCATGGGTGCCAAGGCTTCGATCAACCATCGAACCGAAGACGTCACGTCACGGGTGAAGGCGCTGACCAACGGGGCGGGTGTCGATCTGATTCTGGATCCGGTCGGTGGTCCAGGTACCCTCGCACAGTTCGATCGCCTGGCGCCGTTTGGCATGCTCATCCACTACGGCATGCTCGCCGGCTGGGCGTCAGGCGATCTGCTCGGTGCCCTGAAGCCCCGGTTCGCCGATTGCCTCGCGTTCCGCACGTTCTCGATGCACGCGTTCGACGCCGATCGGACGCAGCGCCGCAACGCCACCGAAGCGCTCATCGCCCTGCTGGCCGATCGCTGTCTGCAACCGCCGATCCACACCCGACTGCCTCTTGCCGATGCGGCGCGCGCGCATACAATGCTGGAAAGCGGTACTGTCTTGGGGAAACTGCTGTTGAAACCGTGAATCCCGCCAAGGAGAAAGCCATGCCGATTCCGATCGTCGAAGTTGCACGCGCAGAGATGCAGCGGCGGACCGTCCCGTTCAAGGCGCCAGGGCAATTGCATGAAGGAAATCATTGCAGGGCGACCAATCCGAGGATGTGAGCACGGTAGCGATCATCGGCGCAGGCCTTGAGTCGTTTGGTCTTGGCGCCCACTTTGGTGGTCGGGTCAGCAC
>JBJXGX010000126.1:0-4482 GCA_046160305.1 Burkholderiales bacterium
AATGCGCGAGGCGCAGTACGCTCGGGCGCCTGAGCAATCACTAAAAGGGAGGTGGCCCGCGCCGGATCGCAACCAACGCGGGCCTGCCGGTGCAGCTTCGTTTCCAGACGGGGCATACCGGCGCCGACTACGTTACCGGAGAACTCTGGCGACAGGCAAGCTTGACGCGTTGCCCGTTACATTCGCCCGGGGGCTGCGGGTTTGCCCGCCACGGCACCTACGTGCGCCTCGAACCGCCGGGAACACGCATCGCGCGCTGGTACTACCCGCAAGGCCATCGCACCTTCAGCCTGCTGCCCGATCACCTGGCGGCGCGGTTGCGCGGCACGCTGGCGCAAGTGGAAACGGTGGTGCTTACCGTCGAACATGCCCGCAGCGTGGAGGCCGCCGCCGATCAATTGCGTCCCGATGGGGTGAGCTTGGCTAGCGCCGTGCGCTGGGTGCGCCGACGCTTGAGGCCGGTGCGTTTGCTGTTGCCCACGGTGGTGGCGATGTTCGCCCCGCAGCTTGCAGGATGCGCGCCCACGATCAGTGGTTTGCGCCAGCGTTTAGGCCGCACCGATGTGCTCATGCACCTTCGCTCAATGGCCAGCGCCCATCTGGGCGCGCTGATCACCCCGCTCGGATTCCGCCGCCGGTGCAGGAGCGGCGGGGACCGCGCGCGCGCGGTCCAACAATCCCTGGGGCCAGACCCGCCGATTCCGCCGCGTTAGCGTGCGGCCTGTGTTCAACCACCGGAGTGCTGGCATGGCCGATGACCCGTTCGCACAGACCGTGGCGTTGTTTCGCTACGGACTGATCGCCGAATTTCTGCAAGACCCGCCCAACGCGCGCGGCTTGTACGCGCGCTTGCGCCACAAAGCCGCGCAACGTTATGTCATTCCCGGCACTGAGCGCTCGCGCGTGGCCCTGGACACGCTGCGCCACTGGATCAAAGACTATCGCCGTGGCGGATTCGAGGCGCTCATCCCCAAGCCGCGTGCCGATCGCGGCCGCACGCGCGCCTTGCCCCAAGCGGTCGCCGAGGTGTTGCTGGGCCTGAAGGAAGCCAACCGGGCGCTCTCGATTCCGCAAGCGATTCGCACCGCGCGCCAGAACGGCTTGACCCCGGTCGGCTTGGTCATCGCCCCCTCGACCGTGCACCGGCTGTTCAGCAGCGCAGGTTTGATGGCGCCCGTACCCGAGCAGCCCAACGATCAGGATCGGCGCAAATTCGCCTTCGCACACGCCGGGCAACTGTGGATGAGCGATGTCATGCACGGACCCAGCGTCGCCGTGCTCCAACGCGGCCGGCGCAAAACTTACCTGATCGCCTTCTTGGACGATGCCACGCGCCTTATCCCCTACTGCGCCTTTGCGCTCGCGGAGAATACCGAAACCTTCTTGCCGATCTTCAAGCAGGCCTTGCTTCGTCGCGGAATACCGGTCTAACCGTCAGCTCTCGATTATTGTGGTAATCAGCAGGACCCAGTAATGTGCAGAATGCGTTGGCCGCCCCCGTGTGGACACGCGCCCTTGGGGTCTGCTCCTGCTGATTATTTCCGTGTTGCCTCAGAGCGAATCGAGCCAGGCAAGCACGCTCGCATCGCGCCTCCAGCGCGGTGGCTTCATGACCTTGGACGATGGGACGAGCCTCTCGAGCGCCTCCCGCTTGGTCTCCAAGTTGGCTTGAGCGTAGTGATTGGTGGTGTCGAGGCTGGCATGCCCGAGCCAGCTGCGAATCACCGTCACATCGACCCCTGCAGCGACCAAGTGAACCGCGGTCGCATGCCTGAATCGATGCGGCGATACCTTCTTCGATGACAGCGTCGGGATGGTCCGCGCGGCGGCCTCGACATACTGCGCAAGCTTGAAGCGTACCCCCGAGGCGCCAAGCGGCGCGCCGTAGCGATTCACGAACAGCGGCTCATCGTTGGCGCGTGGTTGTCGTTTGAGCAGCGCTTTGAGCAGCGCGACGGTCTCTGGCCATAGCGGGCAGATTCGCTCCTTGCGCCCCTTACCCAATAGGTGCACGCACAACGGCGTGTCGAATCGGATCGCTGCCGGACAAACGTCGAGCGCCTCCTGAATTCGCGCGCCGGTGTTGTAGAGGAATGACAGCAACGCGTGGTCACGCTGGCCCTCGAGACACTTGCGATCAGGCTGGGCGAGGATGGCCTCAATCTCGCTCGACTCGAGGTAGCACGGTGCGGGCTTGGTGGTCTTCTTGGTCGGGATGTGAAGGACCTCGGCGCATTGGGCGATGGCCGCCGGTTCGCGCTCGGCGACGAAGTGGAAGAAGCTGCGCAGCGCTGCGAGTCGACAGTTGCGCGTGCCGATCGAGACGCCGCGCTCGACCTCACTGTGCTGCAAGAAGGCGGCCACTTCGGCGGCCGTGAGCTCGGCCAGGGTGAGGCCCGCAACGGCGCGCTTGTGACGCGCGGCGACAAAGCGAAGGAACAGGCGCCAAGTGTCACGATACGAACGTACCGTGTGAGCCGAGACGTTGCATTGCTGCACAAGCCGCTCGTAGAAGAACGCATGCAGCAGACCAGGAAAGGGGTCGTTCGGCTTCATTGGGAGCCTCCTTGCGCGGCGTGCAGGCTGTGCGCGGCGAAGCCCCGAAAACGCTCGCTTGCCTGCTGCAGCAACTCCTGCGTGACAGTCAGATAGACGAGCGTCGAGTTGATGTCCTTGTGGCCGAGGTAGGTGGCCAGGTACGGTAAGCGTGCCTGGGGATTGATTCCCGCTCGATACCACGCAAGCATGCGATTGACGACGAAGGCATGTCGAAGGTCGTGTATGCGCGGCCCGACACAACCCTTCTCGGGCTTCAGGCCCGCACGACGCAGTACGCTGACCAGAAGATGCTCGGCCATCACGTACGAATAGCTTGCGGCGGCTCCCGGCCCACGCCAGAACAGTCCGCTCGAGCCGTCCTGCGATCCTCCCGCGCGCCGCCTCGCCTCCAGATAGTCGCGCAACGCCGCCATCACGCTGTCGGTGAGAGGCAGCGTTCGGGACTTGAAGAACTTGGTCTCACGAATCGCGATCTCGCCCGTATCCAGATGAACGTCGTCCAGCGTGAGCCGCACGAACTCACCCAGACGCAGCCCTGCGCAGTAGGCGAGCACGATCATTGTGTAGAGCGTGAGCGGGCGCAACGGCGAACCTGGACAGGCAAACGCGCGAGCGGTGTCGAGCAGGTGGCGAACCTCTTGCGGCGTATAGATGTACGGGCGCCGCCGTTGCTGCACGAGCAGACGAGACAGGCGGCGATCGACCTTGGGAAGTTCAACGCTCGGATCGATCCGCTGCCAGGCCTTGGCAAGACTGCGCCCGACTTGCTGGCACTCGCACGCGCGGTTCAGTGTCGGTGATTCGGCCGCCCATTGTTGCAGCAAGACCGCCAGAGGCTGATCAGCAAGGTCGGGACGGCGTTGAAGGAATCTGTCGAAGCGCAGGAAGCGCGCCGTCTCGGTTCCGTAGTGGTGGCCGAGGATCTGCATGCGCTCGACATGTTCGCGCATGAAGCTGCCGACGAAGCTCGCGAACCGTGGCAATGGTCGCTGTGCCTCGAGCGCCTCTGCGGAATCCGCCGCCAGCAGTGCGCGGATGATCGGTGCGCCAGCGCGCTGGCCATAGCGGACTCGAAGCTGCTCGAGCGGGTTGCCGGGGATCGATCCTTCGGATGCAAGGTAGTCCAGAAACCGATCGACAATTCGCGCGCGATGGAGCACGAGATGCATCGGCCAACACGTGGCACGGTTGTGCAACCATGCTTCGATGGTTGCTGGGCTGATTGCGGTGGCACCACTGGACTGCTGCACGAAGCGATGGAAGCCAAGCAGGATGCATCGGTAGACCCTGATCGTGCTGCGGTTGCGCGGCCGCAGTTGCTGAACAAAACGTTCGATGGCGTCGCCGTTGTCGTCAGGCCAGGTTCTCATGACTGTGTCTCCCCGGTGCACATCGGGATCTCCAGCGCAACGTTGCGCAACTCTTCGGTGGCGAGCTTCAAGTACGGTGTTGTGGAGGCTGCCGAGCGGTGCCCAAGCACATCGCCGATGACCTTTTGGGAAACGCCTGCTCGAAGCAGGCTCACGGCGCGCGCATGTCGAAAGGCATGTGGCCCGCGCTTGCCGACGGGTTGCACGCCGGCCGCGTCAAGCCGCCCGCGTATGACCGTGTAGAGACTGGAACCTTCGGCGAAGCCTCGATACGGTGCGCAGGTGCGAATGAAGATCTCTCGGGCGTCGGTTACGGGTCGTCCTCGACGCAGGTACGCGAGCAAAGCATCCCCCACCGCCGGCAGCAGCGGAAGGAGCGACTGGGTTGCGGTCTTGGTGTGCAGGACACAGAAGCGATCGGCGCGCCAGTCGATATCGTCCAGCTTCAGCCGAGCGATCTCGCCGGCCCGAAGTCCGTAGGTCGAAAGAAGCAGCAGGATGGCGTAGTCGCGCAGGCCCTTCGGGCAGTGGTCCTTGCGCGTAGCCTCCACCA